>CAYSFW010000021.1:0-121130 GCA_964430355.1 uncultured Thiotrichales bacterium
TTGTGGAACGGTAAGCAAACACGCTCAAGCGGATGAGTCGGAGCGAAAGTCGGCACTGCCTATCTGTCCCAACGGAAGCCAAGAGAATCAAAGAGAGTCATGTTGCGGCACTCCATCAATACTTGAACACGGCTTTATGATAGCAATACATGGTGGTCACGTCCATCACATAACACCTTTTTCCACAAGACAGCAATAATCTCACGACACGGCATTTCAATCACGGAAATCGGATAGCCCCTATAACATCAAGGCCGAGCGCATTGAAGACGCCATCTCGCCCCGCACGCGCGCCATCATGGTCGCGCACACCCTGGGCAACCCTTTCGATCTCGACACGGTCATGGAAATCGCGCGCAAGCATGATCTGTGGGTCATCGAAGACAGCTGCGATACGCTGGGCACGACCTACCGCGGCCGCAAGGTGGGGACTTTCGGCGATTTGGGTACCTGCAGTTTCTACCCCGCGCATCACATCATGATGGGCGAGGGCGGGGCGGTGTTCACGAACAACGATGAGCTCAAGGTTATCGTGGAGTCCTTCCGCGACTGGGGCCGCGACTGCTACTGCGCCCCGGGCTGCGACAACACCTGCGGCAAGCGCTTTGGCTGGCAACTCGGCGCGCTGCCGCACGGCTACGACCACAAGTACACATACTCACACGCGGGCTACAACCTCAAGCTCACGGACATGCAGGCCTCGGTCGGTGTCGCCCAGCTCGACAAGGTCGAGCGTTTCGTCTAGGCGCGCAAGGCGAACTTCCGCTACCTCAAGGAAGGGCTCAAGCCGCTGGAGGAGTTCCTGATCCTGCCGGAGGCCACGCCCCACAGCGATCCGTCCTGGTTCGGCTTCCCCATCACGCTGCGCGAGGATTGCCCCATCGAGCGCCCCGAGCTGCTGGCCCATCTCCAGGAAAGCCGGATCGGCACGCGCAACCTGTTCGGTGGCAACCTGATACGGCAGCCCTACTTCCAGGGGCGCAACTACCGCGTGGTGGGCGACCTTACAAACTCGGACCTGATCATGAACAACACGTTCTGGATCGGTGTCTATCCGGGGCTGACGCGGCCGATGCTCGATCATGTCATTGCGTCGATGAAGGCGTTTTTCATGGTCGAGGCGTGAAGGTTCGGAGATTTATAAATACTGATGCGGGAAGTGCTGATTGAATCGCATCGTTCATCGGAAATGAGTGGGGCGCTGATTCCATGAATACCGGAAAAAGCGGCGTTGCAACGCAGCGTCTGGTTCTCCGGTCGGAAAGTTCAGTGGGTTAAGGAAATCGGTGAGGAGCTGTGATTTTTTCTTCACCTCTCCGCTGCTCGCGTGCGACTGGGAGTAAAGCAATCGGCCTTTCCCGAAAAAACTACACGGGAGGGCACATGGGAGAGCGATTTTCAGGATTGCATGGGCCAAGGACAGGCGCTAAACGGTGGAGCTCGGCTGGACTACGCAAGGCTGCGCTCTCCGCGAATCCGTCTGGCGGAGTCGTGTCGCTACCTGCGAGCTTCCTGCGATCAGGCGCCCAGCGTGATCGTGTCGCAACACGCGTATTGGGCGCCGGTGCGGGAGCCGCGGCGCGGCACGCCGTACCGGCGCTCTCCGCCCCGGTCGCCGGCATCGCCGCATTTCAACGGCTTGAAGTCGCGAGCCCTGCCGCTACCGGGTGTGCGCGCTGGCCTGCGGTGCGCCGGGTTTTCGAGGTCTGGTCCGCGGTACGGCAGGCATCGTGTGTACACGTAACAGTGGCGACTCCGGTTGGCGGCGCTGCACTGCTGCGCTTGCTGCTCGCCTTTGCGATGCGAAAACCGCGCGTGGTGCTCGTGCGGGCATCGGCCTGGCCGGTGTCGGCCGCGTCGTGCGGCTGGCGCCATCGGGTGAGCCGCGCAGTGGCCGAGGTGAGTATTCGGCTGGCCGGCCTGGTCGTCCACGAATCTGAGGTCGTCGCGCAGGTGTGCCGGCGGCGTCACCCGGGCAAGCCGCAACTGTCCCTTGAGGCGTGGCTTCGATTGCGTCGGGCCGGTAGGTCAGCGCGGCCTGCTTCAGGCGTCGTGGGTCACCTGAGTTAGTCGACGGCAGGTGACGGACTGCTAGACTGTCCTGCGTGGTGGTCAGGCCGCGCGGGGTTGACGCATGAACATCGGACTAGGTGCGAGACTGTCGTTACTGGGCATCGGGAGCCTGCTGCTGCTCGGCTCTTGCGTCGGGTGCAGCACGCTGGGCTACTACTACCAGGGTGCGCGCGGGCATCTCGACCTGATTGCGCGCCGTGAGCCGATCGATTCACTGTTGGCCAACGGCGAGCTCACCGACGAGCGCCGCCATCAGCTCGCGCAGGCCGCGGAGATCCGGCGTTATGGTGTGGAGCGGCTGGGTCTGCCGGACAACGACAGTTACAAGAGCTTCGTCGAGCTCGGGCGTCCGTACGTCGTCTGGTCTGTCGTGGCCGCGCCCGAGTTTTCTCTGAGGCCCAAGGAATGGTGCTTTCCTGTCGTAGGATGCGTCTCATACCGGGGATACTTCGACGAGGCAGAAGCTCAGGCTTTCGGCGAATCGCTGCGCGCCGAAGGGTTCGAAGTGTTCGTCGGGGGTGTGCAGGCCTACTCCACGCTGGGCTGGTTTGCCGACCCGCTGCTCAGCTCGATGGTCGATCGCGGCGCGATGTTGACCGCCGAGGTCGTGTTCCACGAACTGGCCCACCAAGTGCTGTACTTCCCGCATGATACGGACTTCAACGAGGCATTCGCGACCGTGGTCGGCGAGGCGGGGGTGCGTCAGTGGCTTAAGGAGACCTCGCCCGAGGACCTGCCCAAGTATGTGGCGTGGCTCTCGCGCAAAGATGATTTCATCGCGCTGCTGAAGGCGACGTCGGATGAGCTCCGTGCGTTGTATGCGCAGGCGTTGCCCGAGGCGGAGGTGCGAGCTCGCAAGGCCGCGGTGCTCGACGGCTTGCGCGACCGGTACGCAGTGCTCAAGCAGCGCTGGGGCGGCTTCTCTGGTTATGACCGCTGGTTTGAGCAGCCCGTCAACAACGCACGGTTGGCCTCGGTGGCGGTGTATCGGGATCTGGTGCCTGAATTCACGCGCTGGCTCGATGCTTGCGGCGGTGATTTCAGGCGCTACTATGCGGCAATGGCAGCCTTCAAGTCGCTGGACAAAGCCGCCCGGCACGCGCGACTGCGTGGGCCTGCGACCTGTCGCTGATCGTTTGACTGGCGAATCACCGAATCGTCATCCCATTCCGTTACAATCCGCGCTTTGTCTCAGCAAACCGATTCCCGATGAAGCAAATCGAAAAGGCCTTCGAAAACGCCATCTTCTTTGCCCGCTGGCTGCTCGCGCCGGTGTATCTCGGACTGGTGTCTGCGCTGCTCGTGCTGCTGTACAAGTTCGCCAAAGAGCTACTGAACCTCTTCTACAGCGTCCCCGTCGCGAGTGGCGGTGAGATCATCATCGGCGTGCTGTCGCTCGTTGACATCGCGCTGATTGCCAACCTGCTGATCATCATCATATTCAGTGGCTACGAGAACTTCGTGTCCAAGATGGACATCGAAGAGCACGAGGACCGGCCCGACTGGATGGGTCACATCGGGTTTTCCGACCTGAAGATCAAGGTGATCGGCTCGATCGTGGCCATTTCGGGGATCGAACTGCTCAAGACGTTCATGAACGTCGGCAACCTGAGCGACAAGCAGATCGCCTGGATGATCGGCCTGCACCTGACGTTCGTGATTTCGGGTGTGCTCTACGCCGTGATGGATCGCCTCTCGAGCGGGCGGGGCGACGGCCACTGACCATGGGGCGCGGCGTTGCGTCGCGCCCCGGACCAACGCCGGCTCAGCTTCGCACCGTCTCCCTGAGTGCCTGCATCCGCAGGTTGCGATCGGCGCCTCCGAGGTAATGGGGCGCTATCGTCTCCAGTGCGGTTGGGCAGGTTCCGCCGCCCGGGCAGACACTGTCGACCTGCATGGAGCGGTAGTTGTCGATCGTGAACGGCTTGCCGGGAACAAGGCCCATCACATGGGCCTGCAGCCGCGAGGCCCAGTCTGGCAGGCCGATGATCCAGCGGCGCACGCCCGTGAGTCGCGCGGCGTAGCTCACCAGTTCGCGCAGGGTGTAGACCTGTGGCCCGCAGAGGTCGATGCGCTTGCCGACCGTACTCGCGTCGTCGATGGCGTTGACAAACGCATCCGCGACGTCACCCACGTAGACCGGCGCAAAGCGCGCATTCGGGCAGGCGAGTGGCAAGGCAAATGGGATGCGCCTGAGCAAGTCCGCGAACAGGTTCAGAAACCCGTCGCCCGGTCCGAAGATGACCGACGGCCGGAAGCTCGTCACCGCCATGAACCGGCCGCCCACGTCGTGCACGTGATTCTCCGCTTCTCCCTTGCTTTTCAGGTAGTTGCTCGGCGCGTCGGGGGCCGTGTTGAGTGAACTCATGTGCAGCAGGCGGGCAACGCCCGCATCGCGGCAGGCCGCAACGACCTTTTTGGCGAGCTCCACGTGCGCGATGGCGAAGCGGTGGCTCCCGCCCAGCTCGTTGAGCACGCCCACCAGATTGATCACCACGTCGCACCCCTGAAATTCGCGCGTCAACGTCGCCGGATCGTGCACGTCCGCCTCGACGAGCTCGAGCAGCGGCAGGACGAGCAAATCGCGGTGACGGTGGCGGTGGCGCGTCAGCACCTTGACGGTGTGACCGGCGTTGGCGAGGCGAGCGGCGATCTGGCTGCCGACGAAGCCGGTGCCGCCGAGCATGCATACTTTGTGTCGGATCATGGGGGTTGAGAAGGATTCGGTCGGTTCCTGGATGAGCGACATTTTATCAGGGTTACTCGCAGCGGTATCGAATATCGAATTCGTAACCTTGTCTGACTTACACTCTGCCAGCCTGCGGCTTCGCCGCGGCGTGAATCGACGCAATCGAGGAGGTTCGGCTTATGCAGCTCGGTATCATCGGCCTGGGGAGAATGGGTGCCAACATGGCGCGGCGGCTGCGGCGGGGAGGCGTACCGCTGGCGGCGTTCAACCGCAATGCGGCAGTGACGCAGGAACTCGCCGCCGAGACCGGACTGGTTGCCTTTACCGAGATTGAGAAACTGGTGGCGAGTCTGGCCACGCCCCGGGTGGTCTGGCTGATGCTGCCGGCTGGCGAGGTGACCGAAGCCCACGTGCACAAGGTGGCGGATCTGCTCTCCCCGGGTGACGTATCGGTAGACGGTGCGAACTCCTACTACAAGGATTCCATGCGGCGCGCGGCGATGCTCTCTGGCAGGGGCATCCATTTTGTCGATGCCGGCGTCTCCGGAGGCATCTGGGGTCTTGCCAACGGCTACGCCACGATGGTCGGCGGGGAGCCCGACGCAGTGGCGATCGTCGAGCCGTTCATCAAGGTGCTCGCGCCCGGCGCGGACTTCGGCTGGCTGCATTGCGGGCCGGCGGGCTCCGGCCATTTCGTGAAGATGGTTCACAACGGCATCGAGTACGGGATGATGCAGGCGCTCGCGGAAGGGTTCGCCCTGATGCAGAAGAAGGCTGAGTTCAACCTCGACCTCGCCGCGGTCGCCGATATGTGGCGCCACGGCAGCGTCGTGCGCAGCTGGCTGCTCGACCTGACCGCCGATTTCCTCAAGCAGGACCAAAAGCTCGACGCCATCGAGCCCTACGTCGCGGATTCTGGCGAGGGCCGCTGGACGGCGCTCGAAGCCGTGGAGCAGGGTGTGCCCGCGCCGGTCATCACGCTGGCGCTGATGGAGCGATTCGCGAGCCAGGGTGCGGCAGATTTCGGCAACCGCATGCTCGCGATGATGCGCAAGGGGTTTGGAGGCCACGCCGTGAAGCCGCAGGAGTGAGCCCTGATGCGTGAAGAACCCGTCGAGCCCTGCTATTTCGTCATCTTCGGCGCCACCGGCAACCTGACCATGACCAAGCTCCTGCCGGCGCTCTACCGGCTGGAGGAGGCGGGCAGGCTGGGCGAGGGGATGCGTTGCTTTGCCTTCGCACGGCGTGACTGGACCGATGCGGTTTGGGTGGAGGAGATGCGCAAGGCGCTCGCCGGGCGCTTCGATGAGACGGTATTTCGCCGCTTTGCGGCACGGTTTACCTACGTGCGCGGAGACCTCACCGACGATGCCGCCTACGTGCGTCTCAAAGAGCAGCTGCGCCCCGCGCAGGGCGGAGATGGCGGCCGTGCCGTGTTCTACCTCGCCATTAAGCCCGGGGATTTCGATGACGTGATCTCGCGGCTCTCCGCGGTGGGGCTGGGCCGCGAGCAGGGGCAGCACCGCATCGTGGTGGAAAAGCCCTTCGGCGAGGATCTCGACAGCGCACGCCAGCTCAACGCCCTTTTGCACCAGCACTTCGACGAGGAGCAGATCTACCGTATCGATCACTACCTCGGCAAGGAGACGGTGCAGAACCTGCTCGTGTTCCGTTTCGCCAACACGCTGATCGAGCCGGTGTGGAACCGCAACTACATCGATCACGTGCAGATCACCGTGGCCGAGGCCGACGGCATCGGCACCCGCGCCGGGTATTACGACCAGACCGGGGCGCTGCGCGACATGCTGCAGAACCACCTGATGCAGCTCTTGACCGTGGTCGCGATGGAGCCGCCCGCCACACTTGAGGCCGATGCCCTGCGCGACGAAAAGGTCAAGGTCCTGCGTTCGATCCGCCCGATTCCGCGCGAGGCGGTCAACGCCTACGCCTACCGTGCGCAGTACGCGGCGGGCTACGTGGCGGGGCGCGCCGTGCCGGCCTATGCCGCGGAACAGGACGTGGCCAAAGGCTCGGTCACCGAGACCTTCGTCGCCGCCAAGTTCTACATCGACAACTGGCGCTGGCGGCACGTGCCGTTCTATCTGCGTACCGGCAAGCGCCTGGAGCGCAGCCAGTCGATGATCGCCATCCGATTCAAGCACCCGCCGCAGCAGCTGTTCCGGGAGACGCCGGTGGAGCACATCGCACCGAACTGGGTGCTGCTGTCGATCCAGCCCGAGGAGTGCATGCACATCGAGTTGCACGCCAAGCAGCCGGGCCTTGGCATGGAAACTCGGGTAGTGCAGCTCAACGCCTCGTACCGAGGGCCGGACGAGCGCCGGCTGGATGCCTACGAAACACTACTACTCGACGTGATCGAAGGTGATCGCAGCCTGTTCATCCGTTTCGACGAGGTGGAGTGGGCGTGGCGCGTCGTGGATCCGATCCTGCGCGCCTGGACCCGCGACCGGGAGTACATCGCCACGTATCCCGCGGGCAGCTGGGGGCCACGCGGCGCCGAGCGGCTGTTCGATGCGGAGGACCAGCAATGGCGCAACGAGCTGTGAGGAAGGTAAGCGTGGCGAGGATGTGTCCGTTCGGCGCTACGTGCGGGAGCGGACGTGATGGCTGACGCTGCGGCGGTCCGGTGGCATGTGCATGCGGCGGCTGCCGACTTGCTCGAGGCGGTGGTGGCCCTCGTCGCCGGAGTGGCTCAGGAGGCCATCGCGACGCGAGGCGCCTTTCACGTCGTGCTCGCTGGCGGCAGCACCCCCGAGGCGCTGTACAGGCGCTTGCGCGACCTGCGTACCGATTGGTCCGCCTGGCATGTCTACTTCGGCGATGAGCGTTGCCTGCCAGCGGGCGATGCCGGCCGCAACGATCACATGGCGCGCGCCGCGCTGCTCGATGCCGTGGCGATTCCGCCAGCGCAGATCCACGCGATTCCCACCGAGCTGGGCGCAGAAGCTGCCGCCGAGCACTACGCGCGGGTGCTCGCTGACCGGGGTGACTTCGACCTCGTCCTGCTCGGGCTCGGCGAGGATGGGCACACGGCGAGCTTGTTTCCCGGTGACGAGACGGGCTTCGCGCCGGATGCACCGGCTGCCGTGCCCGTGCATCGCGCGCCCAAGCCGCCCGCCGATCGCGTGAGCTTGAGCGCGGCGCGGCTTGCGGCGGCAGAGCGCGTCGTGTTCCTCGTGACCGGCGCCGGCAAGCAGGAGCCCGTCTCACGATGGCGTGCTGGCGAGTCCATTCCGGCAGCACGCATCCGCCCGATGGGGGGTGTGGATGTGTACCTGGACTCACTCGCCTGGGCTGACGCCCCCGGCTCGGCGGGTCACGCGGCGCTGCGCAGTCAACGTGTTTGAGCTGCCATTCGAGGCCTCTTTTCCAAACACCGGTGGCCTGTCGCGCGGCGGCGGTACCGCGCCCCGGGATGCGCGGGCCGCTGGGGCGCGTAGGATGGGATGATGCGTAACCTCCACCCACAGCGCAGCGTGTTGATCACCGGGTGTTCCAGCGGCATCGGGGCGTGTGTCGCGCACGGTCTGCGCGAGCGGGGTTACCGCGTGTTTGCGACGGCGCGCAAGGCAGAGGATGTCGAGCGGCTGGTGGGCGAGGGGTTCGAGAGCGTGCGGCTCGACCTGGCGGACTCGGCGTCGATCCGCGATGCGGTCGAGGCCGTGTTGGGGCGGACTGGCGGCACACTCGATGCCGTGTTCAATAACGGGGCGTTTGGTTTGCCGGGTGCGGTGGAGGACCTTAGCCGGGAGGCGTTGCGCGCGCAGTTCGAGACCAGTCTGTTCGGCACGGTCGAGCTCACCAACCTCATCATTCCTGTCATGCGCCGGCAAGGCCGTGGCCGCATCGTGCAGAACAGCTCCGTGCTCGGTTTCACGGCCTTTCCCTTCCGCGGCGCGTATGTCGCGAGCAAGTTTGCGCTGGAGGGCATCACCGACACGTTGCGTCTCGAGCTGGCCGGAACGGGTATTCATCTGAGCCTGATCGAACCCGGGCCGATCGAGAGCCGCTTTCGCGCCAACGCGCTGGCAGCCTTTCGCCGCTACATCGCGGTGGAGGCGAGCCCGCATCGCGAGGCTTACCTGCGGCAACTGGAGCGACTGGCCAAGCCCGGACCGGCGGCGCCGTTTACGTTGCCCCCCGATGCGGTGCTCGGCAAGGTGGTGCACGCGTTGGAGAGCCGGCGCCCGAAGGCGCGCTACTACGTCACGGTACCGACCTATGCGTTCGGGTTTCTGCGCCGGGTGCTGCCGACGCGGTGGCTGGACCGCGTGCTGCTTGCGAGCTCCGGCGGCGGGGCGCGCTGAGTGAGCCTGGCAGCGACTATCACCTTGGGCATAGGTCCATCGGCCGATTCAAGGACCACCCTTTCGCTGCTAGCTTTCGGGTAAATGGGCCCGCGCTTGCTGCGCTGCGCGGCGCGGATGTGGCACCGCAACCCCGGAGGTTCAACGTGATCGGTCTGTTCAATTACCAGGCTCCCACCACGGCGACCAACATGCCGAGCCGTGCGCCGAGCGGCCAGCCCGCGAACGCGCAAGGCGCCGAATTTTCGAAATCGGGTTCTCGCAGTAAGGCAGGTGCCGGCGCGGTGCTCGCCGAATCCCTCCTCGAGCGACTCTGCCCCCGTGAGGGACGCAAGCCCAAGCCGCCCGCTGGTGGCACGGGAGGTGGTAGGCCCGATGTCACGACGCTGGCGCTCGGCGAGGAGGAGGGTGGCCACCGCCCGCCGGTCGCGACGAAGCCACCCGTGAAGTGCCCGCCCGATGCCACGACGCTGGCCATCGGAGAGGAGGACGGCGGAAATCCCCCGCCGAGCGGTCCTCCCCATGTCACCACGATGGCGTATCCGGAGGAGGACGGTGGGTCACTGCCGCCGGTTGAGCCGTGGCCGCCGCGCTGCCCGCCGGTGGTGACTACCCAGGCCATTGGGGAGGAGGATGGTGGGATCGGTGGCATCAAGCCGCCGGTGATCCGTCCGCCCGAAATCACCACGATGGCGGTGGGCGAGGAGGACGGTGGCTGGCCCGCGGTCTGAGCGGAACACCAACACCCCTTTGCACCGGCTCGGCTGTTGAAACGACGCATCCTGGTTTGTGGTTATGCGGGCGCCACGCAGGTGGCCCACCAGGTCGGGGTGTTTCGCGCGCTGGGCGCCGAGGTTCTCGTGCTCGAACCGTTTGCGTTGTTCGACGCGGGTGTGGGGCGCGTGGCGTGGGACGCGGCGGGGTTGCGCTGGAACGGCGTGGATCTGCGCGAGCCGCGGATCGATGCCGTGCTCGTCAGCGCGCAGTCGCCGGAGTTCCCGCTCGATGACGTCTTTGCGCTCCAGGCGGACGGCCGACTCGACTGGCCGAGCTGGTACCAGCACTACGGCGTGCAGCGCGACCGGGCGGACACGCTGCTCGGCTTCCTGCTCACCCTTGAGCTCGAGGGCGTTGCAATGTTCAACCCGCCCAGCCGGACGCTGACCTCGCGGCGCAAGCCCTACCAGCTGCAGGTATTGAGGCGGGCGGGCTGCCCCGTGCCGGAGACGCTGATCACCAACGACCCCGTGGCCGCGCGCGACTTTCTCGGGCATTTTGCAAACGTCGTGGCCAAGCCCGTCGCGGGCGGATCGCTGACGCTGAGCGCCAGCGCTTTGGCGCCGGCCGATCTGGAGCGTCTGCGCCGCGCGCCGGCCATCCTGCAGGAGCGCATCCAGGGGCGCGACCTGCGGGTTGTCGTAGTCGATGATCGGGTGGTTTCGAGCGTTGCGGTCAATGTCCCGCCGGGCACTCTGGACTTTCGCGCAGACGAGACCTACCAGAGCGGCTGCGCTAGCTACGACGAGGCCCCGCTGCCGGCCGCGGTGGAGCAGCTCTGTGTCCGCGCGGCGCGCACGCTCGGCCTGCGTTTCACGGGGATCGACATCAAGCTGACCGAGGACGGGGAGTACGTGTTCCTTGAGTGCAACTCGAGCCCCATCTACCTCGACGTCGAGCTCAAGACCGGACACCCGATCACCGAAGCCTTGGGCTGGGCGTTGCTGTCTGGCTGACCGCGGCTGGGCTGGGGGCACTGCTAGACTCGTGAGTCTGCCCCACCGTCAAGACAACGCCCGCCGAGCCATGTTTGAGGACGCAGACCTTCCGGCATTGATCCGTGCCCGTTTGCTAAACGAGCGGGTAGGTTTCGCGGCGGGCGAACCGTATCCGGCCGATTATTTCCGCGCCCCACCAAGCCCGGCGGCCGTGCTGATGCCGCTCATCAGCCGCTCAGACGGCTGGCATCTGTTGTTCATTCGCCGCGCGAGCAATGATCGCGACCGCCACAGTGGGCAGGTGGCGTTTCCGGGCGGCCGCGTGGATCCGGGTGACGCAAGCTGCGAGGCCGCCGCGCTGCGGGAGGCCGAGGAGGAGATCGGCCTGGCCCCGGCCAATGTAGACGTGCTCGGCCGTATGGCGATGTCCCGGACGCTCAGCAACTACGGCGTCACGCCCGTGATCGGACACGTCCTGCAAGATTTCGAGCCACGGCCCGAACCGAGCGAGGTCGCACGCGTGTTCTCGATTCCGCTGCGCTGGCTGGCCGATCCGGCGCACCGTGAGTGTCGTCCCCAGCGGCTGCCCGGCAGCGAAGTCGTGATCGAACGGATTGAATATGTGCCCTACGACGGGGAAGTGCTGTGGGGGTTGAGCGCGCGTCTGGTCGCGCGCTTCCTCGATTGTCTCGGTTGAGCGGGCGGTGGGCGGTGTGAGATGGCAACCCCGCCCCGCCTCGTCAGCGATCACCTGGCCGCCGGGGTGCCTTCGGCCTTCGCGGGTTCACCGGCCGACTTGGCGTCACTCGGGGAGACCGATTGGCCGGCCGGTTTGAGCTTGTCTTCGCTCAGCTCGATCTTTGCCGACTTACGCAGCTCGGCGACGTACTCTTGCAGCGCCTTGTTGGTGAGGACCATCTTCAACTGGTCCCGCACCTCCTCGAGCTTGGGCGCTTCGCCGACGCGGCTGTCCTCGAACTTGATGACGTGCCAGCCGAACTGCGACTTCACCGGCTTTTCGGTGATCTTGCCCTTGTCGAGCGCCTTGACGGCTTCCCCGAACTCCGGCACTACGGCGTTCAGGGGGAACCAGCCTAGATCGCCACCCTCGGCGCCGCTAGGGTCCTTCGACTTCTCCTTGGCGAGTGCCTCGAACGTGGCCTTGCCGGCCTTGAGGTCGGCAATGATGGCCTTGGCCTCGTCCTCCGAATCCACGAGGATGTGACGGGCCTTGTACTCCTTGAGGTCCAGCTCTTTGATTTGCGCGTCGTATTCCTTCTTGAGCGCAGCATCGCTCAGATCGACGGCCTTGCGCTTTTCGGCGACCATCGTGTTGATGAGCAGCTCGTCGCGGCGGGCTTCCAGCGCCTGCTTGAAGTCGGCGCGGTCGGGAATACCTTTCCACTGCGCGTCCTGCTTCACCAGCTCGCGGTTGATCATTTCGTTGAGCACCAGGGCCGGGTCGGCGGCATCCGCCGAGCCGCTCATGCGTCGGGCGGTGAGAAACTGGTTGAAAGCCTGTAGGGTGATGCCCTTGCCGTTGACAGTAGCTACGGTCTCGCCAGCGTCCTTGGACGTCGCGGCCGGGGTGCCTGCCTGGGGTGCCTCGGTGGGCTTCGTGCAGCCGCCCAGGGCGAGCGAGACGGCGAGGGCGAGCACGGTGGAGGTCGCGTGGGATGCGCGCATCAGGGGAATTCCTCTTGGAAAGGGTGAGACTCGGGTCAGGGGAAGACTTGTTTGAAGGGTTTGACCATCACGCGCGCGTACACGCCGACAGCGACGTAGGGGTCGGCCTCGGCCCAGGCGCGCGCTGCCTCCAGGGATGGAAACTCGGCGACTATCAGGCTCCCAGTGAAACCGGCGGGGCCGGGGTCCAGTGCGTCGACGGCGGGGTTGGGGCCCGCGAGCAGCAGGCGCCCGGCGTCCCTGAGCTGTTGCAGCCGCTCGAGGTGCGCAGGGCGTGCGCCGAGCCTTGCCTCGAGGCTGTTGGCGACGTCCTCGCCGACGATCATGTACAACATTTTCGGTGTGTGGGGCCGTAAGAGGCCGCCATCATAGCGCAAGCCCCGCGTCGCGGGCACCCCGGTTTGAGATTCATGGCAGCGCCAATTATCATCAATACCACCAAGCGCCAGGTCCAACAAAGAATGAGCCAATACTTCGAGATCCATCCGGAGAATCCCCAACTCCGGCTGATCCGGCAAGCGGTGGGCATCATCAACAAGGGGGGAGTCATCGTTTACCCCACGGATTCCTGTTACGCGCTGGGCTGCCTCATCGGCGACAAGGAGGCGATGGAACGCATCCGGCGCATCCGCAAGGTCGACAAGGATCACCACTTCACGTTGATGTGCCGGGACCTGTCGGAGATCTCCACCTACGCGAAGATCGACAACGACGCCTTCCGCCTGATGCGCAGCCACACCCCGGGCGCCTACACCTTCATCCTCAATGCCACACGCGAGGTGCCCAAGCGCCTGCTGCACCCCAAGCGCAAGACTATCGGCATCCGGGTTCCGGACAATCAGATCGCACTGGCGCTGCTCGAGGAACTCGGCCAACCCCTGCTCAGCAGCACCCTGATCCTGCCGGAGACTGACCTGCCGCTGACCGATCCATACCAGATCCGCATCCTGCTGGAGCATCAGGTCGATTTGGTCATCGATGGTGGTTTCTGCGACATCGAGCCGAGCACGGTGATCGACATGACCGACGGCATGCCTATGGTGTTGCGACAGGGCAAGGGGCCCGTCGACTGGATCAGCCGGCACTGACGGAGTGCCCACACGTCGCTGCGGGGTGCCGATGCCGCGTTGCCAGTCGCCTTACGACGCGCCTTCGCCGGGTGCTCGCTCCGCGCGTACAGTGGTCTGTGGCCCGCCCCGATATCCCGCGCTGCGGTTTGCCTCAACGTGCCGACGTCACGCCCTGTCCATGCGGTTGCCGTAAACTTCTCCAATGACCGATTTCAACCAGATCATCCAGCTTATCTCCGTCGCGGCGCTGCCGCTGATCTTCGCGATCACGCTGCATGAGGCCGCCCACGGCTGGGTCGCCAGCCGGCTTGGCGACCCCACGGCGCGGATGCTCGGTCGGCTCACCGCAAACCCGTTGCCGCACATCGACCCGATCGGCACGGTGCTGGTGCCGATCCTAATGCTGGCGTTCGGTGGGTTCATCTTCGGCTGGGCCAAACCGGTGCCGGTCAACACGCGGCACTTCAAGCACCCGCGGCGCGACATGGCGCTGGTGGCGGTGGCGGGCCCGCTGTCTAACCTGCTGATGGCGATCGCCTGGGGGCTCGTGTGGAAATTCTCGGCGGCGATGCCAGAGTCCTGGGCCTGGGCGGCGACCCCCTTGCAGATGATGGGCAGGCTCGGGTTGTTCCTCAACCTGATCCTCATGGTGCTGAACCTCCTGCCGCTGCCACCGCTCGACGGCGGGCGGGTGCTGTCCTGGCTGTTGCCGACGCGCCTGTCGCTGGCGCTGGACAAGATCGAGCCTTACGGTGTGTTCATCCTCATCGGGCTGCTGTTTCTCGGTCTCTGGCAAACCGTGATCGGGCCGGTGACCAACGTCTTCCTCAAGCTGATTCAACAACTACTTCAACTCGCATAGCGTCGGACAGAGAAACCCATGGCAAACGGTACCCAGCGCATCCTCTCCGGCATGCGCCCCACCGGGCGATTGCACCTCGGACATTACCGTGGCGTGCTCAAGAACTGGCTCAAGCTCCAGCACACCTACGACTGCTTCTTCTTCGTTGCGGACTGGCACGCGCTCACCACTCACTACGAAGCCCCGCAAGGCATCGAGGCGAGCGTGTGGGAGATGGTCGTCGACTGGCTGGCCGCGGGGGTGAGCCCCTCCTCGGCCACGTTGTTCATCCAGTCCAAGGTGCCGGAACATGCCGAGCTACACCTGTTGTTGTCGATGATCACCCCGCTCGGGTGGCTCGAGCGCGTGCCGAGCTACAAGGACCAACAGGAGAAGCTGCGCGAGCGCGACCTCGCGACTTACGGGTTTCTCGGCTACCCGCTCCTGCAGAGCGCAGACATCCTCATCTACAAGGCCAACGGCGTGCCGGTCGGCGAGGATCAGGTCGCCCACGTGGAACTCACCCGCGAAGTCGCGCGGCGCTTCAACCACCTCTACGGCTGCGAAGTCGGCTTCGAGGAAAAGGCCGAGCAGGCCATCGCCAAGATGGGTAAGAAGGATGCGCGGCTGTATCGCGAAAACCGCCGTGCCTACCATGAACGCGGCGAGGAGAGCGCGCTGGAGATCGCCCGCGCGCTGATCGACTCACAGCAAAACCTCTCGCTCGGCGACCGCGAGCGCCTGCGCGGCTACCTGGAAGGCTCGGGCAAGATCATCCTCCCGGAGCCGGAGGCGATCCTCACCGAGGCCTCGAAGATGCCCGGCCTCGACGGGCAGAAGATGTCCAAGTCCTACGGCAACACGATTGCGCTGCGGGAACCGACCGACGAAGTGGTGCGCAAGATTCGCACCATGCCCACCGATCCGGCGCGCGTGCGCCGCTCCGACGTGGGCAACCCCGAGAAATGCCCGGTTTGGCAGTTCCACCAGATCTACTCCGACGAACCGACCCGGCAATGGGTGGTCGAGGGCTGCACCTCTGCAGGGATCGGCTGCCTGGACTGCAAGAAACCGGTGATCGAGGCCGTGCTGGCGGAAATCACGCCGATCCGCGAACGCGCCGAGGAGCTGGAGAAGCAGCCCGAGCACGTGCAGGCGATCATTGCCGAGGGCTGCGAAGCGGCGCGCGACGTGGCCCGTGACACGCTCGACGAAGTGCGCAAGGCCATCGGTATCGCCTACCGGTGACGAGGGCGACCGACCCCGCGGTGCAAACGGCATGACCAGTCTCCACGCCGAGATCGCGGCGCAGCGCGAGTTGCCGTTCGCCATCGTCCAGGGCGAGCCGCTCAGCGCGCCACCTTCGGACCTTTACATTCCGCCGGATGCGCTGGAGGTCATCCTCGAGGCCTTCGAGGGTCCGCTCGATCTGTTGCTCTACCTCATCAAGCGCCAGAACCTCGACATCCTCGACATCCCCATCGCCGAGATCACGGCCCAGTATGTCCAGTACATCGAACTGATGGACAGCCTGCGCCTCGAACTCGCGGCAGACTATCTCGTCATGGCCGCGTTGCTCGCCGAGATCAAGTCGAAGATGCTGCTGCCGCGCCCGCCCGAGCTGGCCGAGGAGGAAGACCCGCGTGCCGAGCTGGTCCGCCGCCTGCAGGAATACGAACAGATCCGCCTCGCGGCCGATCACATCGACCGCCTGCCGCGCCTGGAGCGCGACGTCTTCCTCGCCACCCCCGAAGTGCCGGAAGGGCCGCGCCGCAAGGCCGAGCCGGATGTCCGGCTCGAGGAACTGATCGAAGTCATGCGCGGCCTGCTCAAACGCTCGGAAATGTTCTCGCGCCACCAGGTCAGGCGCGAGAAGCTCTCGGTGCGCGAGCGCATGGTCGCCATCCTCGAACGGCTCCAGGCGCAGACAGGCTACACGGAAGTCACCACGCTGTTCGAGCCGCGCGACGGCCGGCTCGGCGTGGTCGTCACCTTTCTCGCGCTGCTCGAACTGATGAAGGACCAGTCGATCGACCTTGTGCAGCAGGCGCGCTTCGCGCCGCTGTACGTGAAACTGGCCGGGGCCGATTCCGGCGGAACTTGAGGTAACGAGGCATCATGGATCAAGCGCATCTTCAACGCATCGTCGAGGCGCTGCTGCTGGCGTCGAGTGAACCGCTCTCGCGCCCGCGCCTGCTCGAGGCGCTCGCCTCGGCGGGGCTGCCCGTCGAGGCCAACGCGCTGGCCGTCGTGCTGGAGCGGATCGCTGCGGATTACCGCGACCGCGTGCTGGAACTCAAGGAGGTGGCGAGCGGGCTGCGCCTCCAGGTCCGGCAGGACTACGCCCACTGGGTGGGTTACCTGCATGAGGAAAAGCCGCCCAAGTACTCCCGCGCGATCCTGGAGACGCTGGCGCTCATTGCCTACCGCCAGCCGATCACCCGCGGGGAGATCGAGGAGGTCCGCGGTGTCACGGTCAGTTCCCACATCATCAAGACGCTGGTCGAGCGGCAGTGGATCAAGGTCATCGGGCACAAGGACCTGCCGGGACGCCCGGCGCTCTACGCCACGACCCGGCAATTCCTGGACTATTTCGGCCTGAGTAGCCTCGATGAGCTGCCGTCGCTGCAGGCGCTGAAGCCCGACGTAGCGGCCACTGCCGAGCTCGATCTCGAGCGCGACAACGTCGAGTCGGTGCGCCACTGAGCCAACGCGTCAGACTGGGCGTGCCGTAACCAGGCGGTTGAAACCGGAGGTGGCGTGCTGACGTTGCTGCTCGGCTCGCCGCGACATGCTCACGGACCCCACTAAATTGTGTTTTTTTGGCGCTCTGCGCCCTGCCTGACCGGCCTTCGCCACGTTTCGCAACATCCTGCTAAGGGGATACACGTATCCCCGTGCGCGGCCTTGATTTTTATGTGTTAGGCAGCGTTCGCGCCGCCAAATTTATAATAAAACGTGAACATTTGTAACGACGCAGGCCGAATCGCTCACATACCCTCGCTGAAGTAGGCAAGTCACGCGAACGGGTTCGCGTTGTCGCCGGTCGGACCAGTTATACTCGGAGAGAGGGGGCCGAATGCGCAAGAATTTACCTGTCACCCAACGGCAGAGAGATCTGCCTGAGGGGATTTCGCTGGTCTCCAAGACCGACCTCGACGGGGTCATCACCTACGCGAATCAGGCATTCGTCGACGTCAGCGGCTTCCGACGCGAGGAGCTGATCGGCGCGCCGCACAACATCGTGCGCCATCCGGACATGCCATCGGAGGTCTTTGCCGATCTCTGGGCGACGCTGCGTCGGGGGAGCACGTGGTCCGGCGTCGTGAAGAACCGCAGCAAGGACGGGGATCATTACTGGGTGATGGCCAACATCACGCCGGTCCGGGAAGGCGGGCGCGTCGTCGGCTACATGTCCGTGCGCATCACGGCCACAGCCGCCCAGATCGCGGCGGCCGAACAACTCTATGCGGCGATGCGCTCAGGGCAGTTCCGGGGTCGCCGACTCGAGGGTGGCCTGGTGCGTTACACCAACCCGCTGCGCCGCCTCCTGTCGGCGCAGCACTGGGGTGTTGCCGCGCGGGTCCATGTGGTCACGGGCATCAACGTCGGCGCGGTCCTCTTCACGGGCGGGGCGTTCGCCGCGGGTGCGCCACCCGCGCTGCTCTGGGCCGCCACGATCGGCGTCGCGGGTCTGTGTGCGCTGACGGGCACGATCCTGGCAAGGTCCATCGCCAGCCCGCTCAACATCGCGTTGGACACCGCCTGCGGTATCGCGACCGGCGAGATCGACTTCCGCACCGCAAACCGGAGTGCGAATGAAATCGGTCGGGTGCTGCGTGTATTGCAGCAGATCGCCGTGAACTTCGCTGCCATCGTCAAGGACATCCAGTCCGGCACGGCCTCGATCCATCGCGCGACGGCGGAACTGTCGGAGGAGACCTTCGGCCTGTCACAGCGCACGGAGGAGCAGGCGGGGAACCTGACGCAAACGGCGGCGAGCCTCGCCGCGCTCGCTGATACCGTCCGGCGCAACGCCGATAACCTGCAACGGGCGAGGGACCTGTCCTTCGAGGCCGCCTTGATCGCCGAGGACGGGGGTCACGCGGTGCGCAACGTCGTTTCCAACATGTCGGCCATCACTGAGCGTTCCAAGCGCATCGCGGACGTGGTGTCGCTGATCGACGATATCGCGTTTCAGACCAACCTGCTTGCGTTGAACGCGGCGGTCGAGGCTGCCCACGCGGGGCAGCAGGGCAAAGGCTTCGCGGTCGTGGCCGCCGAGGTACGCAATCTCGCCCAGCGCAGCGCAGAGGCGGCCAAGGAGATCAAGGCGCTGATTACCGGATCGGTGCGCCAGGTCGAGAGTGGTCAGGAGCTGGTGGAGCGTGCGGGCGAGACCATCGAGCGGGTCGTCGCATCAGTCACGCGCGTGCGCGACCTCACCGCTGAGATAGCGGCGGACATGCAGGGCCAGAGCACGGACATCGAGCAGGTCAACCAGGCCCTGCGCCAGCTTGAACACATCACGCAACAGAACGTCGCGCTGGTCGAGGAGACGGCTGCCGCAACCGAGACGATGCAGCAGGACGCCGCGCGGCTGAACGCAGCGGTCGCGGTGTTTCAGGTTTGTGGCGGGCCCCCGCCGCGGCTCGCCGCGCGCGGATCGGGTTTGCAGCGCGGGGCGCCAGGCGCTCCGAGCAAGCCAGTCAAGGCCGCCGTGGGTCGCCGGGCTGCCTGAACGCTACGGATACCGTGGCGGGCTGTCGGGCGAGCAAACGCTTGGATTCGATTCACCCGACTGCGCGACCGCGGTCTGTCTCCCAGCCGCATGCCGTTGCGGGGCTCGCCACAGCGCCTGGATATAAGCCGCCAGGAGCGCCACGGCGTTGATCGAATAGACCGCCTTAGTCAGCACGGCTTCCGGGATCAACGGCGCCAGCAGGGTTACCGTGGTGTGGGTCGACAGGTAATTGACGAATGGCGTCAGCAGCAACGCGGCAATCACCCACGACGTCCGGTCGCGCGCGCCGCGGCGTGTCAGGGTGGGCAGTAGCCAGGCGAGCGGCAGCACGAGCAGCAGCACATCGTAGGTCTGATGGTAGGCAGCCAGCAGGATGGCGAGGGTCACCACCAGCATCGAGGGGCCGTCCAGCACCGCAGCGCTGCCGCTTGTGCGGCGCAGCCAGAGGGCACCGGGCAGCAGGATGGCTGGGAATGCGGCAAGTTCCCAGGCGCTGCCCAGCGCCGTACCCAGTGAGCGCGACAGCAGGGCCAGCGTGTCCACGCGCGAGTAGTCCGACAACGGCGAGGTGTCCTGATGAAACCAGAAGTTGTTGAACAGCGCGCTTTCGACGAAGGCACTCAACCCGCCAGCGCTGTGCACGATAGGCACCACTATCACCCCGTTGATTGCGGCGGATACGCCCACGGCCAGCGCCGCGGTGCGATACGCGCGCAGCGCCCAGAGCAGCAGGAGCAGGGGCAGGCCAAAGGTGGGCTTGGTCAGGGCGATCACTGTGCCGAGCACCGCTAGCCCAGGGTGGTTGCGAAGGCTGGTCAACGCGAGCACTGTGGCCGCGATGGCAACGATCGAGGGTTGACCGAGCAGGAGATTCATCAGCCCGGGACGCGACAGGACCAGCAAGCCCGTGAGCAGGAGGAGCCGACCGACGGCAGCGTGAACACCGAAATAGCGCAGGCTCCAGGCCAGCATTGCGAGATACAGCGTGACGGTCAGCGTGTAGTACGCCACCCCCGCGAGGCGATAGTCCAGCAGCCCAAACGGCAGGTGCAGTAGGAGATGGGTAGGGGGGTAGAGCGGGAAGTGCTGACCGACCGGGTAAGCCTCGAATATCGCCGGTGTGTCGTACGGGTTGACGCCGTCCAGCAGCGCGCGCACCGGGTAGTACACGGCATCCCGAAAGTCGGCGAGCGCCCACAGCGCGTCGCTCTCGTAAGCCGCGCCACCATACAGCGACAGGCACCGCCAGGTGGCGATGGCGAGCGCCGCGGCGAGTATCAGGAGGCCGGCGATGCGCACGGCGCGTCGCAGATTAGCCGGTAATGGCGATTCAGTGAGATTACCTCGAAGTCCTGCTGGATGAGGTCGAGCGCGCGATGCAGGAACTCGATCTTGCGCCGGTGGGGTAGGTCCATCGCCGGAAAGAAGGCAAGCCGCGCGTCGTCCTCGCGCCCCATGAAGTCCAGCGGATGCAGCAGCAGGGACGGGCTGACACCAAACGCGCGGCAGCTCGCCAGCGCGAGCCGCAGATACCTTGTGGCCAGCGCTTCCGAGTAGCGCAGCAACCAGAACAGGTAGCTGAAGTGAAACGGCGTGCGCAGCCCTGGCACCGTCGTCACGGGGATCTCGGTGAGCGTGCGTCCGGCCACGCTCACCGTGTGTGGCCGAAGTGGCCGGAATCCGTCGCGCAGATGGCCAAACAGGTCCTTGCGGGCGTCGGGCGGTCCGAGGGGGGCCTCTGGCGCCGGCGAAGCGGGATTGGTGCTGGGTGCGCCGAGCGTCGAGCTCGCACCGCGTTCGGCGCCCGAGAGGAAGTAGATGGCTCTCGCCAAGGGCCCGATCCAGGTGGGCAGCGACGAACAGTCATAGCCGTAGCCCAGCTCGGCGAGCGCGCCGAATATGGCCGGCGATGAGGTGTAGCCCGGACCGCGGAAGCCGATGCAACGCTCACCTGTGGCCAGCCAGATCAGTTCGTGCGCATCGGCGATTTCCTCGCGGATGCGCTCCTCGCCGTAGCGATGCATCCAGGGTTCGTGACTGAACGAATGGTTGCCGAAGTCATGGCCAGCCTCGGCGACGCGTTCCACTGCACGGCGGTTTGCGTTGTCGAGCAGGTCGCGCCCGACCAGGAAGAAGGTGGTTGGGAGTGACCGGTCCGACAGGAAGCGCAGGATGCGCGGGGTGACCACGCCCAGATATGACGGGTGGCCCGTCCAGCCGCGCTCGCCACGGATCTTCAGGTAGCTCCACAGGTTGTCGAGGTCGAGGGAGAGGCTTGCGTATCTCAATTCAGTCTCCCGAACGAACCGAGCGCGCGGTCGGCGAGCCGCAGCGTCTCGTTGACGTTGAGCGTGCCGCTGCCGATGCGCGCCGAGCTCACGACATGGACCCCCGGTGCGACGTCGAACGCCTCGGTGCGGCACGTGTCGAGCGCAAAGATGTAGTCGGCCTTGGCGGTGCGGCGCTGGACGATGTCGTCCTCGCCGAGTTCGGGGTAGAGCGCGAGAAAGGCGGCGACGAGCCGGTCCTCCGCGCCTTGCAGGTCGGTCAGCGCCTCGAGGTTTTCGCTGAGGTCATAGCGCGGCAGGTATACGAGGTGATGTCCCCCGAACGGTGCCGTTCCCGCCAGGGCGGAGTAGTTGATGACACCGGTGAGTGCCGAGGCGTTGGTCAGGTTGGTGATGTAGTACGGCGAGGGCGAGCGCTTGAGCAGCAGGGAGGTGCAGATCACCCCGAGGCGCTGGCGGGCGCAGAGGCGGTCCGGATCCGCGAGGGGCAGGTCGCTGAGCAACACGCGGGCGACCCGATCGTTGGTCGCCACCAGCAGCCGGTCCGCCTTGACCGTCGTGGCGCGGGTGGCGATGCGGAACCGCCCCGAGGGATCGCGCTCGATACGTTCGATGCGCGTGGCGACGCGCAGGTCACAGCCGAAGGTGCGTAGTCGTTCAGTGAGTCGTGCCACGAAGTCCGCGTAGCCGTCCGGCAGGAAGCCGAAGAATTCCCGTTTCGCGCCGCCGCTGCGCGCGGCAAACAGCCGCCTGACGATGTGGCAGATGTGGCTCGCAGGCAGGGCCGCTGCGTGCGCGCCGAACTTCGCGCGCAGCAGGGGTGCCCAGACGCGGGAGAACACCCGCTCGCCGGCCAGACGCGCCAGCCACTCGGCCGCATTGCGGCTGGCGAGGCGGTCGCAGCGCGCCGATGCCAGCGCCAGGATAGACGCGGCGAAGCGCGCCTTGTCCCACGGTGAGAGCCCGCGCAGCCGCAGCAGGTCCAGTGTGCTGGAGATCGGCTGGGTCACGCCGTCGAGGTGGAGTCCCGTCTGCGTCGCGCGCCAGACCACGGACTGCGCGAGGCCGAGCTCGTCGAGCAGCGCGAGCAGTGTCCGGTCGTCCTGACTGATGACGTGGTAGTAGCGGTCCCAGCGCACCTCGCCAAACCGCCAGCCATCGACGAGCCCGCCCAGGGTCGACTGCGCCTCGAGCAGCGTTACCCGCTCGCCGCGCTGTAGCAGGCGGTAGGCGAGGTACATGCCAAGCACGCCGCCCCCGACGACGGCCCAGTGGAGGCGAGGGTTCGCAGGCCCGTTGGAGTCTCGCTGCGTAGCCACGTCTGGCGACCGCCGATGCGTTGCTCCGGCCGTGGTCGCGACCCTACGCCACGCGACCGGCCGAGGGTTCGATGCCGATAGGCTCATGACCATCCGGACTGTGTTGCGGTTCTGCGACCCGTTCAACCGACTCGCCGCTGCGCCGGTAGCGCTCGCCGCACGCCGGGCAGGCGTAGTCGCCGGACTCCGCCTGCGGCGCGAGCGGCCTGCCGCACCGGCACACGTAGCCGTGCACCCGTGCCGGGTTGCCGAGCACCAGCACGTGAGCGGGCACTGAGCGGGTAACTACCGAGCCCATGCCAACCATGCAGAAGCGCCCGAGGCGCAGGCCGGGCCCAATGGTACAGTTGGCACCGATCGTCGCGCCGGCCTCCACGCGGGTGCGCAACGTCTCGTCATCGGGTTCGGAGGGGCGCAGCGCGGTGAGATCTGGCGTGGTAGCGCGCGGGAACCTGTCGTTGGTGAACACGGTCCCCGCGCTGATCATCACGCCGTCCTCGATCGTCACGCCGTAGCAGAGGTAGACACCCGCGTTGATCTTCACGCGGTTGCCGATCGTCACGCCGTATGCAATGTAGGTCTTCTCGCCGATGATGCAGGACTCGCCGATGCGGGCCCCGTGGCGGATGTGCACGGCGTCCCAGATCGCGGTGTCTGCGCCGATGTGCACGCCGGCCTCGACGATGGCGGTGGGGTGGATGTGGATCGGCATGCGCTCAGGCCACCTTGAACTGGAGCGGACGCGCCGCGCACTCGTCGTGGTAACGCGCGTAACTCACCGGCTCCCACCGGCGATTGGCCATCGCCCGGTAGGCAAGGTCGATCACCTCGACCGAGGCGAGCGCATCCTCCGCGGAGATACGCAGCGGCGCGCTCCCGCGGATGGCGTCCACAAAGTTCTCGAGCTGCCGCACGAACGCGCCCAGCTTGTCGTAGCCCTCGCCGAAGCGCACCCACCGCTTGTCTTTCGCGAGTTGATAAGCGGAGGCCTGCCAGCCGACCACGAGGTTGCCCTCGGTGCCGATGAGGTTGATGAAGCCCCGCCGCTCGAGGTTGAGGCTCCAGGACAGATTGATGCGCCCGACCACGCCCGCTGCGTTGCGCACGAGCAGGGTGACGGTGTCCTCGACGGGGAGGTTCTGAAAGCGCTTGTGCTCGACGGCCTGGAGTTCGACGAGCGGACCAAGGAAGTAGTGGGCGATGTCCACCGAGTGCGTGCCATTGTCGATGAGCACGCCGCCGCCGCTGATGTGCGGCTGTGAGTTCCAGCGCCGCGACATGTCGATGGGCGCCGTAAAGTGGTTCTCGAACATCAGGACTTCGCCGATCAGCCCTGAGTCGATCAGCGCCTTGGCACGGACCACGTCGGCAACGAACCGGAACTTGGAGGCCATCGTCAGCGTCACACCTGCGGCCTTGGCAGCGGCGATCATCTGTCGCGCGCTCGGCGGGTCGATGGTGAGCGGCTTTTCGCACAGCACGTGGATGCCCCGCTCGAACAACGCGAGCGCGATGTCGAGGTGTGTGTTGGGCGGGGTGCACACGATGGCGGCCTCGCAACCCGTGGTGTCGAGCATCTCGTTGAGATCGGTGAACGTCGGGCAGCCGTCGGTCGCCGCCAAGGCTTGTGCGGCCCCGGCATCGACGTCGCAGATGCCAACGAGCGCCGTCTGCTCGCAGGCGCGCACCGCAACGACGTGGGTGCGCGCGATGCCGCCCGCGCCGATCAGCCCGAGTTTCAGCGGCCGGCGGCTCATTGCTCCCCCCTCAGGCGCCGGACCGCACGGCGGATCGCGCCAGCGATGAAATCGACGTGCTCCGGCTCGTAGCGCTCGTTCCAAGGCAGGACGATGACGCGGTTGAGCCCCTCCAACGTGCCGGGGAAGCGCTCTGGGGCGTAGTCCACTGCCCCGGGCCGCGCCAGCGTGAACGGCCATTGACTGCGCCCGAAGGTGCGCCGTTCGGTGAACACCTGACACTGGAAGGCCGGTTTCTGGATGTAGCGCGGCGCGCAGGTCACGCCGGTGTCGCGCAGTTCACGCCCCAGCGCCACGGCACCGCCGGGGATCTCCTGGTCGTCCACATGGAGCGTGTATTTCCAGTAGCTGTGGAGTGCGTTCGGCGCGACGGTGGGAGGCGCTATACCCGGCAGGTCAGCGAGCTGCGCCGAGAGCCGTTCGGCCATGCGCCGCCGCTGCGACACCGAGAAGTCGAGCTGGTCGAGCTGTGCGCTGGCGACCGCGCCCTGTAACTCGCTCATGCGATAGTTGAGCGCGAGGAAGTAGTGGTCCGGCTGCGCATCGCCGTAGCCCCAGGCCTTGTTGATGAACAGGAATAGGCGACGGGCCAGCGCGGCGTCGCTCGTGGTCACGAAGCCACCCTCGCCGGTGGTGATGTGCTTGCCCTGCTGCAGGCTGAAGCAGCCGATGGCGCCGAGCCCGCCCACGGGTTGGCCGTCGACGCTGGCTAGATAGGCCTGGGCGCAATCCTCGATCACCGGGATGCCGCGCGACTGGGCCAGCGCCAGGATGGGGCCCATCTCGCAGGGATTGCCGAACAGGTGCGTGACGATGATCCCGCGCGTGCGCTCGCTGAGCGCAGCCTCGATGGTCTGCGCGGTCACGTTGCAGGTTGCGGGATCGACGTCGGCGAATACCGGGATCGCGCCCTGGTAGAGGATCGGTGTCAACGCGCCCATGTCGGTGATGGCGGTGGTGACGATCTCTTCACCGGGTTCCGGGTCGATGGCTGCGACCGCGGCGTGGATGGCCGCCGTCCCCGAGGAGGTCGCGTAGGCGTGACTGGTGCCCGTTAGCCGGGCCAGCGCGTCCTCAAGGTGGCGTGTGAACTGGCCCTTCGTGCTGGTGAGCGTGCCGGAGCGGATGGCCTCGGCAACCAGCCTGATCTCCGACTCTCCCAGCGTGCGCCCGCTGCTGTCCTGGTCCGACGGCAGCGCGATGCGGGAGATCTCCGCGACATTGTCGATACCCATCTGGTGAATCGCCCCCCTGCGTCTCGTTGTGCGGGTTGACCGGTCGGCGTGGACTGGCCGCACCTGTCACCACTGAGACAGTGGGCGGGGTCGCGAGTTCACCCGTACTGGGTGGGCTCCGTCCGGCAGGGCGGCGCGAGGCGCTCGCGCAGGATCTGCGTGAGCAGGCCGACGTGGCGGATCGCGGTGCGCAGGACGCGCATCTTGGACACGCCGTGGCTGCGCACGCCGAGCGTGGCCGGGCATTCCGCGATGCGCGCGCCGCTGCGGTCGATATGCCACAACACCTCAGCCACGCCGACGAAGTCGCCGCGGGCGGGGTTCGTGCCGAGCAGGGCATCGCGCTGGTAGATCCGGAAGCAGCTCGTGTAGCAGTGCAGCCGGTTGTGCATGACACCCGCATACAGGCGCGAGGCCATTTTCGACAGCGCGAGCCGCCATGGGGGAACGCCGATCACGGTGCCGCGCGGGTGGTAGGGCGAGGCGGTCACGACCGCGACCTCCGGCGTGAGCAGGGGGAGCATCTCCAGCAGCAACATCGGGTCGTAGCTGCCGTCGGCGTCGAGGGTTGCGACGAGCGCGCCGCGCGCCGCCCGCGCACCGCTCAGGGTCGCCCGGGTGATGCCGCGGTTGTGGGGATGGCGAATCAGCCGCGCGGTGCCACCCGATCGTGAGCAATACGCCTCTAGCAGCGCGGCGGTGGTGTCCGTGCTGCCGTCGTCCACGAAGACGAATTCCACCGGGGTGGCGGCGGCCAGCAGCTCCAGCCTGGGAAACAGGGCAGGCAGGGCGTCGGCCTCGTTGCAGCAGGGCACGACGACCGACAAGGCGCCAGCGGTGAGGTTAGGCGGGGTGTTTGAGGCGGCTGTGTCGGCAGGCTGCATGGGCAGGGCGCACTTTAGTCGACGGAAAGTGCGCAGCGTCACGCTGTGTTCACGCCCGTCATGCCGGCATCCGGTGGGGCTTTAGACGGCGTCTAGCACGCGTTGCCGCTGCAACCACCAGCGCCGGCCTGCCAATGGGGCTGGCCGGCGACGTGGCGGCTTCACCAAGGTGTGACCACCGCCCGCTGGCCAAGTTCAGGTGGAATCAGGGAACACTGGCTCAGTGCTCCCTCCCTTTGGAAGCGCGAACGAGTAAACCAGCAATTCCTTGGCCTGCTACTGCGCGAAGACTGGCCGCAGCAGAGTCAGCCCTTGAGCGAGCAACTGGCGTTCGGTGCGACGGCTGCCGCTCTTCTGCCAGTGCTCCCAACGCTCGAGCAGGTCGGTGTGGCGGTTCCAGGGCGCGTTGTCCGAGATCTCAGCCAGCGTATCGACGAAATTCACGAAATGGATCGACAGCTCGTGGAACAGCGGTCCGTTCCCGGCGGTCTCGCGGTCCCCCGTGCTCTCCGACAGGCTCGCGTAGGCCCGCTGGCCCATGGCGATGTAGTAATCGATGCCGACGGGCCGGCGGCTCAGCATCCCCGAGAACAGCCCGGAGATGAACAGGGCCACGTCGCCCAGGCGCCGCAGGAACATCCGGCGTTCGCGTGGGTGGGGGGCGGCGACAGCGCTTGCGTAGATCTCCGCCAGGGCGCGCAGCCGCATCCCGTCCTCGGTGTGGTCGAAGAGCCGTTCCGCGCGGCTGTAGTGCGTGAGTAGATCGCTCAGGTAGCAGACCGTATCTTCACGCGCATCCAGCTGCTGATGACGCAGCGCCGCGCGCAGCGACTCGTCGAAAAAAGCCCGCAGGCTGCCGTGTGTCGTTAGCATCCGCCCCTCGCTACCTTTAGTCATGGCCACGCCTCCGCCTTCAATTTCACCTCGATTACTGTATAGGGATTATCGACGGATCGGTCAAAAAATTTAATTAAAACAGTAAATTATAATCATCACTCGCATCTGCTTGCTGCTAGCGGGCTGGCGTGCGGGTCGGACTTCGTGGTGTGACTTTGGCAGTATGACGAGCGCAGCGCTGCTCGCCGTCCCGTGGGCCGCTTCAACCCGACGGCACGCCGGGAGGGGTGCAGAGATGCCGCGCTGCGTGGACGGGGTCACGTAGCGGGCGGCGCGCTGCGAGCGCACAGTGCGGATGCGTCTCTAACCGGCTCGGCTTCACGGATTTGGAGGTTCAGGAGGTGTAACGTGCGTGTGCTTCGGATGGATCTGCGCGGTTTCGTCCCATTGGACGTTCAGCGTGGGTTCGCAGCCCTTTCAGAGGACGGGGTGCGCATCCGGCAGCAACCCGAACCAATAACCACAACAATAAGGTTGAGCCTATGCAAGTCAGAGCACTCATTCCACCCATGATTTTCCTCGGCGCGGCGACGCTGGCGGTCAGCCCGTCGTTTGCGGCAACCCAAGGCGACGAGGGCGCCACATCGACCGGAACCATGAATCTCACCGTCGGCGTCGGAGACAAGGTGAGAATCTCGGGCCTGACTGATATCTCAGGCAACTTCGATGGCACCAATGACATCGTGGCCGCGTCTCCGGCTTGCGTCTACCGCAACGGTACGGGCAAGTACGGAATCCGGGCCACCGGGAGCGGCGGAAGCGGCAGCTTCACCCTCTCTGACGGGGCCAACCAAGTCAGCTACCAGGTTTCCTACAATGATGGTTCTGGCGCACAGCCGCTCACGGCGGGCACGCTACTCGCTGGCCGCACGGGCGCCGACCGCTTTTCGCCCTCCTGCGCCACGGCGGGCAACAACGGCTCCATCAATGTGACCATTCCGGCAGCGCAGCTGGCGCAGGTGCCCGGTTCGACGTACGCAGGAACGCTCACGCTCGTGGTGACGCCCGAGTGATCCCGCACTGACTTCGGTCGCCCCGGCCTTACGCCGGGGCGACTGTCGTCGAGGCGAATCCGCAAGCTGGTTGCTTGGTCTCTCTGCCTGCCGAGGCGCGCCCGACTCCCCGTCGGCGGTGGCCTGCCTTCGCGGCTCGGGTCGTGTTCTCGCCCGGAGTCGTCTTCCTCGAACACTGCCTCAGTGATTTTCGGCGCCTGGTCGCAATTTTAATTTTTTCAACGATTTCTCCGCTGCTCCCAGCTTGGATTGCTACGGGTAGCTACGTATGCTTACCCGCGAGGACTAGGTCCGTTGCAAGACCAAATACAAGGAGCAATGGAATGACTTTCGGTACGTTGGCCCGCGGCGCTCTCGCCGCGGCGTGGTTGTGTTCGTCGCTGGCACAGGCCGCCACTCAGGGCGTCACTGGCAGCACGTCTGTGGGCTCGTTGATGATCAGCGTTGGCATCCACGACCGCATCAAGATCTCTAATCTCAGGGACATCTCGGGTACGTTCGACGGCGTCAACGACTTTGTCGGCAGCTCGCCCGTCTGTGTTTACCGGAATGGCTCGGGTGTTTATTCGGTGGTCGCGCGCGGTGGCGGCAGCGGCGGGGCGTTCGAGCTGAGCGACAGTGTGAACCGGCTGCCTTTCGTTGTGTCATTCGATGACGGGTCCGGTCCGCAGCCGGTGTCTCCTGGTCGCGTGCTCTCGCAGCGTCGCGGGGCCGACCGGACTTCGCCAATCTGCGAAAACACGGGCAACAATGGCGAGGTTAGTGTGCGGATCTCGGCGAGGACACTCTCCAGCGTCCCAGCTTCGACGTACGCGGGGGTTCTCACGCTCATCGTGTCGCCAGAGTAACGTTGCGGTCGCCCGCGCGCGGCGGGCGTGATGCGTTGGACGATTGCGGCAGCCACCAGAGCGCAGCATCCAGCCTGCGCGGGCGGTTCAGTCCTCCACGGGCTGGCAGGTCAGCTTTCCGAGCGTGATCGGCTTGTTACCGGGTGCATCCAGGGCGGGCAGTGCGAGCCTGCAGGCTGGGCCCCGTGGCGGGCTCAGTACGATGTGCTGCTGTCCGCTGATCTCGACCTGCAGCCACCCGTTGTCATCCGTGGCAGCGAACTCCTTGAGGTTGGTCACGCGGGCATTGCCAAGAGGTTGTCCGTCTGTACCTACCGCGCGTAGGGTCACGACCTGGAGCGGCTTTGCTTCCCAGTGCAGGCGCACGATGTTGCCTGGAAACACGGTGATCTGCCGCGGTGCGGTGTCGATGTCGAGGAAGGCGTCACCGATCGGCTTCAATGTGACCTCATAGCTGCGGAATGGCTGTAGGGGGATCGCCTTGCGCCCACTGCCAGTCACTGTGGCGATTTTCTGGCCGCCGACCAGAATCTCGAAGTGCCCTGATGGGGGTGCGTCGATTTCGACTACGACGCCGGCGTTGCCGCCTTGGCCGTCGCCGAGCGCAATGCCTGCCCCGCTGATCAGGAAGACCGTTTCAGTCTCTGCGCTTAAGGAGGGTCGAGCGCCGTCCTGCCGTTCGGACTGCTGAATGTCGAAGTACCCGCGCAGCTGCTCGGCTTCATAAGCCATGGCAAGCCCGATGTCCCGGGCGTTGCGGCCTAGCATCGCGAAGGCGCTCGCGGTGAGCGTTTGCCCCGGCGTTGAGTCGTGGACATACGTGCCCTGCAGGTCCGTACTGAGATCCGGCTCGTCCGTCGCCCCGGCGCGTGGTGCATTGATTCCCGCGGAGTAGCTGCCGCTTTCGTTTGCGGCGTGTAGGGACAGGGACACCATCCAGGCGGACTCGGCTGGGGTCTGGCGGTAGTCGGCGCTGAAAGTCAGGGTGCTGCTTGCGTTTCGCCACAGCTCACGGCGGAATCCTAATGCGTGTTGTATTTCGTCTGACCCATCATCGCGGCGCTCCCAGACGCCTCGCACCCGCAGTTGCCCGCCAGCCAGCGAGGCGTGCAGCCCGAGGTCGGCGTATTGCTGCCTAAGCAACAGGGATCTCGCACTGTTCTCCCGGCTGGTGGCGACCTCGCGTGCACGCCCTGTGTTGCGCAAGGTCAGTGTGGCGCCAAAGTCGCCGGCCTGGACCAGAAGGCCCGCCACGCCACCCAGTCCCTGTGCCGTCGCGTGCGTCAAGCCGGCGTACCCGAATCCCCCGGAAAACAGAGAGTATACGGCGGCGTGTGTCGAGTGTTCCTTTTCCATGGCGTGGACATGACCCGCCTCGAGTCCGGGGTTGCGCGTCAGGCGAAACCGGCCGCCGAGGTTCACGAAGTCCGTCTCGTCCGTTGAGTCGTGTCCGTTGCGCAGCTGGCCCAGTGCGACTTGGTATTGCGGCTGGTTGGTCGGGGCCAGCAGCGCCGTGCGCGAGAACAGGTGGGTTTCGCGGCGTTCGCCCGATGCGTTGGTAATTCTTACCGTCACCCAATACGTGCCGGCCGGCAGCGCTGAGGTATCCAGGCGGTGGGGGCCGGCGGGGAGCAGCCGAGAGGTCAATAGTTCGTCGTCCTTGTAGACCTCGACCCGGCTGCGCTGCGGCAGGAACACTTCCAGCGGCGTGGCTTCGAGCGAGGAGAGGTTCTTGCGGGTGCGTAGCGAGCTGCTGAGCCGCAGCCCTAAGAAGTCGTTTGCGTTGAGCAGTGACACGAGCTCACCCGCCGAGGTGAGCTTGCCGGCTTGCCATTCTTGATGATCGCCCTGGTAGACCAGGACGCTGCGGTCTACGGTGGCGGATGCGTGCGTCTCCAGTGTCAGGCGGCTTTCAAGACGGGTGCGTCCCCGCGCGAGGGTACTGTCCAGTGTCGAGCGCCACTTGTGAATCTCCCCGTCGCTCACCACGCGCTGGCGCCATCGGCCGAACGCCGACGGCGACGTGTCGGGGTTTGGCAGGTGCGCATTGGCCTCACCATCGTCGGTAGCCAGTAGCGCCGGGTTGATGAACAGATCGGCGCGAAAGCGCTCGGCGTCGAGGATCAGGGCGATATCATCGGATTGCAGCGCGCCACATCCCGGCTTTGGATGCACGCCGCACACCTTGTCGGCATGCGTCGGCATCGCTGAACTTAGAGCAGCCTCGATTGCGCTCCGCTCCTTGAGCGCAGGGAGCGCCTTCAGTAATGCATCTCGGTCGATGATTTCTACTTGCGTCAGGTCGAAGCGCGCGAGGACACTGGCGATACGCCGCTCGGCGAAATACACGTCGATTTTCGCTGTCTGACGTTCCGTCAGCGTCTCGAATCCGGGCGGCGGGTCCTCGGCGAAGCGCAAAGGCGCAGCCTCGCCCCACGCCGGAGCGATCGCGGCGGCGGCGAGCAGGGCACGGACCGTGCGGCCCAGGCGCAGCGGGGCGCCACAGTAGCAAGGACGCAACCCCGTGACTCCGACGCGAGACATCGTCGAGTAGTCGAGTAGGTGAGCACACCCTCGCGAGCCCGAGCGCAGGCGCGTGGGCGGACGCCGCTAGCGGTGTCCGCCGACGGTCAAGCGGGCGGCGCGGTATGCCTAGGGGAACTGCCGCAGGTTGTACTTGGTGCCGACGCCCACCTGGTACTGAGCGCCTCCGCTGTAGCGCAGCGTTACCGTGTGTGTGCCGCCGGGGTAGATGCGTTTATCCTCGAGCGGCACGCAGCGGCTGTCGGAGAAGTCCTGCCCGGGGCAGTTGCGCCCGTCGCGCAGATAGACGTTGGTGTTGCCCGTGTTGGTCAGCTCGAGCCGATCGCCCTGACGTTTGCTGGCCAGCTCGGCGTTGATCTGCGCTGGTTGCACGAGCACCAGTACCTCGTATCCGACCTGAAGTTTGACACCGGTTTGTTCGGCGATGAGCTTGCCGCTGACCGGAGCGATTTCGACGCGATAGACACCCTCGTCGGCGCGGTCCGGCAGCAGGTTCGAAAACCGCAGTAGCTTGCGGGTGTTGGGGGGCAGGGCGAGCTTGTTCGGCGTCACGAGCAGGCCGCTGGCTGTGGGGTCCTCGATCTTTTCGCGCCGTTCCTGAGCAGTGCCAGGATTGCGCACGGTGTACGGTGTCACGGACAGGTAGAGGGTCTCCGCGCCGGTGTTTTCTACCTCGATGTCCTGACGGTCGGCCTTGCCGGACTCGAAGTAGAGGATCGCGTTGCTGATGGTAAAGTCGGCGTGGGTGCGGGGGGATGCGAGCAACAGACCGGCGGCAACCGCGGTCGAAACGACCAATGTCCTCATATTGGCAACACTCCATGTATCTGTTTTTCTGGGGGAACCGAAAGATACCGCCATCCGCCGGGCGGCGGAATCCTTGCGCTGCGAGATCGAGCGGGGCTTTCATCAGAGTTTGGCTGAGTTCACAAATCACGCACGCCACGGCGTGATCCCGTGGTCCCGGGGATGGGTCAAGCGGCCTTGCGGGGCGGCGCAAGCGCATTGAGCAGCCAATCGAGCCAGGCGGCCTTTTCCTCTGCCGCCCGATCATCCAGCGTGAGCTTGAGCTTTTCCTGACCCTCGAGCTTGAACTGCTGCGGTTGTTGCTGCACGAGCCGGATGAGCTTGCCGACGTCGATCCGCGGCTCGGGCTGGAAGTGGATGCGACCGGAGCGGGCGCCAAGGTCGATCTTACGGATGCCGAGCTCGGCCGCCTTGAGCTTGAGGCGGGTGACCTCAAACAGATTTTTCGCAGGCTCAGGCAGCAGCCCGAAGCGATCGATGAGTTCCACCTGAAGCTGGTGGAGGTCCCGTTCGTCCCGCGCGGCGGCGATGCGCTTGTAGAGGATGAGGCGGGTGTGTACGTCGTCGACGTAGTCCTCGGGCAGCAGGGCCGGCAGGCCCAAGTCGACCTCGGTGTGTGCGGCGGGGGCCTCGAGCAGGTCGGGTACCTGGCCGGATTTCAGCGCCTTCACCGCGCGTTGCAGGAGCTCGTTGTAGAGCGTGAAGCCGATTTCCTGGATCTGGCCGCTCTGCTCCTCACCGAGCAGTTCGCCGGCGCCGCGGATTTCGAGGTCGTGAGTCGCCAGCGTGAAGCCCACTCCCAGATCTTCCAGCGACTCGATCGCCTCCAGCCGCTTGACCGCATCGGCGGTCATCGCCCGCTTGTTGGGCACCAGCAGGTAGGCATAGGCGCGGTGGTGCGAGCGGCCGACCCGCCCACGGAGCTGGTGGAGCTGCGACAGGCCGAATTTGTCGGCGCGCTCGATGATGATGGTGTTGGCGGAGGGCACGTCGATCCCGCTCTCGATGATGGTCGTGCTCACCAGGATGTTGAAGCGCTGGTGGTAGAAGTCGAGCATGACTTGTTCGAGCTCGCTCTCGCGCATCTGGCCGTGGGCGAACTGGATCTTCGCCTCCGGCACGATCTCGGAGAGCTCGCGCGCGGTCTTCTCGATGGTCTTGACCTCGTTGTGCAGGTAATAGACCTGACCGCCGCGCCGGATCTCACGCAGGCAGGCCTCCTGGACAAGCGCCTTGTCCCATTCGGCGACGAAGGTCTTGATGGCGTGACGCTGCACCGGCGGTGTGGCGATGATGGAGAGATCGCGCAGCCCGGCGAGCGACATGTTCAGCGTGCGCGGGATCGGCGTGGCGGTCAGCGTGAGCAGGTCCACCTCGGCGCGTAGCGCCTTGAGCCGCTCCTTGTCGCGCACGCCGAAACGGTGTTCCTCATCGACGATCACCAGCCCCAGGTTCTTGAACTTGACATCGCCCTGCAGCAGCCGGTGCGTGCCGATGACGATGTCGACCGTGCCGTTGGCCAGCGCTTCGAGCACCTGCTTCTGCTCCTTCGCGGTGCGGAAGCGCGACAGCGATTCGATGCGGAACGGCCAGTCGGAGAAGCGGTCGGCGAAGTTCTGCGCATGCTGCTGGGCGAGCAGGGTGGTGGGCACGAGGACCACGACCTGCCGGCCGACGTTGGCTGCGACGAATGCGGCTCGCATGGCGACCTCGGTCTTGCCGAAGCCCACGTCGCCGCACACGACGCGGTCCATGGGTTGGTCGCGGCGCAGGTCAGCGATCACCGCGTCGATGGCGTTCTGCTGATCCTCGGTCTCCTCGAAGGGGAAGGTCGCCGCGAAGGCGCGGTACTCTGCTTCCTCGACCGGATAGGCGTGACCCTTGCGGGCGGCGCGCCGGGCGTGGATCTCCAGCAGTTCGGCGGCCACGTCGCGGGCGCGCTGCGCGGCCTTGCGCCGCGCCTTGGCCCACTGGTCGCTGCCGAGCTTGTGCAGCGGCGCGAGCTCGGGCTCCGCGCCGGTGTAGCGGCTGACCAGGTGCAGCGAGGACACCGGCACGTAGAGCTTGTCGCCACCCGCGTATTCGATAACCAGGAACTCCGACTCGATGCCGCCGACCGTCACCCGTTGCAGGCCGCGGTAGCGGCCCACACCGTTGTCCTCGTGCACGACGGGGGCGCCGAGGGTGAGGTCGGTGAGGTTGCGTACGATGGCATCGGCATCGCGCGTGGGCCGGCGGCGACGGCGCGACTGTTGCGCGCGCTCGCCGAAGAGTTGCGACTCGGTGACCAGGCTGATGCCGTCAGCGGAAAGGGTGACACCCGTCTCCAACGCTGCCACCGTGATCGCCAGCGGGGTGTTGCTCGAGAGAAACCCGTTCCAGTCCGCGACCGGCTTCGGTTGCAGGCCAAACGGCCGCAGGGTGTCCAGGACATGTTCGCGCCGGCCCGGCGAATCGGCCGTGATCAGCACCCGCCCGGTGTGCGCCGCGAGAAAGCCCTTGAATGCGGCGAGCGGATCTTCCTGCCGGACCTTCAGCGCGACGTCGGGCAGGGCCTGGGTCGCGAAGTTCACGCCCGCGCCTTGGACGAGCTCGAAACGCTGCACGGCGAGGGTATGGAACGCCCTGAGGCGGGCGTCGAACTGCTCGGCTGTCTGGTAAATCTCGTCCGGTGCCAGAATGGGCCGGGCGAGATCGTGGCGGCGCTGCTCGTAACGACCGGCCACCTCGTTCAGGAACGCATCGACCTCACCCCGCAGGCCGTCGAAGTGGCAGATCAGGCTGTCGTCGGGTAGGTAGTCGAACAGGGTGGCGGTGGTGTCGAAGAACAGCGGCAAGTAGTACTCGATGCCGCCGATCGGGGTGCCCGCCGAGACGCTCGTGTACACCTGGCTCTTTTGCGGATCGCCCTCGAAGCGTTCGCGGTAACGGCGCCGGAATGCCTTGATGCCCGCCTCATCGAGCGGAAATTCGTGCGCCGGCAGCAGGTGGATGGCGGCCACCTTGTCCTGCGAGATCTGTGTTTCCGGGTCGAAACTCCGGATGGACTCGATTTCGTCGTCGAACAGGTCCAGCCGGAACGGTCTTGCGCTGCCCATCGGGAAGACGTCGATGACCGAACCGCGGAAGGCCATCTCGCCATGGGTCATCACCTGCTGCACCGCACTGTAGCCGGCGGCCGTCAGGCGTTGCCGAAAGCCCTCCAGATCCAGCCGCTCGCCCGTCTTCAGATCGAAGCTGTGTCCGAGCAGATAGCCCGGCGGCGCGATGCGCTGCAACAGCGTGGACACCGGCAGGATCAGCACACCCTTCTTTTGCTGCGGCAACGCGTTGAGGATCGCCAGCCGCTCCGAAATGATGTCCTCGTGGGGCGAGAACAGGTCGTAGGGCAGCGTCTCCCAGTCCGGCAGGTGGAATACGCGCGCTCCGGCCTGGCCGAGAAAGAACCGCAGCTCCTGCTCGAGCTGGTCGGCGGTGTGCGAGTCCGGCGTCACCACGGTCAGGAAGCGCTTCGACGTCCGTGCCAGTTCCGCGAGCGCCAGGGCCAGGCTCGCACCGTGCAGGCGGCCCCAGTGCGGACGCTCCGCCGCCAGGGTATCGAGGTGGGCTTTCAACAGCGGATGAAGGACGTCGTCCATGCGCTGGTTCGTCTTGGCTATGGAGTGAAAGGGTGGGCAGTTTCGCACACGCCGCGTGGCGGATGAATACAACCGCAGAAACCGCCGCGCGGGCCCGACGCTGCGGTCTCACCGGGTCGCGGACACTCGGGCGGGCGCGGGCGCCGAGGTTGTAGGGCAGTGCTTCGGCGCGTCGATCAATCGGCCCACAGCCCCGCGAGCGCGAAGCTGATTGCATCGAACGGTGGTTGCGAGACTTCGGCGTCGTTGGCCAGCACGGTCAACAGCAGCCATTTGCCGTCGCGCAGTTCGAACACCTCCAGCGTGCGCTGGTCGGGGTCCACGAGCCAGGCGTGCTGGACGCCGTGGCGGGCGTAGATCGGCAGCTTTTCGGCGCGGTCCACCTTGGCGGTGGAGGGGGAGAGGATTTCGCAGATCCAGTCCGGCGGCAGTTCGAACCAGGCGGCCTCCGGCAGCTTGGGCATGCGCTCGCGCCGCCAGCCAGCGAGGTCGGACACGAGGATGTCGGCGCTGAGGTGCAGCTCGGGCTCGTCGAGGATCCACCAGCCACCGGGGCCGCCGGTGCCGTCGTCGAACGCGGAGCCGACCTTGAAGCCGAGCGACGAGTACGCGCGCGCATGCCTAGGCGCTGGCCGCGGGTGCGTCACCAGCCGGCCTGCGATGATCTCGCCGACCAGCCGTTCGGGCAGGTCGAACAGGTCTTCGTAACTTGCGGTTTTGCGGAGGGGTTCGCCCATGGCGCTGGCCTCGAATGTCTTGATCGAGCTTAGCGCAGTTGGCCTCGGTCGGGTCACTACGTATCGCGCATGCGCGGGGGCGGCTGGCTGTGTAGACTGCGCGATCGTCTGGTAAAGCCGTCTCGATCGCACCGAAATCCATGATCACGCTCCGCAACGTTTCCCTGCAGCGCGGCACGAAGCCGCTGTTTGAAAACGCCGATCTCGTCGTGCATCCAGGGCAGCGGGTGGGGCTGATCGGGGCCAACGGCAGCGGCAAGTCCACGCTCTTTCAGCTGCTGCTCGGCAACCTGCACCCGGACCAGGGGGAGGTCGCGGTCCCTCGCGACTGGGTGGTGGCCCACGTCGCGCAGGAGACGCCAGCGGTCGATACGTCGGCCATCGAGTTCGTGATCGACGGGGATGAGGAGCTGCGGTCCGTCGAGCGCGCGATGCAAGGCGCGGAGGGTGAGCGCCTTGCGCACCTGCACGCGCAGTACGAGGCGATCGGCGGCTACACCGCACGGGCAAGGGCGGGCAAGCTGCTACACGGGCTCGGCTTCAGCGATGTAGCGCTCGATCAGCCGGTGCGGGCGTTTTCCGGTGGCTGGCGGGTGCGGCTCAATCTCGGACGCGCACTGATGTGCCGCTCCGATTTGTTGCTGCTCGACGAACCGACCAACCACCTCGACCTGGAGGCGGTGATGTGGCTCGAGGCGTGGCTGCGCGGCTACCCGGGGACGTTAATCCTGATCTCGCACGACCGTGAGTTTCTCGACGCGGTGATCGATCAGGTCGCACACATCGAACAGCGCACGATCACCCTGTGGCGCGGCAACTACACCGACTTCGAGCGGCGACGCGCGGAACGGCTCGCCCAGCAGCAGGCGGCCCACGCGCAGCAGCAGCGCGAGGTGGCGCACCTCAAGCGCTTCATCGAGCGCTTCAAGGCCAAGGCGACCAAGGCACGGCAGGCGCAGTCGCGCGTCAAGGCGCTGGAGCGCATGGAGCTGATCGCGCCCGCGCATGTCGATGCGCCGTTTCATTTCGAGTTTCTCCCCTCCGCGCCTGCGGGCAACCCTTTGTTGCAGATCGAGGATGGGCGCGTCGGCTATGGGGATCGCACGGTGCTCGATAGCATCAACCTGCAGATCCGGCCCGGCGAGCGCATCGGCCTGATCGGAGCCAACGGCGCGGGCAAGTCGACGCTGGTCAAGACGCTCGCCGGTGCGCTGCCACTCGCCGCGGGCCGGCGGGTGGAGGGGCGCAACCTCGCCATCGGTTACTTCGCCCAGCACCAACTCGAGCAGCTCGATGCGCAAGCCTCGGCGCTGTTGCACCTGCAGCGTATCGACGGGCGCGCGACCGAAGCCGCGCTGCGATCATTCCTCGGGGGGTTCGGCTTCACCGGCGACCGCGCGCTCGAGCCGGTGGCGCCGTTTTCGGGCGGCGAGAAGTCGCGCCTCGCGCTCGCCCTGCTCATCTGGCAGAAGCCCAACCTGCTGCTGCTCGACGAGCCGACCAACCACCTCGATCTCGAAATGCGCCACGCCCTCACGGTTGCCCTGCAGGGCTACGAGGGTGCGCTGGTGGTCGTGTCGCACGACCGGCATCTGCTGCGCACCTGCACCGATGAGCTGTTCCTCGTCGAAGGCGGCCAGTGCGCGCCGTTCGAGGGAGATCTGGACGACTATCGCGCCCGGGTCGTCAGCGGCGAAAACGAAGGTTCGGCCGAGGACCGTGTCGATCGCCGCCAGCAGCGCCGCGACGCCGCGGCACGGCGCCAGCAGCTCCAGCCGCTCACACGGAGGATCAAGCAGCTCGAGCAGGAAATGGAGACGCTGCAGACGCAGCTCGATGCCATCGCCGCGCGGCTCGCCGACCCGGCGTCGTATGCGGATGCCGTGAAGGCTCAGGTGCCAGAGCTCTTAAAGGAACAGGCGCAGCTCAAGGCTGCGCTCGAAGCCGCCGAAGCCGAATGGTTAGAGGCCAGCGAGGCGCTGGAGGCCCTGGCAGGCGCGCTATGAGAAGCGCTACGTAACCAGTAGCCTCAGAGTGCTGAATGGATTCTGCGTGACCAGCACTCTTTCGCCGATTTGCGCTTTCCCCGATACCCCTCGCTACGTTTTCAGCACCCTGCCAGCGACGTCGCCCTCGGAGCGGAGGCGCGCAATGGTCGGCTCGGGTGTCCATGCGGTGGTTGATTATTGACGCTGCGGCTTTCCTGGCATGGCGTGATCGCTTACAAACCCGTCTCTCAGTCTCTGTGTAACATTGAGTTACAAAAATAATGCCGAAATCGACTCATGTTATGCAAATAACTCTTTGACTTTAATCTGTAAACGCCTATGATTTAAGCCAAAGCTGCGCGGCGTTGGTTATGGCAGCGCAGCCTGGGGTTGCACCTCATCCGCTTGATTACCCTGCTCAAGTCGCGGCCTCGAGGGCCAGCGGGTAAGCAACGCACGAATCGCCATTTTGGGAGCTTTCCACAATGCAATGCCAATGCACTCACTCTGGTCGAGTTCCGGCGACGCGGTGTACGCGCGTCTCGCGCAGCCTGGCCGTCGCAACCGCCGCGACCGCGCTGATGTCTCTGGTCCCACAACTCGCGCTTGCGGAGGGCGGCTGCCCGACCGGCCAGCGGCCGGCTGGCACCGAGAAAATCAGCGGGGGCAATATCGACCCGACGGCCGGGTACGGACCGATCGGCGCGGATGACGCTATGTTCAAGGCCACTGTTGGTACCTACCCAGCCGACGGCAACGGCAGCGCCTTTCCGAACACCGGCATCGGCATCATGACCGGCAACTACAGTAGCGGGTTTATCAACCAGAACGCCTTTCCGGGTGATGCGACGCCACCGGGTGGTGGGGCTGCGATCCCGGCATTGCCCAACTGGCTGGCCTACAATGGCAAGGACATGGGTGCGCCTACCCGGCTCTGGCAACAGACCGTCACGGGCCTGACAGCGGGCAAGGCCTACGCGTTCACGGCGTATTTCTCGAATGCGCTTGCCCCTGGGCAGCAGGCCAACTACATCGCTCCGAGGGTCAGCTTCCGGGTGGATGGGGCCGAGGTGGCCACACGCGCCGTGTGTGATTCCGGCAGCGATGTGGTGCCGGCGACCCAGGCCTGTGCTACCGAAGCGACGGCGGATCTGTGGCAGCGACTCGGCGTGTCGGTGACTCCTGCCGGCAGTAGCGTGACGTTGTCGCTGCACGACGCACAGATCGCCGGCGTTAGCGGCAACGACTTTGCGATGTCGATCGTGAGCTTCAAGGAATGCGCTCCGTTCGGGCCCGAGATCGACGTGGCCAGCACGTCGATCACCTTCCCGACGTTCACCGTGGGCGGGGCGGCCACGTCGCAGACGATAACGGTCCGCAACACGGGTACCGACCCGCTCGCCATCGGGTCCATCACCAAGGCCGGCGCGAACGCGGCGGACTTCACCGTCGCCAGCGACACCTGTTCCGGCCAGACGCTCGCGGCCGCCACCGGAACTTGCACGATCACCGTGAACTTCCTGGCCGCCAGTGCGGGCGCGAAGACGGCGACCCTGTCGATTCCGTCCAATGACAGCGACGAGAATCCGCTCGGGTTGACGCTGAGCGGCACCGCGCTCGCAGCGGGCACTGTTGTGGATTCCGACAAGGACGGTGTGCCCGACTCCGACGACCTGGACGACGACAATGACGGCATCCCCGACACGGCCGAGGGGGACGGCGACTTCGACGGTGACGGCATCCCGAACCGCCTTGATCTGGATTCCGATAACGACGGCATCCCGGACATCATCGAGGCGGGCGGCGTGGACGCAAACGGTGACGGGCGCGTGGACAACTTCCAGGACGCCAACCGCAACGGCTATCACGATCCGTTGGAGAGCGCCCCATGGCCGCTCCCGGACACCGACAAGGACGGCGCGAAGGACTTCCTCGACCTCAACAGCGACAACGACACGCGCTACGACGTGGTCGAGGCCGGGCTCGCCGACGCCAACAACGACGGCAAGGTCGACAACTTCCGCGACGCGGATGGCGACGGTTGGGACGACAACGCCAAGGCGGCCATCGGTGGCAAGGTGCTGCCCGACGCCAACGGCGACGGAATTCCCGACTACCGGCAGAGCACGGGCGTGGGTGAAGTCCTCACCCGCCTCGAAGGTGGCATCGGTGGCGGTGCGGCCGGCCTGCCCGCGCTCCTCGCACTCGGTGGCGCGCTCGCGCTGCGCCGTCGCCGCCGCTGGCTCGCGGCGCTCGGGCTGCTCGGCGCCTCGTTCGGCGCGCAGGCGGCGCAGGGACAATTCTACGTCGGCGGCGGCGTAGGCCAGTCGATGCTGGAGCCCGAGGTGGTGAACATCCCGACGCTCAGCGTCTCCGATAAGGAGGACATCGGCTACAAACTGTTCTTCGGCTACGACATTCTCAACTGGCTGTCGGTCGAGGCCTTCGGCACGAAGCTCGGCGCGGCGGGCTTCAACAATGGCGGCGAGATCGACTACAACGCCTACGGCGCAGGCCTCGTGGTGAACCTGCCCAACAACACACCGGGGTTGTCGCTGCTCGCCAAGCTCGGGCTGGCCGAGATCGACAACAGCTCTGACACCATTCAGTTCCGCGAGGTCAACGGCTCGGAGGTTTACGGGGGCGTGGGCGCGGAGTACCAGTTCAAGTCGGGGTTCGCGGTTCGCGGCGAATACGAGTACTTCGACGAGGACGCCCAACTCGTCTCGCTGTCGCTGCTCAAACGCTTCGGCGGGTCGAAGCCCAAGCCGGTACCGGTCGTCATGGCGCCTGAGCCCAAGCCCGCCCCGCCGCCGCCCGAGCCGAAGCCCGCGCCTGTGCCTGCGCCGAAGTACGTCACGTTGGACGTGGAGAGCATCTACTTCCACACCGATTCGGCGAAACTGACTAACGAGGCGACTGCGAAGCTGGACGCCGCCGTGCAGATGCTGAACGCACACCCCGAGGTCAAGATGACGCTGATCGGGCATGCGGATGACCGCGCGAGCGACGACTACAACATGGGCCTGTCGATGCGTCGGGCGAAGAGCGCGATGCTCTATATCCAGTCCAAGGGTATCGACGCGAGCCGGCTGTCCTACGAGGGCCGAGGCGAGCGTGAGCCGCGTGGTGACAAGACGCCGGCAGGCCGCCGGGAAAATCGTCGGGTGGACGTCGTGCCCAATCCGGCACAGGTTCAGGAAAAGCGGTAGTTCACCGCCCCAGGGCGGGCGCCGCACTCGGCGGCGTCCCGCGCCGGTGCCGACCGGTACCGGGCCGCGATGCGATGGGCACCGCGGCCCACGGCGTTTGTAAATCCTCGCGTCAGTCCCCGCCGACCGTAGTGCTCGCGTTGCGTGTCGCCAATTCCCGCAGCGCCCTTACGACCACGGTCAGCATGGCGAGGTCGGTGGCGGATGCCTGCATCAGGTCCTTCAGCATAACCTGATAACGGCTCAGCGCCGCCGGGCGTTGACGCGCCCAGACCTCGAATCTTGGGACGTCGCGCTCCGACCCAGCATGCAGTAGCGCCTCGGCAATCTCGCGATGCGCGTGTCCCAGGTCCTCGCGCAGTGCCGTGCGCGCGCGGCGGTGCCATGGCGTATCGCGCGACAGGGCGCGCAGCTGTTCGCCCAGCCAGTGCAGGGCGAGACGTGCGTCGAGTTCATGGTACAGCTGGGTCACCTCGGCGATGGTCGCGCCGTTGCTTCGGGCGACATCGGCGATGTCGAGTGCCGTGAGCCAGCCTGAGAGGTGTGCGACGCGCGTTGCGATCGCGTCGGGCACACCTTGTTCGATCCACCGTGCGGCGGCGCGCATGGCCGAGCCGCGCGCCTCACCTTGCAGTGCCTCGGGCAGCAGGGGAAAGACTGCCTCTGCGGTCGGCCGATAGCGTGCCGCGATATCGTCAGGGTCCACTGCTTCAGGGTGTTCCCGTAGGAGCCAGCGCGTTGCGCGGTCGAGAAACCGCCGGATTTCGAACCACAACGCGTTCTGCAGCCTGGCGTCGAGCTGGTTGTCGAGCACCTCGATCGCGCACCATAGGGCATCTGCCTGATAGATCTCTTCGGCCGCCAGCAGGGCCGCGGTGATGTGCTGGGGGCTGGCATCGGTCTCCTCCTCCATACGCGTGAGGAACGTGCTGCCCATGCGGTTGACGACGGCGTTGGCCACCTGCGTGGCCATGATTTCCCGGCGAAGCGGATGGCGCGTGAGGGCGGATGGGAAAGCTGCGCGGAGCGTGGGCGGGAAATAGGCCACGAGCGCGCGCTGCGCCGCCGGGGTATCGGCAAAGCCCGGGGCGGCGTTGAGTGCGGCCGTGAGCCGCAGCTTGGCGTGGGCCAGTAGCACCGCGATCTCCGGCCGCGTTAGGCCGATGCCTGCCGCCTCGCGATGCGCGAACTCCGCCTCGGAAGGCAACGCATCCAGCGTGCGGTCGAGTCTACCCTCCCGCTCTAGCGTGACGATCAGGTGGCGGTGGTCGTAGTGAAAGTAGCGCGCGTGCTGCGCGGCGATGCTGATCGCCTGGGTCTGGGCGTAGTTGTCGCGCACTACAAGGGTGGCGACTTCCTCGGTCATGGCCGTGAGCAGCGCGTTGCGGCGCTCGAAGGTCAGTTCGCCACCACGCACACACTGGTCGAGGAGGATCTTGAGGTTGACCTCGTGGTCCGAGCAATCGACGCCACCCGAGTTGTCGATGGCATCGGCGTTGACCAGTCCGCCGCGCAACGCGAACTCGACGCGGGCGCGCTGTGTGAGACCGAGGTTGCCGCCTTCGCCCACGACCTTGCAGCGCAGCTCGGCGGCATCGATCCGCAGCGCGTCGTTGGCGCGATCGCCCACCTCGGCGTGCGTCTCGGCGCTCGCCTTGACGTATGTGCCGATGCCGCCGTTCCACAGCAGGTCGACCGGCGCGCGCAAGATGGCGCGGATCAGATCGGCAGGGGTCAGTGGCGTGCCGGTTGTCTCGATGCCCAGCGCCTCTCGCGCCGCCTCGCTGAGCTCGATGTGCTTCACCGTGCGTGGGTAAACGCCTCCACCTGGCGAAATCAGGGTGGGGTCGTAGTCCATCCAGGTCGAGCGGGGCTGCCGGAACAGGCGCTCGCGCTCGGCGAACGAGGTCTCCGGGTCGGGCGTTGGGTCGATGAAGATGTGTTGATGGTTGAACGCGGCGATGAGCCGGATCTCACGGGACTGCAGCATGCCGTTGCCGAACACGTCGCCGGACATGTCACCGATGCCCACAACGGTGAAGGGCGTGCGCTGGATGTCGCGGCCCAGTTCGCGGAAGTGTCGCTTGACGGATTCCCAGGCGCCGCGCGCGGTGATGCCCATGCGCTTGTGGTCGTAGCCGTGCGAGCCACCCGAGGCGAACGCATCGCCAAGCCAGAACCCGTACTCCGCAGCGATCCGGTTGGCTGTGTCGGAGAACCCGGCCGTACCCTTGTCGGCGGCGACGACGAGATAGGGATCGTCGTCGTCGTGACGGACGATGTCCGTCGGCGGCTGTACCGTTTCCCCGTCTCGGTTGTCCGTGAGGTCGAGCAGTCCGCGGATGAAGTCGGCGTAGCAGCGCATGACCTCGCGTTGTGCGTCCACGCCCGAGGCACCGGAGGGCAGCCCCCGTGCCACGAACCCGCCCTTGGCGCCGGTCGGCACGATCAGCGCGTTTTTCACGATCTGTGCCTTCATCAGACCGAGCACCTCGGTGCGGAAGTCCTCGCGCCGTTCCGACCAGCGAATCCCGCCGCGCGCCACGTGCCCCGCGCGCAGGTGCACCCCCTCCACGTGCGGAGCGTGCACGAAGATCTCGAACCGCGGGCGTGGCAGTGGCAGTTCCGGCACGCGCCGTCCGTCAAACTTGAACGCGACGAACGCTCGGTAGCGCCCCTCCGGGGAGCGTCTATAGAAATTCGTCCGCAAGGTGGCGACGAGCGTGTGCAGGTACCGACGCAGGATGCGGTCGTCGTCGAGACTCGCCACCTTGTCGATGGCCCGCTCGCAGGCCGCTACGGCTTGCGCGAACTCCGCTTCGGCAGCCACACGCGCCGGGTCGAAGCGGCGGTGAAATAGCTCGACCCACTGACATGTGACGGCAGGGTTACGCAACAGCGCCGCGCCGATGTACGGCTGGCTGAAGGGAATGCCGGCCTGCAGGAAGTAGCGGCAATAGGCGCGCAGCAGCGTCACCTCGCGCCAGTTCAGGCCAGCGGCGAGCACGAGTGTGTTGAAGGTGTCGTCCTCCGCTTCGCCCGTGGCGACGCGTTCGAACGCTTGGTAGAACAGGTGCTGGCGCTGCATGAGCCATGCTTCGTCGATCGCGGGCACCAGCTCGACTTCGAAGTCCACCAGCCAGAAGGGCGGGCTGCTCCGGGGCATGATTTCGTAGGGTTCGGCACGCAGCACGCGAAGCCCGAGGTGGTCGAGAAGCGGCAGCAGCGTAGACAGTGGCAAGGCCTCGCCACGGCCGGCAAGCCGGAAGTGCAACGCTGCCGCCGGTGCGCTGTCGAGGCGATAGAGCCGCAGCGCGAAGGGATGGTGCGCATTGATCGCCTCTAGCCGCTGGATGTCGTCTACCGCCGTGGCTGCGGGCCAGTCCTCGCGGTAGCCGTCGGGAAATGCCTCGGCGTAACGCGCATGGAGCGCTAAGCCTTGCGGCTCGCCGAGCGCCTCGACCAGCGCCGCGCGCAGCCGGTCGGACCAGGATTGCATCGCCTCGCTGAGTCTGGCCTCGATGGTACGCGCATCGAATGCGGGCGGCGGGCCCTCGCGCAGCCACACGACGATGTGCACCTGTGCGGTCGCTGGCTCGGAAAACTGGACCGTGAACTGTGACTCAACGCCGTCTAAGTGTGCCATGAGCAGCGCCTGCATCCGCTGCCGCAGGCGGGTGTCGTAGCGGTCGCGGGGCAGGACCACGAGCGCGCTCACGAAGCGCCCGGTCGGGTCCGGCCGCAGGAACGCGCGCAGCCTTTGGCGGCCCTGCAGTTCCAGGATGCCTGTCGCGGTTTCGAACAGGGTGCGTGCGTCGGCCTGGATCAGCTCCTCGCGTGGCAGCGTCGCGAGGATATGCTCGAGGTTGCGGCCATCGTGGCTGTCGGGCGTGAATGCCGCGTGGGCGATCACCTGCTCAAGCTTGCGGCGCAGCAGCGGGATCTCGCACGGGCGCGTGGTGTAGGCCGACGCCGCGTACAGCCCGTGAAACTGCCATGCCCCGACCACGGCGCCGCTCGCATCGAAGCGGCGGATGCCCACGTAATCCAGCCGCGCTGGCCGGTGCACGGTGGAGGGCAGGACGGACTTGGTGAGCAGCAGCAGGTCTGGTTGCCGGACCAGCGTCCGGACGTGCGCCGGGAGCGCGATACGTGGCGGCAGCACACGTCGGCGGAAAATGCCGAGTTCCGATTCTGCCTGCAGCACGAGTTCATCGCCTTGTGGCGTGGTGTTCAAATCGAACGCACTGAAGCCGACATAGGTGAAATGATGGTCGTCCAGCCAGCGCAGAAAGGCGAGCTGTTCGTCGAGCTCGTCAGCCGGCACAGGGAGGTAGGCACGCAGGCGCTCGACCTCGGCGATGGCCGCGCGTAGTCGCTCGCGCATTGGCTCCCAGTCGCCAACCACTGCCCGTACGTCCTCGATGACTTCCAGCACGTCAGCGCGCAACGCGTCGCGTGCGGCGGCCTCGGGCATGGCCTCGATCTCGAAGCGCATCCATGACTCGGCCAGTGTAGTGGGATCGGCGGCGGTCATGCCCTCGACCAGCGCGCGGAGCTCACCCGTTGCGTCGCGCTCGACGGTGAAGATGGGGTGCACGATGAGATGCACGGCCACGCGCCGACGCAGCAGCGCGAGACCGACCGAATCCACCAGGAACGGCATGTCGTTGGTCACGATGAGCAGTTGCGACCGGGCAGGTTCCCCAGCGGGTGGGGTGATGGCGACCACGGTTTCCAGTCGCGCACGGCGGCGCCCTGCGTCCAGGTGCGCCTCGACGGCTGCTAGCAGCGCCTCGGGGGGGCGGGCCGCGAGATCGTCCGCTCCGATCCGCATGTAGTAGCGGGCCACCATCGCGCGCAGTAGTCCGCGCTTGCTGTTATCGGACTGGGCATCCGCAAGGATTGCGAGTCGTCGAGAGAGATCGCTGTGGAGAGAATCGTTCACGTTTGCCAGCCTTTGGTTCGAGCTTGGATGCCGGGCGGGGCCTGCGCTCGCGTGCGCAAGCGCTCGGGAGCGCCGAGGGGCACAGGCCGTGTGATGTCGTTGCCAGTCTGTGCGCAACACGCGTCTGGATCAAATGGCGCTGTGCGCCATGTCCGGATTCTGGGGCATCGCCAGACCCATACTCACGCCTGGGCCGACAGGCGTTGCCGCCGCAGGTTCAGCTGCGGACGATTGACAGGATCGATCACCCAAGGAGTGGTGTGTAGTGATTCGGAAGCTTGAGAGCGCGTCGATTGCGACGCGCGTAGCCTTGGCAGTCGCTGCCGTCCTGGCGCTCGCTGTGGCGACCATGGTTCCGTTTGCCGTGCAGCGGGCCGGAGCGATCGTCCGGGCGACGGAAGCCGATGGACTGGCCGCGCTGTACGATGGCGTCGAGCATGCCATTGCGGCCGAGTCGGCGCGGGCCGAGGCGCTCGCGGCGATGATCGCCGCGCTGCCTCAAAGCGGTGAGGCGCTTGCCAAGGGGTGACCGAGAAACCTTGCTCAGTCAGTTCCTGCCGGTGTTCAAGGCGCTGCACACGGCGCTCGCGGTCGAGCAGATGCAGTTCCATACACCGCCGACGACCTCGTTCCTGCGTCTTCACAAGCCGGAAAAGTTTGGAGACGACCTCTCGTCATTCCGGGCGACGGTAGCGGCTGCCAACCGGGAAACCAGGCCGGTCCGCGGGCTGGAATCGGGCGTCGCCGGGTTCGGCATCCGTGGCGTGCACCCGGTCCGTCACGCAGGCAGGCACGTGGGCAGCGTCGAGATCGGCCTATCGTTCGGTCAGCCCTTTTTCGAACGGTTCAAGGCGCAAAACGGGGTCGAGGTGGCGTTGCATCTCTCGAAGTCGTCGGGCTTTGAAACTTTTGCGGGCACGGCCAGGGCGGCGCTGCTCGACGCGCAGGACTTGAGGACCGCATTGGAGGGTCAGCCCGTCGTGCGTTACCGAATGCTGGGGGCGACGCCCGTGGCGGTGTACGCGCGGGCCATTGGGGACTATCAAGGCCGCCCGGTTGGGGTGGTGGAGATCGCGCGCGATCGCAGCACGATCCTGGACTCCATTGCCTCGGCCCGCGACGTGATGCTCGCGCTGGCCGCCATCACGCTGGTGGTGGGCATCGTGATGGCAGTGTGGATTGGCAACGGGATTGCACGCCCGATCCGATCGACTGCCCATGCCCTGCGGCAGATCGCGGATGGCGACGGTGACCTTTCACGCCGTCTGCCTGCTGGCGGGATGCGCGAGTTGCAGGCCCTGAGCAGCGCGTTCAACCGATTCCTGGAGAAAATCACCGGGATTGTCGCCTCTGTGCGCAGCATCTCCCAGGAGGTGGCCGTAGCCTCTCGCGAGATCGCCGCGGGCAACAACGAGCTCGCAACGCGCAACGAGCGTCAGGCCACGGCCACGGAGGAGACCGCCGCAAGCATCGAGGCGATGTCGACAGCCTTGCAGCGCTCGGCAGGTCATGCGCACGAGGCCAACGAACTGGCCGCGGCCGCGCGTGATCAGGCCGAGCAGGGCAAGCGGATCGCGGTGGATGCCGTCGATGCGATGGAAACCTTGGAGCGCAGCAGCCACCAGATCGCAGACATCATCGGCATCATCGACGAGATCGCATTCCAGACCAACCTGCTTGCCCTCAATGCCTCTGTCGAAGCAGCGCATGCCGGAGAGCACGGTCGTGGCTTTGCGGTGGTAGCTCATGAGGTGCGGGCGCTCGCGGGCCGCAGTGCCGAGGCGGCGCAGCAGATCAAAAAGCTGATTCTGGGGAGCGATGCACGGGTGAGGGAGGGCGTGGCGCGCGTCGAACGTTTCCGAGACTTGCTGGAGAGTGTGGCAGACCAGGTGCGGCAGATGTCGGCGGTCGTGGCTCACATTGCCTCGGCGGCCGCCGAGCAGTCCAGCGGGATTCAGGACATCCGCCGCGCCATCGACCTGATCGAGACCAGCACGATGCAAAACACGGCAATGGTCGAGCAGATCGCGACGACCAGTCAGAGCATGGCCGAGCAGGCGGCCCGCCTCGACGAGCAGGTGGGACGTTTCCGGCTATCGAGCAATGCGGCGGGGCCCAACCAGGCGGAGGTTCGCGGCACGAAGCCCGCGAAACGGGCCGCGGGTCCGGTCTCCTCGGAAAGACCTCGGCCTGTGCCGCGCCGCGCCGCATGATACCGAGCGGGGGCGGGATACGTGGTTTCCTTCGGTCTGAAGCGCGGCGGGCTGGCAGCGCGTCGCATCCTCCTCGCAGCGTGCTGAAATCCGCGCCAACAGTCGCTTCAGGGGTTACCCCACGCCGCACTTGTCTTGGCGCCCTATTGATCTGCACACCGGTCACACCGGTGCGCCCTGGCGTTCTTCAGCGCAGGGTCAGACCAGCTCCCCCCACAGGTCGTGTTCGTCGGCTGCGACGATCTCCACACGAACCATTTCGCCAGGCGGGATGCGCTCATCCTCGATGATGACCACACCGTCGATTTCCGGTGCGTCGGCGGCACTTCGGGCGATGGTGTTCTCGTCCTCGATCGCGTCGGTGAGCACGACGATTTCCTTGCCGATTTTCTGCTGGAGCTTCTCTCGGCTGATCTCGGCCTGAAGTTCCATGAACGCCTCTAGACGCTCCTGCTTGACCTCCTCGGGCACGGCGCCCGGCAGGTCGTTGGCCGGTGCACCCTCGACCGGTGAGTAGGGGAAGCAGCCGACGCGGTCGAGCTCGGCCTCCTTGATGAAGTCGAGCAGGGTTTCGAAATCCTCCTCCGTCTCGCCCGGAAAGCCCACGATGAAGGTGCTGCGCAGCGTGAGATCCGGGCAGATCTCGCGCCAACGGGCGATGCGTTCTAGGGCCTTCTCCGCGCGCGCAGGTCGGCGCATCGCCTTGAGCACCGACGGACTGCCGTGTTGCAGCGGCACGTCGAGGTAAGGCAGGATCTTGCCCGCGGCCATCAGCGGGATGAGTTCGTCGACATGCGGGTAGGGGTAGACGTAGTGCAGACGGATCCACACGCCCAGCTCGCCGAGCGCCTCTGCGAGCTGCTGCACGTGGGTCTTCAGCGGACGCCCCCGCCAGAAGCCCGTCCGGTACTTCAGGTCGATGCCGTAGGCGCTGGTGTCCTGGGAGATGACCAGCAGCTCGCGCACGCCGGCGTTGACCAGATTTTCGGCTTCCTGCATGACCTCGCCGATCGGGCGGCTGACCAGATCGCCGCGCAGGTGCGGGATGATGCAGAAGCTGCAACGGTGGTTGCAGCCCTCGGAGATCTTGAGATACGCGTAGTGCTTCGGTGTGAGTTTGATGCCCTGCGGGGGGATGAGGTCGAGGTAGGGATCGTGTGGTGCCGGGATGTGTTTGTGGACTGCCGACATCACTGCCTCGTAGGCGTGCGGTCCGGTGACGGAGAGCACCGCAGGGTGCGCCTTGAGCACTTTGTCGGCCTCCGCGCCGAGGCAGCCGGTCACGATCACGCGGCCATTCTTGGCTAGCGCCTCACCGATGGTGTCGAGCGATTCCTGGACGGCCGCTTCGATGAACCCGCAGGTGTTGATTACCACGAGATCGGCACCGGCATAGTCCGGCGATATGCCGTAACCCTCGGCACGCAGTTGCGTGAGAATCCGCTCCGAATCGACCAGCGCCTTCGGGCAGCCGAGGCTGACCATGCCGATCTTGGGTTGTTGCTGCTTGGGTTTCATGCGTGTGGGCGTCGGGTCGGGATGGGGGGAGACGTGGGGTGATGTCGGATGCGGCATTGTAACGAGTTCGGTGCGGCGGCGGCGAACATCCCCGCGCCGCGGGACGGGGCCCGCGCAAGACCGATGGGATGCGCCGTCGAGTGGCCCGCAGTTCGGGATGTCACCCCGGCAGCACTCGGGCCGCCTCGCTGATGGCTTGCACGGCGGGGTGCGTCATCCGACGCTGCACGGTGATGGCGTAGAACTCATCGACCACCTCCTCGGTGCGGCCCAGCTCGACCACGTTGAACTGTTGCTCAACCTCGCGCGCGATGACCGAGGGTGTGGTGATGATGCCCACGCCAGCCTGGCCAAAGGCCTTCATCAGCGCGCTGTCGTCGAATTCTCCGGCGATGCGGGGCTTGATGCGGTTCTGCTCCAGCCAGCGCACGAGTCGCCCGCGCACGGCGGTGTCCGCGCCAGGGATGAGCAGTGGTGCGTCGTTCAGACAGGCGGGGAAGGGCCCGCCGAGTCGCGCGGCGAGTTCGGGCGCGGCGAAAAAGCCGAGGCCTGATTGGCCGAGTTTGTGATTGACGCCACGCACGTCGGTTTCGGCTGGCATCGGGCTGTCGGCGAGTACGATGTCCAGACGATGGATGGCTAGCTCGCCGAGCAGACGGTCGAGTTTGTCCTCGCGGCAGACGATGCGCACGGGTGTTTCCAGGCGCACAGCCGGCGACAGGAGCAGGTAAGCGATCGCCTTAGGCACCACGTCGGCCACGCCAACGCGAAAGGGCAGGCCGACGCTCGGGCTGCGGTTGTGCAGGATTTCTTCAAGCTCGTGTCCCAGCTCGAAAATCTCTTCCGCGTAGCCGAGCGCCACGCGGCCGGTGTCGGTGAGCTCGAGCTTGCGCCCGACGCGGCGGAACAGCGCGACGCCGAGCTCCGCCTCCAGCGCGGCGATCTGCCCCGAGAGGGTTTGTGGCGCGAGCCCGCTGTGGTCAGCAGCGCGCGTGATGCCGCCCGCCTTCGCCACGCTCCAGAAGTGGTGCAGCTGCTTGAAGTTGAGCATGGATTAAGGTTCGAAAAAACCGGATAAATACTCTCTAGCGCGCTTATATCATCGAAATCGTCGATTTGCTACGCTCATCGTGTATCAAGGCGCCAAACATGGCGCTGCCAATGAAACGATTGCAAATCGGAGGTTAGCCAGTCGATGAACACGTTGAACACCCGCACGGCGACCTATGGGCGCAGCGAGGCCTCGATCCTCGCTACGAACAAGGTGCTGCGTAACACCTACCTGTTGCTGGCGATGACGCTGGCGTTTGCCGCGGTGACGGCCGGGGCGTCGATGGCGCTCGGACTGCCGCACCCCGGCATCATCCTGACCCTCGTCGGTTACTTCGGCCTGCTGTTTCTGACCACGAAGTTCCGGGACAGCGCGCTCGGCCTGGCCTTCGTGTTCGCGCTGACGGGGTTCATGGGGTACACGCTCGGCCCGATCATCACGAATTACCTCAAGATGCCCAACGGCGGTGAGGTCGTCATGATGGCGATGGGCGGCACGGCGGCGATCTTCGTTGGATTGTCGGCCTACGCGTTGGTGTCGCGCAGGGACTTCAGCTTCATGGGCAGCTTCCTGTTCGTGGGCGTGCTGGTGGCTTTCCTGGCGGGGCTCGCGGCCATCTTCTTTGAGTTGCCGGGCCTGTCGCTCGCCGTGTCGGCCATGTTCGTGCTGCTGATGTCCGGGTTGATCCTGTTCGAGACCAGCAACATCGTCAACGGTGGCGAGACCAACTACATCATGGCCACGGTGAGCCTGTTCGTCTCGATCTTCAACCTGTTCACGAGCTTGCTGCACCTGCTCGGCTTCGCGAACAACGAATAGCACTCCATTCTCCTCCCTCCAGGGTTGCGGGCGCCTTTGGGCGCCCTTTTTTTGCCCGTGTTCTGGTCCGATGCGCTGGGAGCTGGTGTAATCCGGGTTCACAGCTAGGCCCAAATCCCGTGCTCGATACCGCGCTGCGCATCTTGTCCATCATCTTTCCCGTGTTTGCTTGTGCGGCGCTGGGCGCGGCGTATGGCTACCGGCACCGGCCCGACATGGCGGTGGTCAACCAGCTGAACATGGAGGTCTTCGGGCCCCTGCTGGTTTTTTGGGCGCTGGTCGACAAGCCGATCGACCCGATTGCGTTGGGGCCGCTCGTGCTGGGCGGTGTGGCGGTGGTGCTCGGGTCGGGGTTGTTGCTGTGGCCGCTCGCGCGTGCGATGCGTGTCGATGCGCGAACCTTCCTGCCGCCGATGATGTTCAACAACTCCGGAAACATGGGCATCCCGCTCATGCTGTTTGCGTTCGGCGAGGGGGCACTGCAGGCGGCTGTCGTGTTGTTCATCGTAGAGATGGTGCTGCACTTCACGGTGGGCATCTATCTGTTCGATCGACACACGCATCCGCTGAGCCTCCTGCGCATGCCGATGATCGTGGCGACCGTGCTGGGTCTGGCCTTCGGCTCGCTGGAGCTGAGCCTGCCCGGGCCGGTGGCCAAAACGGTGGAGCTGCTCGCCCAGGTTACTATTCCACTACTGCTGTTTTCGCTCGGCGTGCGGCTGCTCGACGTGGACCTCAACGATTGGCGGCTCGGACTGGTGGGCGCGGTCGCCGGTCCCGCGGCTGGTGTCATTTGTGCGCTGCTGGTCATGCCGTGGCTTGGGCTTGATATCCTGCAACGCGCTCAGCTACTGGTCTTTGGTGCGCTACCGCCGGCGGTGCTCAATGTGCTGATTGCCGAGCAGTACCGTCATGAGGCAGGCCGCGTGGCCTCGCTCGTGATGCTCGGCAACCTCGGTAGCCTGGTGATCATGCCGCTGACCTTGTGGTTCGTGCTGCCCGGTTAAAATGGCGCACGCAATCGTTACCCGCGAGAGGGGCGTTTATGAACTACTGGTTGATGAAATCCGAACCGGATGCCTTCAGCATCGATGACCTCGAACGCGTCGGCGTGGAGCCGTGGACGGGGGTGCGCAATTACCAGGCGCGCAACATGATGCGTGATCAGATGAAGTTGGGCGACCCGATTTTCTTCTACCACTCCAACTGCGAGGTGCCGGGGATCGTCGGCATCATGCGGGTCGCGCGGGAATCCTACCCGGATTTCACCGCGTGGGATCCAGAAAACAAGTACTTCGACCCCAAGAGCACGCCCGAGAATCCGCGCTGGTTCATGGTGGACGTGAAATTCGAGTGCAAGCTGCGGCGCACGATCGCGCTCGCGGAACTGAGGGCGCATCCGGCGCTGGCACAGATGCCGCTCGTGCGCAAGGGCAGCCGGCTTTCGGTCATGCCGGTGACCGAGGCGGAGTGGCACGCGATACTTGCCATGGAGTAAGCGCACCTTGAAACGTGCGCTGATGCCGCTTATCTAACACCCTGCCAGACCCGCAACGCATCGCCTGACGAGGTCCCTGTGGAGAAGCAGACCCAATTCAATATCTGGTATGTGCTGATGGCCGTCCTCGGCGTCATGCTCTTGCATGACCTTTGGGTGCAGGTGCGCGAGATCGAACCCATTCCCTACAGCGAGTTCCAGACCTACCTCAAGGAAGGCAAGGTGGAGGAGATCGCGGTCACGCAGGACCACATCCAGGGGACGCTGAAAGCGCCCCTGCCGGATGGCCGCACCCGCTTCGTCACCACGCGCGTGGATCCGGCGCTCGCCAAGGATCTGGGCCAGTATGACGTCCGCTTCACCGGCGTGGTGCAGAGCACCTTTCTGCGCGACGTGCTCGGTTGGGTGTTGCCCGCGCTGATTTTTTTCGGCATCTGGATGTTTCTCATGCGTCGTTTCGCCGAGAAGCAGGGGCTCGGCGGCGGGTTGCTCTCCATCGGCAAGAGCAAGGCGAAGGTCTATGTCGAAAAGCAGACCGGCGTGACCTTTGCCGACGTGGCTGGCGTGGATGAGGCGAAGGCGGAGTTGCAGGAGGTGGTCAACTTCCTGAAAAACCCGCAGGACTATGGTCGGCTCGGGGCGCGCATCCCCAAGGGCGTGTTGCTGGTCGGCCCACCGGGCACCGGCAAGACGCTGCTCGCGCGCGCCGTCGCGGGCGAGGCCGGGGTGGCGTTTTTTTCGATCAGCGGCTCGGAGTTCGTGGAGATGTTCGTTGGCGTGGGGGCCGCGCGGGTACGTGACCTCTTCGAGCAGGCGCGTCAGCACGCCCCGGCGATCATCTTCATCGACGAGCTGGACGCGCTCGGGCGCGCGCGCAGCGCCTTCCCGATGGGTGGCCACGACGAAAAGGAACAGACCCTCAACCAACTCCTCGTGGAGATGGACGGATTCGACCCCAGCAATGGGTTGATCCTGCTCGCCGCGACCAACCGGCCGGAGATCCTCGACCCCGCCTTGCTGCGCGCCGGGCGGTTCGACCGTCAGGTGCTGGTGGATCGGCCGGACAAGGCGGGGCGGGTGCAGATCCTTGAGGTCCACGTCAAGAAGATCCGGCTCGCCCCCGGCGTCGAACTGGAGAAGATCGCCGCACTCACACCTGGTTTTTCCGGCGCGGACCTCGCCAACCTGGTCAATGAGGCCGCCCTGCTTGCCACACGCCGCAACGCGCAGGCCGTGACCGAGGACGATTTCACGGCGGCCGTCGAGCGCATCGTCGCCGGTCTGGAGAAGAAAAACCGCATCCTCAACCCGAAGGAGCGGGCGGTGGTCGCCCACCACGAGATGGGGCACGCCCTGGTCGCGCTGTCGTTGCCCGATACCGACCCGGTACACAAGGTCTCGATCATCCCGCGCGGCATCGGCGCGCTCGGTTACACCATCCAGCGGCCGACCGAGGATCGCTTCCTGATGACGCGCGAGGAGCTCGAGAACAAGATGGCGGTACTGTTGGGCGGCCGCGCCGCCGAGGCGGTGATTTTTCAGCACCTTTCCACGGGCGCCGCCGATGACCTCGCCCGCGTGAGCGACATCGCGCGCAGCATGGTCGTGCGCTACGGCATGGTGGATAAGCTCGGCAACGTCGCCTATGAGAAGGATCGTTCCGGCTTGCTCGGTGGCCCGATGGCAGCCCCGCCTGAACGCGAGTACAGCGAGGAAACGGCCCGCGAGATCGACTGCGCGGTGCGCGAGTTCGTGCAACGGGCCTACAACAAGGCGATTGGCATCCTCACGGCCAATCGCGCGGTGCTCGAGTCTTCCGCCGCTGAACTCCTGGAGCGCGAGACGCTCGGCGAGGAAGACCTGCGGCGCATCAAGGCGGATTTGCGTACCGCGCCGTCCATTGCCTGAGTGGCGTCACGGCGAACCGCATGTCTCAGCGATCGCCCGAGCGTACGCGCCGTTCTGCGCGTCTACAGAGGCGATGCGAGACCCACTGCGGCATATTCCGCTCGGGACGCAACCGGCCGCGCGGCAATACGCTGCGTTGCCGCCTTACGGGTGGCGTTACTACCGGCCCTCAGGATGCTTCGGTTAGACTGCGCGCGTGCGTCACAGCGGACGCGAGACCGGATGTCGTGTTCGTTCAAACTCCCAGGAAGCCATGAGATTGATGCGCAATGCGGTCGCGCCGCTGGTTTTGGCGGTGGCGTGGTCTCTTCTCCCCAGCACTTCAGTTCCGGCCGATGCCGCCCTACGCACCGCGGGTTCTGTCGAGCGGGCCTATCTGCTCGGTGACAAGCCGCTCGTGCTGCACGCCAAGCTCGACACCTCAGTGGCGCAGACCTCGCTCGATGTGTCGGACCTGCGCAGCGTCGAGAAGGACAGCGCGACCTTCGTAACCTTCAAGGTGGCAGGCCGCGCTGGCACGCCAATCGCCCTCGAGCGCCCGGTGCACCGCTGGGTGGAGGTGAAGCGGCTGATCGGGGGCAACGCACGCCACCCGGTGGTTGCGCTCAAGCTTTGCCTTGGTGGCGTGACCCGAGAGGTCGACGTGCTCCTCATGCACGGTAATCAAGACCGATACCCGCTCGTCATCGGCAGGGATTTCATCGAAAGCCGCTTCACCGTCGATGCCAGCGTGGCCTACCGAGTTTCCGACGGCTGTGTGGAACCACCGCCTCCGGTGCGTGCGACGGCCGCCGATGCCATTGCCACCGAACCACCCGCGACAGTGAAGAGCGCACAAGAAGCGGCGCCGGCGCAGCCCGCCCCATCGCGCCGTGCCGCGCCCGCCTCGGACGCCAAGCCGGGGTCGACGCAGCGCTCCGCGACCAGTACCGAAAAGGCCAAGCCGGAGGCGAAGTCGCGCGCGACTGATTCATCCCAGCGCACGCCCGGTGGCATCGAGGGTCTGCTGTTGCCCGGGCGCTGAGCGGGCGGGCGTCATGCCTAAGCCCCCAGCCGTCCGCGCACGGCCCTGAGCGCGCTGGCCGCCATCGATGGGGACGGTCCGCTGGCCGCAGCGCAGCGCTCCCACACCGCGACCGAGGCCGGCGCCCGTATCGCTGAACGGCGAGTGGTGCGTTGATCGTCATCAAGGGTCATGCTCAAGATGTTGAGCTTTAATCAGGCTCTAGGCCGAACATATTGTGTTGGGTGGGAATTGGAGAGCACCCACTGCCCTCAAATGCTCTAGAATTACAGCAATTATCCGACGGAAGGTGACTGCCGTGATCGAACAACTCAGCCTCTCGTCCATTCCCGAGGCGCCGGCCATCGCGCCACTCCCGGAACAGGAGATTTCGCGGGAGGTCCTGCTGGAGAAATACGCCAAAGGCCAAGAGCTGACGGTGCATGACGTGCGCCGCCGCGTGGCGCGGGCGCTGGCGGCAGTGGAGCAGGAGGACGAGCGGGCGCGCTGGGAGGCGCGCTTTCTGTGGGCGCAGGAACAAGGCTTCATTCCGGCCGGGCGCATCAACTCGGCGGCCGGGACGCAGCTCGCGGCGACGCTGATCAACTGCTTCGTGCAGCCGGTTGGTGACTCGATCACCGAAGTCGTCGATGACAAGCCTGGCATCTACACCGCACTTGCGGAGGCCGCCGAGACGATGCGCCGGGGGGGGGGCGTCGGCTACGACTTCTCCGCGATCCGGCCCAAGGGCGCGCTGGTGCGTGGCACGCAGTCCAACGCCTCGGGGCCGGTGTCGTACATGCGCGTGTTCGACCGCTCGTGCGAGACCGTCGAATCCGCCGGCTCGCGCCGTGGCGCGCAAATGGGCGTGCTGCGCTGCGATCACCCAGACATCGAGTCCTTCATCCACGCCAAGGATCGCGGCGATCTGACCAACTTCAACATCTCCGTCGGCGTGACGGACGCCTTCATGCACGCGGTCGAGAACGACACCGAGATCGAGCTCGTGCACCCCGCCGAGCCCGGCAGCGAGGCCAAGGCCCAAGGCGCCTACCAGCGCCCCGATGGCCTGTGGGTCTACCGTCGTCAGCGGGCGCGCGAGCTGTGGGATCAGATCATGCGCTCCACCTACGACCACGCCGAGCCCGGCGTGCTGTTCCTCGACCGCATCAACCGCGACAACAACCTGAACTACTGCGAGACCATCGAGGCCACGAACCCGTGCGCCGAACAGCCGCTGCCGCCCTACGGCTGCTGTTGTCTGGGCTCCATCAACCTGACCGGGTTCGTGCGCAACCCGTTTACCGACCATGCGGAGTTCGATTTCGCCGCCTTCGGCGACGTGATCGAAGTGGCCGTGCGGATGCTGGACAACGTGCTGGAGGTGACGCATTGGCCGTTGCCGCAGCAGCGGCGCGAGGCCCAGGCCAAGCGGCGAGTGGGGCTAGGCTTCACCGGATTGGGGGATGCGCTGATCATGTTGCGTCTGCGTTACGATCGGCCCGAAGCACGCCTGACCGCGACACGCATCGCGGAGTTCATGCGTGATCGCGCCTACGTGTATTCGACGCAACTCGCCGAGGAGCGGGGGGCCTTCCCCCTGTTCAACGCGGATCTGTACCTTTCGGGCGGTAATTTCGCCTCACGCCTGCCGGAGCCGATCAAGCAGAAGGTCCGCGCTCGGGGCATCCGCAACTCCCATCTGCTGTCCATCGCCCCCACGGGGACGATCTCGCTAGCCTTTGCCGACAACGCGAGCAACGGCATCGAGCCGCCCTTCTCGTGGACCTACTCGCGCAAGAAGCGCATGGCCGATGGCGGGTTCCGGGAGTATCAGGTCGAGGATTTCGCTTGGCGGCTGTTCCGGCATCTGGGTGGGGATACGGACAACCTGCCGGGTTACTTCGTCACTGCGCTGGAGATCTCGGCGAAGGCACACAAGGACATGGTCGCAGCGGTCGCGCCGTACATCGATACCTCGATCTCCAAGACGGTGAACGTGCCGGAGGACTATCCGTATTCCGACTTCGAGGATCTCTACCTCGATGCCTGGAAGTCGGGGCTCAAAGGGCTCGCGACCTACCGGCCGAACAAGGTGCTCGGCAGCGTGTTGTCGGTGGAGTCAAAGCCAGTTGAGGACAAAAAGGCCCCGCAGGACTTCGTCAGCGATGCGAACCGGCGTCTGCAGATCAAGTCACTGCCCGCGCCGGTGCTCAGTTCGCTGCGCTGGCCGGGGCGGCCTAATCTACTTGCGGGCAACCTGGCTTGGACTTACATGGTCCAACACCCCTTGGGCAAGTTCGCCCTGTTCGTCGGCCACGTCGATCAGGAGGAAAACGGCAAGCGCGCCTGGCCGTTCGAGGTGTGGGTCAATGGTCCGCTGCAGCCTCGCGGGCTCGGCGCCGTGGCCAAGACGCTGTCGATGGACATGCGCGCCAACGACCGCAAGTGGCTGGCCTACAAGCTGGAGACGCTGGCGAAGACCGCCGCGCCCGGCGAGGCCTTCGACATGCCGTTTCCGCCCAAAGGCGAGGTGCGGCGCGTGCCGTCGATCGTCGCCGCGGTTGCTCATCTCATCCGCTACCGTTGCGAGCAGCTCGGGGCATTCAGTGAGGACGCACCCTCGCCCGTGCTCGATGCGCTGTTCAGCCGCAAGGAGCCGAAGACCGGCACCGACGGCACCCTCTCGTGGACGGTGGATGTTTACAACCCGGCCACGGGCGAGGACTTCGTGCTCGGCCTGAAGGAAATCACGCTACCAGACGGCGTCACCCGTCCGTACTCGATGTGGCTCTCGGGCATGTATCCGCGTGCGCTGGACGGCCTGTGCAAGATCCTCTCGCTCGACATGCGCGTGCTCGACCCGGCCTGGATCGGCATGAAGCTGCGCAAGCTTCTTGATTACCCCGAGCCGCTTGGCGACTTCATGGCCTTCGTGCCCGGCACGCGCAAGCAGACGAACTACCCCTCGACCGTGGCCTACCTCGCGCAGCTCATCATCCACCGCTACGCGATGCTCGGTATCCTCGACGAAAAGGGCGTGCCGCTGCAGCAAATGGGCATCCTCGATGCGCCCGATGAGAGTGGCCCCATCAAGCCGATGCAAGGCAGACTGTGCACCGAATGCGGCAACTATGCCGTGATCCGCAAGGACGGCTGCGACTTCTGCACCGCTTGCGGGGCCGTGGGCAGCTGCGGGTGAGCGCGAATCGGTCGGAGTGAACCGATGTGGATGCCCGCAGCGCAGCATCGCGTTGCGCCCGGCGAGATCGGTCGCGGGTTCAATCCCGGGGCTCTCGACGTGGCCACAACGTGTGCGCGTCGATCTCCGAGATCCGAGCGCGGATCAGGGTGCCGTGCCACCCTTGATGGTATAGAACAAAAACGGCGCGAGGATCCGCCCCTCGGGCGTGTCGATGAGCACGCGTGCCTCCCAGTTCATGCGCCGGCGCACACACACCGGCAGGGTGATTTCCCCCGTAAACCGGCCCTCCGCCTGCTTCGTGAGCCGCACGCGGTTGTAGCCCATGTTCATGTCCACGCCAACGAAATCCACTTCGACGGCCGAAGCCGCGGTGTTGGTGACTACCACCTCGACCTTGAGCGGTTCGAGCAAAGGGATCGAACGCGGCTTGATGGCCAAGTGCACCGCGCCGCCATTGGGCAACGCGAGCACACAGGGGCCTTGGCGAAGGTCGCAGGTGGGGTCTGCCGCCAGCGCGGTGTCAATCCTGGGTTGCAGTGTGTCTTGCAGGTGGTAGCCCGCCACGGCGAGCGCGATGAACGCGGCGATCGTCAGCGCCGGGGCTAGGTAGCGGATCAAGTTGGCGTGCTGGGCGGGCTTAATGGAGTCGGTCATCGGGGTCGCTCTCGGTGGAACCAAGTGTCAATTACCGTGTTATCGGGGTCAGGGGGGCAGGATCGCGCAAGATCCACTCGGGGCGCGAGAACGGCGCGAGCCGTTCGACGAAGTCGAGTAAGGACATCATGGGCGAGCCGCGGAAGAAGCGTGCCATCGGCCGGTCGATCCACAGCCGGTCGGCGTAGACATGGAACACGTGTGGCGTGTCGCCGCGGCCGTCGCCATCGCGGTCGAAGCCTTGATAGCTGTCCCAATAATTCCCGCTCCAGTCATTGCCGCGCGCACTGGACGGTGCACTGACCAGGACGTCGAGCATGTTGTCTTCGAAGCGGTTCCCGTGGATTATGTGCCCGCCCTTCTCGCCGTAAAAGTACAGTGCGACGTCATTGTAGGCGAAGCGATTGCCCTCAAGGCGCAGGATGTTTTCTGGGTAGACTGGGGCGTTGGCAGTCAGGCCGTAGGCGCAGTGCAGGACTTCATTATCCTGAAGGATGACTTGTGAGCTGTCCTTGACGGCTAATGCGGAACCGGACGGTTCGCGCAGGTGCTCCAGGCGGTTGCCGGCGACGCGGACCCCGTTCGAATAGAGCACGGCGACGCCGGAGTGGCCGTGGCTGATGAGATTGCCGTGTAGAGCGTTGCCCGGCGAGAAGATCAGTTCGACGCCCATGCGGCTGTCGCGCACCGTGTTGCAGGTGAGGGTGTTGTCGGGGGAGTTGGTTAGCACCACGTCGCGCACGCGCTCGATCTGATTGCCCTCGATGCGGTTGCCGCGGCTGTACCACAACCGGATGCCATCGCCGCGCAAGGTGGGAGGTACATCGCGCGAGCGGATGCGGTTGCGCCTGATGATGTTGTCATTGGCTCCGTGCAGGTGGATGCCGAACAGGACGTCATCGATTACGTTGTCCTCCACCAGGCAGTTGCTGGCACTTACCTGCAGGCCGGCGTCGACGCGGTCGTGTGACTCGCCGGAGCGTGTCAGGCGGAGGCCGCGCAACGTGACGCCGTCCGCAGCGATCGTCAGTACCGTGCCATCGCCGCCGCCGTCCACGGTGACCTCATCCCCGCCGTCCACTGTGATCGACTTGCGGATCACCGTGGGGCCCGCATACTCGCCTGGGGGCGGCCGTAGCACACCGCCGGGCGGCGTCAATTCAACGTACAGTTGCAGCGGAGGCAGTGCGTATGCGGCTGTCGACAAGGCGATGACGGCGAGCGACCCGGCAAATCTCGGCGCGCTGCGCATGTTCGTCGGTCAAGGTAGGTCGCCGCGGCGGAACAGCCAGTATCCCGAGGCCGCGCACGCGCTACCGAGCAGGATCGGGTAGATCAGTGCCCAAGCGATGAAGCCCGCCTCGCCGAAGGTGTCGAGGATCACATAAGCCGCGGGGCCGAGGAGCACGAGCTGCGGATCGAACAGCAGCATCGAGGCGGTGCGGAACACCTGCAGCGGGTTGACCAGCGCGATCGCCACCACGTTTTCGGCGGGCAAGCCTTCCTTGACCAGCAGGCCGAGCAGCACGAGATCCATGAATAGCAACAGCACGAGCCAGACGACGAAGGCCGCGCTCTGCGCGACGTCCGAAGAACGCGCGAGTGTGGAGATGAGCATGCCGATGCCGAGAAAACACCACGCAAGCGACCACAGGAATCCCGTGTAGTAGATCACCTGCGCCCACGGCACCGTGGCCCCGCGTGCCGCCCCCCAGCCGACGCCGAGCAGCATGGCGACGAGCACCGGCAGGAACACGACAAAGAACCGCCCGAGCAGTTTGCCCCAGTACCAGGCGCCAAGCCCCACCGGCAGCGCGAGCAGGTACTCGAACACCCCCGCCTCGCGGTCGCCCGCCACCGAGCGCACGGTGGTGATGAGCACGAACAGCGGCAGGATGGCCATCGTGATCTGGAGATAAGTGACCAGCAGGCGCGACAGACCGGTGAAACCCATCACCCGCGACTCCGAGAGGCCAGAGACGAACAGGGCGACGATCAGTCCGCCGAACACCGCCGCATAGAGCAGAAACCACCGTGCGCGTAGCGATTCGGTAATGTCGGCCTTGATGTTGAGCAGGAGGTGGTCCATGGCGTCACTCGCTCTCTGACGGTGTGGGATGGGGCTCATCGCCATGGCTGTGGAACTTGGCCTCGACCGCGTAGATGTGCTCGCGCGCGGCGGCAAAGTCGAGCGCGCCTTCAGTGGGGTCGTCCTGCGCGCCGAGGCCATAGTCCATCGGCGTGGCCTTACCGACCACATACCGGGCGGTACGCGCGTCGATCCAGCGGCCATTGCGATGATCGGTCACCCAGATCTCCGTGCGGGGGTCATCCTTCCAGGATTGCTGGTCCAGCCAGAGCACTGCGCAGCCGAGATCATCGAACTTGTAGACCCGGGTTTTCTGGCCGGCCGGACCGCCCCGAACCTGCGCGGCGTAGTGACGGTCGCTGATGGCCATGGCGCAGCGGGTGCAGGTCTCGCGGTCCCAGCGCACCTTGCCTGGCCCCGTCTCAGGCTCATTGCTGCAGCCGGGCAACAACAGCGTCAGTAGCAGCAGGACAGCCGTCACTCTTGCCGAGGAGGGGGTTCCGCAAAATCCGTCCCGGTAACGTCCCGATGCACCTCGGATGGAGCTTCGACCCGGGAGGTTCGGCCGCGACGCGATCACTACTGTCCCCTTTCAGTCATTTCGATCCCGCTGAGCAGACCTGCGTAGCGTGACAGCATGCCGAAGAAGCGCAGCCGATCCGGGCCCGCGACGATGCCATTCCAGCACCGCCCGTCATCCGTATCGGCAAAGCCCCACTCGCGCACGGTCTCTGCGAAGGCGCTGTGCGGCCGCGCCAGCCGGATGCGGCAATCGAGTCGGCTGTCCATCTCGACCTGGTCGGCCACATAGTCATCCAGCGTGATGCGGCCCTGATCGAGCTCGACGACGCGGTTGACCAGCCCGGCGACCTCGTCGAGGCGATGGCTGGAGATCAGCATCGCGGTGTGATTCTGGCGCTCGGCCAGCAACTGAAAAAAGGCATGACGGGCGATGGGGTCGAGATTGGCCGCGGGTTCGTCGAGCACCAGCAGGTCGCAGTTCCGGCCCAGCGCGATGCTGATCAGGAGCTTCTGCTTCTGCCCGCCGGAGAGTTTGAAAAACGGTTGGCGCCAGACCGACCGCGTGTCGAGCCCCAGCGTGTCACCGAGTTCCTCCATGCGTCGCGGGTCGCTCGCGCACAGGCTCGCGGCGTAGTGCACCAGTTGCCCGACCGGGATCTTCAGCGGCGGCGGTAACTGCGGCACGAAGCCGATGCGTCCCAGAACCTCGGTACGCCGCTCACGGGGGTCGAGGCCACCGACGCGAACCCTGCCTTCGCAGCGGTACTCCCCGAGCAGGCAGCGGATTAGGGTTGTCTTACCGGCACCATTCGAGCCCACCAGCGCGATGCGGTCGCCCGCGGCCGCGCGCAACGTGACGCTGCGCAGGACAGAGTTGCGACGGAAGGTCTTGGAGACGTCGTCGAGTTCGATCATGGGGCGGGGCCGGACGGGCCAGAGGGCTTGCCTGCGAGCAGTTTGCCCAAGCCCTTGAATTCGTACTTCAGCGAACCGGTCGGACAGGCGTCGATGCACAGGCCGCAGCGCGTGCAATCAGCGCCGATGTCCATCGTTACGTCTCGGGCACGGCCCTTGATGGTCATATTCAGCACGTGCGGGACCAGACAGACCTTCCGGCACTCGCCCTCGTGGTGGCAGTTGACGGCGTTGTAGGTCACACGCAGTGGTGATACCGAGCCCACCAGACCGTAGGTCAGGCCGATCGGGCAGATGTAGCGGCACCAGGCACGGCGCGAGACGAAGATCTCGAACAGCAACAGAGTACCGACCCAGATCAGGGCGACTCCGGGTCCGTAAATCAACGCGCGGCTTACGATGCCGGTGGGAGAAATCGTTTCGAAGACGGTGTAACCCGTGGCCAGTGCGAGCACGGCGAAGATGACGTAGAGCAAGGTCCGTGTGCCGCGGTGGAAGCTGTGGTCTTTGACCAATTTCCGCTCGGCAAGCCAGAGGTGCAGCGCCTCGGCCCACTCGGCAAGTAAATGGTAGGGGCAGACCCAGGAGCAGAAGCTGCGCCCGCCGAGCAGCAGCCAGAGCACGAGCACCGTTGTCGTGCCAATGATCAGATTCAGCACGACGTGCTTGTGAGCGAGCATCACCTGCAACGCGGCGTTGACGTCCGCCATGTGGAATCCGGCGAAACGAGAGGCGGTGAGCGCACCTTCGAGCAACTGCACGTCAAAATAATAAGAAACGACGAATAGCAGATTGACCACGAGCAGCGTCAGCCAGCGCCGGTTGCGCCACGTCTTGCGGGTGTGGGTGTGCGCCTCCTTGATCGCCAGGAACTCGGCCTTTGTCATGCGATGCAGGCGCTTTTCGGTGTAGAGCTCGCGCACGACGGGCGTCTGATCCTCGGGGCGGGGCCTGGTGGGTGTGCGGCCCAGGAGCTGCATCAGCGATTCACGGAACTGGGTCATGTGACACCTCGCACGGTGTCCGCCGTGTGCTCGATGTCGATCACGATTGCGGTCGGCTCCACGGGGCAGATCATCTCGCACACGCCACAACCGACGCAGCCGTCCTTGATCACGGGCTGCATGCGCGACTTGCCGTCGCTGCCCGTCACGGGCTCGATCGCGATGGCCGATCGCGGCGGGCACTGGTGGTTCGGGTCTCCCGAGGGTGGCTTACCAGCGATGCACTGGGCGATGCGGATCTCGATCGGACATTGGCGCACGCAAAGGTCGCACAGTTCGACGTCGTAGGGGTGCTCGGCGACCGGGATCGGTGTCCAGCGGTCCACCGCATCGTAGCGCAGTTTGCCGGTGAAGGCCGCGCCGCGCGCTTGGCCCTTGAAACCCTGTCCCTGCCAGGCGAGGCAGGCCTCGGGTCGTGTTAGACGGGCAAACCCCATGCGCGATTCGGCCGGGAAATTGATGGCGTGGGTCAAGGCGCCGGTTGGGCAGGCGAGCACGCATTGCAGTCCGTCGCAGGAAAAGTCGCAGGCCTGATCGCGCGCCACGATGTAGGGCGTACCGATGCCGAATCCATCGCGCAGGTCGGCGAGTTTGATGGCTTCGACGGGGCAGACCTGGACACACTGGCCGCACTTGATGCAGGCAGCGAGGAACTCGCGTTCGTCGAGGCGATGTTTCAGCGCGCCAGGTGGTCGCAGGCGTGCGCTGGCGCCACCGCTAACGGGTACGAAGCCGAGCAGCGAGGCGCTGACTATGCCTGCGGCGAGCACCGCGGAGCGCAGAAATTCGCGCCGTGACTCCAGCTCCCGACGGCTCGTGGAGGGTTTGGGTGTGTCCTGGCCGGTCATGGTCGGGACCTCATATGCCAGTGCGGTGAGTCGTCACGCGCCAGCAACAGGGGCTCGCTGAAGGGGGCCAGACGCTCCAGGAAATCGATCATCTCCAGCAGGGGAGAGCCCTTGAAGAACTGGGCGAAGGGCTTGTCGTTCCAGATCCGGTCGGCGTAGGCATAGAGCTTGTGAGGGGTGTCACCCACACCGTCGCGGTTTCGGTCGAAGCCTTCGTAGTCGCTCCAGAAATTACCCTTCCAGACATTGCGCTTGGCGCTACCACCGCCGCCGACCTCGATCTGGGTGAGATTGTCCACGAATTGATTGGCTTCGAAGACGTTGTCCTTCCAGTCGTTGAGAAAACGCACCCCTACGCCGTTGTAGGCGACGAGATTGTTCTTGAATCGATTGGTCGTTTCGGGCTGGAAGGGCGAGAGGTCGATGTATAGCCCACTGGCGCAATAGAGGATCTGGTTGTCCTCGATGATGTTGTCGGAGGTTTCCTTGAAGCCGATGCCCACGCCCGTCGGCCCTGCGGCGTGGGCGATGTGGTTGCGCCGCAATACCACGCCGTCGCTGTACATCACGAAGATCCCGACGGTGTTGTTGAAGAATCGGTTGTCCTCCACCAGGTTGTATCGCGAATACATGAAGTGCAGGGAATAACGGCTGTTGGAGCCGGTATTGCCAGAAATGACGTTGTCTGCAGAGTACCAGACCACCATGTCGCGGCTGTCTGTGACGGTGTTGTCCGTGATTCTGTTGTTGAAGCTGTACCACAACCGGACGGCATCACCACGCTGGCCAAGTTCGAAGGGTTTGGAGCGGATGCGGTTGCGCCGCACGATGTTGTTCTCGGACTGCTGCAGATCCACCCCAAACAGGCAGTCATCGATAATGTTGTCCTTGATGACGTTGAAATTGCCACGGACCTGCACGCCGGCATCGATGTCGTTGTGGGAGACGCCCGAGTTCACCAGGCGCAGACCCTTGAGTGTCGCGCCGTTGGTTTGCAGCGTTACGACCGAGCCCTTCCCGCCGCCGTCGATGATGACTTGGCCCTGTCCGTCGATCGTCAGCGGCTTGTCGATGACGATCGGGCCAGCATAGGTGCCAGGCGCAGGGGTCAAGATCGCGTTAGCCTCGGCGGTGTCGATCATCTCCTGCAACGACTGCGCCCCGGCTGCCAGCACACCTTGGTTCACAACGAGCAGTGCAAGCAGCCACTGATGGAGCGGGTGGCGGAACATCGCGACCGTCAGTCCGTTGCCTCATCGCGACCTTGGGCGCGCCGCAAGAGGGCCACGGCCGCGAGCAGGGCAGAGAACAGGACCATCAGGCCGAAGCCCCAATACGGATATGAGTGGGTGGTGAACTGCGCCACCTTGCCGTCACCGAATACGGTCGGCATGAAAGGTTTGACCGTGAATGCACCCATTTCGTTGAGGTTGTGCCCGTACCACCACAGCCACGCCGAATATTCGATGACAAAAAACACCGGCAGCAGCAGCGGGACGATGATCAGTAGCCAGTACAGCACGCCACGGTTCTTGCGCGCGCCATAGATCAGCAGAATCATTGCGGCGAGGATGCCCCAGAACACGATGTGCGCGGCAAGGCTCATGATGCGCACCAGCGGCTTGATTTCGTGAGGGTTGTTGAAATAACGCCCCTGGCTCTTTTCGTAATGCCAGGCGAGCATCTGCATGCCGCTGCCGTCCCACATGCGCCGCTTGGCGGGATCGGGCTGCTGCATCTGGTCATTGTCGAAGGTCTGCCGCAGGGTGGCGATGTCAACGGATTTTTGTGCCTTGTCGTTTCCCGTGGTGACCGTGCTTTGTGCCATTGACGCCTTGAGTCGGGCGAGGATGGCGTCACCCGTCATTGCGACGGCCTCGCTGCGTTCGGCCTCCGTGCCCTGATCGAGTGCGTTGACCAAGGCGGAAAGATAGCCTGAACTCTGGTATTTCAAGCCGTCATGAGTGTAGAACGTCAGGTACATCCAGATTGCGATCAGGCCGAATCCGACACTCATCAGCGCCACGCGCAACTTCGGCCTTGTACACATGAAGCCGAGCACCATTACGCCGAGCAAGGCTGTGAGGAAGGGAGAAAATGCCTTTTCCACGACACCGCCGGCAGCGATCGGGTACATGCCGACATAGTGGTTGATCGTATCCATCTCATGGACGCAGTCGAGCGCGTGCTCCTCGGCGATCTCGGCCTTCTTGACCAGCTCGCAGCCGTTGAATACCCCGTTCATGTGGAAATTGATGCGTACGCCGTCTGGAAACGCCTCGGGCGGGTAGTTCGGTGCCGTGAGCGATACCCACCAGATGGGTGCGTAGAAAACAGCGATCAATACGCCAGTCGCCACCAGCGATAGGAGCATGATGAGCAGCTGGTTTTTTTTCATAGTCGACAGGGTTACGCCTGGGTTGGGTCACAGTCACCCGCCTCGGTTATGTGCCGACGCGGGCCGAATACCGCTTTAGGCCGAGCTTACTTGAAATCAGGGTTTTTCCAATCCGCCGAGGGGGCGAGGTCGGACTTCGGAGGTTGCAGACGCGAGGCATAGTTCACCACGAGCTGCATATCCTTCTCGGAAAAGCCCTTGATCTGCTTGACCATTTCCGGGTCGGCGTTGCGCCGCTTGCCGCTCTTGATCTCCTCGAACTGGCGCAACATGTACTTGTAATGTTGCGATTGCAGGCGGGTGTAGTATTTCTCGTTTCTGCCTTCACCTTTTTCCCCGTGGCACTTTGCACAGTTTTCCTTGTAGAGTTTCTCGCCCTGTTTGAATTCCGGTGTGGCTTCCGCCCACGGTCCGACGCCGTTTTTAGGGTTCATTTTCAGCGTTGCGATGTATGCAGCGACGTCCGCCATACCCTGTGTGCCGCCGATTGATTTCGGCAGCGCGAAGGGATACATCGTGGCATTGTCGCGGTTCTTGGCACGAATGTCGGCCAACTGTTTGATGGTTACGTACGGATGTTGGCCTGCAAGTGAAGGCATCGTGCCGTCCTCGGTTCCCCAGCCCTCACCGATGTGGCAGGCCGCGCAGACCTCGTAAAGCTCGCGTCCGTTGTCGAGATTGGGTTTGAGCTTGATCGCCTCGGCAGTTTCCTTGTCTTCGCCAGCGGTGGCACTGGCCGCGAAGAGCACGCTGGCCACGATAAGGGTAAGGGGCTGGATGCGCTGTTTGGTCATGGGTAACTCCTCGAGTAAACGATCTTGCCGGTTGAAATGCATTACCCTGAGCGTGGTGCGAAATGGCACGACTCGATGCCGATAACGGTATCAAACGTGTGTTGTGGCGAGCCTTGACCTGGGTCAAATCCGAATTCGTCTGAGTGGCTTGGAATGGTCATCGCCGCGGTGCCCGGCCACCTACATCGTGACTGCGAGCGTCAGTTACACACTTGTTGCGAATAGAATCCGAAAGAGGAGATAACTTCATGAAATTACCTGTATGGATCACGCCGCTGTTCATGAACATCGACCGGCAAGACGCACGGTCATTTGCTACCTTCCTGGCGCCGGATGTGACATTTCGCTGGGGCAGCCGGAATCCGGTGACGGGGCGTGACGCGGTTGAGGCCCATGTGGCCGGGCTTTTTTCGTTGTTTAAGGGGCTCGAGCATAAGCTGATTGAAACCTGGTTTGATGAGCGCACACAAACCGTGTTCGTCCAGGGTGAGGTGACGTATCGGCTCGCCGATGAGCGCACGATAACGCTCCCGTTTCTCAATCTGCTGCGTCTGCAGGATGGCTTGATCGCTGAGTACTTGATTTACGCCGATCCTTCGCCATTGCAGGGATAGGGCTGGCCATGAAGCGGGGGGCATCGTGCCCCCCGTAATGCACCTTGCGGGAACTGATGCAAACGCTTATTTGGTCTTTTTTGCCCCTTGCTGTTCCAGGTGCGTCTTGGCACGCAGACCGAGATCGGCAGCCTTAACCTGGTACTGCCACCATTGGTTCGCCCAGAGCATGGCGTTCTGCCAGTCCTGCTTCGCGGCGGCTTCCTCGGCCTTGGCCTTGGCCTCCTTGGCAAAGCCAAGCTGATCGGTGGCGTCCTCAACCAAACCTACGACGGTTGGATAGTCCTTGTAGTTGTGGCTGGTGATGAAGCCAACTACCTGGTCGATGACCGCCTGGGTTTCGTTGTTCGTCTTGACCTGCTTATCGTAATCGGCTTGCGTGTAGGCGTGGCCTTGCTGCACGCTGACCTTGGTGGCCGAGTAGCCTCTCGGGGTGACGAGCAGGTAGCCCTGCATCTCGAGGTGCAGGGCGGAGCAAAACTCGGTGCAGTAGTAGGGGTAGACGCCCTGCTTCTCTGCGACGAAGGTTGTCGACGCGGTCTTTCCGGGTTCGAGTGAGAGCTGCACGTTCTGGCCGTACATCGCAAAGCCATGGGTTTCGTCCTGCGCACGTTCGAGGTTGGTTAGGTGCAGGCTGACGGTGTCGCCTTCCTCGACCTCGATGATCTCCGGTACGATGTGCGAGCGGATCAGCGTGCCGTAGACGTCGACTTTGCACTTACCCTTGTCATCGCACTTGCGTTCGACGCGTTCTTGCTTGGCGCGGGTCTTGAACGGTGATTCCTCGTCGCCGCGGGTATTCCAGCCGGTCTTGTAGCGGACCGCCGGTTGCAGTTTGTCCGCCTTGATGGCCACCGCGTAGTGCGGCTCGCCGAGCGGCAGTGGCATGTCATAGAGCAACTCCATCTTGTCGCCGCTGATGTCGATCAACTGGTGGTTCTGGGGGTGCAGCGGACCCACGGGGTTGAATCGGTCGATGGCGAGCTTGTTCAGCGCGATCAGGTACTTGCCGTCCGGCGAAACGGAATCACCTTCCATGCTGACGAGGTGGCCGATGTTGTAGTGAATGGCGAGCTGATCCAGCACTTTACCCTGGCAGTAATCCCACTTGGTAACCATCGAGTCGACATAGATTGAGGTGTAGGCGACGCATGGCTTCGAGTCATACTGGGTGTGCAGCGGCCCGAGGCCGACGTTGACTGAAGTGTGCAGGGCGTCCTTCAGGGCGATGATCGGCACGCCGTAGGGGTCCTTACTTTCGAACTTGCCCGCTTTGATGGCTTGCTGGATCTTGTCGAAGCTGTACACCCAAGTGTGGCTGTCTAGTTTACCGGAGACGATGATGTATTTGCCGTCGGGGGTTACATCCACGCCGTGGGGGCTCTTTGGTTCCGGAATCAGGAACAACAACCCCTCCTTGATCGCATCTTCCATGGTGATCAGATAATGACCCTTGACCTTCTTTATCTTGCCTGCCTTGACCAGCTCCTCGGCCTTTTTCCAGTTGGTCACATGCAGGAAATCGGTGTCCTTCGATGAACAGCCGGCTTCAAATGGCGGACGGCCTCTTTCGATGCCGCCCACGTAGCGCTCAGAGCAGAAGGAGTTGGTGAATCCCCACCCGTGACTCGGCCCTTTGCCGGCATCGGAGAGGTCCTGGCTGTAAGGAGGAAACTCGAAGGTGAAGGAATTCTCGGGTTCGATCCGCCCCTTCTCCATGTTGAATTTCCAGTACGTTAGTCCGCCCCGGTACTTCTCGTTGAACTGCTCCAACGGCACGAAGCCGTCATCGTAAGGTGCGGCGTACTGCGTTGCCTCCATCACATATTCCGTGTTGGGTGTGACGAAGGCACCGCCATGCTCGGATTTGAAGAACGGGTTGACCACGATCTGCTTAGTTTCGAAATCGTGCAAATCGATAACGGCCACGCGCGGATTGGCTTTATCGTTGATGAACAGATACTTGCCGTCGTAATCGCCGTTGGTTTCAGAGAAGGCGGGGTGGTGGGTGTCGCCGTAGGTGATATCTTTGCCCTGGATTCGCCCCTGCGCGAGCACGGCCTTGGATTCGTCGTCGAAGCCGTAGCCTTGCCAAGGCTCAGGGGTGAACACGGCGATGTACTTCAGGATGCGCATTGACGGCACGCCGTAGACCAGCACCTGACCGCTTTGGCCCCCAGAGCTGAATACGAGGTACTCATCGCGAGCACCGGTGGGTGTGTAAGTCTTGGCCGCGGCAAGCAGGTCTTTCTGAGTCAGGCCGCGCGCCTTCATGACATCTTCCAGGGCGGATTGGGACCAGGCGCCGGATGCGCCCAATGACAATCCGATCCCCGCTACGAGTGAAACAGTTCGTTTGATGCTTGGGTTCATATGGCCTCCGCGAAGATCGGGTGTGCTCAAAGCCTTGGTGCGTCGCTAGCAACGACAATACCCATGACACTTATAGGGGTTAGGGCTTCGTCACTTCTTTGACCTGCGTCAATTTGTCGCGGCCAGCTTTTTTCCTACGCTGCGCGGCAACCGATGCGGCATTTGCCTCGCCAAGGGCCGTGTTCGGTCTTTGCTAAACTTGGAGTTACCAGACCCACGGGGGCTTCCAGATGAATCCCACAATTGCCCGACCGGTTCCCCCTGAGGGGCGGACTCTTCCCGGACTGCTGGCGACAGCGCGTCCGCCGTTCCTGCTGCTGACGCTGGCCTGCGTGACGCTGGGGCTTGGCCTGGCCGCTGGCAGCGGTCACGCGATCGACGGCTTCGCCCTGTTCATGGTCACGTTAGGCGCACTCGCGGCGCATGTGAGCGTCAACGTTTTCAATGAATACTTCGATTACAAGGTTGGCCTGGACGCCATGACCGAACGCACACCGTTCAGCGGAGGGAGCGGCGCGTTGCCGGCGCACCCTGAGATCTCGCGGCATGCGTGGTGGTTTGCTTGGGGGGCGTTTGCGGTGACTATGCTCGTCGGGGTGTTCTTTGTCGCCACGCGCGGTGTTGGTCTGCTGCCCATCGGCCTGCTTGGGCTGCTGGTGGTCTTGGGTTACACACCGTGGATTACGCGCCGCGCGTGGTTGTGCCTGGTAGCACCTGGTCTTGGGTTCGGTCCGTTGATGGTGCTGGGGACATACTACGCGCTAACCGGCACCTACTCGGTCACTGCCGCTTGGGTTTCGCTGGTGCCGTTCTTCCTGGTGAACAATCTGCTGCTGCTCAATCAGTTCCCGGATGTGGAGGCGGACCGGAAGGTCGGTCGTTCGAATCTTCCGATTCGTGTTGGGCGCCCGGCTGCTGCGGGCGTCTACGCGGCGATGAACGGGCTGGCCTTTGCGGTGCTGCCCTTGGGTTACGCCTTCGGTGTGCTGCCCATGGGGGCACTGCTTGGCCTGTTGGCTGCGCCGCTCGCCGCGATGGCCAGCGCCCGCGCCCTGCGTAACGCCGATGATATCCCCGCGCTGATCCCCGCACTCGGGTTGAACGTCGCCGTAAACTTGGCGACGCCGGTGATGATGGCCTTGGGGGTTTGGTGGTTCGGCGGGTAGGCCCGGAAGGTTGGCTCGGTTTGGCTTATCCTGCCCGCAGAGGTGAGCGGAAGGCGTCAGCGCTGCTCAGCGGGCTCTGGTGTTGTCACGCGTCGAGGATCGCGGCGACCGTCAACGCGCGAGCGAAAGGTCGACGCGCGGCTTGTCGAGGTTGCGCCGGAACAGCAGGGCGGTGTTGCCGACGCGGGCGATCAGCTCGGCGCGGGTCTGTGCGCACAGCTGATCAATCAGCAGGTCGCGGGTTTCGCGATCCTCGGCGCGGATCTTCACCTTGATCAGCTCGTGGGCGTCGAGCGCCTCGTGGGTGGCGGCGATGATGGTGTCCTTGAGGCCCTGTTCGGCAATCATGACAACAGGGCTCAGTTTGTGCCCGAGTCCTCGGAGGTATTTTTTGACGTACTGTTCCAATTTCACCGCCGGTCAGGGTTGGTTTTTCCGCTGATCGCGGAGCATTGATAGTATTGGATACATGGCCCGAAGTAAAAGCAGCCGCCGCTGGCTCGACGAGCACTTTTCCGATGAGTTCGTGCGGCGTGCCCAGCAGGAAGGCTACCGGTCGCGCGCAGTCTATAAGCTCATCGAGATTGATGAGCGCCATCGCCTGCTTAAGCCGGGCATGACTGTCGTCGATCTCGGCGCAGCACCCGGTGGTTGGTCGCAGGTTGCGGCCCGCAAGCTCGGGCGGTCTGGCGTGGTCGTGGCGAGCGACATACTCCCGATGGAGTCGATCGAAGGGGTGAGGTTTGTCCAGGGCGACTTTCTCGATGAGAGCGTGCTCGCCCGGATCCTTGCCGAGATACCGACGGAGCGGGCCGACCTTGTGTTGTGTGATATGGCCCCCAATATGAGTGGAACGGAAGCAGTGGATATTCCGCGCGCGATGTATCTGGCAGAGCTTGCGCGTGATATGACGAGGCAGGTCCTTAAGCCCGGTGGCGGGTTTCTCGTTAAGCTGTTTCAGGGCGAAGGCTTCGACGCTTACCTGCGCGAGTTGCGCGGCAGCTTCCGGTCCGTGGTCTTGCGCAAGCCCAAGGCGTCGCGATCACGCAGTCGTGAGATCTACGCATTGGCCTTGAATTTGAATGTGTAGTAAGGTCCCAAATAGCGCCCTGAACTAGCGAGGCATCGAGTTGAACGATCTAGTCAAGAACCTGTTGTTGTGGGCCGTCATCGCTGTGGTGTTGATGTCGGTGTTCAACGGCTTCAATCAGCGCACCACGCCAACGGCGTCGCTGTCGTACACGCAGTTCATCTCCGAGGTGAAGGCGGGCAGGGTGCGCAGCGTTTTCATCGACGGCCGCAAGGTCGAGGGCATTTCCACGGCCGGCGAAAAGTTCACGACGTTCACGCCCGATGACCCGCAAATGGTCAATGACCTGATCAACAATAACGTCGAGGTGCAGGCCAGTCCGCCGCCTCAGCGCTCGCTGTTGCTCGAGATCCTCATCTCGTGGTTCCCAATGCTGCTTTTGATCGGCGTGTGGGTGTTCTTCCTTCGTCAGATGCAGGGCGGCGGTGCTGGGCGCGGAGCGATGTCGTTCGGCAAGAGCAAAGCGCGCCTGATGAGCGAGGACCAGATCAAGGTCACCTTCAACGACGTGGCTGGCTGTGATGAAGCCAAGGCCGAAGTGCAGGAGCTTGTCGAGTTTCTGCGCGACCCCGGCAAATTTCAGCGTCTCGGTGGGCAGATTCCGCGTGGCGTACTGATGGTGGGCTCGCCCGGCACGGGTAAGACACTCCTCGCCAAGGCCATCGCTGGTGAGGCTAAGGTGCCTTTCTTCAGCATCTCCGGCTCGGACTTCGTGGAGATGTTTGTCGGTGTGGGCGCCTCCCGCGTGCGCGACATGTTTGAGCAGGCGAAGAAGCACTCGCCATGCATCATTTTCATCGACGAGATAGACGCAGTGGGCCGGCACCGCGGCGCTGGTCTGGGCGGCGGACATGATGAGCGTGAGCAGACGCTCAACCAGTTGCTCGTCGAAATGGATGGCTTCGACGGAAAAGAGGGTGTCATCGTGATCGCCGCGACGAACCGTCCGGACGTTCTCGACCCAGCGCTGCTGCGTCCAGGCCGCTTCGACCGCCAAGTCGTGGTGCCGCTGCCGGATGTCCGTGGCCGCGAGCACATCCTCAAGGTCCACATGCGCAAGGTGCCCGTCGGCAACGACGTCAAGCCTGCTCTGATCGCACGCGGAACGCCGGGGTTCTCCGGTGCCGATCTGGCCAACCTGGTCAACGAGGCGGCCCTCTTCGCGGCACGCGCCAACAAGAAGACTGTGGACATGCAGGACTTCGAGCGCGCCAAGGACAAGATCATGATGGGCTCCGAGCGGCGCTCGATGGTCATGAGCGACGAAGAGAAGAAGCTCACCGCGTACCACGAGGCCGGTCACGCCATTGTCGGCCGCTCGGTACCGGACCACGACCCGGTGTACAAGGTCAGTATCATCCCGCGCGGACGCGCGCTCGGGGTCACCATGTTCCTGCCCCAGGAGGATCGGTACAGCCACAGCAAGCAGCACCTGGAGAGCCAGATCTCCAGTCTGTTCGGCGGGCGTCTCGCGGAAGAGATCATCTTCGGCGCGGATAAGGTTACGACCGGTGCCTCGAACGACATCGAGCGTGCCACGAACCTTGCGCGGAACATGGTCACTCGCTGGGGTCTGTCGGAAAAGCTCGGCCCGCTTGCGTACAGCGAGGAAGAGGGCGAGGTGTTCCTCGGACACTCGGTCACCAAGACCAAGTACCTCTCCGACGAGACGGCGCACGCCATCGAAGAGGAAATCCGCCACATCATCGACCGCAACTACGAGCGGTCCAAGCGGATCCTGACCGATAACATCGACAAGCTGCACCTGATGGCTGAGGCGCTTATCAAGTACGAGACCATCGACTCTGACCAGATCGATGCGATCATGGAAGGCCGTACGCCAGGCCCGCCGGCGGGCTGGGCGGACGACGAGGGTGACGGCTCCGTGTCGCGCGGCAAGACGAAGGCCTCGGCAGGCGACCGCGGCGCCGGGAATCTCGACGGCGTTGCTGGGCACGTCTGACCGGCGGCGCAGCCATCAAGAGTGTTCCTGACCTCTGAGGCGCCTCGTGGGCCTCTTTGTGTTGGCGTGGCGCCAAAAACGACTGGGGCGAGCGGATTGATGCGGCGCTGTAAACCGCCTCTATGGCTCGTTGAGGCCCATCAAACCGCGCTTCCTAGGCGATTGGCGCCTTGCCTGAAGACCTCCCGCAAAGCTTCTCAACACGCTGTTGATCCATGACGCGCTTTCTCGACTGTGGCGGCAGGTCTCTGCCGATCGAGCGTCCTCTTGTAATGGGGATTCTCAACGTCACGCCGGACTCGTTTTCGGATGGCGGGCTCTACGACACCCCCGATGTCGCACTGGCCCATGCCGAGCAGATGCTCGCTGAGGGCGCAGACATCCTGGATGTTGGCGGTGAGTCGACGCGACCGGGTGCGATCGCGGTGAGTGAGGCGGAGGAGATAGGGCGCGTTATCCCTATCGTGCGCCTGCTGTCGCGCCGGTTTCCCGACACGCCGCTGTCCGTGGATACTTCGAAGCCCGGGGTGATGCGCGCTGCCGCGGCCGAGGGCGCCTGGATCATCAACGATGTGCGTGCGCTGCAGATGCCGGGGGCGCTCGATGCTGCCTGTGAAACCGGTCTCGCCGTTTGCCTCATGCACATGCAGGGCGAGCCACGCACAATGCAAAGCAATCCGCATTACGACGATGTCGTTGCGGATATCATTGCGTTCCTCGCCGGTCGGGTAGGTGCGTGTCGGGCCGCGGGCATCCCGCGCGAGCGCCTGTTGGTTGATCCCGGATTCGGTTTTGGCAAGACGTTGACGCACAACTACACGCTGCTGCGTGAGCTCGGTGCGTTCAGGCAGCTCGACCTCCCGCTGATGGTAGGGGTTTCGAGAAAATCGATGATCGGGCGGGTGCTCGATGCGCCGGTCGCGGCACGCGTCAATGGTAGTGTCGTGCTGGCAGCGCTGGCGCTGAAAAGGGGGGCTTCAGTGCTCCGCGTTCATGACGTGCGCGAAACGGTGGAGGCCGTAAAGTTGGTGCAAGCGATGCAAACACTGGGTGTGGAGTGACTCGATGAGCCGAAAGTTCTTTGGTACCGATGGTATTCGTGGCCGCGTCGGGAAGGCGCCGATGACGCCGGAATTCGTGTTGAAGCTCGGCTGGGCTGCGGGCCGCGTGTTGAGCCACGATGGAACGGGCATGGTGTTGATCGGCAAAGACACCCGGATTTCCGGTTACATGCTCGAGTCCTGTCTCCAGGCCGGGTTATCCGCCGCCGGGATCGACATCCGCCTGCTCGGTCCGATGCCGACGCCAGCAGTGGCTTATCTTACGCGCACGTATCGCGCCTCTGCCGGCATCGTGATCAGCGCCTCGCACAATCCGTTTTACGACAACGGTGTTAAGTTCTTCTCGCAAAAGGGTTTCAAGCTGCCTGACGAGGTGGAGCAGGCGATCGAAGCGGAGATGGAGAAGCCGCTGGATGTCGTGGACTCTGCTCGGCTCGGAAAGGCTATGCGCATTCCGGATGCGACCGGGCGGTACATCGAGTTCTGCAAGAGCACGATCCCGGTCGTCGACGCGCTCTACGGACTCAAGATCGTCGTCGACACGGCCAATGGTGCCACCTACAACAGCGCGCCTAGCGTGTTTCGCGAGCTGGGTGCGGAGGTGATCACAATCGGTGGCGCCCCGGATGGCCTCAACATCAACGCCGATTGCGGGGCTACCGCGCCGCAAAGGCTGTGTGACGCCGTATTGAGCAACCGCGCGCACGTCGGCGTCGCCCTCGACGGCGACGGAGACCGGCTGATTCTCGCTGACCACAAAGGCGAGATCGTGGACGGCGATGAGGCGCTGTTCATCATTGCGGAAGGCAAGCATCACGAGAACAGCCTGAAGGGTGGTGTGGTCGGCACGCAGATGAGCAATCTAGGGCTGGAATTGGCGCTCAAGCGCTACGGCATCGAGTTTTCGCGCGCCAAGGTGGGTGACCGGTACGTGCTGGAGCGGATGCTCGAGACTGGCTCGATGCTCGGCGGAGAGTCATCCGGTCACATCATCTGTTTGGATCGGACCACGACGGGTGATGGCATCATTTCAGCGCTCCAGGTCCTGCACGTGATGATCACCAGCGGCAAGTCGTTGCACGAGCTCAAGCAGGGCATGACCAAATTTCCACAGACGCTCGTCAATGTCCCACTGGATCAGCGCATCGACCTCGCGAGTTCGAAACTCGTGCAGCAAGCCGTCAGCGACGCCGAGTCGGTTCTGGCCGAGCGCGGCCGGGTTCTGCTGCGCCCTTCTGGAACGGAACCGCTGATTCGAGTGATGGTTGAGGGAGAGAATCCCGTCGAGGTGCGTCGCCTCGCCGAGCAGATCGCGGGTGCCGTGCGCGAAGCGGCAGCACACTGAGTCGGTGGGCGGTCGCGCGTGTTGATTTATCAGATGTGCATCGCTAAGCTTGCGCACCTTGTCTGATCTGCCCCGGAGACACTGATGCGCAAGCCCCTGGTTGCCGGTAACTGGAAGCTCAATGGCTCTCTGGCTGAAACCGAAAGCCTGATCGGCGGTATCCTTGCTGGAATGCCCGGGGTGGCAGCTGAAGTCGCCGTGTGTCCTCCATTCGTTTACCTGCCGCTCGCCGAAAAGCTGCTGGCGGGTAGTGCTGTACAGCTGGGTTCGCAGAATGTCTGCGATCAGGACAAGGGGGCGTACACGGGTGAGGTGTCCGCGCCCATGCTCGCCGAGTTCGGATGCCGTTATGCGATCGTGGGGCATTCCGAGCGTCGTAGCCTTTACGGTGAGGACGATGCGCTGGTGGCCAAACGGTTCGCGGCCGCGCAGCGTGGCGGTATCGTCCCGATCCTGTGCGTGGGTGAGTCGCTGGAGGAACGCGAGTCGGGGGTGACCGAGGCAGTCGTCGCCCGGCAGTTGGATGCTGTAACGCAGTTGTGCGGTATCGAGGCTTACACCCGAGCGGTCATCGCATACGAACCTGTATGGGCGATCGGCACGGGCAAGACAGCCACCCCGCAGCAGGCTGAGGATGTCCACCGCTTCATTAGGGATCGCCTCGCAGGCGCGGATGCCGCTGTGGCCGCGGGCGTGCGGATTCTCTACGGTGGCAGCGTGAAACCCGATAACGCCGAGGAGCTGTTTGCGCAGCCTAATATCGACGGCGGTTTGATTGGGGGGGCTGCCCTCAAGTCAGGGGATTTCCTGGCCATCTGTCGCGCCGCTCGCGCCGGCTGAGGACGAGTTCGGTTCATGCTGTACTCCATCCTGCTGGTTTTCGAGGTCTTGCTGTCAATCGGCCTTATCGTGTTGATCCTTTTGCAGCACGGTAAAGGTGCTGACGTTGGCGCGGCCTTCGGCAGCGGCGCGTCAGGAACGGTTTTCGGTGCGCGGGGCTCTGGTAATTTTCTGAGCCACTCGACGGCCGTGCTGGCCACGCTGTTTTTCCTAAATAGCCTGCTGCTTGCTTACCTCGTTTCGCATCAGCCGAAATCGGGTAGCGTTGTTGATACGATGCTGGAGCAGCAGGGTGCGCAGCCGGGTTCTGATTTGCCGATCCTTGGTGGAGGTAAGTCGGGTGCCGCCTCGGATCTGCCGGCTGCTGGCGATAAACAGGGTGATACCGGCGCGGCGGTAGTCAAAACGCCTTCCGTGAGCGAAAATGAGAAGCCGGACGGGGCAACGGGAGTGCAGTCGAAACCCGCACCGTCTGATTTGCCAAAGTAAGCATTTTGCCGACGTGGTGGAATTGGTAGACACGCTATCTTGAGGGGGTAGTGGCGAAAGCCGTGTGAGTTCGAGTCTCACCGTCGGCACCAAATAGTGGTGCGCATACCAACCAGGCCTGCCGGATATTCCGAGCAGGCCTTTTTGCTTTCCGAGGGCCCGTATTCTGGGCTGCGCGATGCATACGCTGGGTTTGTCCGGCCTGACTAACGGTGCGCGGTACGCGGTTGGGGGCGGGCGCGGCTCCAAGGCGCTGGTTCCATGCAGCCGCCCTGGCTTTGTGGGGTGCGGGTTTCCCCCCCACGCGGGGTCGTGCAGACCTCCAGACCCGCGTCATCGTCGGATTTGACAGACTTTTGCCGGGGCCGTTAGACTGCCAAAACGCTGAAAGCGTTACCTTCATCGCACTGGAAGTGCCACAGTCCAGGGACGATTACAATAAAAGCGAGTCCACTGCGCGGGAACGGTCTCATGAAACTGCGTCGGGTCAGTCACATCGGCGGCTTTTTAGCGGGCTCCACAAGCCCGTGCTCATCTATGCTCTTAGCCGCCAAGCCCTTCACTCCGCCATCGCCCAAGGGTGACCGAGGGCTGACTCTGCTCTGGTCGGGCGCCGTTTAAGGGTCCAAATGCTCGCACAATACCTTCCGGTGCTCATTTTCATCGTCATCGGCCTGATCGCCGGTGCCGTGTTGCTGGCGTTGGGTATGGCGATCGGTCCCCGGCGTCCCGATGCTGCGAAAGACTCTCCCTACGAGTGTGGTTTCGAGGCGTTCGAAGATTCCCGGATGAAGTTCGATGTGCGCTACTACCTCGTGGCAATCCTGTTCATCATTTTCGATTTGGAGATTGCCTTCCTGTTTCCTTGGGCGGTCGTGCTCGACAAGATCGGTCTGTACGGGCTCGCGGCCATGGGCATCTTCCTTAGCATCCTGGTGGTTGGTTTCATCTACGAGTGGCGCAAAGGGGCGCTCGAATGGGAGTAGAAGGCGTTCTCGAGAAGGGGTTTGTCACCACTTCCGCTGACCAACTGATCAACTGGGCGAGGACTGGTTCGCTCTGGCCGATGACCTTCGGGCTGGCCTGCTGCGCTGTGGAAATGATGCACGCCGGCGCATCGCGCTACGACCTGGACCGCTTCGGCATCGTGTTTCGTCCGAGTCCGCGGCAGTCGGATGTGATGATCGTGGCGGGCACGCTGTGCAACAAGATGGCGCCCGCGCTGCGCAAGGTTTATGACCAGATGGCGGAGCCCAGGTGGGTGATCTCGATGGGTTCCTGTGCGAACGGGGGCGGTTATTACCATTACTCCTATTCCGTGGTGCGGGGCTGTGATCGCATCGTACCGGTGGATGTCTACGTGCCGGGTTGTCCGCCGACCGCCGAGGCCTTGCTCTACGGTATCCTGCAGCTGCAGAACAAAATCCGCCGAACTCACACGATCGCCCGCTAGGAGCCGCCACGAATGAGCGATAGTCTGCAAGACCTGCTGGATCGGTTGCGCGCGAAGCACGCCGATGCCATCCGCGACGCAGTCGTGACCCGCGGCCAGGCGCAAGTGGAGGTCGAGCCCCCGCGGTTGCTTGATTTCATGCGCGCCCTGCGCGATGAGTTCGGTTTTGATCAGCTGATCGACATCGCCGGTGTGGATTACCTGCACTACGGTCTGTCGGAATGGGGTACGGAGGGCGCGAGCAGCGCCGGCTTCAGTCGTGGGGTGGCGCCCGTGACCTCTGGGCGCTTCAGCTTCGCGGACGCGCCTGAAGCGCCTGTGCGTTCGGGGCCGCGGTTTGGCGTCGTCTACCAGTTGCTCTCAGTGCGTCACAATCGGCGGATTCGGGTCAAGGTGCTGTGCGCCGATGACGCGATGCCCGTAGTTGATTCGGTGGTGGAGGTCTGGGTTTCCGCCAATTGGTACGAGCGTGAGGTATTTGACCTGTTCGGCATCCTGTTCGACGGTCACCCCGATCTGCGTCGTATTCTCACTGACTACGGGTTCGTCGGGTATCCGTTCCGCAAGGATTTTCCGCTGAGCGGGCATGTGGAGATGCGTTACGACCCCGAGCAAAAGCGGGTGGTCTACGAGCCTGTATCGATCGAGCCACGGGTGCTCGTGCCGAAGGTCATCCGAGACGATCACCGTTATTCGACCGTCAACAGCGACAAGCCCGCGAATGCCTGAGATCCGCAATTACACCCTGAACTTCGGACCGCAGCACCCCGCGGCGCACGGCGTGTTGCGTCTGGTGCTGGAGATGGACGGCGAGGTCATCCAGCGCGCCGATCCGCACATCGGTCTGCTGCATCGCGGCACAGAGAAGCTCGCGGAGAACAAGCCGTACAACCAGAGTATCGGCTACATGGATCGGCTCGATTACGTCTCGATGATGTGTAACGAGCACGGTTACGTGCTCGCGATCGAGAAGTTACTGGGCATCGAGCCGCCCAAGCGCGCGCAGTACATCCGGGTGATGTTCGACGAGATCACGCGGATCCTGAACCACCTGCTCTGGATCGGTTCGCACGGTCTCGACATCGGCGCGATGACCATCTTCCTGTATGCGTTCCGCGAGCGCGAGGACCTGCTCGACTGCTACGAAGCCGTCTCCGGTGCGCGCATGCACGCAACCTATTACCGGCCTGGCGGTGTATATCGCGATCTGCCGGACCGGATGCCGAAATACGAGGTTACCCGCTGGCGCAGCAAGGCCGAGGTGGAGCGGCTTAACGCGGTGCGTTCGGGGACGCTGCTCGACTTTCTGGAGGATTTCACCGACCGTTTTCCGGGGTGCGTCGATGAGTACGAGACATTGCTCACCGATAATCGCATCTGGAAGCAGCGCACGGTGGGCATCGGCGTAGTGCCGCCCGAGCGTGCCCTGCAGATGGGCTTCACCGGACCCATGTTGCGCGGTTCGGGCATCGCGTGGGACCTGCGCAAGAAGCAGCCGTATGAGGTGTATGACGAGCTCGACTTCGACATCCCGGTCGGCGTCAACGGTGATTGCTACGATCGCTACCTCGTGCGCGTCGAGGAGATGCGGCAGTCCAACCGTATCATCAAACAGTGCATCCAATGGCTGCGGGCGAACCCCGGCCCGGTGGTGATCGACGATCACAAGATCGCGCCGCCGCCCCGCGAGGAGATGAAGCAGGACATGGAGGCCCTGATCCACCACTTCAAGCTGTTTACCGAGGGCTACTGCTTGCCGGCTGGTGAGGTCTACACCGCGATCGAGCACCCCAAGGGCGAGTTCGGTGTCTATCTCGTCTCCGATGGGGCGAACAAGCCCTACCGGCTAAAAATCCGCGCGCCGGGCTTTGCCCATCTGCAGGGGCTTGATGAAATGGTGCGCGGTCACATGCTCGCGGACGTGGTGGCGGTGATCGGCACGCAGGACATCGTATTCGGGGAGATCGACCGCTGATGACCCAGCTTGCAAACCAGCACAAGGCCGATTTGCTGTCGCCAGAGCTCCGCGCCGAGATCGACGACTGGCTTGCCCGGTATCCTGCCGACCAGCGCCAATCCGCCGTGCTGGGCGCGTTGCGTGCCGCGCAGCATCACGCCGAGGGGCATTACCTCAGCAACGAGATGATGGATGCCGTGGCCGCCTACATCGGCATGCCGGAGATTGCGGTCTACGAGGTGGCGAGTTTCTACTCGATGTTCAACCTCAAGCCGGTCGGCAAGCACGAGATTTCGCTCTGTACCAATGTCTCGTGCATGTTGCGCGGCGCGGATGAAATCCTTGCGCATCTCGAAAAACGCCTGGGCATCCGGCTAGGCGAGAGCACACCGGACGGCACGTTCTTCCTCAAAAAAGAGGAAGAGTGCCTCGCGGCTTGCTGCGGTGCGCCGATGATGCAGGTCGATCACGTGTACTACGAAAATCTCACGCCCGAGAAGGTGGATGAGATTCTGGACGGACTGAAATAAGCCGATGGTCAATCAAGTCTGCTTCGAAACGCTCCAGTTCGGCGATCAGTCGCACACGCTGGAAAGCTATCGCAAGATCGGCGGCTACGAGGCGTGGGAGCGGATCCTCAAGGAGCGGATCACGCCCGAGCAGATCATCGATGAAGTGAAGCGCTCGAACTTGCGGGGCCGTGGTGGCGCGGGTTTTCCGACCGGGTTGAAGTGGAGCTTCATGCCGCGCAACGCCCCGGGGCAAAAGTACATCGTTTGCAACTCGGACGAGTCAGAGCCCGGTACTTGCAAGGACCGGGACATCCTGCGCTTCAATCCGCACGCGCTGGTCGAGGGTATGGCGATCGCTGGTTACGCGATCGGCGCCACCGTCGGTTACAACTACATGCGCGGCGAGTTCCTCGACCTGCCCTACAAGCGATTTTCGCAGGCGGTCAAAGAGGCCTACGCCCACGGCTGGCTCGGCAAGAACATCCTGGGTAGCGGTGTCGACTTCGACCTCTACCCTACGCTCGGGGCCGGTGCTTACATCTGCGGCGAGGAGACTGCGCTGCTCGAATCGCTCGAGGGCAAGAAGGGCCAACCGCGGTTCAAGCCGCCGTTCCCTGCTAACTTCGGCCTCTATGGCCGGCCGACCACGATCAACAACACCGAGTCGCTGTCCTCGATCCCGACCATCATGCGCAAGGGCGCGGAGTGGTTCGCCGCGCTGGGCGTGGAGCGGTCCGGCGGCGAAAAGCTCTTCTCGGTCTCCGGTCATGTGGCCAACCCGGGCAACTTTGAGGTACCGCTCGGTACGCCATTCAAGGACTTGCTCGCGATGGCGGGCGGTATCTGGAAGGGGCGGAAGCTCAAGGCGGTCATTCCTGGTGGATCCTCGGTGCCGGTCGTGCCCGGCGAGGTGATGATGGCCACCAACATGGACTATGACTCGGTCAGCAAGGCCGGTTCGATGCTCGGCTCAGGGGCCGTCATCGTCATGGACGAGACCACCGACATGGTCAAGGTGCTGCAGCGCCTGTCCCGGTTCTACTTCTCGGAGTCATGCGGCCAGTGCACGCCCTGCCGCGAAGGCACGGGCTGGCTCTACCGGATGCTCACGCGCATCGTCGAGGGCAAGGGAAGGCCGGAGGACATCATCCGCCTGGATGACGTGGCCTCCAAAATCGAGGGCCGTACGATCTGTGCACTCGGGGATGCCGCCGCGATGCCGGTCCGGAGTTTCATCAAGCACTACCGGCACGAGTTCGAGTACTACATCCAGCACGGGCGCAGCATGGTCGCAGGCGCGTCGAGCACGTCGCAGGCTGCCTGATCGAGTGACGCAAGCGCATGACTGACGAGACCATCAGCTTTTACATCAACGATCAGGAAGTCGAAGCCCGCCCGGGCTCGATGGTGATTGAGGCGGCCGACGCTGTCGGCATCCGCATTCCTCGCTTCTGCTACCACAAGAAGCTCTCGGTCGCGGCCAACTGCCGCATGTGCATGGTCGAGGTCGAGAAGGCGCCGAAGCCCTTGCCCGCGTGCGCCACCCCCGTCACCAAGGGCATGCGGGTATACACGAACTCGCCCAAGGCGCTCGCGGCCCAGCGCGGGACGATGGAGTTCCTGCTCATCAACCATCCGCTCGACTGCCCCATTTGCGACCAGGGGGGGGAGTGCGAATTACAAGATGTGGCGATGGGCTATGGCGGCAGTGCCTCGCAATATACCGAGCAAAAGCGCGTGGTGCGCGACAAGGACATAGGCCCGCTGATCGCCACCGACCTGACGCGCTGCATTCTGTGCACGCGCTGCGTACGTTTCGGCGAGGAGATCGCCGGTTTGCGCGAAATGGGCGCGGTCGGACGCGGCGAGCGCACGGAGATCGGCACGTTCATGCAAAAGAGTGTCGATTCGGAGCTGTCGGGCAACGTCATCGATCTGTGCCCGGTCGGCGCGCTGACCGCGAAGCCCTCGCGCTACACGGCGCGGCCATGGGAGCTCGTGCAGCACGCGCTGGTTGCTCCCCACGACTGCATCGGCTCGAACGTTTTTCTGCACACGAAGAACGGACGGCCCAACCGTGTGGTGCCGCGCGACAATGAATCGATCAACGAGGCTTGGCTCTCCGATCGGGATCGTTACGCCTACCAAGGCGTCACCAGCGGCGAACGGTTGACCACGCCGATGCTCAAGCGGGATGGCCAGTGGCATGCCGTGGGTTGGAACGAGGCCCTGGCCCATGTCAACCGGCGATTGCGCGAGTTCGACCCGGCGGAAGTGGGCGCACTCGTCGCGCCCTGGATGACGCTGGAGGAGCTCTACCTTGCGCAGGCCTACCTGCGGGGGCTAGGCATCGACTCGATCGATCATCGCCTGCAGCAGAACGATTTTGGCGACGACGATGCCATGCCTTTGTTCCCGGCGCTGGGTGTCGCGGTGGAGGACCTGGAACGACAGAGGGCTGTGCTGCTCGTCGGTTCGAACATGCGCAAGGATCAGCCCATCGCCGCTCTGCGTCTGCGCAAGGCGTGGCTCAAAGGCGCGCGTATCGTGGCGATCAATCCGATGGATTTTGCCTTCCGGTTTGACCTCGAACGGCAAATCCTGGCGAACGAGTCGGGCATGGTTAAGGCGCTCGCGAGTGTCGCCAAGGCGGTATTCAAGCGTCGTGGCGTGTCCGCGCCGGACGCACTGGCCGACATCCTCGCAAGTACGCAGGAAAGTGAGGACGCCGACGCGATCGCCGCCGTGCTCCTCGACGCCGAGCCTTCGCTCATCCTGCTCGGTGCCACCGCGTTGATGCACCCGGTAGCCTCCCTCCTGCGTGCCCTGGCGAATGCGATCGCCGAGGCCAGCGCGGTGCGCGTCGGGTACTTGACCCCGGGGCCAAATACCAGCGGCGCATGGCTTGCAGGCATGGTGCCGCATCGTCAGGCAGCTGGCGAGGTCGCCGCGCGCCGCGGGCTGGATGCCCTCGCAATGTTGCGGCAGCCGCGCAAGGCCTACGTCCTGATCGGACTCGAGCCGGAATACGATTGTGTCGATCCAGCGCTTGCGATCTCGGCGATGCGCTCCGCCCAGTTTGTGGTGAGCTTAACGTCGTTCACGAGCGAGTGTATGGAACAGTACGCCGACGTGATGCTACCTATCGCGACGTTTGGCGAGACGGAGGGCACGTTCGTGAACGTCGAGGGGCGCTGGCAGAGCTTCAATGCCGCGGCGAAGGCGCCAGGCGAAGTGCGTCCGGCCTGGAAAGTGCTGCGTGTGCTGGGTGAGCACGCCGGCCTGGCCGGCTTCACCGAGGTGAGCGCCGCCGAAGTCCGCGACGCGCTGCGCGGCAAGCTCGAAGGTGCGAGCGACCCGGCCGTCAGCCGCCATGCCGCGGCGCAGCCTTCTACGGCACCTGTCGCCGAGACGGGATTACGGCGGGTGTCGGGTGTAGCCATCTACCGGACTGACCCTCTGGTGCGTCGTGCAACCGCCCTCCAGCAAACCGCCGACGGACAGCTCGACGCCGTGTTTGTGAACCCCGCGGATGCGGCGAGCCTCGGGCTCGGCGATGCCTCACAGGTACGCGTGGTGCAGGGCGAGACGAGCGCGGTGCTGCCGCTCGTGCTCGAGGAAAGGCTCGCGCAAGGCTGCGTCTATCTGCAGATGGGCACTGCCGGTGCGAGTCGGCTCGGCAATGCGTTCGGCCCCGTCTCACTGAAACAGGCGTAACCACGGCATGGACTTCCTGACTTCCCTTCTGAGCTTCCTGCCGGAGTGGCTGCAGACCACGGTCATCATCGTGTTGAAGATCGTGGCGATCATGCTGCCGCTGTTGTTGAGTGTGGCCTACATCACCTACGCCGAGCGCAAGGTCATCGGTTACATGCAGGTGCGCATGGGGCCGAACCGCGTCGGCCCCAAGGGCTGGCTACAGCCGATCGCCGACACAGTGAAGATGCTCACCAAGGAGATCGTCCTGCCGACGAACTCCGACAAGTTCCTGTTCCTGCTGGCGCCCGTGCTTGCGCTGGCGCCGGCCGTGGCGGCCTGGGCGGTCGTCCCGTTCGATGCGCATCTGGTGCTCGCGGATGTCAATGCGGGGCTGCTCTACATCCTTGCGATGACCTCGCTCGGCGTCTACGGGGTGATCATCGCGGGGTGGGCCTCAAATTCTAAGTATGCCTTTCTGGGCGCGATGCGCTCGGCTGCGCAGATCGTCGCCTACGAAATCGCAATGGGTTTTGCGCTCGTCGGTGTGCTCATGGCCGCCGGCAGCCTCAACCTCGGCGAGATCGTGCGTGCCCAGCAGGGGGGGGTGACGCACTGGTTCTTCATCCCATTGATCGGGCTGTTCCTTGTGTATTTCATTTCGGGTGTGGCAGAGACGAACCGCGCTCCGTTCGACGTGGCGGAGGGCGAGTCGGAGATCGTCGCCGGATTCCACGTCGAGTACTCCGGTATTGCCTTCGGGCTGTTCTTCCTGGCCGAGTACGCGAACATGATCCTGATCTCTGCGCTGACCTCGATCATGTTCTGGGGCGGTTGGCTCTCTCCGCTGGAGGGCATTCTGCCCGCGGCGGCTTTCGATGTTCCGTTGATCGGCGCGCTGCTTGGACCCGGCATCCACTGGCTGCTGCTCAAGACGGCCTTCTTCCTGTTCTGTTTCCTGTGGTTCCGCGCGACTTTCCCTCGATATCGCTACGACCAGATCATGCGCCTTGGCTGGAAGGTGCTGATCCCGGTAACGATCGTCTGGCTGTTCGCCGAAGGGATCGCGATCGCACTCGGCTGGAAGCCCTGGGAGTGAGGTGGCTCAAACGATGAACGCGCTCAAGCACTACTTCAAGAGCTTCCTGCTCTACGAGCTGCTGCTCGGCCTAAAGCTGACCGGCCGCTACCTGTTCGCGCGCAAGATCACGGTGCAGTACCCCGAGGAAAAGACGCCGATTTCGCCGCGTTTTCGCGGCCTGCACGCACTGCGCCGCTACCCGAACGGCGAGGAGCGCTGCATCGCCTGCAAGCTGTGCGAGGCGGTGTGCCCCGCGCTGGCGATCACTATCGAGTCCGAGCAGCGGGAGGACGGCACGCGCCGCACCACGCGCTACGACATCGACCTGTTCAAGTGCATCTTCTGCGGTTTCTGCGAGGAGGCCTGCCCGGTGGATTCCATCGTGGAGACGCGAATCTTCGAGTACCACTTTGAAAAGCGCGGTGAGCAGATCATGACCAAGGACAAGCTGCTGGCGATCGGTGACCGTTTCGAGGCGCAGATCGCCGCCGACCGCGCGGCGGACGCGCCCTACCGATAGCGCGCAGACCGGGGCACGACATGACTTTTCAGGCAATTCTTTTTTACCTCTTCGGCGGCATCATGGTGCTGTCCGCGGCGGCCATGATCACCGTGAAGAACCCGGTCCACGCGGCCTTGCTGCTTGTGCTGACCTTCGTTACGAGCGCGGCGCTATGGTTGCTGATGGAGGCGGAGTTCCTCGGCATCCTGCTGGTGCTGGTCTACGTCGGCGCGGTGATGGTGCTGTTCCTGTTCGTGGTGATGATGCTGGACATCAACGTCACGAGGATGCGCGAGGGGTTCGTCCGCAACCTGCCGCTCGGTATCGCGGTGGCGGCCGTCATGGTGGTGGAGATGGCGCTGGTGCTGTCAACGCGGGTGTTCAAGGTGCCAGCACCGCAGCCTGCGGCCGCTGACGTCAGCAACACCGAGGCGATCGGCGAGGTGTTGTACACGCAGTACGTTTATCCATTCGAGATCGCGGCGGTGATCCTGCTGGTGGCCATCATCGCGGCGATTGCGCTGACGCTGCGCCACCGCCCGGAGACCAAGTACGAAGATCCCTCGCGGCAGGTGCGTGTGCGGCGCGATGAGCGCGTGCGCCTGGTCAAGATGAAATCGGAATCCAACCCAGCGGATTGAGCCTCACATGATCCCGCTTTCGCACTACTTGATCCTCGGCGCGCTGCTGTTCTCGCTCAGCGTGGCGGGTATCTTTCTCAACCGCAAGAACATGATCATCCTGCTCATGTCCATCGAGCTCATGCTGCTCGCGGTGAACATTAACTTTATTGCGTTCTCGCATTATCTGGGTGACATCAACGGTCAGATCTTCGTGTTTTTCATCCTAACGGTCGCGGCGGCGGAGTCGGCGATCGGGCTGGCCATCCTCGTGGTGCTCTTCCGCGGTCGCCGGACGATCAACGTGCAGGACCTCGACGAGATGAAGGGCTAGCCGATGGAACAACTCTACCTCGCCATTCCGCTTGCATCCCTCGCCGGGGCCATCATCGCCGGGCTGTTCGGGAAGACCATCGGCCGCGTCGGGGCGCACACCGTGACGATCCTCGGCGTGGCGGTCTCGTTTGTGCTCTCGGTCATCGCCTTCAAGCACATCGTGATGGACGGTGCGGAGCCGTTCAATGGGGCGGTGTACACATGGGCGGTGGCCGGCGGCGTGCGCTTCGAAGTGGGTTTCCTCATCGACCAGCTGACCGTGCTCATGATGGTGGTCGTGACCTTTGTGTCGCTGATGGTGCACATCTACACCATCGGCTACATGCACGACGACCCGGGCTACCAGCGTTTTTTCAGCTACATCTCCCTGTTCACCTTCTCCATGCTGATGCTGGTGATGTCCAACAACTTCCTTCAGCTGTTCTTCGGCTGGGAAGCAGTGGGGCTGGTGTCGTATCTCCTGATCGGTTTCTGGTACACGCGGCCGACGGCGATCTACGCGAACCTCAAGGCGTTCCTGGTCAACCGGGTAGGCGACTTCGGCTTCCTGCTCGGCATCGCGGCGGTGCTGCTGTACACAGGCAGCCTAGATTACGCCGAGGTGTTTGCCAAGGCGCCGAGCCTGCAGGGCGAGATGATCACGATCTTCGGCGATACGGCCTGGTCGGTGCTCACAGTGATCTGCATCCTGCTGTTCATCGGTGCGATGGGCAAGTCGGCGCAAATGCCGCTGCACGTGTGGCTGCCCGACTCGATGGAGGGCCCCACGCCGATCTCCGCGCTGATTCACGCCGCGACCATGGTCACGGCGGGCATCTTCATGGTGGCGCGCATGTCGCCACTGTTCGAGTTGTCGGAGACTGCGCTCTCGGTAGTGCTGGTCATCGGTACGTTGACTGCGTTCCTCATGGGCCTCGTTGGCATCGTGCAGAACGACATCAAGCGCGTGGTGGCCTACTCGACGCTCTCGCAGCTCGGTTACATGACCGTGGCGCTCGGCGTATCCGCTTACTCCGCAGCGATCTTCCACCTGATGACGCACGCTTTCTTCAAAGCGCTGCTGTTTCTCGCCGCGGGCTCGGTGATCATCGCCATGCACCACGAGCAGGACATTCGGCGCATGGGTGGATTGAAGAAATACATGCCGATCACGTACTGGACGTCGCTGATCGGTTCGCTCGCGCTGATTGGCTTCCCCGGGTTTGCCGGCTTTTTCTCCAAAGACGCAATCATCGAAGCGGTGCACCACTCCCACATCCCGGGTGCTGGCTTTGCCTACGTGATGGTGCTGCTCGGCGTGTTCGTTACCGCGTTCTACTCGTTCCGCATGTTCTTCCTTGTCTTTCATGGCAAGGAGCGGTTTGCTGAACACGCTGCAGCGCATGGGCATGACCATGACCACGGTCATGGTTATGGTCATGGTCATGGTGGAGCACCGCACGAGTCCCCCTGGGTCGTCACGGTGCCGTTGATTGCGTTGGCCGTCCCGTCGGTGCTCGCCGGTTTCCTGATCGACCCGGTGGTCGTTGGGGGCTTTTTCCAGAGGGCCATCCAGGTTGCACCCCAGCATGATGTGCTCAAGCCCATCGCCGAGCAGTATCACGGTGCGCTCGGCTTCGTCCTCCACGGCATGATGGCGCCGCCGTTCTGGCTCGCGATGGCAGGGCTCGTGCTCGCGTGGTGGATCTACCTTTACAACCCAGCGGTTGCCGAGCTGGCGAGACGGCGATTCGCCTGGATCTACCGCTTGTTGGTGAACAAGTACGGCTTCGACGATTTCAACGATCAGGTGTTTGCGCGGGGCTCGCGGGGGCTGGGGCGGATGCTGGCAAGCATTGGCGATCGCACGGTCATCGATGGCTGGCTGGTCAATGGCTCGGCGCGGATCGTTGGCTGGTTCTCCGGCGTGGCGCGGCACATCCAGACGGGTTACTTATACCACTACTCGTTCGCGATGATTCTTGGGCTGATCGGCTTGATCGGCTGGTTCGTGTTGCGGGGCTAGCCGGCAAACGCTGGCTCTTGCGAAGAAATATCAAAAGGTAGCAGTGGATGTTTGCAGACTGGCCGCTCTTGACGTTGTTGATCTGGCTGCCGATCGGTGGGGGCTTTCTCGCGCTGGCGGTTGGCGAGCGTGCCCCGGAGGGCGTGCGTCGGCTGGCGCTGCTCGTGGCGCTGGCTACGTTCGTGCTGAGCGTGCCGTTGTGGACGGGTTTCGACACGACGTCGGCGGCGATGCAGTTCGTCGAGAAGCACGCCTGGATTCCGGCCTTCAACATCCACTATCACCTCGGCGTGGATGGCATCTCCATGCCACTGATCCTGTTGACGACGTTCACAACTGTGCTCGTCATCATCGCCGGTTGGGAGGTGATTCAGTACAAGGTGGCGCAGTACATGGCTGCCTTCCTGATCCTCGAGGGGTTGATGGTCGGTGTGTTCGCCGCACTCGATGCGATCCTTTTCTATGTGTTTTTCGAGGCGATGCTGATCCCGATGTTCGTCATCATTGGTATCTGGGGCGGGCCGCGGCGCGTATACGCGACGATCAAATTCTTTCTCTATACCTTTTTGGGCTCGGTGTTCATGCTGGTCTCGCTGATCTATCTCTACAGCCAGTCCGGCAGCTTCGCGATCCTTGATCTGCATGACTTCAAGCTGGGGCTGCTGCCGCAGATCCTGATCTTTCTCTCGTTTTTGCTTGCCTTTGCGGTCAAGGTGCCGATGTGGCCGGTGCACACCTGGCTGCCTGATGCCCACGTGGAGGCGCCGACTGGCGGTTCGGTGATCCTGGCGGCCATCATGCTGAAGATCGGCGGTTACGGATTCCTGCGTTTTAGCTTGCCCATCACGCCAGACGCTTCGTACGAGCTTGACTGGCTGATGATCGCGCTGTCGCTGATCGCTGTGGTCTATATCGGCTACGTGGCGCTCGTGCAGGAGGACATGAAGCGGCTGATCGCGTACTCATCGATCTCGCACATGGGCTTTGTGACACTTGGCTTCTTCCTCATCTTCGCGATCCATGAGCGCACGGGCAGCCTCGAGGGCGCGAACCTCGGCCTGCAGGGCGGCATGGTGCAGATGATCTCGCACGGCTTCATCTCGGGGGCGCTGTTTCTGTGTGTCGGCGTGCTCTACGACCGGCTGCACAGCCGCCTGATCGGTGACTATGGCGGTGTGGTGAACGCCATGCCAGTGTTCGCGGCCTTTTTTGTGTTCTTTGCCATGGCGAATGCGGGGCTGCCGGGTACATCGGGCTTCGTCGGCGAGTTCCTGGTGATCCTGTCGAGCTTCCAGGCGAACTTCTGGATCGCGTTCGCCGCAGCGCTTACGCTGATCCTGGGGGCCGCCTATACGCTGTGGATGGTCAAGCGCGTCGTCTTTGGCGCAGTTGCCAATGACCGGGTTGCCACCTTGCAGGACATCAGCGGGCGGGAGTTCCTGTTTCTCGCTTTGCTTGCGGTGGCGGTCCTCGCGCTGGGCCTGTGGCCCGCGCCCCTGATGGACGTCATGCAGCCGAGCCTCGAGCAATTGGCGCGGCAAGTCATGGTGAGCAAACTCTAGGCAGCGAGACCGATCATGCTGACCTTTTCGACGATTCTTCCCGAGGTCTTCCTGCTCACGATGGCGTGCTTCGTCCTCGTGGTGGACCTGTTTCTCCGGCCCGCGCTCAAAGGCGTGAACTACACCCTGACCCAACTCGTGCTGGTCGGCGCCATCCTGGTGACACTCGCCACGCGAACAGAGAGCGTCGTGCTCGCCTTCGGCGACAGCTTTGTGCGTGATCCGATGGCCGACGTGCTCAAGGTGTTCATCCTCGGCGTGACCATTGGCGTGTTTCTGTATTCCCGGCAGTACCTCAGGGATCGCGGCATGGCACAGGGCGAATTCTACGTGCTGGTGCTGTTCGCGGTGCTGGGCATGCAGATCATGGTGTCAGCCTACAGCTTCCTCACACTCTATCTTGGGCTCGAGTTGCTGTCCCTGTCGCTCTACGCGTTGGTAGCCTTTCAGCGCGACACGACCCGCGCGGTCGAGGCGGCTATGAAGTACTTCGTGCTCGGCGCGATCGCCTCAGGCATGTTGCTCTACGGCATGTCGATTCTCTACGGCCTCACCGGCAGCCTGACCTTCATCGACGTGCACAACCAGCTCGTGCGCATGCGTGGCGACATCGATATCAGTGTCGTCTTTGGTCTGGTGTTCGTGCTCGTGGGCGTGGCGTTCAAGTTTGGCGCGGTGCCGTTCCACTTGTGGGTGCCCGATGTTTACCACGGCGCGCCCACCGCGGTGACGATGGTCGTGAGCTCTGCGCCCAAAATCGCCGCCTTTGCGATGATCATGCGCTTGCTCGTGGAAGGCCTTGGCAGTCTGCAGCCGCGCTGGGAGGAGATGCTCGTGATCCTCGCGATGCTGTCGATCGGCCTGGGTAACGTGATCGCGATTGCGCAGACGAATATCAAGCGCATGTTCGCTTACTCGACCATCGCACACGTGGGCTTCATCCTGCTTGGCGTGATGACCGGCACGCGGGAAGGCTACGTGGCGTCCATGTTCTACACGCTTACCTACTCAATCATGGCGCTCGGCGGCTTTGGTGTCGTGGTCATGCTCAGCCGCCGGGGTTTCGAGGCGGAAAATCTCGATGACTTCAAGGGCCTCAACGACAGTCACCCCTGGCTCGCATTCCTCACATTGCTCCTGATCTTTTCCATGGCTGGCATCCCGCCGACCGTCGGGTTCTATGCGAAGCTAAATGTCCTTGCGGCTGTCGTCCACTCGGGTTACGTGTGGCTGGCCGTCTACGCCGTCGTGATGTCGGTCATCGGCGCCTACTACTATCTTCGCGTCGTGAAGCTCATGTACTTCGATAAGCCCGTGGCGGCGGCCCAGCCGGTCGGGGGCATCGATTTCAATATCGGGCTATCTATCAACGGGTTACTGATGCTCGCTCTGGGGATCTACCCGGGTGCGCTGATGGCATGGTGCCTGGCGAGCATACGCTGACGGTGTCATTTCCGGCTTTCACGAACTGGTGCTTGTAATTCTCGATCAGCAATACTATTATCCGTCACCTCGCTGCGGGGTGGAGCAGTCTGGCAGCTCGTCGGGCTCATAACCCGAAGGTCGCAGGTTCAAATCCTGCCCCCGCTACCACTTCAGTGGGCCCCGGAAGGGGCTTTTCATTTTCCGGGGCGTTTCGCTTCGGAAAAACAGAAAGGGGCCTATGGCCCTTTTTTTATTGGTACGCATGTCGACGATCGATCAGGACAAGCTGGAGCCCGTCGTGCGACCGGTGGTCGAGTCCTTCGGCTGCGCGTTGTGGGGCATCGAGTTTCGCGTTTACGAGAAGAGCGCAGTGTTGCGCGTGTTCATCGATAAGCCGGAAGGCGTGACGCTCGATGACTGCACGGAGGTCAGCAATCAGCTCAGCGCGGTGCTCGACGTGGAGGACCCCCTGGCCATGCCCTATACCCTCGAGGTGTCCTCCCCCGGTATCGAACGGCCATTGTTCGGGGTGGACCACTACCTGAAGTACGTCGGTCAGCGCGCGAAGCTCAAGCTCAAGTGGCCTGTCGACGGTCGGCGTAATTACGAGGGTGTGATCGAGGGTGCAGAAGACCAGCGCGCGCACTTGCGCATCAGCGAAGGCGAGCTCAAGAAGATACCGCTGTCCACGATCGCGCGCGGTCAGCTCAAGGTGGACCTGGACGAATATTTCAAAGGCCATAAGCGATGAGTAAGGGAAAAGAAATCCTTCAGGTTGTCGAAGCCGTTTCCAACGAGAAGAACGTCGGCGAAGACGTGATCTTTGGTGCGCTGGAGGCGGCGCTTGCCTCGGCGACTCGCAAGAAGTACAACGACGACATCGACGTGCGGGTCGCCATCGACCGCAAAACGGGGGAGTACGAATCTTTCCGCCAGTGGCTGGTCGTGGATGACGAAGACCCGGCGTTTGAATCGCCCAAGCGCCAGATTCTTTATAGCTATGCGGTCCTCAAAAAGCCGGATGTGCGGGTCGGCGACTATATCGAGGAGCCGATCGATTCCATCGAGTTCTCGGGGCGCATCGCGGCGCAGACGGCCAAGCAGGTGATCGTGCAGAAGGTGCGTGAGGCCGAGCGCAAGCAGATCGTCGATGCGTATCGCAGCAAGGTCGGTCATTTGATCATGGGCACGGTCAAGCGCAGCGATCGCAAAGGTGTGTTTCTGGACCTGGGCGAGAACGTCGAGGCGCTGATTCCCCGCGACCACATGATCCCGCGCGAAAACGTGCGTACCGGAGACCGCCTGCGCGCCTATCTCGTGGAGGTGAGCGCCGACATGAAGGGCCCGATGCTGCGCGCGAGCCGCACGCACCCGGGCTTCCTCATCGAGCTGTTCAAGCTGGAAGTGCCCGAGGTGGGGCAGGGTCTGATCGACATCCTCGGTGCAGCCCGCGATCCGGGGCTGCGTGCCAAGATCGCCGTGCGCTCCCACGACCCGCGGCTCGATCCGGTCGGCGCCTGTGTCGGCATGCGCGGATCGCGTGTGATGGCCGTCTCCAACGAACTGGCCGGCGAGCGGGTCGATATCATCCTGTGGGACGAGAACCCTGCTCAGTTCGTGATCAACGCCATGTCGCCGACGGAGGTGTCGTCGATCATCATCGACGAGGACCGTCATGCGATGGACATCGCTGTCGAATCGGACAAACTCTCGCAGGCCATCGGGCGCAATGGTCAGAATGTGCGCCTGGCGAGCCAGCTCACGGGTTGGGAGCTCAACGTGATGACGGCTGAGGACGCTGCCGCGAAGAGCGAGTCCGAGGCGCGCGAGTACGTGCAACTGTTCATGGAACAGCTCGATGTGGACGAGGAGGTCGCGTCGATCCTCGTGCAAGAGGGCTTCACGAGCATCGAGGAGATCGCTTACGTGCCCGAGCGGGAGTTGCTCGAGATCGAAGAGTTCGATGCAGACATCATCCAGGAACTGCGTAGCCGCGCGCGCGACGCACTGCTCACGCGGGCCATCGCGAGCGAGGAGCGGGCTGAGGGTGTGGAGCCGGATGAGGCGCTGCTCGCACTTGAGGGCATGACCGACGAAATCGCCCAAAGCCTTGCCGCGAAAGGGGTTGGCACGCTCGAGGAGCTCGCCGAACTGGCGGTGGTGGAGCTGATTGAAGACTACGTCCCGGGAATCGACAAAGATTTGGCAGCATCGCTGATCATGCAGGCGCGCGAGCAGGTTTCCGATGAGGCTGAAGACGCCGCCAACGACTGAGGTGCCCAGAAGCGGGAGAGAATCCATGAGTGAAGTGACCGTCATCCAGCTCGCCGAGGTCGTAGGAACCCCGGTTGACCGCTTGCTCGACCAGCTGCGCGAGGCCGGCATCAATGTGACCGATCCGCGACAGACCGTCAGTGACGAGCAAAAGCTGCGGCTGCTCGACTATCTGCGCCGCAGCCATGGCAAGGACGGCGGTGAGAGTGGGGCGAAGAAAATCACGCTCAAGCGCAAGAGTGTCAGCGAGATCAAGCTGGGCGGTGCCGCGGGTCGTGCCAAGACGGTCAGTGTCGAGGTGCGCAAGAAGCGCACCTACATCAAACGCGATGAGCTGACGCCCGAGCCCGCTCCGGCCGCTCCAGAGCCCGTCATGGGGCGTACCGCAGAGCTTGCCAAGCGGCTAGAAGCGGAAAGTCGGGCCGTCATGGAGGCAAACTTGCGCGCCGAAGCCGAGGCTCGTCGCGAGCAGGAGGAGTTGCGCCGCAAGGAGCAGGAGGCGCGGCAGGCCGCGGAGGAGGCGGAGCGTCGCGCAGCCGAGGAACGTGCCCAGGCCGAGGCTGCGCAGGTCGAAGTAGTGGTCGAGGCTGCTTCTGCGCCGACTCAGGAGGCGGCCACGGCCGCGCCCGCCCCAGCAGAGGAGGTTGAGCCTTTCGCGCCGGTGCGCGCGTCGGTCGTAGCCGAGCCCGACGTGCAGGCTGGCGCAGCGGACAAGGCAGGCAAGGGCAAAGGCAAAGCGAAGAAGAAAGAGCGCGATGATTCGACGCGCTACGGCCGTGACGAGCTCCACATCGGTGCGGATCGGGCGGGTGCCGCGCGGCGTAAGCCCAAACAGCGTGTTGGTGGGCCGAGCCGCGGGCCGGTGATGCGCCACGCATTTGAGAAGCCCACCACACCCGTCATCCGTGAAGTCGAGCTACCGCCCATGATTACCGTGGCCGACCTCGCCCAGCAAATGGCCGTCAAGGCCTCCGAGGTCATCAAGACCCTGATGGGCATGGGCGTGATGGCGACCATCAACCAGAGCATCGATCAGGATGTGGCGACACTCGTGGTTGAGGAGCTGGGTCACAAGGTCAAGGTCAAGGAGATCAAGGATATTGAAACCGAGCTCGAGGAGCTCGCGGGAACTACCGAGGGTGAGGCAGAACCCCGTCCGCCGGTCGTTACCATCATGGGTCACGTCGATCACGGCAAGACCTCGCTGCTCGATTATATCCGCCGCACGCGGGTCGCCGCGGGTGAGGCTGGGGGTATCACTCAGCACATCGGCGCGTATCACGTCGAGACTGATCACGGCATGATCACATTCCTGGATACGCCGGGTCACGCCGCGTTTACGTCGATGCGTGCGCGGGGGGCGCAGGTGACCGACATCGTCGTGCTGGTGGTGGCTGCTGACGACGGCGTGATGCCACAAACCGTCGAGGCGGTGCAGCACGCCAAGGCGGCCAAGGTGCCCATCGTGGTTGCAGTAAACAAGATCGACAAGCCGCAGGCCGATCCCGATCGCGTCAAGCAGGAGCTGGTCAAGTACGAGGTGATCCCCGAGGAATGGGGCGGCGAAAACATGTTCGTCAACGTTTCTGCCAAGACCGGCGAAGGCATCGAAAGCCTGCTCGATACGATCCTGCTGCAGGCCGAGGTGCTCGAGCTGAAGGCGCCTCGCGACGGTCTGGCTTCAGGAACCGTCATCGAGTCGACCCTCGACAAAGGCCGTGGGCCGGTCGCCACGGTGCTGGTGCAGAGCGGCACGCTCAACCGGGGGGATGTGATCCTGACCGGTACGGAGTACGGACGGGTGCGAGCGATGTTCGACGAATCCGGGCGGCAGGTGAAGTCGGCCGGGCCGTCGATGCCGGTGGTGGTGCTGGGCCTCTCCGGAACGGCGAACGCCGGTGACAAGGTCATCGTCGTCGAGGATGAGCGCAAGGCGAAAGAGGCCGCGGAGATGCGCCGCGCCAAGATGCGCGATACCAAGCTCGCAACGCAGCAGGCGGCGAAGATGGATAACCTCTTCGCGAGCATGCAGGAGGGCGAGCGCGCCACGCTCAACATCGTGGTCAAGGCCGACGTGCAGGGTTCTGCGGAGGCGCTGCGCGATGCGCTGACCAAGCTCGCGGATGACAATGTCAGTGTCAACATCATCTCTTCGGGTGTCGGTGGCATCAACGAGTCCGACGTGAATCTGGCGCTGACCTCCGGCGCGATCCTCATCGGCTTCAACGTGCGGGCCGATGCGGCTGCGCGCAAGGTCGCGCAGGACAGCGGCGTGGATCTGCGCTACTACAGCATCATCTACGATGTGATCGACGATGTGCGTCAAGCGCTCACCGGCCTGCTCGGTTCCGAGATGCGCGAGGAGATCATCGGCATCGCGGAGGTGCGGCAGGTGTTCAAGTCCTCCGTGTTTGGCGCGGTGGCGGGCTGCCTGGTCATTGAGGGGGTCGTCAAGCGCGGCAACCCGATTCGCGTGCTGCGCAACAACGTCGTGATCTTCCAGGGCGAGCTGGAATCACTGAGGCGCCACAAGGACGATGTCAATGAAGTCCGGGCCGGCACGGAATGCGGTATCGCCGTGAAAAACTACAATGATGTGCGTCCGGGAGACCTAATCGAGAACTACGAGCGCATCGAGGTGCAGCGCAAGCTGCAGTCCTGAGCGGCGAAGCAGGGGCATGAAGGAATACTCCCGCGTCCAGCGTCTCGGCGAGCAAATCCGGCGCGAGCTGTCGGATCTGATCCGGCGTGAAGTGAAGGACCCACGGGTCGGCATGGTCACCATCTCTGAGGTTGTGGTGTCGACGGACCTGGCGCACGCCAAGGTGTTCTACACCCTGCTGGGTGACGACAAGGCGCATGCCGATACGCAACGTGGCCTTGAGCGCGCGGCTGGATTCCTGCGCAGCCAGCTCGCGCACCGCCTCAACATCCGGCAGACGCCGGAGTTGCGCTTTGTGTTCGACGCATCGCAGGAGCGCGCGATCGCGCTCGATGCGTTGATCTCCGAGGCCCGCGCGCGGGACGAGGACCTGCATCGAGAATGAATGGCCTGCCAAGGCGTGCCTGGATCTGGGGAACGCCCCTGATTTGTGGTACCTTTCGCAGATTTTTGACAGAGTGATTGTTGGAGTTTCAAACCATGGCGATGACTACTGCTGACAAGGCGGATGTGATCAAGGCGCACCAGCGCTCAGCGGCCGACACCGGCTCCCCGGAGGTGCAAGTGGCGCTGCTGACCGCGCGCATCCGCGATCTGACCAAGCACTTCGAGACGCACAAGAAAGATCACCACTCGCGCCGCGGGCTGCTCAAGCTCGTCAACCAGCGCCGCAAGCTGCTCGACTACCTGAAGGGCACGAACGTTCAGAGCTATCAAGCGCTGATCGAAAAGCTCGAGCTGCGTCGATAATCCAGAGGTTCAAAGCAAAGTGACGGTCGTTAAGCAAACCTTCCAGTACGGTCAGCACACGGTAACGATGGAGACGGGCGAGATCGCCCGCCAGGCCGATGGCGCTGTCTTGATCAACATGTCTGACACCGTGGTGCTGGTCACCGTGGTGGGCGTCAAGGACGCGGTTCCGGGTGGTGATTTCTTCCCGCTCACCGTCGATTACCAGGAGCGCACGTATGCCGCAGGGCGCATTCCGGGTGGTTTTTTCCGCCGCGAGGGTCGTCCGAGCGAGAAGGAGACGCTGACCGGCCGCTTGATCGACCGTCCAATCCGTCCGCTGTTTCCGAAGGGTTTCACCCATGAGGTGCAGATCATCGCCACCGTGAAATCGGTCAACCCCGAGGTCGATCCGGACATTCCCTCGCTGCTCGGTGCCTCCGCGGCGCTTGCCATCTCCGGCCTGCCCTTCATGGGCCCGATCGGCGCAGCGCGCGTGGGGTACATGGATGGGCAGTACATGCTCAACCCGACCAACTCGGAACTCTCCGCCTCCGACCTGGATCTCGTGGTGGCGGGCACGGCCAACGCGGTGCTGATGGTGGAGTCCGAGGCGAAGGGTCTGTCCGAGGAGGTCATGCTCGGCGCCGTCGTCTTCGGCCACGAGCAGATGCAGGTCGCCATTCAGGCCATTCAGGCGCTGGCGGCGCAGGCGAGAAAGCCCGATTTTCCGTGGAGCCCGCCGGTCGAAGACACTGCCGTGTTCGACCGCGTCAAGGCGCTGTGCGAGGGTGACCTCACGGCCGCCTACCAGATCGCCGAGAAGCTGGAGCGGTATAGCCGCATCGATGAGATCCGCAAGTCCGTCGTCCAGCAGCTGGTCAATGCCGATGATCCAGCCGCACCCAGCGAGGCCGTAGTGGTCGACGCCTTCGGCAAGCTCGAGAAGAAGATCGTGCGCGGGCGCATTCTGGCGGGCGAGCGTCGCATCGACGGTCGCGATCACAAAACCGTACGTCCGATCAGCATCCGTGTAGGTGTCCTGCCGCGCACCCACGGTTCGGCGCTGTTCACCCGCGGCGAGACGCAGGCGCTCGTCGTCGCCACCCTGGGTACGACGCGCGATGCGCAGATCATCGATGCCATCGAGGGCGAGCGCCGCGAGCACTTCATGTTCCATTACAACTTCCCGCCGTTCAGCGTTGGTGAAACCGGCCGCGTCGGGTCGCCCAAGCGTCGGGAAATTGGTCACGGCCGTCTGGCGAAGCGCGGCGTGCAGGCCGTGTTGCCGTCCGAGACTGACTTCCCGTACGTGATCCGTATCGTTTCCGAGATTACTGAATCGAACGGCTCCAGCTCGATGGCGAGTGTCTGTGGCTCGAGTCTTGCGCTCATGGATGCCGGCGTGCCGGTCAAGGCGCCAGTGGCGGGCATCGCGATGGGTCTGGTCAAGGAGGGGGACCGCTTCGCTGTGCTGACCGACATCCTGGGCGACGAGGATCACCTCGGCGACATGGACTTCAAGGTCGCGGGTACCGCAGACGGTGTTACCGCCCTGCAGATGGACATCAAGATCGACGGCATCACCCGCGAGATCATGGAGACCGCGCTCGCCCAGGCGCGCGAGGGGCGTCTACACATCCTGGGTGAGATGGGCAAGGTCATCTCCGCGCCGCGTGCCGGCATTTCGGTCTATGCACCCCGCTACATCACCATGCGCATCAACCCCGAGAAGATCCGTGATGTGATTGGCAAGGGTGGCGCCACTATCCGCTCGATCACCGAGGAAACCGGTGCGACCATCGACATCGACGACGATGGCGCCGTGCGCATCGCCTCGGTGGACGCAGCATCGGCCGAGGAGGCGCGCAAGCGCATCGAGCTGATCACCGCCGAGATCGAGGTGGGCAAGGTCTACGAAGGTCGCGTCAGCAAGATCATGGATTTCGGTGCGTTCGTCACCATCCTGCCTGGCAAGGACGGTCTGGTGCACATCTCGCAGATCTCCAACGAGCGCGTCGAAAAGGTCACTGACAAGCTCGCCGAGGGTGACGTGGTTCGCGTCAAAGTGCTTGAGCTGGATCGCCAGGGGCGCATCCGTCTGAGCATGAAGGCGCTCGAAGAGCAGTAAGCCTTCACACCCGATCGGGCGACGGAGTCCTTCCGTCGCCCAAAGCCTCGGTTGCACCCCGCCGAGCGCATCCCTAAGTGCGTCAGTTACGTATCCATTGTTCAGGGGCGGATGATGGTCTGCAAGCCTCGCCGTGCCGGAGGGTAGGCCAATCCATCGTTTGCTATGCTCTGGTTGCCATCCCTACACCGATAACGAGGCGGTTGCGCATGACGGAGCGACACGAGCTCAGCGAACTATTGCGGGTTTGCGCCGCGGGGGACAGCCGGGCCTTCGAGAGGTTGTACCGGCTCGTCGCGCCGAGGCTCTACAGCCTGTGTCTGCGCCTGCTGCGCCGGCGTGATCTTGCGGAGGAGGTTCTGCAGGAGGGTTTTGTGCGGATCTGGCGTCGCGCGGGGGATTATGATCCCGGCGTCGCCTCAGCGATGGCCTGGATGTCAACGATTGTGCGTAATCATGCGCTCGACCGTCTGCGTTCGCGCGACGTGGGGCTGGGCGAAAGCACTGTGGATGGTGAGGGTCTCGACTTCGAGGCGCCCGACTGCGACCCCGAGGTCCTCGCGGGTCATAGCTTGGCCGCGCGCCGTCTGGCGGATTGCCTGAAGCTACTGCAAGAAAACCAGCGGCAGGCGATTTACCTGGCGTATTTTCACGGGCAGACCCACGAGGAGATTGCCGCTTTCAAGAACACGCCGCTCGGGACGGTCAAGGCCTGGGTCCGTCGCGGGGTTGAGAGGTTGCGACAATGTCTGGAGTGAGGCGTTACCAGAATCCCGAGGTTTATGAGCGGCTGGCGGCGGAGTATGTGCTCGGCACGCTGCGGGGCCCCGCGCGGCAACGTTTCGAGGCGCTGTTGCGTCGGCACCGCTTTCTGCGCTTCGCTGTAGACGACTGGCGCGAAAAGTTTGGTGCGATGGTGGAGCTGTTGCCGCCGGTCGAACCACCGGCGAGTGTCCTCGAGGGTGTGCGTCAGGAGATGGCCGTCACGCGCGCAGCACAGCGCGCCAGCCCGCGCCCACCCGTTTTGCAGCGATTGGGCTTCTGGCGTGGGGCCACGGTGCTCGCCACGCTGCTTCTGCTCGTCAGCGCCGTTGTGCCGCGCCTCGTCACCAAGATGCCGATGCCTACCTACGTAGCCGTGCTCGAGACCGACAGCAACATCCCCATGATGGTCACACTGGGTGATCGGCGCTCGGGCATGGTCACCGTGCGCTTTACGGAAATGCCCCAGGTCGGTCCGGATCAGGATCTGCAGCTTTGGGCCATCCATCGCACGACCCAGCAAGTCATGCCTGTCGCGGTGGTGCCGCGTGAGACCATGGAGGTCCAGTTCAAGTTAAGCCGGGCTGAATGGCAGCGCACGATCCGCGATACCGAGATGTTTGCCCTCAGCCTTGAGCCCAAGGGCGGGTCGCCGACCGCAGCGCCAAGCGGGCCGATCCTCTACAAGGGGCGCTGTCTGGAGTTCATTTAGGGGGGGCGTCGAAACGTGTCCAAGGTGGGCGCCGCTTAGCCAAGCAAAAAGGGTGAGGCGCCCGTCGAGCCGGGACTCTCGGCAGTGCCCATGCCGCCATTAAGGTGGACCGTGACCTGCCCCGGCCCGACGGGTGGCCGTCCTAACCGCGTTGCGGATTCTCTTGCCCTTGATGCGCATCGGGCGGGCCGTGACTGGCGTGTTCCGGGGGCGTGGGCGCGGCAGCCGGCAGGCTGGGCAGGATTTCCTGCATCGTCTCCTTGTCTACGTGCAGACGCATGTCGCGTTGGGGGATTTCGATGCCGTGGGCGACGAAGCTGTCCCAGATCTGGAACAGGATTTCGGATTTCACGTTGATGCGGCTGAAGCGGTTCACATCGACGTGGTATTCGGCCTGGAACTTGAGTGTCGCATCCCCGAAATCCGTCAGGTAGACGTTGGGCACTGGGCGGGGCTCCACGGCCGGGTGTGCGTGGAGGATGTCGAGGATGATGCGGCGGACCTCGTGCGGGTCGGAGTGGGTGCCGGCGCCGATGACGAGCTTCGTGCGCACGATGCTGTCCTGGTGCGTCCAGTTCGTGAAGGGCTGCGTGATGGTCTCCGTGTTCGGGATGATCACCTCCATGTTGTCCCAGGTCCGCACTGACAGCGAGCGGATGCCGATGCGGGTGACACGACCCTCGTAGCCTTTGATGTCCACAATATCGCCGTTGCGGATCGGTCGCTCGATGAGCAGAAGGATGCCGCTGACAAAATTGTTGGCGATGTTCTGCAGGCCGAAACCGATACCCACGCCGATCGCACCCGCGGCGACGGTGAGCGCGGTCATGTCGATGCCGAGCGCCTTGAGCAGCGTGAAGCCACCGACGAGGGCCACAGCGTACTGGGTAAACACCGCCAGGCTGTTGCGCGCGCCGCGGTCGGCCACCCGGCGGAACAGCCAGCGATAGGCGATCTCCCGGCTCCAGCGCGTGGCCCACAAGAACACCGCGACGAGCGCCGCAGCCAGCACGGCGTTGATGACGCGGATGCGTGCCTCGCCGACCTGAAACAGCTCGATTTGTCCGATACCGTAGAGGTGCTGAAGGAAGGTACGGTCGCCAGCGAGGCCCCACAGCCAGAACAGCGTGAACACGGCGAGTAGCAACAGCGCGAGACCGCTCAATCGGTCCAGCGGCTTGATCACCGCTTCCTGCCAGATCACGCCGTTCGGCACGTTTTGCGCAACCCAGGGCGCCAACCATTGGAAGAAATCGATGAGATAGCCGCGCAGGATCATCCACACCGCGAGCACCAGGAAAAACCAGCCCTCGAAGACCGCGATGTAGCGTGACAGGTTGATGTAGCCAGCGATCCCGATCAGGGCCGTGAGCAGGTTCCCGAGCGGCAGTAGCCAGATCATCAGACGCAGGACGAGCAAGGTCCGCGGCCGCTCGGCGAACATTTCGCCGACAAACCGGGTGATGGCGGGTGCGCGCCACAGCAGCACCACCGAGAGCGCGACCAGCCCCAGTTGCAGGAAGCGGTCGAAGGTGTCCGTCGTGATGCGTTGTACGGGCAGGTGGTGCAGAAGCACCGAGAAGCTGATCAGCGCGAAACCGAGCAGGAGCGTCCATTTGAGCCCCTCGTATAACGGTCGGTCGTACCACTCGAACCCGGCAAAACGCTGCCGGAACAGCAGCCGGTTCAGCGTCATGGCCGGCTTGAAGATGGTGAACACGAGCGTGACCAGCACGAATGGCTCGTAGGCCTCGTAGGGTACGCGCAGCGCCCGCAGGCTGGTGGTCAGGATGAGTACGACGGTGATCGTCCACAGGTTGTGCTTGATGAGATAGCCGACGGTCACCAGCGTCCAGACCGAAAAACCCGTGGTCGTGCGGTCGAGCGGGGGGAGTTTGCGCGTCATGTAGTCGCGCAGCTGTGCTGTGCCCAGGATCCAGAACGTGAGCAGGACCAGTGCGCCGGTGGTGCGCGGCCAGCTCGCCTCGCGGATTTTTTGGGTGATTTCGGTGACGCCGACGATAATCGCGCCAAGCGGTGAGGTGGCCAGATCGCGGAGCACGCGTTTCCAGTCGTCCAACGAACTCGGCCAGGCATGCCGCTCGTTGAGTTCCTCGTGCAACTGGGCTTGCCTGGCTTCCGCCAGATCCTTGCGGATCTTCTCCAGCTCGCTAGCGAGCTGGCCGGCTTGCTCGAGGCGCGCATTCAGCGCATTGGTCAAGTTTTGCAGCCGATCCAGGGCCTTGCGCTTCTGCGGCTCGCCGAAGTCGGCCTCGAGGGGCATCTTCTCGGTCACCGAGGCGTAGCTTGCGTTGAGCTGGATGCGCCGCGGGGCTGCCTCGAGCATCCCCTGGATTTGGGCGGCGAGCTCATCGGCGCGCCTTTCGATGGGGTCGAATTCAGCGAGCGTGAGCGTCTTGCCACCCGCCGACTGCAACAGCCCGCGTAGGTCTTCCTTGAGCCGCGTGAGTTGTATGTCGAGGTCGATCAGGTTGGCGTTCTGCTCGGCCTCGAGCACGTCCAGCTGGATGAGGAGCTGACGCAGCGGCGTGTTCTGTGGCGACAACTGGCTCTTGAACTGCCTGGCCAGTTCTTCGAAGTCCGCCTTCTGCTGGCTGAGCTGCTGCAGCCTTTCCTGAAGGGTTTCCTGAGAGACCTGCGCGCGGTATTGCTCGTGACGCTCCGTCAGTGTCTTGCGCCATTGGCGCAGTAGCTCGATCTTCTGCTCCGAGATCTTGCGCAGCTTGGCGAGCACGATCAGGCGCTGTTCGCTGCGCCGCAGTTCCTCCTGCTTTTCGCCCAGCGTGCGGCTGAGCGTCGTGCGCAGCAGGTCGAGGGTGCCGGTGTCGATGACGAACCGCGGCTTGTCGAACTCCGCGAGCTTGTCGCGCAACACGTCGATCTGCAGCTTCGACTCGTCGCGCAATCGGAGTACCGATTCGACCTCCAGGGCGAGGCTCTGCAGCCGCACTTCTTCCGTTTCCACCTCGACAGCGGCAATTTCCAGGTTCCTCGCCGGTACCGGGCGATCCGCGAGGCGGGCGAGCTCCTCCTGCTTGCGTACCTGGAGCTTGGCGAGCGTGTCGGATTCCGCCTGGACGAGTTTCTGCAAGTCGGGATCGAGGTTATCCACCCCGACCTCGGTATGCAGCGCGTCCGCCAGGCTCGCTTGTGGCTGGATCGCGAACAAGCACAGCGCGAGCCATGTGCCCAACCACGCCTGGATGTAACGCTTGGTGTCGTGCATCCGCGCATTCTAGCAAAAGCTGGCCGCGAACCTTGCGACCAGGGGTTCTCGCAGCGCGCGCGCATGGTCGATACTCTGCGGTCAGGCAAGCCCGCCGAGGAAACACGACATGTCCGACAACGTCCGTCTGGTCGCCGACATCGGCGGTACCCATGCACGCTTCGCGCTCGTCAATGGGGCGATGCGGCCTTACGCCATGCGCGTTCTGGCTTGCGCGCAGTACGCTAGTCTCGCCGCTGCCGCGAGCGACTACCTCGCCGAAATCGATGGACCCATGCCACGCGCCGGCGCGTGCGCCATGGCGATGCCGATCACTGGTGACCGGCTGAAGATGACCAACAACCGGTGGGAGTTTTCGGTGGAAGAGACGCGCCAGCAGCTCGGATTCGAACACTTGCTGGTGCTCAACGATTTCACTGCGCTGGCCTGGTCGCTGCCCCACCTGGGGCCCGAGGACAAGCGCCAGGTCGGGGGTGGAGCAGCCATCGGCGGGGCGGCCATCGGCGTGATCGGTCCAGGGACCGGGCTTGGCGTTTCCGGACTGATTCCGGCGGGTCGAGATTGGGTCGCGCTGCAGGGGGAGGGCGGTCACGTCACGTTGAGCCCCGCCGACGCGCGGGAAGCCAAAATCCTCGAGATCGTGTGGCGTGAGCACACGCACGTCTCGGTGGAGCGCCTGGTCTCGGGTATGGGCATGGGCACCTTGCATCGCGCAGTGGCCGAGGTCGACGGTCTCGGTTACACCCCACTCGAACCCGCCGACATCACGGCCCGAGCGCTTGCAGGTACCGATGCCGCGTGCGTTGCCACGATGGAAACCTTCTGCGCCATGCTCGGTACCGCCGCCGGTAACGTGGCGCTGACCCTTGGCGCGCGCGGCGGCGTCTACATCGGCGGGGGCATCGTTCCCAGGCTTGGTGTGTGGTTCGACCGCAGCCCGTTCCGCAGTCGGTTCGAAGCCAAGGGTCGGTTTGCTGCATACAACGCGACCATCCCGACCTATGTCATTCAGGCCGCAGCGCCTGCGCTGGTCGGAGCGGCCTGGGCGCTGGAGTCGCGCTTGCGGGCCCTGGGCGGCTGAGTACGCGGCTGCGCAGCCGGCTTCTCCGCAGCACCGTTACGCTGTCCGATGCTGCCCGTGTGAGCTTCGGCGCGAAATCTGCGAAATCCGCTTGAGCGTACGGTTTCAAGTCCGATAACGAGCGTACGCTTCCTCTCCCGCTGCCGATCACCATGAAGCAGTGCACAGGACCAGAGCCTCGACCGATGACAGGCGCACACACGGAATGGCCCAACGGGCCAGCCGATGGGTGGCGATGCCGCATACCTTGTGGGGATCGGGTGGCGCTGCGTTCGAGGGGTTGTTGTGCAGGGTGCGTGGTGAGACGAGAAACGATGAGCGGAACGCAATCCGCCGGGATGGAGGAGTGCAGCGATGAGCGATCCATACAACGGACAGGCTGAACTGGTACTCGTCGTCGATGACGACCCGGTCATGCGGATGATCACGGTCGAGTCGCTGCGCCGCAACGGCTACCGCGTCGTCGAGGGCGCCAACGGACTGGAGGCCGTGCAGCGATTTGGTGAGCAGCAGCCCGCCCTGGTGTTGCTCGACGTGGAGATGCCCATTCTCGACGGCTTCTCGGCCTGCCAACGGATTCGCGCGCTGCCCCAAGGGGAGGATGTGCCGATCGTTATCATGACCGGGCTCAACGACACGGACTCGGTCGACAAGGCCTATCAGCTCGGTGCGACCGATTTCGTGACCAAGCCCCTGAACTGGGCCATTCTCAGTCACCGCATACGCTACATCCTGCGCTCTGCGGGAACCCTGCGCAGTCTGGCGCGCAGCGAGTCGCGTCTGGCCAACGCGCAGCGCATGGCGCACCTCGGCCACTGGGACTGGAACCTGCACAGCCTAGAGCTGATGTGGTCGGATGAGCTGTTTTCCCTGTTCGGCGTCGAGCGCACCTCGTTCGAGGTGACTTACGATGCCTTCCTTAACATGGTGCACCCCGACGATCGTGAGCCGCTAAGGTCTGCGATCAGTCGCACCTTGCTCGGCGAGCCAGTGGCGAATTTTGAGCACCGCGTGGTGTTGCCGTCAGGGAGGTTCCTGCACGTCGTGGAGCACATCGAGGTGGGCAATGACGCCAGCGGAAAGCCGACGTTCCTGTCGGGGACGGTGCAGGATATCACCGAGCGCAAACAGGCCGAGGCACAAATTCGACATCTGGCCTACCACGACCAACTCACGGCACTGCCCAACCGGGAGTTGTTCAAGGAGCGCGTTGCCCACTGCATCAGCCTGGCGCGGCGCCATGATCGCCGGCTTGCGCTGTTGTTCGTGGATATCGACCGGTTCAAGACGGTCAACGATACCTTGGGCCACAAGGTCGGGGATCGTCTGCTCGAGCAGGTGAGCGACCGGCTGCGTGACTTTCTGCGCGCGACCGACCTGATCGCCCCGGTCAGCGAGATCAAGGACGACAACCTGGCCCGTCTCGGTGGCGATGAATTTACGGCGATACTGCCCAACATCGCCGAGAGGGAGCACGCAACCCAGGTTGCCTCGCGCATCATCGAGATCTTGAGTCGACCCTATCAGCTCGACGGCCGCGACCTTGTGGTGACGGCCAGCGTGGGCATCGCGTTTTATCCGGATGATGGGCGCGACATGGATACGCTGGTCCGCAACGCCGATGCCGCGATGTACGCTGTCAAGGAGCAGGGGCGCAACGGTTTCCGCTGTTACTCACCGGAAATGACCAAGCGTAGCGAAAAGCGCCTGGGGCTGGAGAACGATCTGCGCAAGGCGCTGCAGAACGGCGAGTTCGAGCTGTACTACCAGCCGCAAATCGACCTCGCCACCTATCACGTGGTCGGCGTCGAGGCGCTGATCCGCTGGCGCCACCCCGAGCGTGGGCTGGTTTCGCCAGCCGATTTCATCCCGATCGCCGAGGATACCGGGCTGATCGTCCCTATCGGTCGATGGGTCTTGGAGGAGGGTTGTCGGCAGAACCGCGCGTGGCAGGAGCAGGGTGTGGAGCCGATTCGCATGTCGGTCAATATCGCCGGGCAGCAGTTCCTGCACGCGGACTTCCTGAGTGACGTGCGACATGCCCTCGCAGCGTCTGGCCTCGACCCCAAGTGCTTGGAGCTTGAGGTCACCGAGAATGCGCTGATCGACAAGGGTCAGGACGTCCTGCTCAAGCTCCATCAGATCCGCGCCCTTGGCATTTCGCTGGCGGTGGACGATTTCGGCACTGGCTACTCGTCTCTGAGCTACATCAAGGAATTCCCGATCAATACCTTGAAGGTCGATCGCTCATTTGTCACAGACATCGGCCACCGGCAGGACGAGGCCATCGTCAAAACCATCATCCACCTCGCGCACGAGCTGAGCATGCAGGTGATCTCGGAAGGGGTGGAGACCGAGAAGCAGCTCGCCTTCCTGCGCAAGCACGGCTCAAACATGGTCCAGGGCTACCTGTTCAGCCGCCCGCTACCACCTGATGAGATGCTGGACTACCTGCGGGCGCAGGCGCGAAACGCGGTTGTCGCTGCCAGCGGGTAAAGGTGTTGGCGGAGGGATTTAACGCTCTGCCGCAGGTCCGGGCTGTAGGGGTGCTTCCGTGCTTACCCGCTGTCGCTCTGTTTGACCGGTCGCAGGATGCGCGATGGGACTCATGCCATCCGCCCGTTCATGACAGGCTTCTGTCGGTGCATGTGGATCAGGCCGCAGTGGATGCGTTCGGGTCGGGGCAGGGTTCGGGCTTGTCACGCCAGCCGCAAAGGTCGCAGATCACGCAGCGTCCGCACTTTGGTGAGCGCGCGGTGCAGGTGTAGCGGCCATGTAGGATCAGCCAGTGATGAGCGTCTTTGCGGAACTCCCTTGGCACGGCTTTGAGCAGCCTTTGCTCCACCGCGAGCGGGGTTTTCCCGGGCGCCAGCCCGGTGCGGTTGGCAACCCGGAAGATGTGGGTGTCGACGGCGACGGTGGGTTCACCGAAGGCTGTGTTCAGGATTACATTGGCCGTCTTGCGGCCGACACCTGGCAGTGCCTCGAGCGCCTCGCGTTCGCGGGGTACTTCGCCGCCGTGCCGCTCAAGGAGGATCTGGCAGGTCTTGAGGATGTTCTGTGCCTTGGTCTTGTACAGGCCGATGGAGCGGATGTGGGCGGTGAGGCCGTCCAACCCGAGGTCAAGGATCGCCTGTGGCGTGTTCGCGACCGGAAACAGTCCAGCGGTCGCCTTGTTGACGCCCTTGTCTGTGGCCTGTGCTGACAGGACGACGGCCACGAGCAGCTCGAAAGGGCTCGAGTAGTGGAGCTCAGTGGTTGGGTTCGGATTGGTACGATGCAGCCGTTCAAACAGCTCGCGTCGCTGGGCATGGTTCATGCGGGATGCAGGTTGCCCGGTGCGAATGGGGGGCTGTCCTGCACTCAGAAGCAGAGGGCCTCGCTCGACTCTTCGGTTGCATGCTGACGCATGCTATCGATGTCAGCTAGCAGCTTGCGGAAGCCCATTTGCAGCGCGAACTGGCCGTACTCATCGAGTCTCGGCAACAGTATTTCGGCTATGAACTTGCCGAGCGTGTCCGTCTGCAGCGCCCAGAATTCGACCGTCCTTTCCCGGTAGGGCGTTTGATGATGTTCAACGGGGTAGTTCTCGAACAACTCGGAATAGCTCGCCGAGAGATCACGATCGTTTTCGACGGTGTATTTGCTCCAGTCGTACCACCACCGGTAGTAGGCCTCCGCCTGCTCGCGACGATACCCTGCATCACGGAACAGCTGTGACGTGTTGTCGTCGGTGGCGAAAAACGGGGTTTCGTCCTGCATGGAAGGCGATCCTCTTTGACGATGTGCTAGTAAGTGTATCGTCAGGTTAACGTTCAGACGCCCGCCTTTCAACCCGCGGGCTGCAGGGCGGAACTCGTGGCGGGCTCAGTGGCGCTTACCGTCTTGCGCGCGCGCCGGCCCTCGATCAGGTTCTTGAGTGCGATCAACAACCCGAGTCCGAAGAACGCGCCCGGCGGCAGGATGGCAAGCAACATGCCATTAAAGTCCTCGAAAACCACGACTTTCAGGTGCGATCCGAGCGGACCCAGCATCAGATCGGCATGGTCGAAGAGGGTGCCCTTGCCGATCAGTTCGCGTAGCGCACCCAGGCTGACCAGAACCAAGGCAAAGCCTGCACCGACCGCAAGGCCATCGACGACCGCGCGACCTATGCGTTGCTTGGAGGCAAATGCCTCAGCGCGGCCGATGACCGCGCAGTTTGTGACGATGAGTGGAATGAAGATGCCGAGCACCTTGTGGAGTTCGTGCAGGTAGGCGTTCATCAGCAGCTCGACGGCGGTGACCGCTGCGGCGATAACCAGCACGAATACCGGAATGCGCACCTCCGGCCGGATCAGGTTGCGGATCAGCGAGACGCAAGCCCCGGTGGTGCCGAGCACGAGCATGGTCGCAAGCCCGAGGCCCAGGCCGTTGACCGCGGTATTGCTCACGGCGAGCAAGGGGCAGAGCCCAAGCAGCATGACCAGCCCGGCGTTGTTGTTCCACAGGCCGTCGAGAATGATCTTCCGGTAGTCGGGTTCAACCATGGGGGCGCTCCTCTGAGGGGGCAAACAGCGTGTCGCGGTGATCCTGGAAGTAGCGAAGCGTTTGGCGAATGGCCTTGACCACCGCGCGTGGTGAGATCGTCGCGCCGGCAAACTGGTCGAATGCACCGCCGTCACGTTTCACGGCCCAGGCGCTCTCGGCCGGGTCACTGAGCGACTTGCCGTCGAAGCCAAAGATCCAGCGGCTGTGGTCCTGGTCGATCGGATCGCCTAGGCCCGGTGTTTCTTTGTGCTCGAGGATGCGCACGCCGGTCAGGTTGCCGTTGTCGTCGATGCCGACGAGCAGCCGGATCGGGCCGCTGTAGCCGTCCGGGGCCGTGGTTTCGAACAGGGCGGCAACCGGCTTGCCTTGCCTGCGTGCTCGGTAGACCGTGACCGGGTAGCGTCCGCTGGCCAGATCCGCATCGCGTAGCGTCAGACGGTCACCGAGTATGTCGTTGTCGTAACGGTCGGGTGGCAGCACCTCGTTGAGGATGACTAGCCGGGCCTGCTTTTCATTCTCCGCGACGCGGTCGGCGGTCAGCCAATGGACGCTAGAAACGAGGCCCGCGGCCGCCACGCCAAACAGGCCGAGCATTACCGCCGAGGTCAATACGTTGCGGATGCTGGCGTCCATCGTCAACGCGGTGTCTGTCCGAACACCCGCGGCCGGGTGTACTGGTCCAGCAGCGGCACGACCATGTTCATCAATAGCACGGCGAATGCCACGCCGTCCGGGTAACCGCCGAAGGTACGGATGACCCAGGTAAGCAGTCCAACCCCCGCGGCGAAGATAATCCGCCCCAGCGGTGTGGCACTGCCGGAGACTGGATCGGTGGCGATGAAGAAGGCACCGAGCACTGCGCCGCCGCTGAAGACGTGAAAAGCGGGCGAGGCGAAGTGGTCCGGGTTCGAGAGGTAGGCCACGCCGGCGGGCAGGGCAAGCCCAAGGAGCATTGCCAAGGGGATCTGCCACGGGATGATCCGCCGGTAAATCAGCCACAGCCCGCCGAGCGCATACCAATTGGCCACCCACTCCCAGCCCTTGCCGGAGAAGTCCCCGAACAACGGCTTCTCGCGAATCTCGGCGATGGTCTGGTTGAGCCCCAGGTGGGTCCGCACGGTGTCGAGCGGTGTCGCCATCGTCAACGCGTCCCAGCCTTGGTCGGGCAGGCTCCCCGTGAAGACGATGGCGAGCGTCTGCAGCAGGTCGGGCGGCTGCACGGCCAGCATGTGCGGCGGCACCCAGCGCGTCATCAGGCTTGGGAACGAGATGAGCAGCGCCACATAGCCGACCATCGCCGGGTTGAATGGGTTGTAGCCCAGGCCCCCGTAAAGGTGCTTGGCGACGATGATCGCCCAGAACACACCCAGCGCCGTGAGCCACCAGGGGGAGAGTTGTGGCAGGGCGAGGCCGAGCAGCCAGGCGGTGACCACTGCGCTGCCATCACCCAGCGTGGGCAGCAAGGGCCGACGGCGCAGCCGCAGGGCGAGCGCCTCGAACGCCAGCGCGCTCGCGATCGCCACCGTGATGTTGATGAGCACGCCCCAGCCGAAGTACCAGGTGGCAGCGATCGTGCCCGGCACGAGCGCGTAGAGCACCTCCCGCATGATGGCCGGGACGCCGCGATCGGTCGTGATGTGGGGTGAGCTGACGGTCCTGAAGCGCATGGCCGTCAGTCGCCCTCGGTCGTGGGGGCAGGGGAGGGCGTGCCCGCCTCGGACGCCGCTTGTCCAGCCTTTTTTGCCTTGGCGCGCTCGAGCGCGGCCTGGATCGCGGCCTGCTTGGGGTCGACTGGTTCCGCAACCGCATCGGTGGCCGTACCGCTGGCCGGGGCCTTTTTCTGCAAATGGCGTTGAGCCTTTTCGCGCTCCACGCGCTCCAGTCGCGCCAGGCGCAGCTGATGCCGCTCGCGGGCGAGGTCTGCGCTCGCCTTGTCACGCTCCAGCTTCCAGATCTCGGTCTTGGCGTAGCGGTAGTAGTGGACGAGCGGGATGTGACTGGGGCAGACGTGCGCGCAGCACCCGCACTCGATGCAGTCAAACAGGTGCAGGTCCTGAATCTTGTCGAATTCCTTGCTGCGCGCGTACCAGTAGAGCTGTTGCGGGAGGAGGTTGGCCGGGCAGACCGCCACGCACGCGCCGCAGCGGATGCAGGGCAGGGCGGGGTGCTCTTGGCCGAGTTCCGCGGCCGTCGCCACGAGTACACAGTTGATGCCCTTGATGACCGGGACTTCGTCCGTCGCCATCGCGAAACCCATCAGCGGGCCGCCGAGGATCAGTCGCTCGGCGCGCTCGGTGTAACCGCCTGCGGCGGCGACGAGGGCGGAGATGGGGGTACCGACGCGCACCCGGAGGTTGCCAGGCGTGTTCACACCGGAACCAGTCACGGTCACGACACGCTCGATCAGCGGTCGGCCTTCGACAATGGCTTGGTGCAAGGCGTAGGCCGTGCCGACGTTCTGGCAGAGGATGCCGACGTCGGCCGGCAGGCCGTGACTCGGCACCTCGCGGCCAGTCAGTACCTTGATGAGCTGGCGCTCTCCGCCTGTTGGGTACACCGTCGGCACCGCAACGACCTCGGTGTTTGGGAGCCCGGCCCGTGCGACGGCCTCGCGCATCGCGGCGATGGCATCGGGTTTGTTGTCCTCGATGCCGATGAGCGTCTCGTGCGGGATGGCTATGTGCTGGAGGATGGCGATGCCACCGACGATCTCGGCAGCACACTCGCGCATCAGTCGGTCGTCGCACGTAATGTACGGCTCGCACTCTGCGCCGTTGATTACCAGGGTGTGGATGCCGCTGTCACCCCCTGGGTTCAGCTTGACCGCGGTGGGGAAGGCCGCACCGCCCAGCCCCACGATCCCCGCTGTACGGATACGGTTGCGCAACTCAGTCGGCGAGAGTAGGGAGAAGTCGTCGACGGGGTTGGGAAGGCCCGCGGCCCAGCGGTCCTCACCGTCGGACTCGATGATAATGCTCGGCGTGCTGAGGCCGGACGGATGCGGAGCCGGGCGGTCTTCGATCGCAATCACCGTGCCGGAAATGCTCGCGTGGACGGGGGCGCTAATGTAGCCCTCGGCGCGTGCGATGCACTGGCCCTTGGCAACCCGGTCGCCGACCTTGACCAGGGGCTCGGCCGGATTGCCGATGTGCTGGCGCAACGGCAGGGTCACTACGGCGGGCAGTGGCGCGTCGCGAATCGGGGTCCCGTTGGAAAGTTCCTTGTGCCCGGGCAGATGCAGGCCGCCGTGAAAGTGCCAGAGCCTGCGCCAACCAGTCGCTGCCGCGTCTGGTTGGTGCTCTTTGAGAGACATGCCGGGAGATCGCGTCATGCGGCTACGCCCTCGACGGGCTGGACGGCTATGTCCCGGTGGCTCGGATAGGGCCAGGCCCAATGTTCCAGCGTGGGTTTCTCCGGCACCATGCGAATGCAGTCAACCGGGCAGGCTGGCACACACAGCTTGCAGCCGGTGCACTCGCGGGCAATGACCGTGTGCATCTGCTTGGCCGCGCCGACGATGGCATCCACGGGGCAGGCCTGTATGCAAAGCGTGCAGCCGACGCACCATTGTTCCTCGATCACGGCGACGACCTTCTGCTCCACGGCCTCGCCGACGGCGCTGTCGAGGGGCTTCGGGTCCATCCCGAGCAGGTCGGCGAGTTGGGAGATGACCATCTGACCGCCGGGCGGGCAGCGGTTGATGTCCGCCTCGCCTTTGGCGATGGCCTCCGCGTAAGGATGGCAGCCCGCGAAGCCGCATTGGCCGCACTGGGTTTGCGGCAGGATCGCGTCGATTTCCTCGACGATCGGATTGCCTTCCACCCGGAAGCGGATCGCCGAGTAACCGAGGAGCAGTCCGAAAAAGCCGGACAGCAAGCTGATGGTGATGATCGCAGTCACCATGCCGTCAGCCCTTGACCAGCCCGGCAAAGCCCATGAATGCGAGCGACATCAGTCCTGCGGTCACCAGCGCGATGGCATTGCCACGAAAGGCCGCCGGGACGTCGGACACGGCCACCCGCTCCCGCATGGCCGCGAACAGTACGAGCACCAGCGTGAAGCCGATTGCGGCGCCGAAGCCGTACAGCGCTGAGGACAGAAAACCATGCGCCTCCTTGACGTTGAGCAGGGCCACCCCGAGCACAATGCAGTTCGTGGTGATCAGCGGCAGATAGATGCCGAGCACTTTGTAGAGCAGGGGGCTGGTCTTGTGCACGACCATCTCGGTGAAACCCACGATGGCCGCGATGACGAGGATGAAGGTCAAGGTCCGTAGGTACGTGAGCTCCAGCGGCGCGAGCAGGTAGCTCTCGACCAGATAGCTCGCCACGGACGACAGGGTGAGCACGAAGGTCGTGGCCAGCCCGAGACCGAGCGCCGTCTCCAGCTTGCGCGAGACACCCATGAACGGGCACAGCCCCAGAAACTTCGCCAGCACGAAGTTGTTCACCAAAATGGTGCTCACCAGAACCAGCAGGTATTCCGTCATGCGGAGGTCGGGTCGGGAAAATTTTTTTGCATTCTAGGCGAATTACCGCCGGGGCCATCAAATATAGGCGGGAACCGGCGGATTATATACGAAGAAAATCAAACGGCCCGGGCTGGCGTCGCGTTATCGCCGATGCGGCCCAGTTCATGGTTGCGCCGAAGGGATTGCGTGTACACTTCCCGCGCCGCGTGCCCTGCGTGGGCACGCTTCGTCTTGATTGGGAGATTCACCGGATGAACATCGCCATCGTGGGTTGCGGTTTCGTGGCCGATTATTACCTCGCCACGTTGCCACTGCACCCCGAGTTGAAGCTGCTCGGGATGATGGACCGCGTACGCGAGCGCGCCGAGCACATGAGCAAATACCACGGCGTGCCACGCTACGAAACGCTCGCCGCGCTGCTTGGCGATGAGCGCGTCGAGCTGGTGCTCAACCTGACCAACCCGCGCGATCACTACGAGGTGTCCAAAGCCGCGCTGGAGGCGGGCAAGCACGTCTACTCGGAAAAGCCGCTCGCGATGACCATGCAGCAGGCGACGGAACTGGTCGAGCTGGCCGAACGCAAGGGGCTTTTGATCGCCTCCGCGCCATGCAGCTTGCTCGGCGAGACCGCTCAGACGCTGTGGAAGGCGTTGCGCGAGCAGGTCGTCGGCCCGGTGCGCGTCGTCTATGCGGAGATGGACGATGGCATGGTGCACCTGATGCCTTACAAAAAATGGCTTTCAGAGTCCGGCGTGCCGTGGCCTTACAAGGATGAGTTCGAGATCGGCTGCACGCTCGAGCACGCTGGCTACTATCTGACCTGGCTGCTTGCGTGGTTCGGGCCGGCGACCAGCGTGACCTCGTTTGCCTCGATCCAGGTTCCCGACAAGCTCACCGACGAACCGCTCAACCTCGAGTCGCCCGACTTTTCAGTCGCCTGCATCCAGTTCGCCAGCGGGGTCGTCGCGCGGCTGACGTGCAGCATCCTCGCGCCGCACGATCACTCGCTGAAGATCGTCGGCGACAAGGGAGTGCTCTACACCGACGATTCGTGGCATTACCAGTCGCCCGTGTACAGCCGGCGCATGATGAAGATCCGCCGCAAGACTTTCCTCAATCCGCTGAAGTCGCACTATCCGCTGCTCAAGTCGCCCCAGCCCAAGGCCAAGACCAAGGGCTCGCAGAGCATGGACTTCGCCCGGGGTCCGGCCGAACTGGCCGCCGCGGTGCGAGAGCAGCGGCCCTGCCGGCTCTCGCCGCGCTTTTCGCTGCACGTCAATGAGCTGGCGCTGGCCATTCATTACGCGCGTGAGCAGGGGGCTACCTACCGGATGACGACGACCTTCGACCCGATCGAACCGATGCCGTGGGCCAAGTGACGATGGGCAAGACGATTCGCTTCGGCTTTTGGGGTACGGGTGCCGTCGCTCGAGACGTCGCGCAGGATTTTCGGTTGGTGTCGGATGCCGTGCTGAGCGCAGTGGCCTCGCGCACGCGCGCCAACGCCGAAGCGTTCGCGGCTCGGTTTGGCGCACCGCGGGTGCACGATGGTCTCGAGGCGCTGCTCGCCGATCCCGATGTCGACGTCGTTTACATCGCCACGCCGCACCATCGTCATATGGACGATGCGCTGCGCTGCATCAAGGCCGGCAAGGCCGTGCTCTGCGAAAAACCCTTCACGCTCAATGCCGTCGAGGCCGAGCGAGTGGTTGCCGCCGCACGCGCCAAGCAGGTTTTCGTCATGGAGGCGATGTGGATGCGCTTCATCCCAGCCATCGTGGAAACAAAACGCCGTGTGCAGGCAGGTGAACTCGGCGCGATTCGCATGGTGCAAGCGAACTTTGCTTACCCGACCTACTATGACCCGAGAGGTCGCTTTTTCTCACGCGAACTCGGCGGTGGCGCGTTGCTCGACCGCGGCGTGTATCCGATCTCGCTTGCCTGCCATCTGCTCGGTGTGCCTGAGGGCGTGATTGGGGCGGCCAACCTTGGCCCGAGTGGCGTGGATGAGCAGTCCGCTTGCCAACTCATCTATAGCTGCGGGGCGATTGCTGATTTGTCGGCGAGCCTGCGCGTGCTGGGCACTAACGAGGCAGTCATCATGGGCGAACTGGGGCAGATCCGGCTGCACGCACCGTTCTACCGCGCGCATCGGCTGAGCGCTCAGTCCTCTGCGCTGCCCCAGCCCGAATCGCCCGGCGATAAAGGGCCGCAAGGCGTCAAAGGCAAAGTCAAGGCAGCGCTCAAGCAGAGCGCCACCGCGCATGCGTTGCGTCGGCGGCTGGACGCGGCGCGCGGCGCAATTGACGCCATGCGCGCGCAGACGCACGTCTTTCCTGGCAACGGTTACCAGTTCGAGATTGCTGAGGTGGTCCGCTGCCTGCAACAAGGCCTTACCGAGAGCGCAGTCATGCCCCTCGACGACACGCTCGCCGTCATGCATGTGATGGACGCACTGCGCGGGCAGTGGGGGTTGAAGTATCCGCAGGAGGCGTGACAGCTGGCCGCGCTCGGCCAGGGCGGGCCCAAGATGTCGTTTGTCGCCCAAACAGCTCTCTGCGTAGGCACCGGCTTGCGCACTTCAGTTCCCTGTAATCCTGAGTGCGCTGACCGCCTTTCCGATCCAGCTCCATGAGCCACGACCAGAACTTCAAGAACCTGATCCTCGACTACGCGGCGCAGGCGCTCGCGTTCTTCGCCGCCGCGGAGGCCGGGGGCCTCACCCGTGAGCCGGTGCGCAT
>CAYSFW010000022.1:0-30789 GCA_964430355.1 uncultured Thiotrichales bacterium
CCTTTGCACGGATGGCACCGAAACCACCGCCTGAGCCGAAGCCCTACATCCCGAAATCAACAGAATCGGAGAAACCGGAGAAGAACTACGGCGCGGACATTTCAACACTCATCCGCATGATCGAGGCGGGGGAGCTTTGAGCCCGTTTCAATCACGGAAATCGGATATCCGTTATAGGTTGGGATGTCGACGTCGATGAACACCGGCACCGCGCCGTTTTGCATGATCGGATTGACTGTGGTCGGGAATCCGGTGGCCGCGGTAATGACCTCGTCGCCGGGCTTGATCGCGCGTTTGCCGAGCCGTGGCGAAGTCAGCGCGGAAAAAGAGAGCAGGTTTGCCGACGAACCGGAATTCGTGGTGACGGTGTGCTTGACACCGAGATAGGCCGAGAACTTGCGCTGGAATTCCCGGGTCCAGCGACCTTCCGCGAGCCAGAAATCCAGCATCACGTTGCTCAAATTGAGCATTTCTTCGGCATCGTGTACTGACCCAGCAACCTGGACGTTCGAAACGCCAGGCTCGAAAGGCCGCGGTGCATGTACTATGCGGGCGTATTTTTCGATCAACGCGTGAATCTGCGAACGCAGGTCTTTTTCGATTTCCCGGACATTTTCCGTCATCTGATAAGCCTTTAAAGGATTTAGTTAACACCTATGGAACGAAACGGGCACGAGGATCGCAACTGCGATAGCGTTTCCGTCCCACTGCATGGGGTTCAACTGCCTTGTCGACTGAACGATTGACGTCTTGTCCGTCCCAAGCCGTTCCTCTGTTTACGGCATCCTCACCGGTCGAAGCGGGCCGTCACTCATTTAAAGCCGGCTCAATCAAACTCGCCATCCGATATCCACAAGCGCGTTTACCGCCGCGCCACGTCGAAAGTCAGAGCCTGTGAGCCCACTCGAAACATCCAGCACGTTCGCTGTCATCCGTGCGCCACACTGCGATCCAGACATCCGAATTTAATCTCGATCAACAAATGAATGACCTTGAAAGTCTGATCGATCAGGAACACCGGCTGCAGTTCGACCGTTTCGACCACACCACCGCGTGGCAGCTTGGCCAGACGCTCAAGCAACTCGCCGAGGCGCGGCAGGCCAGCGTCGCCATCGAGATCTACGCCTTCGGTCAGGTCCTGTTCCTCTATGCGATGCCGGGCACGACGCAGAACCACCTCGACTGGCTGCGCCGCAAGCGGCAGGCCACCCTCTACTTCGGCCGCAGCTCGCTCTACCTCGGCGTCTACAACCGCAACCGCCAACGCGAGCTCGAGCGTCTGCCGCACATCGACCCGCGCGAATTTTCCTCGCAGGGTGGTGCCTTTCCGATCCGGCTGCGCGGCTCGGGCGTCCTCGGCACCGTGAGCGTCTCCGGTCTGCCGCAGGAGAATGACCACGGGCTTGTGGTGGACGCACTGGAGCGCCTCGTCGCATAGGGCAGGAGATCCCGACCGCTTCCGGCTGGCAAGCTCACGGCCAGTCGGTAGCATCCTGTTGAACCGCTGACTCTGTAAATGAGCCGAGTCAAAGTCCGTCGGTCAGCCACCATCCAGCGCCGGGAGCCTCATGCGGGCCCGGCGACCGCACCGCCCTTGGGCAGCGCACACGATGCCGTGCAATCGCACCGGCACCGCAACCGACGCCTGCAAAAATCGCGGATTGACCCGGCTTAGCGCTCCCTAAGGCCAGCCGCCGTTCCCGATCACCGCGACTACACGGAAAGCTCGCCAATAGCCACCATCCCGACTGGCAAAGTGCGCCTCGTCAGCGCTCGATCCCACGACTTGCCTCACATACGCATAGAATCAAATGCGACTCATTTGCATTTGTGCTCGATGCGAATTATTCTTGATACCAAAACCAGCCAGGGCGTGTCGTTACGCACCGCGACCCAAGCCAATCCTGTAACCGCCTCGACACCGGCCGCCACGTCCGCATGAGCGTTTCCGCCGAGCGGGCCCTGGATGCGCCGTCGGGCCCAATGGAGAACATCGGTGAACGCGACCCGTACATCCCGCCAATCCCCGCTGATCGCGGGGGCGCTCCACCATCTAACCCAGTACCTGCGGACCCGGCACACGCAGTCCGCCTACCTTGCCCTGATGCTGCTCGACTGCCTGTCTCACGAGCCGGGCGTCAGTGACGAACTCCGCGCGCAGAGCAGCCGCCTTGCCGACGCCATCGACGCGCTGTGTCGCGGTACTGGCCGCGTGAGCACCCTGCCGACCAACGCTTGGGAGGTAAGCCATGTCTCCCATTGACGCAACCCCACCCGTGCTCACCTTTCGACGCGCAGGTACCCCCACCTCCGCAGAGGATCCGCTGGCCGGGCCGCCCTCGCAAGCGGCCCGACCGCTCAAGCTCTGGGAGCTTGAGCACAAGTACCACTGTCCGATCATCGGCACCTGCCTCACCTTTGCTGAATTGAAAAAGATCGCGCGCAAGGGCGGCTATGGCGGATGCCAGTTCGACGAGTATGAGCTGCACGTCGAGGTCGTCGGCATCGTCGAATCGCGCAACGCTATTTCCAAGGCCATCCAGAAGCGGCTCGACGAGAAATATGCACGCTGGCTTCGCCGCTTTGCACCGGCCAAGGACACTGAACAGCTGCTCGAACTGTGGCGGCAGCACCTCGCTGGCGGCGAGGTGGCTGGCGCCCTCTGGGCCGTGATGACCCACCGGGCCGCGACCGAGGAAGCCCGCCATCGGGTCTATCGGGATATGCACATGTTGTCGCACCAGGTCGGCGCCGGCATCGCGGCCGACATCCGACGTCTCGGCGAGCTCGAACGCGAGAATGCCGCGCTGCGTCATGACGCAGTTCGTTCGGCCCGCCAGTACGCCGAAACGCTGGCCGAGCGCGACGCCCTGATCCGCGAACTGCAGGCACAACTCAAGGCCGCGCGCTCGGCTGCATTCGACACCGAACATCTGCGCCAGCAGCTCAGGGCGGCCCAGGCTGGCGCCCCACAGCGCGAAATGGAGCAACGTCTGGCGGAACAAAACGCCGAACTCCGCCGCCTGCGTGGCGAGCTCGAGCGCGCCGCGCGGCTCGAAAAGTCCCATCGGCTGCTGCTGAACAGTCACGAGCGCCAGGCGCTGGAACTGCGCGCGCTGCGCGAGGAGCGCGACGCGCTCGAAAGACTGGTTGTCCGGCCGGGATCATGCGCCGGCTGCGCGGACGCCGACCTCTGCGCAGGCATCGATCTGACCGGCCGCAGCGTGTTGTGCGTCGGCGGGCGCAACGCCGTCTTCGCGCGGTATCGTGACGTTGTCGAGCGCCTCGGCGGGCGGTTTTTGCTGCACGACGGCGGCCGCGAGGAGAGCATGGCACGTCTGCCGGACCTGCTGAACGCCGCAGATGCCGTCATCTGCGCTGCCGACTGTATCAGTCACAACGCGTACTACCGGCTCAAACGCCACTGCAAGCAGACCGACAAACCCTGCGTGATGCTCAGGAACTCAGGGCTTGCCGGGTTTGCCGCGGGCCTGGTGCGACTTGCCAAGGGCAGCACGGAGATTGCTTCACGCGATGGCGGGTCCGACGCCACCCTCACAAACTCCGCAATCGCGCCCGGGATCGTGCGCCAATGAGCCTCACCGAATCCGAGAACCTCCAACGGGAGCCCAGCGGAGCGAATGGGCTTAAGGCCGGCGACGAGCGATTGCGACGTTACTCAACCATCGAGCTGTTTGGCCCCGATGTGGAGCTCATCATCGACCACAACGGCCAGCGGTACCGCCTGCGCATCACGCGTCAAGGCAAGCTGATCTTGACCAAGTGACCGCAGTGGGCCCAGCGGCATCGGCAAGCGCCCGATCGATTGCAACGGTCACTAACTGGCGACCATGATCCTCGTTGTGGACTGGTACACGCGGGCATGACCAAACACGAGATCAAGTGCTGCCCTCGCTGCGGCGGCAGTTTTGAATGCAAGGTGAACAACCCCGTGCACTGTCAGTGCGCGGGAGTCACGCTGTCGAAGGTTGTGCTGGAAAACCTCAGGGCGCAGTTTCGCGATTGTCTGTGCATCCGGTGCTTGAGGGAGATGGCGCACGCAGATGCTGCGGCCCAACTGGACACCGGTAAGCTGGCTTCGGGTGACGGGCGCGGCTGAACCGTGCCCGGTTGGTCATGAGCCATTCCAAGCCCGCCTCAGCCCCCCTGGGCACTCACCGACCGCCGCAGGGCCTTGGCCGCGGCGACCAGGTTCGTGAGGGCCGGCAAGACTTCGGACCACTGCCGGGTTTTCAGGCCACAGTCAGGGTTCACCCATAGCCGTTCCGGCGGGATGCGGGTGGCGGCCTTCCGCATAAGTGTCACGATCTGCTCGACGGTGGGGACGTTGGGTGAGTGAATGTCATATACCCCCGGCCCGATCTGGTTGGGGTATTCGAAACGCTCGAAGGCGTCGAGCAACTCCATGTCCGAGCGGGAAGTCTCAATGGTGATAACATCAGCATCCATGTCAGCAATCGACTCGATGATGTCGTTGAACTCCGAGTAGCACATGTGAGTGTGGATCTGTGTCGTGTCGGCGACGCCATTGGCTGCGATGCGAAAGGCGGCGACGGCCCAGTCCAGGTAATCCCGCCACTGCGAGCGGCGCAGCGGCAGACCCTCGCGCAGTGCTGCCTCGTCGATCTGGATGATGCCGACACCGGCGCGCTCCAGATCGAGCACCTCCTCGCGGATGGCCAGGGCGAGCTGGAGGCAGGTGGCAGAGCGCGGCTGGTCATCGCGGACGAACGACCAGTTGAGCAGGGTTACCGGTCCGGTGAGCATCCCTTTCATGGGCTTGCGGGTGAGCGACTGGGCGTAGCGGATCCACTCGACGGTCATCGGCCGCGGGCGGCTGACGTCGCCGTACAGCAAGGGTGGTTTGACGCAGCGCGAGCCGTAGGACTGTACCCAGCCATTCTGGGTGAAGGCGTAGCCGTCGAGTTGCTCGCCGAAGTACTCGACCATGTCGTTGCGCTCCGCCTCGCCGTGCACGAGCACATCCAGACCGAGCGCCTCCTGTTCCCGCACGGCGCGTTCGATCTCGCGCTGCATCGCCGCCTCATAGCCCGCTCGATCCAGCTCACCGCGTTTGAAGCGCTGGCGTGCGTGACGGATCTCCGCGGTTTGCGGAAACGAGCCGATCGTCGTCGTCGGAAACAGCGGCAGCCGCAAGCGCTCGGCCTGCAACGCAGCGCGCGTGGCGTAGGGGCTGCGGCGCTGTCCGTCCGCCGTCGAGATGGCCGTAACGGCGGCCTTGACCGCAGGGTTGTGTACCCGCTGCGAGTGCCGGCGGCTTACCAGTGCCGCGCGGCTTGCGTCCAGCGCTTCGGCTACAGTCGCGCGGCCTACGTCAAGCGCGCGCGCCACGGTGCCGAGTTCGTCCAGCTTCTGCAACGCGAATGCAAGCCAGGACTTGATCTCTGGGTCCAGGCGCGTCTCGCTCGCCAGGTCGACCGGCACGTGGAGCAGCGAACACGAAGGCGCAAGCCACAACCGCTCCCCGAGTCGCTCGTAGACTGGCTCGAGCCAGTCGAGCAGCGCATCCAGGTCGGTCCTCCAGACGTTGCGGCCGTCGATCACACCGAGTGAGAGCACCTTGTACGACGGCAACCAGTCGATCACGCGCTCTACCTCATGCCGCGCGTTGATCGCGTCGAGATGCAGACCGTCTATGGGCAGCCCGCAGGCCAGTTGCAGGTTGTCCTGCAAGTCGCCGAAGTAGGTCGTCAGCAGCAGTTTGGGGGCCACGCCCTTGAGCTGGTGGTAAGCGAGGCTCAGCGCGTGTTTCCACTCCGCATCGAGCTCGGTCACAAGGATCGGTTCGTCGATTTGCACCCATTCGGCAAAGGCCGCCAGCTCGCGCAGCAGCTCGGCATAGACCGGCAGCAGGCGTGGCAGGAGATCAAGCCGGCTGCTGCCGTCCTTGGCCTTGCCGAGCCACAAATAGGTCACGGGGCCAATGAGGACCGGCTTGGGTGTCAACCCCAACGCCCGTGCCTCGCGGAGTTGATCGAGCAGACGTTCGGGGTTGAGCGAGAACGTCGTGTCGGCTGCGAACTCGGGCACGATGTAGTGGTAGTTGGTGTCGAACCATTTGGTCATCTCGCCGGCGTGGACGGCATGGCACGGCGCATCATGCAGTGCACGCCCGCGCGCCACGCGGAAGTAGCGCTCGAGTTCGGTGCCGGAACCAGCTAGCGCCCGCTTTGGCACGTTGCCTAACGTGAAGCTCATGTCGAGGACGTGGTCATAGAGCGCGAAATCCCCAACCGGCACGCATTCGAGCTGCCGTTGCTGCCGCCAGTGCCGCTCGCGCAAATCGGCCGCCACGCCGAGGAGCGCCTCGGCGCTGCGCTCGCCGCACCAGTAGGCTTCGAGGGCAAACTTCAGTTCACGTTGCGCGCCGATGCGCGGAAAGCCGAGATTGTGGGTCGTAACCATGTGCACACCTTGGGGACTTAGAACTTCAAAGGCGGCGATGAGATTAGACGACCCCAACACATGAAGAAAATTGATATTAATTCATCCTATAATGAATATTTCTCATTATTTTGGGCGACACCTGATCGCTCTCTGGGCCCCGTTGAATGATCGAACGCCAACATCTGGAAATCCTCCGCGCTGTGCAGCGGCAAGGCACGCTGACGGAGGCTGCCGAGTCGCTGTGCCTGACGCAGTCGGCCTTAAGCCACGCCATACACAAGCTCGAACAGCGGCTCGGTTGCGCGCTGTGGACGAAGGAAGGGCGACAGCTACGATTCACCCCCGCGGGTGAATACCTGCTCGCGCTGGCCAACCGCTTCGTACCTCAGTTCGAGCACGCCGAGCGGACGCTCGCGCAAATGGCCGCCGGTGAACGAGGCACGCTGCGCATCGGCATCGAGTGTCACCCCTGCAACGACTGGCTATCGCGGGTGGTCGGGCCCTATCTCCAGAGCTGGCCGGATGTCGAGGTCGACGTGCGGCGCGAGTTCCAGTTCGGCGGCATTGCCGCCCTGTTCAACCACGAGATCGACTTGCTCGTCACCCCCGATCCCTTAGAGCGGGCGGGTCTGCGCTTCGAGCCCGTGTTCGACTACGAGCAGGTGCTGGTCGTCAACCGCCAACATCCCCTCGCGGTCAAGGCCGTAGTTGAACCCTCCGACCTGGCCGATCAAACCCTCCTCACCTACCCCGTAGAGGCAGAGCGCCTCGACATCTACCGGCTGTTCCTGCTCCCCGCGGGTGTGGCCCTGCCGCGCCGCAAGACCATCGAGACGACTGAGATCCTGATGCACATGGTGGCCGTCGGCCGCGGCGTGACAGCCGCCCCCGACTGGATCGCGAAAAGCTACGCGAGGACCCTGCCGCTGGTGAGTTTGCGACTCGGCCCCACCGGGATCCGCAAACAGATCCACCTCGGCATTCGTGCCAACGACCACGGCCTGGACTACGTGGCCGCATTTTTGGAACAGGCCAAGGCGCCGGAGCGCGGCCCACAAAACCCCGGCAGGCCCGCAACGGACGCCACGGACCAAGACTGCGATCAATGACTCCGGAAAGGTTTACGCGGCGGACGACTTGGCAGCCGTGGCCTCATCCGGCCGGCACCAGTACAGCCGCGCCGTTGACGCGCCCAGCCCGCAGGTCGGCGATCGCCTCGTTGGCCTGTTCCAGCGCATAGACCTGGACGTGGGTCTGGATCGGGACCTCGTCGGCCACCCGCAGAAACGCCTCACCATCTTCCCGCGTGAGGTTGGCCACCGAGGTGATGGTGCGCTCCTCCCACAGGTCGCGGTAAGGGAACACGGGGATGTCGCTCATGTGGATGCCGCCGCAGACGACGGTGCCGCCTTTGTCGAGGTGGGTCAGGGCACGGGGCACGAGATCACCCACCGGGGCGAAGATCAGCGCCGCATCTAAACGTTCGGGCGGCGTCTCATCCGAACCTCCGGCCCACACCGCCCCGAGCCGACGCGCGAAGGCTTGCGCTGCGCAGTCACCGGGACGGGTCAGCGCAAACACGCGCCGGCCCTGATGCCGCGCCACCTGCGCCACGATGTGCGCCGCCGCGCCAAAACCGTAGATGCCGAGCCGCTCTGCATCGCGCCCGGCCTTCGCGAGCGTACGCCAGCCGATCAGCCCCGCGCAGAGCAACGGCGCGGCCTCGGCATCGCCGTAGCGCGCCGGGATCGGAAAACAGAATCGCTCGTCGGCCACGGTCTGCTCGGCGAACCCACCGTCTCGGGTATAGCCGGTGAACACCGCGCGGTCGCAGAGGTTCTCCTGCCCACGCGCGCAGTAACGACACTCGCCACAGGCGCCTCCCAGCCACGGCACGCCCACACGATCCCCGACGCGGAACCGGCGCGCCCCTGGCCCCAACGCCTCTACCCGCCCCACGATCTCGTGACCGAGCACGAGCGGCAGCTTCGGGTGCGGCAGATCCCCATCGATGACATGCAAGTCCGTCCGGCACACCGCGCAGGCCAGCACGCGCAGTTGCACCTCACCCGGGCCCGGCGCAGGCTCGGGCAACGTCGTGGGAACGAGTGGCGAACGCGTTGCGTTGAGTAACATCGCTAGCATGGGAATGGTCCCTATGGCTCCTTCATCCACAAAGTTTACAAGGGCCAAGAAGCCATCTGTCACACGCGACGCCGTGAACCGAGATGCTTGGTGAGCAATCCTAGCTATGACAGGGAAACCCTGCGTAAAAGGAACGTTTCTGGCAAAGATCGCGCGAAAAAAGTGCTACGGCGCGTCGCGGTATGCTGCGACACTCCGCCGCCCCCAGCAGACCGCGCGGGTCTGCATCGCCCTACAGCACCTTGACGAGCGTCGCCATCGCGCCTACGGCAACCACGAGCATCGCACTGAGCTTGATGGTCATGCGGTATACGAGGTCTTTCATGTCGCGTTTGAGCGAGACCTCCAGGGACTTCAGGTCGCGCTGGAGGGAGAGCTCCAGTTCCTTCATCGCACGATGGATTTCCGCGATGTCGCGCTTGGTCGCGAGATTGTCCTCGATGAGCTCGGCCTCTGCCGTCGCAAGCACCTCGGCCTGCTGCTCGGTGAAGCCACCCTCCTGGGGCCGCTTGGCGAATTTCAGCGTATCGAATGCAATGGCGCCCAAGGGGTTCGACGATAAAGGGTGTTATGCACCGCAGCTTAGCAAACATGACCTAGGTTCTGAAAACACCGAATGCCGAGCGATGCGCCCAAGTCTGGACCGCATGACCGCCAACGTGTCACTTGTGCGTATCGTCCCCTTGAATCGCGGAACCGTCAAAAACGCAAAGCGCCGCATTGCGCGGCGCTTGCTGAGTTAGACGGCCGGAGCTAAGCCGACCCGGAGGTCCACTGAAGAACACACCAAACCTGCGGTTCCGAACCTCGGAACCGGTGGTTTACGGCCTCTTCGGCGTGACGTACTCCTGCACCTTTTGGAACGGCTCCCAAATCGTTTCGTAACCGACAAAGCCCTTCTCCGTGGGGGGCTTCTGCCGGGTCACGACGAACCGGGACTTGCCATCCGGAACTTTGGGTCTGGTTTTGCTGGGTTCACTCATACACTCACCTCTTGCTAAGCAATGATCTGCGATCGACGCAGCGTTGATTTCAGATGTCGTGAATACTGGGACCGAGGGCCACGTCGGGGACGCCGTCTACCCTGCCGCCAGCCGCGATTTCCTCGTCCGTCGCATCACGAACGGTCAAAACCTCGAGCCTGAAGCGTACCATCCTGCCACACAGCGGGTTGTTACCATCGAACGTCACCGTCTTGGCATCGACGCGCGTCACCAGAAACGTGCGCGTTTGGCCCTTGTCGTTTTCCATGAGAATGGCGGTACCCACCTCACGGTACTCTTGCGGGACGTTTTCGATGTAATCCGTGATGACTAGCGACTCGTCCCTTGGCCCGTACAGCTCGTTGCAATCGATAGGCACTTCGATCACTTCGCCGGCTGCCTTGCCTTCCAGCTCAGCCATGACCGGTGGAGACAGTACGGTGTTGACGCCATGGACGTAGCCGAGTGGAAACTCAACTGCCGTCAAGACCTGGCCAGACTTCTCGTCAATGACTTTGTAGGTCAGCTCGACGTACTTATTGGCCTGGATCACCTCAGCCATGTGGACACCCGAATGTCAGAAGATGGAGGCCGCGAAGATTCGCACTTCGCCGCGTTCGTAACCGAGCACCAGCCGACCCAGCCACTCGCCCTCCTTGATCGTGCTACGCACACGGTAAAGGACGGTAACGTGCTGACCGCGCCTGATGATGCCGAGATAGTCCCACTGGGGAGACAGGTTCCGCGCAAGCTCGCTTTTCGCAAACTGCTTGCCCAGCTCCACTTCGTTTAGTCCGAGCAGCAGGTCGTAAGAAAACTTCCTGATGAACTTACCGTATTGGCCCTTGTTGGAGAACTCGATGAGGTCATTCCACATTGGGTGGGCAATCGCGAGGATTTCTTCGTCAGTGTGGTCAATGATGTTCATCATTTTTGACTTCTCCTCCAATTGGACTGCCGTTCCCCCCGGATGGGGGGAAGGCAACTGCCAACAGGCTTACAGGCCGGGACTTAGTCGTCCTTGCTGACGATGTGGTAGCACGGCGCCTTTTCCATCGTGTACTCACCCGTGACCGGATTACGGCGAGAGACGGTTAGGACGTGCCAGTTCTCGTCGTCGAGCTTCAGGGCGTCACCGCGGTAGTAGTAGCCGGGCCAACGCGTCTCCTTGCGGAACAGCGTGTGATGGAACACGGCCTCGGAAGTGAGCACACGGTGCTTGAGCTCCCACGCGCGCAGCAGCTCGTGCAGGTCCTCGGCAGCAATCTTCTCGAGGTCCTCCTCGAGCGTCTTCAGCTTCTTCAGACCGATGTTGAGCAGCTTCTCGTTGGTCATGTAGTTGACCGTCACGCCACCGCAGTACTCATCCATCAGTTTCTGCAGACGGTCGAGACCCTGACGCGGGTTGATGTAGTTCGGGTTCACCGTACCCGCAGTGATCTCGTTACGGTAGACCTTGTAGTGCTCCAGCGGCTTGTAGATCTCGGCCTTGCGGCGGTTGATCTGCTCATCGGAAACACGGATCCCCGCAGCCTTGCCGTCATCGATGTACTGGCAGGCAGCCTTGGCAGCCAGACGACCCTCGGTGAACGAGCCCGACGAGAACGCGTGCGGCGTACCGCCGACGGCGTCACCTGCACCGAACAGACCCTCGACCGTCGTCATCCGGTTGTAACCCCAGAAGTACTCCGGCGGAGAGATGTCCTCTGGACCCGAGCACCAAGCGCCGCAACCCGTGGCATGTGACCCCATGACGTACGGCTCGGAAGTGGTCAGCTCGGGGTTTTCATACTTCGGGTTGACGTCGGTTGCAGCCCAAAGCACAGCTTGGCCGACGGTCATCCCAAGGAAGTTGTGCCAGCCGATCTCCTCGAGGTGCGGATCCTGGAAGGCTTCCATCGTCACCATGTGGATCGGACCGCGACCGGCGTTCACCTCACTGATGAAAGCATGGTTACGCAGGCAGGTCGGGATCGGGCGGTGCGTGCGGTGAGACGCCTCGGGGTCCAGGTACTCCTTGCCCACCATCTCTTGCAGCTGCGGCCACCACTTGGACTCGTACTCTTCGCCGAGACCGTTTTGGGTGTAAGTCTTGAGGTGCAGGAAGTAAGCACCGACCGGACCGTAACCGTCCTTGAAGCGGGCGAGCACGATACGGTTTTCCATCTGCGTCATCTTCGCGCCTGCGCCGATCAGCAGACCGTAAGCAGAGCCGGAAGACCACGGCGCGTACCATACGCGGCCTGCACCTTCACCGACCGAGCGCGGCTTGAAGATGTTGGAAGCGCCACCCGCGGCGACGATCACCGTCTTGGACTTGAAGACGTGGAAGTCACCCGTACGGACGTTGAAGCCCACGGCACCAGCGACGCGGTTCGGCTTCGACTCGTCCATCAGCAGGTGGGTCACGCAAATCCGGTTGTACACCTTGTCGGCGGACTTCTTGGCGGCCTCAGCCACGATGGGCTTGTAGGACTCACCATGGATCATGATCTGCCAGCGGCCTTCACGCTGATAGGCGCCCGTCTTCGGGTTGCGCATCAATGGCAGACCCCACTCCTCGAACTGGTGCACAGCGGAGTCGACGTGACGCGCCATGTCGAACAGCAGGTCTTCGCGCACCATGCCCATCAGGTCGATACGGGCGTAGCGAACGTGGTCTTCGGGGTTGTTCTCACCGAAACGCGTACCCATGTAGCAGTTAATCGCGTACAGGCCCTGCGCAACGGCGCCGGAACGATCGATGTTCGCCTTTTCAGCGATCACGATCTTCTTGTTCTGACCCCAGTAACGAGCTTCCCAAGCGGCACCCGTGCCACCCAGTCCAGCACCGCAAACCAGAATGTCGATATTGTCTTCGACGATAGTCTTGAAACCCATTAGTAGTACACCCCTGCTTTCATCTTCAAACCAGCGTCCTCAAGCGTACGCAGCCCACCGTCATCAAGCCGGATGTATTTCGGCTCGTTGAACAGAAGCTGGCTTTCACGCTGCTCCTTCGTGGGCCCCGGGACTTCGGCAAGCTTCGGAATGTACTTGCCCCACGGCTTGGTCGTAATGGGCGCAAGCAGATCCATGTCTTTCTGCCCGTTACGGAACTTGATACGCCATGCGATGACGCCCTTTTCCTCGTCGCGATGCACACGCACCGAATGACCGAGCGGAGAGAAGTCAGCGTAGCCGCGCACGTCAATGGCGTGGTGCGGGCAAGCCTTCACGCAGGAGAAGCATTCCCAGCACATGCTGGGCTCGATGTTGTACGCACGACGGGTGACCTTGTCGATGTGCATGATGTCCGAAGGGCAAATATCGACGCAGTGGCCACAGCCATCGCAGCGGGTCATGTATACAAAGGTAGGCATGGTAATCCTCTCACTTCAACTCGTTAGTCGGCCTAGTAGTGCTTGGGGCTTTCACGCTTGATGCCAAGACCCATGTATTCCGGCCTCTTGCCCATGTAGGTGGGGATATCCGGGAACTTGGCCTGAACCGCAGGATCGGTCAGATCGTAGTCGGCAGGCAAGTTCTCCCTGGAACCATCGGCCTTAGCCAGGCGCTTCTGGTAAGCAGCAGCAGGCTTGAAAAACATGTGCGCGAACTTCGACCAGAGCACGGTGCTAAACAGTACGGTTGCAGCCAGGATGAACAGCAGGAAGAAAAGATCTGACAGAGCTGACGGACCGCTCGACTGCAGGAACGACCAAATCAGCGCGAACGTCGCCATGGCCAGCAGAGACACGATGAACAGGTCAGCGCGCAAGGAGATCTTGTACCAAGGGTTGCCTTCGGCGCTCACATCCACACGAATGAAGAACCAGAACCAGTACCCGCCGATGCAGAGCATGATCGCACCGAGGTGCCACAGGGCGGGGAGGATGGCGGGCGCGGCGTCAGCCTTGGTCGGGTAACTGAAGATCAGTACGGCTGTCGTCACCACGAAGATGATGAACCCGTACATTGTAAACAGGTGCGAAAGGCGACGCTTGGGGTTCGCAAACTCCCCAGAGGTCAGCACCTCGTTGGCAAGCGTCTGCACAGCAGCCGAAATCTTGGTGCCGCTGTCAAGCGTGCGCGTCGCCGACTTTTGTGCCCGCTTGGCGTTCTCAAAGAAGTACTTGGCGCTCTTCTTGTGGATGACGTCGAGAAGCGTACCCCCGATTACCAGGAGAATCATCAACACGACGTAGGCCTGCATCGCTGCAGGCGGGATAAACGCAGTCAACTCTGCAAAGGGGTTAGTAGTGAACATCCAGGGTCGTCTCCTCAGGTACGATTCAAATGCGCCGCGCAGTATGTATCAGGCACAATCGTCTGCCTAATCAATATTAGAGAAGTGCGCTATAGAATTTCCTTATAGAGACCAAGGGCGCTTGGCGAGGGTGACAACGTGCTTTCCCAAGACTGGCGAACCGATCACGGTGAGGGATCTGCGTCGGGGAGATCGCAGAGCCGCACACCGTCGGGGCCTTATGGACACGCTGGGCGTTCGACCCTCCGATCGGCACGTGTATCGTGATAGCGGGATAGCTTGCGGCTGCATCGCATGCCTTGCCCCCTCGAGACCGTCGTACATGTTTTCATCAGTAGATCCGGGTCGCAGTCGGATCTTCGACGGCTGGATGGCGCGAGCCCCTACGCTTTTGACCTGAGTCAAGGCCCGGCCGAGCCGGCAGGCGCTAACTTGCGAGGCCTGCAAAGCCAGGCCGAGGAGTCCCCGACATGATCAAGATTCACGCACCGCATAACCATGACCGCCCGGACGGCATCTACGCCTTCGATGCCCGCGGCATCGCCAAGCGCTTTCGGCACGCGGCGATCTTTGGCGCGCTCGATGCGCTGCGCCCCGGTGAGCGCATGCGCTTCACCAATGACCACAACCCGCTGCCACTGCTCCAGCAGATGCACGATCGCTACGGCGAAAAAATCGACGTGCAGTATCTCGAAAAGGGTCCCGAGCAGGTGGTCATCGACTTCATCGTGCGCTGATGCTGCTCGGCCTGGTCGGGCTGACGCTCGCGCTGCTCGCCGCGGGCATTGCGCTGCCCAAGGCCGCAGCGATGCCGTCGGCGTTCTGGGCGCATGTGATGCTCGCCGTAGGGGTGATGAGCCTGATCACGGCGGCGATGCAGCATTTCGCACCGGTGCTCACGCGCAGTCGCGCGGCGAGTGGCAGGATCACCCGGGTTCCATGGCTGATGTTGGCGGCCGGTTTGCTCGTCGTCGCGGTGTTTGGCGGCTGGCTTGACTGGAGTGGCGTGACGGTGGCAGCACTCGCGGCCCTGATTGGCGCGGCGTCGATGCTGACGTGGATGTGGCGCAAGGGGCGCAAGGCCCTTGGCGCGCCGCACCCCGGCCTCGCGTGGTATGTCGCGGCGATGGCCTGCCTCGCGGCAGGGCTGGCTGCCGCGGCGGCAATGCCGTGGCTGCCTCAGTGGCACGACCCCCTGCGGGCCTTTCACATTCACATCAACCTGTACGGCTTCGTCGGGCTCACCGCCATCGGCACGCTGCAGGTGTTGATGCCGACGGCAGTCAACCAGGCGGATCCGCAAGCAGCCGGGCGGTTGTGGTCGGACCTCCCGTGGGCCGCCGCCGGCGCAGTGGCGCTTGCGCTCGGCAAGGCCATCGCAATGCCGCCACTCGCCTGGGGCGGTTTGGCCCTGTGGGCGTGGCCCCTGCTGCGGCTCGGCCTCGCGTGGGTCCGGCTGTACGGGCCCGAGCTGTTGGCCTTGCACGGCCAGGCACCCGTGCTGGCCGCCGCGTGGGTGGGGTTCGCTTGTGCCCTGCTGGCAGCCGCGTGGGAACCCGCAGCGCTGTTGGGCCCGCTCGGCGTGTTCGTGCCGGGCTTCCTGTTTCCGCTGGTCAGCGGCGCAGCTGGACAGCTCGCACCGGTGTGGGCCGATCCGCAGCGGCCCAAATCCCAGCAGGACACAGCGCTGGCCGCCCTCGCCCGGCATGGCGGACCGCGTGCCTGGCTGTTTCTCAGCGCGGCGCTGATCCCGCTGCTCGGTTACCGCTGCGTCGGCGTTCCGGCGTTGCTGGCGCTTGCCTGGTTCCTTGTGCAGTTCGTGTGGTGGGGATTGCGGCGCGCGTGAGCGACGCTGCGCGCGGGTCACGAGGCGTTCAGGACCAACTGCGTAGGCACCCGCGTCAGCCAGCCAACGCACCCGCGTCATAGGCCGCCGCGAAGGCCTGCCATTGGCGCTCGGTCTCCGCAGCACAGTGGCGCGCCAGCGCTAACGTGTCCCCGATCCACTGCCCCGAACGCCCGAATTCCACCAGTGCAGCCTCGTCGCAGCCGCCACGCCACCCTGCGCCGCGCAGGTGCGTCCAGGCGAGCACCTGGCCCTGGGTCTGCAGCACCGAGACGAGATCGCCGAGCGAGCCGTCCCACTGATCGAAATCGATGCGATCGGCGCTCGGCTGGAGCTCACGCAGCACGAACAGCCTGCCCCCACACGGAACAGCACCGAGCAGCGCGGGCGGAATGGCCTGCAAATGACGCTGGACCTCCACGATGCGCTCGGCATCACTCGCCCATGGCGGCTGCGGGAGGGGGAATGCCCCGAGGGCACTCGGCGGCTCAGCGGCCTTGAGATCGATCAGCCAGTTGTGGTCGGGCGAGCCCTCCCCCTCGACCAATACCACGTAACGCTCCACACCCAGGCTTCCGGTACCCGCGATGCGACGCCCCACGTCGAGCACCCTCAGAGCACTGGCCTGACCACGCCGCTCGCCGTATCGAGCCACGCACGCCGCAACCCGCGCACGCACCGTAACGGCCAAGGGCAGGGCCTTGCCGCCATCCATAATCAATCGTCGCGCTCCCCCTTCCAGCACCGTGCGGCCGTCGAGGAACTTGCGCCGCTTGCGGTGCTTGACGCCGCGTAGCAGCGCCCTGACCGGCCCTTGCGCGGTTGCGCGCTCGACCCAGCGCACCTTGCCTTCGCCAAGCTCCGCACAGTAGCGGTCGAGCAAGGCGGAACACAGCTCCACGACGTCCGCGTCACCGAGTGCCAGGCGCCGTGCGACCAGATGCAGGCTGGTGAGCATCCGAACGACGTCAATGAGGCAGGGCCCAAGGATGGCCTCGTCGAAGTCGTTGAGGTCGAAGTAGACGAGTCCGTTGTCACCCTGATAACTGCCGAAGTTCTCCAGATGCGCATCGCCGCATAGCCAAGTGAACGGTGAGCCCGGCAAATCCCCGCTGCTGGCGAGCGTGGCGTAGAACAGGTACGCGGTGCCGCGCAGGAAACGGAAGGGATCGGCCCGAAGTCGCGCGTAGCGTAGCGCAAGCCGCTCGGGATCACGGCCTGCGTCGTGGCGGCGGATGGCCGCAACGACCTCGCTATCCGCGATCGCCACTGGCGTCCTTGTCAGCGGACCTACCCGCGGCGTAAGCCGCCATTGCGCCGGCCATCAACTTCTGGAACTTCTCCACGGACGACAGCGAGCCCGCGAGGAAAGGCTGCATCAGACTCAGCGGGTCGTAGCCCTCCGCGCCCGATTTCATCTGCTCGAGGAGGCGGGCCATGCCCTCACGCTGCAGCTCGGAGACATCCGGCCAGCCCATCAGCTCACGGAACTCGGCGGGGGCAATATCGATATCTACTTTGATGTGCATGGGCAACGCCCCATGGATCGGCCGTACCGTTAGGGGAATCCACCAGTTACCACGATCAGCGCGGCTTCGGGGCCTTTGCCTGCTTGGCAAGCTCCTCGATTTGCTGGGATTTCTTCTGGGATTCGGCCTCCTTCTGCTTGGCCAGATCCTCGAGTTCCTTCACGCGCGCCTTGAGTTTGGCGTTTTCCGCCTCCCGCAGCCGGTTCTGCTGCTCGATGGCCTTCACGTCGCCCGCAGACTGCACCGCGGGGCCAGAATCTGCTGCCTGCGCGGCGACGGACAACGGGAGGACAAGGGTCAAAACTAGCGTTCTCAACATGACTCACGATTCCTGAGCTGTGACGTTAGGAGACGGCACCGTGGGGCTCGGCACACCCATCGCGACAACCGCCAGACAAACCGCACCGCTCCAGTTGCGCCCATTAACTGCGCGGATCGCACGAGATCGGCGCACAGACTCCCTCTGCAGCGATCGCGAAAGAAAGTATGTCCCGTTTGTGATGGATCGTGAATAGCGACCCGCGGCAATTCACGAATCGTGACGGGATGGGTACAGGCGTGGGAGGCCGACACGCGAGGCGTGCCGACCCGGGACGACAGTGCAAGACCTCAGAGTGACGGACGCGGCGTAGAAGCCGTTTCAACTGGCAGGATCGGGTACTCGACCTTAGGCTGCTGGCCTGTGAGCGTCCGCAGGAAGGTCGCGATGGTCTTCGCCTCCGCGTCGGAGATCTCCTTACCGAGCTGTGCCGTGCCCATCACGGCGACCGCCTGCTCGAGGTCCCAGACCTGTCCGGAATGGAAATATGGCGCCGTCAACTCGATGTTGCGCAGGGGCGAGGCGCGGAAGACGTACTGCTCGGAGGCGGTCTTGGTCACCGCGAAACGACCCTTGTCGTTTGGCGGCAGGATGTCTGCGCCGGGCTTCTGCACCAGGCCAAACGGGAAGTAACCCGTACCACCCAGGTTCACCCCGCCGTGGCAACTGACGCACCCCTTGTCGATGAACAGCGCGAGGCCCTGCTTTTCCATCTCGCTAAGCGCGCCTGCATCGCCTCCCAGGAACTTGTCGAACTTCGCGTTCGGGGTGGTCAGCGTCGCCTCGAATACCTCGATGGCCTTGGCGAAGTTGTCGAACGTCACCGGATCGGCCTCGCCGGGGAAGGCGTCTTTGAAGCGCTTGACGTACTCGTCCATGCTTTTCAGCACCTTCACCACGTTCTCAGGCTTGTTGTTCATCTCCACGCCCGCCTGGACCGGACCCTTGGCCTGAGCCTTGAGATCATCGGCCCGGCCATCCCAAAACTGCGCGCTGTTGAACACGGCATTGAGCACCGTCGGGGCATTGCGCGGCCCCTTCTGCCAGCCGTGACCAACCGACGTAGGCACATTGTCGTCACCGCCCATCCCGAGGTTGTGGCAGGTGTTGCACGAAATCAGACCGCTCGCCGAGATGCGCGGATCGAAGAACAGCATCTTGCCAAGCTCGACCTTGGCGGGATTGGCGGGATTGTCCTTCTGCGCCGGCGCTTCGGCAGGAATCGGCTTGAACAGTTCTCTCGCCTTGTCCATGAGGGCATCGGCGGAGACGGACTTAACGCCGAACGAAGTTACCGCGGCGATAGCCAGGGCGATTGGCAATCTTTTCATGAAAACACCCCTTGGAGTTGAAAACAGTGGTCAGACTTCGCTGCGACCCGAGCGGCCGCAGCACGGACCTCCCCAGACTCGGCTGGTATTGGAAGTCGCACTCAATGTACTGAGACCTAGTCTAAATACCTTGATATTTATTACTTTATATAGACCGAATCTAAATATGCAGTCTCAAGACCGGACCCCCTAATAACCCAAGCCCTCTCAGCGCCGGCCAAGCGACAACCGACGGGCAGGCGCAGCAACGCACTTGGGCGGCAACCCCGCGACGGCCAGCAGACCCCTGGGAGTTCCTTACGTGAAACAAAGGGACACGCACCGCCACGCCCGCCCGGAGCCGTCAGATCGCGTAGACGAGGACAGTTTACCGCCCCCCCTCCGAGCTCCTGGACACCCGGGCATTCCCGCGGCCCAGGGCGAATCGTCATGCACCTAAAGCACCCTGCGGGACGCATCTAGGCGCAATCCCCCTTTGATCTGTATTAAGTGCGAATCGTGTGCATTTCTATTTGGTTTTTTGTATCATCCTGCCAGACTAGCCTGGTGACCATGCCCTCCGTTCAGAGGCGCAAAGGCACCCTGCAAATCCCTTGGAGTCAACGACTTGAAAACGAACCGATGCACTTCAGCGCGATGCGGCAGCCTGCCCGTCGCCCTCGCTTCGCTCGGCCTTTCCGTCTGCGTCGCAGCCGAAACGCCCCCCTCCGCGCAGGAGCTGGCGACCCAGTTGGAGGCGCAGCGCAAGACCATCGAGCGCCAACAGCAACAGATCGACGCGTTGCTGGCACACACCGAGGACGCCGCTGAACAAAGCAGGGACGCCGGCGGCAAGCTCCACTGGCAGGGCTACGGCGTCATCAACTATCAGCGCTACGACTTCTACGAGAACGCGCAGGACAAGACGCCGACGGAACGCGCCCGCACGGATCTCGAACGGATCGTGCTGGCGCCGAAGTATGACTTCGGCAAGGGGTATGCATTCGTCGCCGAGATCGAGTTCGAGCACGGCGGCACGGGTGCAACGGTGGAATTCGAGCCCGAGGAAGCCGGTGAATTCGAAGTCGAAGTCGAGAAAGGCGGCGAGGTCGTGCTCGAACAGGCGCACTTGTTGATCGAGCGCAGCCCGGCGCTCAATTGGCGCATCGGCGAGATCGTGGTGCCGTTCGGCATGGTCAACACGCACCACGAGCCGTCGCAGTATTTCACCCTGGAACGCTCGCTGGCCGAGACCAACCTCATCCCGAGCGTGTGGCACGAAACCGGTGTCGAGCTGTTTGGGACCTTGGGCCAGTGGCGCTACCAGGCGCAAATCATCACGGCGCTCGATTCATCCGGGTTCTCCGGCTTCAACTTCGTACGCGGCGGCCAGCAAGGCAAGCTCGAATTCAAAAATGCCGACGATCTGGCCGTCGTCGGCCGTCTCGACTACGCACCTTTACCCGGCGTGCTGCTGGGTGGGGCGGTTTATCACGGCGACAGCGCAGGCAACCGACCGCGCCAGAATCTCAACGTCAGCGCCAGGGTCACGCTGATGGAACTGCACGGGCGCTACGAGCGCGGGCCGATCACGCTGCGCGGCCAGTTCCTGACTGGCGAAATCGAGAACGCCGACCAGGTCACACGCGCCAACTTCAACACCTTCAACGCCTCCGAGCTCGGGGTCTCCAAAACCCCCGTCGGCAGCCGCGCCGAAGCCTGGTTCGTCGAGGCCGGTTACGACCTGCTTTCACTGTTCGGCAGCGCGGGTGGCCGGCTCGATGCCTTCGCGCGCTACGACGCCTACGACACCCACGCAGACACCACCGGCTCGATCACACGCAACGCCCGTTACGACCGCGAGGCGGTCACCGTCGGCCTCAACTACAAACCCCGCCCTGGCATCGTGTTCAAGGGCGAGTTTTCCAACCGCACGCATGCCGGCCGCATCGGCAACGAGGCGGATTACTTCGGGCTCGGGCTCGGCTTTGAGTTCTGATCCCCGCACTTGCTAGAGGAGTTATCACCATGATTTCGCGCAAATTGATTATTGCCTCCGCCCTGTCCTGGGTACTTGCCGCTGCGGGTTGCGGTGGCAGCGGCGGGGATGACGCAACCACGAGCAGCTCACCCACTAGCACTTCCGGCGGCGCCTCGACGACATCAACGAACACCGGCACTACCCCCACCGGTACCGTGAGCCTTAACGCCCGGTCCATCATCAACAACGTGGCCGATGCGATCATCGTCCAGACCTACAGGAACCTGAACAGCGCCGCGGCCGCGCTGCTGACCGCGGTGCAAGCGCTCGCCACCGGCGGCGCCACGGAGGCGGAGCTCGACGAGGCACAGGCCAAGTGGAAGGCGGCAAGGGTGCCTTGGGAGCAGAGCGAGGGCTTCCTCTTCGGCCCAGTGGATTCGCTGGGCATCGACCCCGCGATCGACTCCTGGCCGCTGAACACGGCGGACCTCGTAGCCTTCCTCGCCTCCAGGCCGAATCCGACCCAGGCCGATATCGAGAACGCCGGCGACGACTTGCGCGGGTTTCACGCCATGGAGTACCTGCTCTTTGGCGACGGCATCGACGATAACGACAAGGCCGCCTCAGAGCTTACTTATGCGGAAATCAACTACCTCGTCGCGCTGGCACAAGCGTTCAAAAACCACACCCAAGCGCTCGAAAGCGCCTGGACTAAGGATTTCAACGGCAAAGGCCCGTTTGTCAATCTGCTGAAAAATCCCGGCGCCGCCGGAAACACCACCTACGCATCGCAAGGCGCGGTCATCCAGGAGCTGGTCAACGGCATCGTGACTATCGCCGACGAAGTGGCAAACGCGAAAATCGCCGAACCGCTCGGCAATTCGCTAGCATCCGCCGACACGTCTAAAGTCGAGTCGCAGTACGCTTGGAATTCGCTGACCGATTTCCACGACAACATCCAGAGCATTCTGAACGTCTACACGGGCAAGCTGGGCTACAAGCCGGGCACGGACAGCATCTCCGACACGTTGAATGGCCTCTACGCCTTCGTGCTCAAACACGACTCAACGCTGGCCAACCGCGTGCTCTCGGAAATCATCACCGCACAGCAAAAGATCGCGCTCATCAAGGGTGACGGCAATCCGAATTCCACGGTGATCTCGGGCACAGCCAAGCCGTTCCGCCAGCAGATCAAGGATGCCGCCGGGCGGGTGTTGATCGAGGACGCGCAGAAGGCCGTGAACACCCTGTTCGCGACACTCAAGAATGACGTGCGCCCCCTGGTGGCGAAGACGCAATTCACCAACTAACCGACACTTGACGCGCCGGTGTGGCCCACTGGGTAACCCCAAGCCTGACCTCAACGATCGCGGTCCGGTGATGTCACAGGTCCCCCGTGGGGCATCCGCGGCGCGGGCCGACGCCGCGCGTCTCAGCACCAGGAGTACGCACATGAGCAACTTCAGATACTTCACAGTGGTCTTGGGCATGGCCGCACTCGCGGGTTGCGGCGGCGGGGGTGGCGGAGGCGCCGCGGAGGGAGAATCGTCGCAAACCACCCTGCCCGCGCTGACCGAGCCGCCCTGGGCGCGCGTCGTCGCGCTCGGTGGGGCTACCACCAACTTCACCGGTAACCAGTCGAGTTTTGGCTTCGACACCCCCGCGCCAAACTTGACGGGAGAAGACCTCGCCTTGCATCAAACCGGCGACGCCGAATTCGAACGCAAGTTCGTCAAGGCGCCCAACGCGGACTTCCCCAGGGTCGATGGTCTCGGCCCCGTGTTCAACAACGACGCCTGCGGCGATTGTCACGCCCGCGATGGGCGCGGCAATTACACGATCGAGGCCCTGAAGGCGAGCCCCGGCCAATGGACCAAACTCGGCCCCGAAGAGAGCATCTTTCTGCGCATCAGCGTCAACGCCGCGGACAACGCGTGCACGCCGTCGCCCGACAACTGCTACTGCGCGCCGCAGACCGTCCCCGGCTTCTCCTCGCAGCTGTTCCACCGGAGCGTGCTCGGTGTTCGCAGCGACTCACCGTTCACAGGGCAGGCCGATGTGTATGTGAAGTTCGAGACCTCCGAGGTCACCTACGCCGACGGCAGTAAGGTCACGCTATCCAGGCCGGTCTTCGACATCCGCAACCCCTACGACAGCCCTGGCGAAAAGCCTGGCGACCACAGCCTGCCCGTCAGCCGCCTATTACAGGCCGACGTGGCGAAAAGCCCACGCATGGGCATGCCGGTGTTCGGGCTTGGGCTGCTCGAGGCCATCCCCGAGGCCGAAATCCTTGCCCTTGCCGACCCGGACGACAACAACGGCGACGGCATATCGGGCCGCCCGAACTGGGTTTGTGACCCCGTGAAAAAGCAGCAAGGTGTACCCAATACCAAGAGCCTTGGCCGCTTCGGCTGGAAGGCCAGCACACCCTCCGTTGCCGTTCAGGGCTCGGGCGCGTACCGGGGCGACATGGGTGTCACCAACTACCTCTTCCCCGAGGAGGCCATTCTCGGCACCGCGCTCTACGATGCTTATCGCGCGGCGAACCCCCTGGACGACGGCCAGCAGGGCGCCGAGGTGGACGAAGCCACGGTCAAGGCCGTGATGTTCTACTCCAACACCCTGGCGGTGCCCGCGCGCCGCAACGTTGACGATGCGACGGTGCTGCGCGGCGCGGCGCTATTCGAACAGGCCAAGTGCACGAGCTGCCATCACCCCAGCTTCAAGACGGGAGCACATCCGGGCATCTGGGGTCCCTCCGGCACGCTCAAGATACCCCACGTCGAGCATCAGACCATTTACCCCTTCACCGACATGCTCCTGCACGACATGGGTGACGCGCTGGCCGACCACCGCACGGATTTCGGCGCCAACGGCCGCGAGTGGAAGACCCGCCCGTTGTGGGGTATCGGCCTGACCCATACCGTCAACCCGCTCGCCGGCTTCCTGCACGACGGCCGTGCCCGCACACTGGAGGAGGCCGTCCTCTGGCACGGCGGCGAGGCGGATGCGGCGAGAGAGGCGTTCCGCAAGTTCAACAAAGCCGATCGCGATGCACTGATCGCGTTTCTCAACTCGCTGTGAGGCCGGCGGTGCGCAGGCGCTCGACCTACCCTGACGGTGCGGCACCCCAACGCCGGGCGAGCCGATTGCTCACCCGGATCGTGACGCTCGGCTGGCTGGGTTCCGTCTCCTGTGCAACGCCGGCCCCGCTTTGTGCCGACGTCTACCAGAGCCCGGAGTCCTTTATCGCAGAGAACCTCGGCTTACTGCCCGCACCCCAAACCCTCTGGCTCAACGGGGACCTCCAGGCCAAGGTCAAGGCCGTGCTCGGCCACCCGTACAAAACGCTGCGCGTCAAGTTCTGGCGCAACAACGGCAAGACCATCTGGATCCTCGATGAGATCGGCAAGGAGGAGGACATTACCATCGGCTTTCTCGTGAATGGCGATGCCATCGAACGCACGAGCGTCCTGGAATTCCGCGAGAGCCGCGGCTGGGAGATCAAGTTTCCCGCCTTCACCCGGCAGTTCACCGGCATCAGGCTGGGTGAGAACGACGGCCTCGATCGCACGATTGACGGCATCACCGGTGCCACACTGTCCGTGGAAGCCTACCGACGCCTGGCCCGCCTCGCATTACTGCTGCACCGCGAAGCCGCCGCCCATGCCCCGTAAGCTGCGCGCGCTGAGCTGGCTGCACCGTAGCCAGGGGCTATTCGCCGCGTTGTTTATCATCGTCATCGCCGCCACCGGGCTGCTGCTCAACCACACCGACGATCTGCGACTGGAACAACGCTATCTGCATGCCCCCTGGCTGCTGAGGCGCTACGGCATCTCGGCCCCCGAGTTCGTAGTGGCTTTCCCGGTTGGCGAACGATGGGTTAGCCAATGGGGGCGCGACGTTTTTCTCGACGCCAAGCCACTCGCGGCGCCGCCCACATCGCGCCTGCTGGGGGCATGGAGGCTCGGCGACCTGCTGGTCGTCGCCGCTGACGAACAAACCGGCCTATTCACGCCAGACGGTCAACCCGTGGATGTCTTGCGCTACCCAGGTGATAGACGTGCTCGACAAGCCGGCGTCCACGGATCCCACCTTGTTGTAGAACTCGAGCCTGGTGAGCGCTACGCGGTCGACGCCACCCTGACCTCGTTCAGCCCCCTTCAGGAAACGGGCGACGCCTATGACGCGGCCCGACCCGCAGATCTGCCCCACGCATTGCGAGTACAGATCCAGCGCCACTTCGCCGGCGAGGGCATCGCCATGGAGCGCGTCGTGCTGGACCTGCACAGTGGCCGCCTGTTCGGCCGGTTTGGTGTTTTCCTTGTCGACGCGGTCGCCATCATCGTCCTGCTGCTCGCGCCCAGTGGCATTGCCATCGTCTGGCTGCGGCAACGACGCAAGGTGATGCGCGGCCGGTGAGCCTTTGGGCTCGTCTTCGCAGCCGTTTTCCCCGCACCTGCCCCAAGGCGACTCGACTACCTTCCCGCCGCCCGTGACAGAGCCTCCCGTTTCCCCGCCGGACGGCCAGCGCGTTCCACACATCAACGTGACCCGATTCCTCGCGATTGTTTCGCCAATGTTTCATTGTACTGCTGCCCCCTGTGGCTACCCTGCGCCGTGTTCACCGGACACTCGGACGCCGTGATTACCTGACATAACTAAAAACAACACCAAGGAAACTCGGAAGATGTCATCCAGCTCATCCCAGCGACTCACGCGGGCCACACTCGCCTCGGCCATTACCCTAGCACTGACCGCCTGTGGCGGCTCGACCGAAATGCTCAACGCCGTCAACGCTGGCGCAGCGAATCAATCCAGCGGCGGTTCATCCACTTCCACCTCCACGACCACGACGAACCCGAAGGCGAACCTCGCCGGTACCGTCGCCGACGGCTACCTAGTTGGCGCCAAGGTGTGCCTGGACCTGAACCGCGACAAAGCCTGCGGCAGCGACGAACCCTCCGCGACCACCGGGACGGGCGGGGCCTACACCCTCGATGTGCCTGCTGGCATCGACTCCGCGCAGTACCCCATCGTCGTGGAAGTCAGTGAATCGACGATCGACGAAGACGACGGCAAGCCCGTCGGCAAGCCCTACGTGCTCTCTGCACCACCGGGCAAGCCTGAGTTCGTCAGCCCGTTGACGACCATGATCCATTCGACGCTTGAGCAGAACCCCAACCTGACCGTCGAGGAAGCCGAGACGCAGCTCAAGACCAACCTCGGGGTCACCGGCACCGTCTCGCTGTTCAAAGACTACGTCAAGGAAAAGCACCATGGCGACACAGCGAATGAATACAAACGCATCCACACCATTGCACAGGTCGTCGCGAACGCCCTCGAGGACAACATCAGCGAGGTGAAATCCGCCGCCCAGGGCGCCGGCCTCGACCCGCAGAAGGTCTTCGACAAGCTCGTGAATCTTGTGGTCAACAAAGTCATCGAGCGGCTCGGATCCATCACCCAGGCCGTGGATGAGCGACCCGTAGGTGAGGTCGCACCGCCCAAGGTCACTATCTCGGTCGACCGGGACGACGTCAAAAAGGACATCGAGGAGCTGGACCGCGCTGCGAAGATAGCGGCCGCCGCGATGCGGGACATCCTTGAGGGCGGCATCAACAGTTACGACGCTTGGACCGACTGCCGACCTACGAGCAACGGCCCTGCTTGCGCATGGACCATTGAGCACCATCGCACCGGCCTTGCCAAGGACGGTGCCCACCTTGAGCAAACGTCCCAGCACTTCGACATTGCATCTCGCACGTGGACGGACATGCAACTACGTGAGGATGACGAAGGTGGCTTTGCGCTGACACCCAAAGGCTGGATCAGCCTCGCAGGTGATGAGGCCGCCACCATCAACTTCAACGATGACCACACCGCAACCGTTACCTTGGGGCAAGGAAGTGACGTCATCAAAGTGAAGGGCGCGGTTCTCGACATCGGTGGCCAAGCCCTGCGCGCGTTCCTGCCCACCGGCAAACCGGAGTGGTTTGCCGAGGGACAGTTCTCCAAGGGTGCGAAGGTTTACAAGTGGACCTTCACCCAGTTGCACGACCTGTACGAGATCCATGCCTGGGGTGAAGGCGAGACCTGCGGCAACGGCCAATCCGCGGAAAGCCTGGGCGGCAACTGCAACACGGTGGCGGGTGGCAGCAGCGTCGAATCGAAGGCGCCGGCCGCAGAACTCAAGGGGGTGATCTACGCGACCGCGCCTACCTGGAGTCGCGAGCTGCCGGCCCTTCACCTCGGCGAACGCCTGCGCGCGGTGCTTATCGGTGACCCCAACGACCTCGGCAAAGGCGGGGTCGTCCGGTTCAAGGAATATGCGCCAGTCGCCCCTCCGGGCGCCTTCGCGGATGAAGCGAACATCAACAAGGAAGTGCGCTGGGAACTGAAGACCGTGCACGGCCAGCAGATCATCGAGTTCCCGGTTCCCGCCTACCTGCGTGAGCTGGCGTCACACCTCGACGGCGCGCCCAACGCGATCCTCGCCGTTCACGCGGGCTGGGTGCGGCTCGGCGCCCACACGCCCAAAGGCTTCGTGCACAGCGAGCCGTCCTGGAACTACAACGACGTCGCCAGCGAGGATCTGCAGGCCCAGTTCGATGCGGGTGCCGATTTTTTTTTCGAGCAACGCACGCCAAATCCGAATCAGGGCGGAACGCCGGGTGAAGGCCAGCAGCCGAACGGTAATTCCGGAACCACCGGCTCTAACGGCGATGCGTGATCCCGTGGTGACAGACGCCCGCTGAAGGCACGCGTAAACGCGCTCATCTCCGGCCCCGGCCTGCCCGGGGCCTCTCTGGTCTGCGCGTCGCCGAATCAGTACTTCCGGTACTCCGCAAGACCCCTACGCACCAGCTCATCGTTGATGTTCACCCCGTCGAGGATGATCTCGGCGAGGTAGCGTCCGTACTTTTCCTTCTCGTCATAACCCTCGCCACGCCCTGGCGAGGTGCGGATGAGCACCCGCTGGCCATTCAGCCGCTCGTTGAGCCAGTCGCGTGCGGCCACGCCCCGCTCGCGCTCCGCCCCCTTGAGTTCCGGCGCGTTGATACGCGCCAGGCGCAGGCGTTCGTCGTGCAGCCAGATGTGCATGCCGAGATCAATGTCGACGTCGAGCGTGTCGCCATCGATCACGCGCCGCACCACGGCTCGGTAGGTGTAGAGCTCACTCGCCTGGACGGCGTCCGGCTGTGCGCCCACCCTCGGCTCGCCCCCGGGTGTGGAACGCACACCCACCTCCCCCGCGCAGGCGGCAAGCTGCACTGCAACGATGACGGCAACAAATCTCAAGACTTTCAACATGGTTCCGTTCCTTCGAAAAGCCCGCGATTTTCTACAAACGTTGCCAGCCGCTCAAGGCGCGAGCAGCGACAGCCACACCGGCAGCGTGAGCATCGCCCCCAGCGTGCTCGCCGACACCAGCCACGCAACGCCCGGCCCGTCTCCGCCCATACGCACCGCCAGGATGTAGGCCGAGGTCGCGGTGGGCAACGCGCCAAACAGGACCACGGTATCGAAGTACGCCCCCTGCAACCCGAACGCGAGCCCCACACCCCACGCGACGGCCGGCACCACCAGCAGCTTGACGGCCATAAAGTACACCGCAGCGGCGTGAGGCCCGGCCTTGCCGCGCAGTTTCAGCGCCGCGCCCACGGCGAGTAGCCCGAGCGCGATCGCCGCCTCGGAAAGCCGCGCGAGGAACTGCTGCAACACCTCCGGCAGCGTCAGCCCCAAGGCGTTGAAGGCGAGTCCGCTCAGCGTCGCGATGATCAGCGGATTGCGAATGAGCTCGCGCGCGAGCCCCTGATTGCCGTGCCGGGCGAGCATCCACACCGAGAGGAAATTGGCCACAGGCACCATCGTGCCGACGATGATCCCCATCGCCGTGATACCCTCGACGCCGTGTACCTTCGCCGCCACCGCCAACCCGATGTAGGAGTTGTAGCGGAACGCACACTGGAACTGCGAGGCGAACGCCATCGGCCGCTGCGCGAACAGCACCCGCGCGAGCAGCCCGAAGGCCACGCCCGCCAGCAGCGCCGCAAGCGCGGTCAACACGAGCGGTGCGGTGGCGGCGAACTCGATGTGCGCCCTCGCCAGCGCGTTGAACAAGAGCGCCGGGAAGAGGACGTAGTAGATCAGTTTCTCGAGACTCGACCAGAAATGGTCGCCGAGACGCATCACCCGGCGCAGCACCTTGCCGAGCAGGATCAGCCCGAAATCGGGCAACAGCAGCAGCGCACCCGATATCAAGGGCGCGCTCCCAAGTCGCGGGCACCACAGGCAATCGCCTCGACCGATGGATGCAGCACCGTTACGTACCCCCGCGGAATCTGACCTGCGTGCGGACGGTGGGATGCCGGTATCCCACCCTGCGCACCGCGCGATTGTAACGCCCCCCGCTACCCGAACGCGCTGCGAAATCCGCCGTGGCACGCCGGACGCTGCGGTCGAAAGCCCCGCCGCTCACCTCCCGTCCGACGAGGCTGCTCCACCCCTGTGGGCTTGCTATAGTCTCGCACCCTAAGTCACGCCTAATCGCCATGTCCCAACCCTTCGCTTCCCCCACACGCCTCGAAAGAACCTTCACCGACGGCCTTGCCGAACTGCTCGCGCGGCACCACGGGTTGGGGGTGTACATTCTGGTGCTGGCGAACTCCGCTTACGACCCCGCGCTGTGGGCGCGGCTGTCCGGCGCGCTGGCGAGGCGGCAGGCGGAACTTGCCGAGGCACTGGCCGAGGCGCTGCGCTGCGGTGCGCCCGTCAGCGAGCCAGACGATGATCTGATGGTGTTCCTGAAACTGCACCTGATCGGCTTTGATCGGCTTGGGCGATGTGAGCGGCGGCAGGACGGCCCATGGCTGGTGACGTTCAACCCGCTGCGCGCGCTGCGTCCGCCGCGGGCCAGTGGTCAGCCGTTTGCTGGCCTGCGTAGGCCCTTTGATCCCTCGGGCTTTCACTTCAACCGCCCGTTTCTGGCCAAGGAGGTTTTCTGGGAGGGCCGTCTCGGCGGACGCGACGTGCGCATGCTGTACAACAGGTTCCCATTTGCGCGCCTGCACGGGTTGCTCGTGCCGGAACCGACGCAGGGGCTGCCGCAGCACCTCACGCCGGACCTGCACGCCTGGGCATGGGTGGTGTGCGCCGAGGCCGGCATCGCCGATCTGTGCATCGCGTTCAACAGCCTGGGCGCTGGGGCCTCGGTCAATCACCTCCACTTCCAGAGCTTCGTCCAGCCACCTCACCTGCCCGCCCTGGACACGCGCTTCGCCCACCATGGCGGCGCAGAAGCTTACCCCGTGCCCTGCCGACGGTTCGACGACCCGGCCACCGCCTGGAACCACCTCGAAACGCTCCACGCGCGCAACCAGCCCTACAACCTCGTCTACGTGCCGGGCACCTTGCTCTGCTTCGAGCGTGTGCCGCAGGACAGCACACAACTGAACGACGTTTGCCGGATGTATGGCTTTAGCGAGATGGCGGGCTCGCTGACCGTATTCGACCGACAGGCTTTCGAGTCCTGGCGGGGCGCGGACTTCGCGGCGCAACTGGCGCAATTCGCGCCCGCCCGGAGCTGACCGGCGCGCGGGGCGTCAACGGGCCTGCGCAAGGGCGCCTTCGGCGCTTGAAACCGCTACCCCGCCTGCAAGCGGGCAGTAACGGCGCCTATGAATGTCAGCAGGTCATCCAGACGGTTTTCGACGACATCGCGAAAGATCGCCGCATCCACGCCGAGGTAGCCGTGCACGAGGATATTGCGAAACCTGACCATGTTCTGGAGCGGCACGTTTAAGGAAACGCTGATTAACTGGCTGCGCGGGCGGATCGCTGCGTTGCGCGGTGCTCGCTCCTCGCCTATCGGCTTGATAGGTCTCGTCGCCGTGCTCCGCGCGCGTTGCGGACTCCCTCAGTGGCGTCCGCCCTTCGGGCCAGCTTACAGCTGTCCAAATCCGCTCCGGGCGGATTTGTGCGCTCCATCCCGCTCG
>CAYSFW010000023.1:0-35475 GCA_964430355.1 uncultured Thiotrichales bacterium
TACGGGTGGTCCGCCGTGATCAGGCATGAGACGGTGGGGTATTCCGGGCCAGGGTTGAAGACGGGCAGGGCGAGAGGTCGTCGGCGGCGTGAGAGCGCTGTCAGGGTGCGGTCCGAGGGGCTGCTGGTTGTGATCGTGGCCAGGTGGGAATCCGCCCCGGCGGTGGACTCATGATGGACGAACAATTTCTGTTTCGCCGCCTAGTCCTGGAAGATGGCTTGGCTGTTCACGTCGTCCTTTGACCGGCTGATGCCGCGCGGATCGGTGATCAGACGGTCGAGCGCGGCGGTGCGCAGATGCGCTTGTTCCCGGAAACGCTGGCCGAACAACTCAGCGGCGCGCTGGCGGGTCGCAGCCAAGGCCTTGAGATTGCGGTCCTCCACGGTCACGTCGAAGCCTTGCAGCGCGCACCAGGCGGCGATGTCCCCGCCCATCGTGCCGGCGCCGACCACGTGCACGCGGGCGACCTGGAAGGCGGAGCGCCTGCCCAGTGACTTCAACTGGTCCTGCAGCTGGAACACCCGAACCAGGTTTTTGGCCGTCTCGCCCGTGATGAGCCGCGCCACGGAGCGCGCCTCCTGTTCATACATGCCTTGGGAATCACTGATGTGCTCACGCCACAGCCGGATCAGGGCGAACGGGGCGGGGTAGTGCCGTGGGTCGGCCTTGGCGCGCGTCTGCCGCTCGAGGTAGCGCGCAATACCGTCTCGGGCGAGCGGCAGGCGCAGCAGGCGCTCCTGCAGGGGCAGTGCGGGCGCCGAAGGGCGGCGGTCGATGTAGTAGCGCACCGCATTGCCCACCTGCCGTTCGGGAATGGCCTCGTGGACGAGCCCCAGCCGCAGTGCCTGCTTGGCGCTCACGGTGCGGCCGGTGAGCATCAGCTCCAGCGCCTTGAAGCTGCCGATTGTCTCGATCGATCGTACGGTGCCGCCGAAACCGGGGTGGATCCCGAGCTTCACCTCCGGTAGGCCGAGCCTCGTCGACGGGTCCTCGATGGCGATGCGATAGCGGCAAGCGAGCGCGAGCTCGAGCCCGCCGCCGAGACAAAAGCCCTTGATCAAGGCGAGGGTAGGGAAGGGCAGCCGGGCGAGCTGGTCCATGACCGCCTGCCCTTCCCGGATCAGACGCAGCGCCTCGTCCTCGGTGCGCAGGTCAACGAACTCGTTGACGTCGGCCCCGGCGATGAACCCGCTCGGCTTGGCCGAGTGGATGACAAGCCCCCGGGGAGGACGACGGGCGATCTCGTCCAGCACGCGCGCCAGGGCCTCGAGCACGCTCCGGCTCAGGCTGTTGGCGCTACGCCCGGGCACATCGAGCGCGAGCCAGGTGATGCCATCGGCATCGTTGCGATACTGCCAGGCGGTGGGTTGCACGGCTTCGTTCATGGCTGCGGCCCTAGGCTGCGTTTTCGATCAGTATGGCGCCACCCTGTCCGCCGCCGATGCACAGCGTGGCCACACCGAGCCGCGCGCCGGCACGCTTGAGGCGTTTCGACAGGTGCAGCGTGATGCGTGCCCCGGAGGCGCCTACCGGATGTCCGAGGCTGATACCTCCGCCATCGACGTTGAGCCGCTCGTGTGGCACGACACCGAAGGCGCCGTCCAGGCCAAAGTGCTCACGGCAGTAGGTATCGTCGGCCCAGGCGGCCAGGCAGGCGAGCACCTGTGCGGCAAACGCCTCGTTGAGTTCCCAGTAGTCGATATCCCCCGGCGCGAGGGCGTTGCGCCGCAACAGCGGAACGACCGCATGCACCGGCCCCAGCCCCATCTCGGCGGGATTGACGCCCGCCCACTGCGAATCGCGAATGCGCGCGAGCGGCCGCAGCCCGTGACGCTCGACCGCTGCTTCGCTCGCGAGCACCATCCAGGCGGCGCCATCCGTGATCTGCGCACTGTTGCCCGCGGTGACGTTGCCGAATTTGCGATCGAAGGCCGGCGGCAGTTGCGCGAGCTTTTCCACGCTGCTGTCGGGCCGCACGCCGTCGTCGCGGTCGTAGGCGTTGCCCGACGTATCGAACAGGGGCTCGATCTCCTCGCCAAGCCCGTCGCACTGTGCCGCGGCGAGGCGCTGATGGCTCGCCACGGCGTAGGCGTCCATCGCGCTGCGGCTAATGCCAAAACGGTGGGCGATGATTTCCGCCGTCTGGCCCATGCCAAGGCCAACAACCGGGTCGCGCAAGCCGCGCAGCAGACCGACGACCGGCGCTAGGTGCTTGAGCCTCAGCCGGCCGAGCGCCTTCGCGCGCGCGCCGAGGCCACGCGCCTTGTTCCAGTCCGCGAGCCACTCCACCATCGGCCGCTGCCAGAGCAGCGGGGCATGGCTCATCGCCTCGACGCCGCCGGCGAGCACCAGATCCGCGTGGCCATGCGCGATGGCGCGAAACGCCGAATCGACGGCCTGCAACCCGGAGGCGCAGTTGCGCTGCACCGTCCAGGCCGTCACCCGATCACCACAGCCCATGCGCAGTGCGGCTACCCGCGCGATGTTGGCCTCGTCCGCGCCGGGCATCACGCAGCCCAGGATGACCTCATTGAGGCGTGTGGGATGGAACGGCTGCCGCAACAGCAGCGCCTTGCCGACGGCTACGGCGAGATCGGCCGCGGTGAATGGGCCGGGCTTGCCGCGCGCCTTGAGGAAGGGCGTGCGGCTACCGTCCACGAGGTAGACAGGGCGGCCGTTGCCTGGAGATTCGTGCATCGTCGTCCCCCTAGTGATTGAGCGGTGGGTGAGCGAAGTGGCGAAGCCAGCTCCACCACTGCGCCGTTGTCGACAGCCACGCCTGCCAACGCTGCCGCCAGCGCGGCGGCGGGCCTGGGTCCACTGCAACCGGCGCGTCGGGATCGAACCACTCGAGGTCCCGATACCCGCCGCGCTCCGTGATCTCCAGCAGCGGATACTTCACCGAGGTGAAGTACGGGGAGGTATCGAAATCCCGCGGCGTACACAGGCGCGGGTTGCTGCGTCGCAGCCCGCGGCGGCCATCGGCGCCGACCACGACCTGCGGCACGATGGGGTAGGCGACGCGGGCAAATGCATCCGCGATCAGCGTCGAGCAGATCGTGCGCTGCCGCACGCTGGCGTTACCGTCTGCGTGGAACAGCGTCGAACGCCAGCGGCGGGGCAACAGGGAGTAGGGGTAGAGCAGGCGCGCGAGGTCGAACATCTGCCGCAAGTCGTAGGCTGCACCCGCGTGATCGACGGCGTGGGCGATCACGATGCGCGCGTCCTCCGGGGTGAGTGTGTGAGGGCGGCAGATGCGCACGTGGTGCCCGCTGTAGTGATCGATTGAGCGGATAATCGTGCCCTGACCCAACAGCGCCTCGACGATCAGCTTGTCCGTGTCCGCCCCCTGATGGTGCTGCCGGATGCGCTCGCGCAGCGCGGGGTCTTCGATTTCAGCGATGCGGCCGATGTAGATGGCCGCGTGGGTCCAGATGCTCATGGACACCGTCTTGACGAGCAGGCTGATGCGGCTGCGTCCCTCGACCAGAATCACGTCGCCCGGCTGCAGGTCGCGCTTGATCCGGCTGAAATCGACCGCACCCTGGGGCGGCGGATCGATTTCCTGATTCATCCATCTCGCGAACCATGATTCCAGGGCTGCCCATGTAATTCGGCGCATGTGACACCCCGATAAATAGAGAGTTCAAACGGATGTATGAATATATAGTCCAGTCAGTCGGTTTGCGGTTGTAATTCCATGTCGGCGATCGAGAATTATCGGGGCTTACGTAATTCATCGATTTTCAAGAAAGCCGCCTCCACGGCGTCGTGCGGCGTGTAGAAATGGGGAGAAAAACGAATGCCCTGCATGCGCAGGGCACAGAGCACGCCATTTTTCATGAGTTCTTCATACAGCCGCGCGCTGTCGACACCGGGCAGGCGGAAGGTGACGATGCCGGCCCGCCGCGCCGGGTCCGTGGGCGTGAGCAGCACGCCGCCGCGCTCGCGCACCCGCTCGATGATCAGTGCCACACGCTCGGCAATCCGGGCGGCCACATCGGCGATGCCCACTTCCTCGAGCAGCGCGAGGCTCGCGGACAGGGCGTGAATGCCCAGGTTGTTTGGGCTCCCGGCCTCGAAGCGGCGTGCGCTCGTGGCCGGGGTCAGCGAGGGGGATTCGAAGTCGCCCACATGCTCGAGCATGTGCCAGCCGTACTGGTTGAGCGTCAGGCGTTCGCGGGCCTCGTCCCGGCAGTAGAGCAGGGCCACACCCTCCGGGGCCAGCAGCCACTTGTGGCCGTCCGCGGCCAGGAAGTCCGCGCCGATGGCCTGGACGTCCAGCGGCAGCGCACCGAGCTGCTGGATGGCATCGACGCAGAACAGGATGCCGTGCTGGCGGCAGAATGACCCAATGCGTTCGAGATCGAGGCGCAAGCCGTTCAGGTACTGCACCGCGCTCACGGCGATTAGCCGTGTGCTGCGGTCGCAGGCCGCCATCAACGCCGCCTCCGGATCACGGCGGCCGAGCGCGGACACTGCCCGGTAATCGACCCCGAACCGGGGCGCGAGTGCGGCCCACACGGCTCGGTTGGAGGGAAATTCCTCGGCGATGCCGACGACCGAGTCGCCTTGCCGCCAGGACAGACCGAAGGCCACGGTCGACAAGCCCTCCGAGGTATTCTTCAGCAGCGCGATGTCATCGCTCGATGGCGCGTTGATGAGGCGGCGCAACTGATCGCGCAGGTGCCGCTCGGTGGCAAGCCAGGTACCGAAGTGCAGCGAGCTCGTGTGCTGATTCTCGCGCGCAAACGCCTCGATGGCGCGGACGGTCCGCCGTGGCCACGGCGCCACGCCTGCGTGGTTGAGGTGAATTACGCCGGGGGCCAGTTCGAATTCGCAGGCTGGATCGGTCACGGTCTACCATTCCGGGATTGATGATTTACTGAGGTGACGCGGCATGTCGGACAACGCAGCCTGGATCCGGCGGGATCTCCAAGTCCTGTGGCATCCCTGCACGCAGATGAAGGATCACGAAACGCTGCCCTTGATCCCGATCCGCCGGGGTGAGGGGGTGTGGCTCGAGGACTTCGACGGCAAGCGCTATTTCGATGCGATCAGCTCGTGGTGGGTCAACCTGTTCGGCCATGCGCACCCCTACATCAACGCGGCGATCAAGCGTCAGGTCGACCAGCTCGAGCATGTCATCCTCGCCGGGTTCACGCACGAACCGGTCATCCGCCTTTCCGAACGACTCATTGCCCTCGCCCCGCCCGGGCTCGCACGTGCATTTTACGCGGACAGTGGGTCGGCGGCCGTAGAAATCGCGCTGAAGATGAGCTTCCACTACTGGCGCAACGCGGGGCGCAGCGGCAAAACGCGCTTCGTCTGCCTGTCTGGCAGCTACCACGGTGAGACGCTGGGTGCGTTGGCTGTCGGTGATGTCGGGCTGTACCGCGACATCTACGCGCCCCTGCTGATGCAGCCGATCACCGTCCCGTCTCCGGACTGCTACCACCGCGAACCCGGTGAAACCTGCGCCGACGTCGCGCGCCGGCAGTTCGCCCACCTGCGCGCCGTGCTCGAGCAGCGGCACGGCGAGATCGCCGCGGTGATCGTCGAGCCGCTCATTCAGTGCGCGGGCGGCATGCGCATGTACGAGCCGGAATACCTGCGGTTGCTGCGCACGGCCTGTGATGAGTTCGAGGTCCACCTCATCGCCGATGAGGTCGCCGTCGGCTTCGGACGCACGGGGACGATGTTTGCCTGCGAGCAGGCGAGCATCACGCCGGATTTTCTCTGCCTGGGCAAGGGTCTGACGGGCGGCTACCTGCCCCTGTCGACCGTACTGACGACGCCCGCCGTGTACGCGGCGTTCTATGACGACTACGCGAGCCTGCGTGGCTTTTTGCACTCACACTCCTACACGGGCAATCCGCTCGCTTGTGCAGCTGCCCTGGCCTCGCTCGAACTCTTTGAGCGCGAACAGACTTTGGCGAAAAACAGGGTCTTGGCCGATCACCTGCGTGATGCATTTGCAGACCTTGAGACACACCCCCACGTGGGTGAAGTGCGCCAACGGGGCATGGTGCTCGCGTTGGAGATGGTGGCCAACCGGGCGACGCGCGAACCGTTCGACTGGCGCGAGCGCAAAGGTTTGAGCGCCTACATCCACGCGCTTGGGAAAGGGGTGTTGCTGCGTCCGCTCGGAAACGTCCTATACCTCATCCCGCCCTATGTCGTCACGCCCGAGCAGATCAGCTGGCTTGCCGGCGTGGTGCGTGGTGCGATCGGCGCCGCCTGCGGGCGTGCATGACGGACAGGCGATTTCATGGTAGAGTTAACTCGCTGATATGCAATCAGGTTTTGGAGTCTACCAACTAGAATTGAAAGTGCGGCATGCAAAAACTAAGAATCGCATTGCTGGAGGATGATCCGGATCAGGCGGATCTTTTTCGCTCGTGGCTGCTCGATGGGGGGCACCAGTGTCTGCATTTTACGCATGGCGTGGATCTCATCAAGAAGCTGCGCGGCGACAGCTTCGATCTTCTGATTATCGATCGCATCTTGCCGGACATGGACGGCCTGGATGTCATGAACTGGATTCGTCGCAACCTGGACAGCGCCGTGCCGATCATTTTTGTGACGGTCATTGGCAACGAGGACGAGGTGGTCAAGGCGCTGAACGAGGGTGCTGATGAATATCTGGTCAAGCCTGTACGCCTGCGGGAACTGGAGGCACGCATTCAGGCGCTGTTCCGGAGGGTGTCCTATCAGACGATGGAAGACCGGCTGGAGTACGCGCCCTACGTCGTGGATCGCGGGACGCAGCGCATAGAGCTCAACCGCCAGTGCGTGGACCTGACCCAGAAAGAGTACGAGCTCGCCGCGTTCATGTTCAGCAACGAGGGGCGCATCCTCTCCCGAAAGCACATCCTCGAGAGTGTCTGGGGGAAGAACGGGGACCTTAACACGCGCACCGTCGACACACACATGAGCCGGATCCGCAAGAAACTGGGTTTGTCCTCCGAAAACGGATGGGTTCTAAAATCGATCTATCAGCACGGCTATCGGTTGGAACGATATTGACGGGGCGTGGCGTAGATTCGTGTCAAAGATTCATTGGTGAGCGGGCAGGCCCCTACCTCAAGTAAATGGGGTGCGCGGGCAAGAGCACCAAACCCGTGCGGCCGAGCCACGAGCGTAGATCAACCCAGCCCTTCGCAAATGAATCGAGTCAACATCAACAAGAGTTTCCCTGGGTGAATCCCTCAGACGCAGGCAATCATGACATGAACGCTCGAGCCAACACTGCGGAATCCACGCAAGTCTCCGAATCATCCGGTGATGTCCAACAGATCCGCGAGATCCTTTTCGGTGCGCAGATGCGCGAGTATCGGGACCGCTTTGCCAGCATCGAGCGGTCGCTGCAGCAACAGGTGGAGGCACTATCGAACACCTTGGAGCAACGCCTGGCGGCGTTGTCCAGCGAAATGCAGGCCGTGGTCGCGCGACTCGACCAGCGATTGCAGACGCAGGGCGAGGAGGGGGCAGCCAACCTCGACGCCGCCATGACCCGTTCCATGAACGCGCTCAAGGAACTCGGCGATGCGCTGCAGCGCTTTCAGAAACAGACGCAAGCCGAAAGCGCGGCAATGCGGCGGGATCTGGACAGCGACCTCGCCCAGTTGCGCAGCGACATGCAGCAGGGCTTCGGGACCGTGGAGGCGGAGATTGCCATGCTGTCTGAGAACACCGAGAAGGCCAAGGTCGACCGTCGTCAGCTCTCCGCGCTCCTGGCCTCGCTCGCCGGCTCGTTGCAGCGCGAAGACGAGTGATTCCATTCACGTCGCAGCCTGATTCTTTCTTGCGTGGATGAACAGCTCGAAAAGCTGCGAGACTTGGTGCTGGGGGAACAGCGTCAGCACATCCGGGAGGTGCGTGAGCACGTCCTGGACAGGACGCGCCGCGTCGAGGATATCGCCGAGGTCTTGCCGCGGGCACTGCAGGAAACCGAGCGGCAGCATCGCGCACTGCTCGAACACGTACTGAAGGATCCCGTCTCCTCGGCGCTACGGCGCTCGATTCAGGAGAATCCTCAGGCGGTTAGCGACCTGCTGTTCCCGATAATCTTGCCCGCGGTGCGCAAGTCCGTGGAAGAGGCACTGAAGAACTTCCTGGACAAGATCGACGCCGTGCTCGCGAATGCCTTTTCCGGCAACGCGCTACGGTGGCGCTGGGAGGCACTGACTTCGGGCGTTCCCTATCGGGAGGTCGTGCTGCGCAATGCCTTCGTTTACCAGACCGAGCAGGTCTTCCTGATCGATCGCCAGTCCGGCCTGTTGATCGACCACGTCTTCCGGCGCAACGCCCCGAACGTCGACGAGGATGCCGTCGCGGGCATGCTCACGGCCATTCAGCACTTCTTCAACGACTCTTTCTCTGAAACGGCCAACGAGGCACTCGACAAGATTTCTTTCGGCAATCGGTCCATCTTCCTGTTGCACGGCGCGCGCGCCTCGCTGGCCTTGCTCGTGTTCGGTTCGCCGACAGGCGAGTATCTCGAGCGCCAGAGACAGCTGCTTGGGCGGCTGCACGAGATGGGCGTCCCGGATCCTGCCTCAAGGGCACACATTCCGCCCGCGCTGGTACAGGACATGCTCGGCGAGGCACTCGATCAGGACCTGTATGCCGAAGTGCCGGGAGCAGGGCGCTCCCGGGTGTCGTCGTGGATCGTCGGTGCGATGATCGGCGCCACGGCTGCCGGCCTGTTCATCCACTTCGTCCCGCGGCAGTGGGAGGCCATGCAGATCGAGCAATTGGCCGAGCGCATCGATCGGGAGCAGGACTGGGGTGTCGTGCGCACAAAGCCAGACGGGGAGGGGGGCTGGGTCCTTACACTCGTCCATGAGCCACCGCCCGAGGTGTTGCGACGCTACATCGAGGCGAGTGGTATCCACCCTTCCAGGCTCAAGGTACGCAGCTATCTCGGTCCTAGTGCAGCACCATGAGCAGGGCGCTAGAACCCATCATCAAACGCAAGGTCTGCCTGGTCGGAGATTTTGCGGTTGGTAAGACATCCCTCGTGCGTCGCTTCGTCCATCGGGTGTTCGATGAGCGCTACGAAACCACGGTCGGCGTGAGGATCGACATCAAGGTACTCGACTACGGCGGGGAGCACTTCAAGCTGATCATCTGGGACATCGCCGGATCCAACGAATTCGACTCCGTCTCGGAGAAATATCTCGAGGGTGCAAACGGGCTCATGCTGGTCTGCGACGCAACGCGTGCGCGCACGCTGGATAGCGCGCTAGGACTGATTGCCCAGGCGCATCGGATTACTCACGATGTACCGGTGGTCGGGCTGGTCAACAAGGTGGATCTGGTTGACCGCCGCGAGATCGGACCGGCGGTAATTGACGAATTGAATCGCGGGTCAGTGCCCTGGCAGGAAACCAGCGCGCTAACCGGGGCGGGGGTGGAGTCTGCCTTCGAGAAATTAGTGGCGCGCATGGCGGAGCGTGCCAATGGTTAGCATCCTGGACACGCTAGGCCTGTTTCTGGATATGCAGTCCGCGCCATTGACGCTCGCCTTCGATGAGCATGGTGTGTTGACGGGATACTTCGGCAATCCACTGCAGTTTGGCATCGACGCGGCGGATCTTCACGGGCGGACCGCGGACGAAGTTCTACCCGTGCTGTATGGGCTCGACCTGCGGGAGCGTAAGCAGCTCAATATGGTGGGATTGGGCACGGGCGTGCCAGCCGACATTCACATCATTCCGCACCGCATCGGCGTCAACGTCGTGCTCGTCGACGTGTCTGAGGAGCGATCACGCAAACAAAAGACGCAGCAACGGCTGCACGAACTCGAACTGGCCGCCGAGCGCGAAGCCTTGCGCGGGAATCACGCTGCTGAAGCCGAAAAGATGCTGATGCTCGCGCACGAAATTCGAAATCCGCTGTTCAGCATTTCCGGTTACTGCGACTGGATCATGCGCTCGATGCCGGAGGATCCGGCGGTTGTGGAGAAGGTTTCCGTCATCAACGCCAACGCCAATTACCTCCTCGGTCTGGTGGAGAGACTACTGCGCCGCGATGGCGTTAACGAGCCACCGGATCTTCGACCCACCGACGTACGTACACTTGGGGACGAACTGCGCACCCTGTTTTCACCGCAAATCGTGCAAAAGGGCATTGGCTTCAACCTCGATCACGAACTGCCGTCCGAGCCGCTATGGCTGGATGCAGACAAGCTCAAACAGGTCCTGATCAACATCATCGGTAACGCGATCAAATACACCGAGACAGGGTTTGTATCGGTGAGCTTTCGTTACACGGACGGCACGCTATCGATCCTCGTGGAGGACTCGGGCGTGGGCATCGCGGCGAGCGAGCAAGCCTTGGTCACGGAGCCCTTTTTTCGCTCCGAACGCACGAGCCACCTGCCGGGTGTAGGCATCGGCTTGAGTGTCTCCCGGGCGATGCTCCAGAACATGGGCGGTGAAATGGAAATTCGGTCCGCGGAAAACTGGGGAACGACGGTTTTACTACGCATTCCCTGCCAGCCACAGGATATGACCCGCTTGGTAGTAGCGGGTGACTCAACCCCCCGAATGCCCCCCAATGAACCTAGCGATGCCGGCCGCTCTTTGCTCCTCGTCGATGACGATGCCGACATATTGGCCTTGCTGGAGTTTTACCTAGCGTCGGCGGGCCATCGCGTAAAAACCGTCAATCCCGATTCTCTCGTCGCCATTGAGGCGGCATTTCGCACGATTCACCCGGAGATCGTTGTATTGGACCTCCAGATCCATGAGGATTTCGATGGCGTTGCCATAGCCCGGAGACTCAAGTCGCAGCAACCGACCGTTGCGGTGATTCTGCTGACTGCCAGCCATGACCAACGTCTGCGGGAAAGTCTTGAACAATCCTGGTGTGATCTCATCTTGTTCAAGCCGGTCAATCGCGCGGAATTGCTCGAGGCCGTAGCCCGGATTCGAGTGTAATCCGCGCCACGGGTAACGCAGCCGTGAGCACGGATTTCGCCGCGCTCGTAGCGCATTATGTGGCCTCGTTCGAAGCCAAGGCAAATGAGCTCGAGCGCCTGAGCAAAACGCTGCGTGCCAACCCGCAGGACGCCGAAGCATGGCGAGCGCTTTTCGTCGCCGTCCACCGGCTCGGCGGATCGGCGGGTGCCTATGGGTTTGACGAACTTGGGGCGCGTGCCATTGCGCTCGAACCCGCCTTGCGATCCTATGCAACCACGGGTGCGGCAGAGGCCGAAGCAACGTATCTAGCTGTTTTAGATGAGGTCATCCAACTCAGTCGACACCTCACGACGTTGGGGCAGTCCGTCGGACGCGATCACCGATAGTTCGCATAATTTGTATTATGTAAAATACGAGCGCAGGTGCCCATTACGGCACCGTGATGCGGCCTTGCTATTGGTGTGCGACCCCCAGCCCCGCTCAATCCATAGTCGCCGGCTTCCGCCGCCAAAGATCGTAAAGCAATCGCGGACTTCACGAATGAAGCCCGCGATTCAGTGAAAGTGCTAAGCGGCAAAATCCGATGGCATCCCTGCAGGATTACCGCTCGTCCTCTTCGTCCTCTTGCTCATCGGCATACTCGGCGACGACAGCCTCCTGGTGGTCCGTCACGTCGGCTTCGTCGTCCTCATCTTGGTCGTCGTCATCGTAGTCGGCCTCTTCGACATGACGATGATAATCATCGTGACCGTTCAAGCGCTCGCGCTTCATCTTGACAACGGTGAGCTCGATGAGCTGCATGATTTCGCCCACTGTTAGCCAATTGGCGTTGGCTTTGATCTGCTTGAACACCAACGTAACGACCTGAAACGTGTCTTCGGGCGAGAGAGCAACGGCCCGGATCGGTTTGCCCTTTTCAGCAACCATGACAAACACTTTCTCGCGCTGGTGCTCGATCGAGTAACTCTTCGAACCGTAAGCGCTGTGGTGTTTGAATTCGGCCTTCGGCAGCAGGTTGAGCATGACGGCAGCCATGGCCAGCAGCTCGTTTCTGGGCAGCTGGATGGTCGTCTTGTTGTCCCAGTCGTAGCCGTGCGTGTCGTCCTGACGCGCGCTCGCGGCATGCAGGCTGATCGTGTGGATTCTTTGCTTCTTGGTTTCGTCGCACACGAACTCGATCGCTGCGCTCTTGCCATAGGCGTAGTAGGCGTTCGAGAAATCTTTGGATTTCGACAGGGTGCTGTTCTTGTACAGCTTCTGATAGTTACCCTTCCGGGTCCCAAGAGCCTGATTTTGGTTATAGTTGTCGGGATACTGGTTGTCGGATGTAGTTCTGTAGGGATACATTGAAGACCTCGTAATTATGCTAAGTAAAACTACTCAATCGGACGATTGGTCGACGCTCCCCTTCACACGCCTGTGCATACTTTCGTTATCGAGTAGGGTCCGCTGAGCTTTGCGCGTCATTGGTGTAACCCAACGCACACAGCATGCAACCGCGATTCGCAATTTAACGACTCAAAAATCCCAGGAAATGCGGGTCCGGGAAACTGAGGGTGGATATTTTGGAATCCAGTCACTCCATTCTACAACTCGCTTACCACAATCTAGCGGCCCTGACAAAGTTCTTGCGCCATCCGGGCCAATCCACTCCCGTGTCGATTACCTTGTGCGCGCCGTGGCCGCGTTACCTTTGTTACAATGATGTGTATTCCAAACCGCCTCAGCAAGTCTGTTCGTGAGATTAGAAAAAGTCAAATAAAACATAGCGTTTATGACCGCCCCCGGCGTGTGGGGCATGGTCACGTGTCTCACCACCGCCTGAACGAAGCGGTCAGACCCGGAGATCGACTGACCCCTCGCCTGTCTGCCCTCTGACATCTTCAGTCAGTGCCCAGCATACATCTCGCGCACTTCCCGTTCGTGGTGCCGGATGATCTGCTCGCGCTTGAGCTTCATCGTCGGGGTTGCGAGCCCGGTGAAAACCGTCCACGGCTCAGCCACGGCCCTGACGCGCCGAATCTGTGCATAGCCGGGGAACCGCGTGAGACGCTTGGCGATGCGCTCCAGCAACACCTGTTCGACGGCCGGGTCATCTCGAGCGTCAACGGACAGGCCTCGCTCGCAGGCCACGCGCTTCCAGTGGTCCTCGTTGAGTACGACGAGGGCGCTGAGATACGGCCTTTGCTCGCCGACCAGCAAGACCTGCTCGAACAAGGCATCTTCCTGGATGGCGGCTTCCATGTCCGCGGGCGGAACCTTTTCCCCATTGGCCAAGACGATGATTTCCTTGAGCCGTCCAGTGATGTACAGGAAGCCCTCCTCATCGATGCGCACCCGGTCTCCCGTGTGCAGCCAGCCTTCGGCGTCGATCACCGCGGCGGTGGCCGCGGGGTTGTTCCAGTAACCCAGCATGATGTTGGGCCCTCGCGCAAGCAGCTCATCACGCTCGCCGAGCTTGACTTCGATGCCTTGCAGGGGGCGGCCGATGCTATCCGGGCGGTTGTGCTCGAGGGTATTGGCAGAGATCATCGGGCTGCTCTCGGTGAGTCCGTAGCCCTGCAGGATGTTGATACCCAGCCCGATGAACACGCGCGAAATGGACGGCGGCAACGCCGCGCCGCCGCTCACCGCGAGGCGCATGCGCCCGCCGAGCCGCTCGCGCACCTTGCTCGCCACCAGCTTGTCGAGCAACGGCCAGAGCAGCAGGGCCGGCGACCAACCCGCCCTTCCCTGCTGGTGCTCGAAGCGCCGCCAGCCGACGGCCACCGCCTGCTCGAAGAGCTTGCGCTTGATCGGGCTGCCCTCCTGGAGCTTCGCCTGCAGCTTGCCGTAGACGCGTTCGTAGATGCGGGGGACGGAGACGAGCACCGTGGGCCGGTGGGTCAGCAGGTCCTCCGCCAGTTCGGCGACCGAGCGCGCAAACACGATGCCGCAGCCCGCCATGATCGCCAGGTAGTAGCCCACCGTGCGCTCGAGCGTGTGCGACAGGGGCAGGAAGGAGAGCATCACGTCGTCCGGGAAGACCTTGACGGCGGCGAGCCCGGCGCGGGCGTTTTCGACGATATTGCGGTGGGAGAGCATCACACCTTTTGGCCGCCCGGTGGTGCCGGAGGTGTAGACGATCGTCGCCAGCTCGCCGGGGTTCGCGGCATGGGTCTCTGCAGGCCCCTGCACGGGTGCGGCAAGCCACTGGTCGAGCGACTGGATGCGCGGATCTGCCCGCGCCGACGCGCCAGCGTCCGCCGGATTTTCGACAACCACCCGCGTCACGCCGCCGAGTTGATCCTCGCACCCGGCCATGCACTGCCACTGCTCGTCTGACTCCAGATACAGCAGCTTGACCCCTGCATCGGCAACGATGTAGGCGACGTTCTCGGGGCGGTCATCCACGTACAGCGGCACGACGACCAGCCCGAGGGCCAGCGCCGCCTGGTCGAAGAGGACCCAGCGCACGCCGTTACGCCGACGGATCGCTACTCGCTCGCCCGGTTGCAGGCCCTCAGCGGCCAGCCGGTCGCACCAGCGCTTGACTTCGCAGTCCACATCGCGCCAGCTCCACGCGACCCAGGTCTGGCTGGCTGAATCAAACTGCTGGTAGGCAACCCGGTCGGGGCTGCGCGCCACGCGGGCGGCAAACAGTTCGGGAAGCGTTCTAGAGGTGCTCTCAGGCAAGTAGTCCAGGCGCGGGTCGTCGGCAGACTGTGCGGCGGGCTCCGGTTTGGCCGCGGCGGGGGCCGGCGCCGTCCGTTGCAGTGGGAGATCAAGCGGCTTGGACATGGGGATCACCGTGCAGGGTTTGAACTGCGGGAGGTCGTGCCGGGAAGGCATCCACCATGATGGCGGATCTCACGGCATCATGCATTTCGACCAGGGCGCGGGCCTCTTCCGAGGTGACCGCGCCGCGCGCCTCGAGTTCCGCGACCCAGGCCGCGTAGCTCTGGTCGTGGCGCCGGTGCAGCTTTGCTTCGGCAAGGCGCCTTTCGATCGGCTCGCCCGCCAGGGTCTTGAGCAGCGCGACCTCGACACGCCCGATGGGGTCTTGCGGGTCGATGCTCTGGTAGATGCCGTCGATCAGGCGCTTGCGTGTCTCGTCAGGCCGCATCAAAGCCTCGGCGATGCGGTGTCCCAGACCGTCTGCCGGCAGCCGCGCATGCCGCCCCAGGGGGAAGACCAGCAGGCGGAGCACGATGCGTGCCGGCATCGAGGGCAAGTGGCGGATGATGCCGTCCAGCGCCTCCTGGATGCGATGGTGGCAGTACGCCATCGACCACTCGACGAAGGGCAGGTCGGCTTCCGGGCGGCCCTGATCCTCGTGGCGCTTGAGCGCCGCCGTGCCGAGGTACAGGAAGCTCAGGGCGTCGGCGAACCGACCGGAGATCTTCTCGCGCCGCTTGAGCTGTCCACCATAGATCAGCAAGGCGAGGTCGGCGGTCAGTGCGAACGCGCTCGCATACCGGGCGATGCGCCGGTAGTGCCCGCGTAGTGGCACGGCCTGGGGCGCGGGCGCGAGAAGGCCTGCGCTCAAGCCGTAGAGCAGCGCACGCGCGGCATTGCGCACGGTGTAGCCGATGTGGCCCCGCAACGCCCTGTCGAACTCGCGCAGCGCCTCCTCGGCGTCCGCGCGGTGGGCCGCTTCGATCTCGCTCACGAGATAGGGGTGGCAGCGCATCGCCCCCTGGCCGAAGACGATCATGCTCCGCGTGAGGATGTTGGCGCCCTCCACCGTGATGCTGATGGGCAAAGACTGGTAAGTGCGCGCGAGGTAGTTGCTTGGCCCGAGGCAGATGCCGCGGCCCCCGTGCACATCCATCGCGTCGTTGATCGCTTGACGCATCATCTCGGTGAGGTGGTACTTCACGATGGTCGACACCACCGACGGCTTCTCGCCGAGGTCGATTGCGGTCGTGGTCAGCGTGCGCGCCGCATCGCCGAGATAGGCAAGCCCGCCGATGCGCGCGAGTGCCTCCTCGACGCCTTCGAAGCGCCCGATCGGTTGACGGAACTGCTTGCGGATGCGCGCATAGGCGCCGGTGCTGCGCGCTGCGTGCTTCAGTCCAGCGGCACTCAGCGCGGGCAGCGAGATGCCCCGCCCCGCCGACAGACACTCCATCAGCATCCGCCAGCCCCGACCGACGCCGGCCTGACCGCCAATGACCCAATCCAGCGGAATGAACACGTCACGGCCGCGGTTGGGTCCGTTCATGAACGCGGCATTGAGCGGATAGTGTCGCTCGCCGATCTCCACACCGGGTGTCGCCACCGGAATCAACGCGCAGGTGATACCCAGATCCACCTCCTCGCCAAGCAGGTGATCCGGATCGTACGCACGGAAGGCCAGTCCGAGCAGGGTCGCCACCGGCCCCAGCGTGATGTAGCGCTTTTCCCAGTTCACCCGCAGCCCGAGGGTTTCCTTGCCCTCGAACAGGCCACGGCACACCGTACCGTAGTCAGGGATGGCGCTTGCGTCGGAACCCGCCTCGGGCCCGGTCAGCGCAAAGCACGGAATTTCCTCGCCGCGCGCGAGTCGCGGCAGGTAGTGACTGCGCTGTTCCGGCGTGCCGTAGTGCAATAGCAGCTCGGCCGGCCCGAGAGAGTTGGGCACCATCACGGTCACGGCGGTGCTGACACTGCGGCTCGCCAGCTTCATCACTACCTGGGAATGCGCATAGGCGGAGAAGCCCAGGCCGCCGTACTCGCGCGGGATGATCATGCCGAGAAAGCCTTCGCGCCGGATGAAGTTCCACACCGCATCCGGAAGCCGATTGAGATCGTGCGTGATATGCCAGTCATCGACCATGCGGCACAGCGTCTCGACCGGGCCATCGAGGAAGGCTTGCTCCTCGGCGCTCAGGCGAGGGCGCGGCAGCGCGAGCAGACGCTCAAAGTCCGGATCGCCCCGGAACAGCTCGGCTTCCCACCACACCGTACCGGCCTCGATCGCGGCACGCTCGGTGTCCGACAGGGGTGGCAGGTTGCGCTGGATGAAGTGAAGCAGGGGTCGGCTGACGAGCTTATGCCGCAGCCCGGCATGCAGCGTCACCGCGGCCAGGGCACCCACCGAGACCGCAAGCAGCAGGGCGATGCCCCCCGAAAGAACATTCGCTGCCCACAGCAGTACAACGGCCAGCCCGGCGAGCGCAAACCAGATGCTTGCACTCCAGGCCGTGCGAGCGATGCCGAACAGGGCGCCGACGGCGCCGGCGATCCATAGCAACGTGGCCATGTCCACCTACCTCCGCCTCAACAAGATGCTGGAAAACTGCCGTCAGCGGCCGTTTTTCAACACCCTGGCGCTGCCAGCCTCACACGCTGCGGCGGCTGCTCTCGCCACCTTGCGACATCGGGATGTTGTGCGACGTCGCGCGCAACGCACTCGTCTCGACCGCGAGTTGGTGCCCCACGGGGGCGCTGAGCCCTGCGCTCACGAAATTCACCAGCCGCTGCACCAGTGCCCCGGTGTCCTTGCCGTCTGTCAGGTGGCTGGAGGCGATGACACGCATCATGTCGATCCCCGCCATGCAGTAGGCGAGCACACCCACCATGAAGTGCAGACGCCAGTACAGATCCTCGCGGGGCACGTGGGGCAGGCTGCGCGTAAAGGCCTCCTTGAAACGGCTCACCACCTCGTCGAACAGATGCCGCATGCGCGACTGCAGATCGACCGAGGGCTCGACGTAGCAGCGTCCAAGCAGCGCGACAAACGTCCGCTGGCGCTGATCGCGACTGAGCCGCAGGGCCGACTCGACGAAGGCGGTCACCAGCTCGTCGATGGGGATCGCCCCGTCGCCATGCGTGGACTTCAGCTGCTCAAGGCGCTGGAGCCGTTCCTGGTTCATCGGGTTGACCCTGCGCGCGTAGATCGACTCCAGCAGCGCCTCCTTCGACCCGAAGTGGTAGTTCACCGCGGCCAGGTTGACCTTCGCCTCTTTGGTGATCGTCCGGAGCGAACAGGCCTTGAAGCCGTGCTCTGCGAACAGCGCCTCGGCCACGTCCATGATGTGTGTCTTGGTATCTCGTAACATAGGCAAAGAGTAGTTCAGGCGCTCGTTCATGACAAATACAAGACCTATTTTGGTGATGTGATGAAGAACGGCCATGAATTTTTGTATATTCAGAATTAATCAAATAACTATCATTGCCTTACAAAACTGGATGAGCGTCCAGTTCCAGCGACGAAGCGTTTGTTTGCGCCGCTTGAATAACGAAATCCGCCAAAGATCGAGATGTTTTCTACAAGCTGCGTCGTAAATCAGTGATTTCCCGGTCGCCGCTCGTCCATCAGGTATTTGAGTAGGGGGGTGATCAGCAGCAGCGCGAGGCCAGCACCGATAGAGCTAGAAACGAGGAACCAGTACAGCGACACGCCGCTGCCGGCGAGCAGGCGCTCGAGCGTGCCGGCCAGGTAGTTGGCAATCGCCACCGCCGTAAACCACACGCCCATCAGAAACGAAGCCAGCTGGGCGGGTGCAAGGCGGCTCACCATCGACAGGCCGATCGGCGAGAGGAACAGCTCGCCGATCGTGTGCAGCAGATAGACCGCCACCAGCCACAGCGGGCTAACCGGGCCCACCGCCGCCGCGCGCTGGTCGGCGATGGCCAGCACGACGAAGCCGAGCCCCAGGATGATCATGCCGACCGCCATCTTCACCGGCGTGGACAGGCCCAGCCGGGTGCGGTCGAGCCAGACGAACAGCACCGAGAACAACGGCGCAAGCAGCAGGATCAGCAACGGATTGAGCGACTGGAAATAGGTTGCGGGCATCACCCACCCGAACATCTCCCGATCTGTCCTCTGGTCGGCGAACAGGTTCATCGTGCCGCCCGCCTGCTCGAAACCCATCCAGAAGAACACGACAAATACGCCTAATATGAAGATCGCCAGAATCCGCCGGTAGTCGCGCGCCGAGAGCGCGGCGGGCGCGTGCTTGCCCAGCTTGCCGGGTGCGAGGACCACGGCGAGTAGTGCGACCGCAAGCGCAAAGCGTTGCGCGTGGCTCATCTCCCGCCAAGCAGCTTCCAGAGACGGCCCGACCCACACCAGCAGACTCACGACCAGGAGCAGCGCCACACACACACCGGTCACCACACCCCAGTCGATGAGCCGCATTAAGCGAGTCTCCGCGTCGGTGCCGCTGCGCTCCAGCCAGCGCTGGCCACGCAGGAACACGAGCACGCCGAGCACCATGCCGACGCCGGCGGCGGCAAAGCCGTAATGCCAGCCGAGCTTCTCCCCGAGCGTCCCGCACACCAGCGGGGCGAGAAATGCCCCCAGGTTGATGCCCATGTAGAACATCGTAAACCCCCCATCGCGGCGCGGGTCGTCCTGATCGTAGAGGCGTCCGACCATGGTGGAGATGTTCGGCTTGAAGAAGCCGTTGCCGGCCACTAGCAGCCCGAGGCCATAGTACAGCAGGTCGTCCACGGCCATTGCGAAGTGCCCGAACGCCATGGTCAGGCCGCCGATCAGAACGGCCCTACGGGCTCCGAGCCAGCGGTCGGCAAAGTACCCGCCGAGGATCGGCGTCAGATACACCAGCGCCGTGTAGGCCGCGTAGATGTCTAGCGCATGCATGCGCGGCATCTCCAGCCCGTTGACCAGGTAAAGCACGAGCAGGGCGCGCATGCCATAGTAGCTGAAGCGCTCCCACATCTCGGTGAAGAACAGGACGTAAAGCCCCCGCGGGTGGCGCAGGCTCCGCGTCATGGGCGAGCGCTCCACGCTGAGGTCCTGGGCATTGCGCGCCCGGTCGGGACCGTTCGGGGGCATTCTTCCATGAACCGGACGCGGCGACGTTCACGGAATTGCAACGGCATCTCCCCCCTGACCCGACGGATGGCCGCCATTATACGGCCTGCGGGGTAGCCCGCCACACGGCGGGCTGCGGCGCAGCGAGAGGCTCGACGCCGCCGCGCGTGGAGCTTTGACGCATCTGCCTCAGGGCGTCAGCACGATCTTGCCGACCGTTCGTCCGGTTTCGATCAAGCGGTGTGCCTCGGCGGCCTCGTGCAACGGCAGCGTTCGCGAGACGTGCAGGCGCAGGCGGCCGGTGTCGATCAGCGTCGCGCACGCATCGAGGATTTCCACGTGATGGCGGCGCGCCTCGTCGAGGTGGCGTAGCATCGGCGTGAGCATCAGCTCGAAGCCGATGAGCAGGTTGCGGATGCGCGCCTCCTTCCAGTCGACACCCGTGCCCGGGTCGAGCAGCGTGACCAGCCGCCCGAAATGGCGCACGGCGGGAATGCTAGCCTTGAATACCGCTGGGCCCACGGTATCGAGCACGAGATCCACACCAACGCCGTCAGTCCACGCCATCACCGCCTGTGCGACGTCTTGATTGCGGTAATTGATGACGTGATCGGCGCCGAGCCCACGCACAAACGCCTCGTTCTCCGGTGTACCGATCGTCGTGCACACCCGCGCGCCGGCGTGCTTGGCGAGCTGGATCGCCACGTGCCCAACCCCTCCGGCCCCCGCGTGGATCAGCACATGCTGACCGGCCTTGAGCCCGCCGCGGTCAAACAGCGCGCCCCAGGCGGTGATGAGCACGAGCGGGCCGGCCGCGGCCGTGACGAGGTCGATGGATGTCGGCGCAGGCGCGGCCCAACGCTCGTCCAGCACGTTGAATTCCGCGTAATTGCCCTGCTCCGCGCCGAGGCCGCCGTGACAGAACCACACGCGATCGCCAACCCGGAAGCGCTCGACCGCCGCGCCAGTCTCGACCACCTCGCCTGCGCCGTCGCAGCCGAGCACCGCGGGCCCGGCACCCTGCATCATCAGGCCGCGGCTGCGGATCTTGGTATCGACCGGATTCACGCCGGCGCCGTGCAGGCGCACCTTGATGCTCTTGGGCCCAACGAGGGCGGGTGCGTCCAGATCGACCGCCGAGAGGACCTCGGGGCCGCCGGTGCCGTTCATGACGATCGCGCGCATAGGCATTCTCCAGTTCAGAACAGGGACATCTGCGGCGTCTCGCCGCGCGGTGGAGAGAATAGCGCGGTGGTGAGCGTGGGCAAGCCGGGAAAGCCGAGCCTCGCGTAAGCGCGCCGGAAGCGCTGCGCGATCAGCTCGGCATAGATGCCGGTGCCGCGCATCCGTGTGCCGAACGTCGCGTCGTAGGCCTTGCCGCCGTGCGAGTCGTGCATGCGCTGCATCACGCGCTCGGCCTTGAGGGGGTAGTGCTTGGCGAGCCAGTCCGCGAACAAAGTCCTCACCTCGCGCGGCAGGCGCAGCAGGATGTAGTCGGCCTCCAGCGCGCCCGCATCGCGTGCCGCCTCGAGGATGCGCTCGAGTTCGGCGTCGTTGATGAAAGGGATCACCGGTGCGACCAGCACGCCGACGGGAACACCGGCCGCGGTGAGGCGACGGATGGCCGCCACGCGCCGCGCCGGTGCGGTCGCCCGCGGCTCCAGACGGCGCACGAGGTCGACATCCAGCGTGGTGAGACTCAGGTGGACGATCACGAGACCGTCCTCGGCCAGCCGGGCCAGCAGGTCGAGATCCCGTTCCACCAGCGCCGACTTGGTCACGATCGAGACCGGATGGCGCGTCTCGACCAGCACCTCGAGCAGCCGTCGCGTGAGGCCCACACGCCGTTCGACCGGCTGGTAGGCGTCGGTGTTGATGCCAAGCGCGATGGGCGCACACCGATAGCGCGGGTTTGCGAGCTCCCGGCGGAGCTGCTCCGGCGCGTCGGGCTTGTAAAACAGGCGGGTCTCGAAATCGAGCCCCGGCGAGAGATCCAGGTAGGCGTGCGTGGGCCGCGCGAAACAATAGCAGCACCCGTGTTCGCAGCCGCGGTAGGGGTTGACCGAGCGGTCGAAGGGCACGTCGGGCGATGCGTTGTAGGTCACGACGCTGCGGCTGTGGTCGATGGCGAGCCGGGTCTGCGGCGAGGACTCGGGCACGTCGAGCGATCCCCAGCCGTCATCGACGGCCTCGCTGTGGGTGCTGTGGTAGCGATTGGCCGGGTTGTGGGTTGCGCCGCGCCCCTTGAGCGCGCGTGCCGGACGCTTGGCGCCTTCGTCTTCCGTCATGTCGGCGCCCCAAACTGCGGGATCGCGATCTCGACGATGTGCGACGGATCCCCGCCGCGATCGCGCAGTCGACCCAGGAACTCAGCGAGCGGCGGACACGCCGCAAAACGGTACAAATGCGTCGCGCCCGGCCGGTCGCTCGCCCCAAAGCCCGGCCAAGGCGCCTCGGCGCCCGGCAGGCGGGCGAGCGCATCGGCCCATTCTGCCTCCCGCCGGTCTGCCCCAGCGCGCATCCACACCCGCGTTGGCGCCGTCACCGCGCGCAGGTAGTCGATGTGCCAGCGCGCCGGTTTGAGCGTGGCGAGGTGTCGGCCCACCCGTGCCGCGACGCCCCCTGGGCCGTGGGCACTGCCCACGTAGCCGTAGCAGCCGGGGGCGACCGTGCAAATGCCGAGCGCCCCCACAGCGATCCGCGCAGGCTGCTCCGCGCGCAGCCACAAGACGTAGGTTCCGGGCGCTGCGGGCAGCGCAACCGCCGGATCAGTCCGCTGCATGGGCATCGGGCGTGGCCTCGACCAACGCGCGAACCACCGCGCACCAGCCGTTCGCGATGTTGTCCGGGTTGTAGCCACCGCCGCCCAGCGCGAGCAAGCGTCCGCTGGCGAAGCGGTCGGCGATCCGGCACAGCGACGCGGCGGCGTAGGCGTGTACGCGCGGTGAGAGGCGCAGGTGCGTCAGCGGGTCGCCCTCGAGGCTGTCTGCGCCGCACTGCAGGATGATGAACTCCGGCTCATGGCGCTCGAGTAAGTCTTCCACTGCAGGCCAGCGGGCCAGGAACTCGGCATCCCCCGCATACGGCGGCAGCGGCAGGTTGAGCTTGGTGCCGGTCGCTGCGCCCCGGCCGGTTTCGCCCACATGTCCCGTACCGGGGTAGAGGTAGCGGCCGTCTTCGTGCAGATCCGCGAAGATCAGTTCAGGATCGTCCTCGAACGCGTAGAACACCCCATCGCCATGGTGTGCGTCGATGTCGATGTAGGCCACCGTGTGCACCCCGTGCCAGCGCCTGAGCGCCTCGATCGCGATGCCGCAGTCGTTGAACACGCAGAAGCCCGCCGCTTCGTCACGCCGCGCGTGGTGCAGTCCGGCGATCGGCACGAAGGCGCGGCGGGCCTGGCCGCGCATCAGCCGCTCAAGCGCGTGGATCACGGTGCCGACCACTGTGGCCGCCGCCTCGTAGACACCGGGAAAGGCCGGCGTGTCGCCCTGATCGAGGACGCCATGGCCAGCCACGGACTGGTGCTGGACCCTGTGTACGTGGTCAGCGGTGTGAAACAGGGTGAGGGTCTCCGCGGAGGCCGCTGGCGCCGCCGGCTCGACGTGGACCCTGGCCGACAGCCCCTGACGCTCGAACTCGCGAAGGAATGCGGGATAGCGGTACCGCCCGAACGGGTGGGCATCGCCGAAGTGGTAGCGGGCAAGGGTTTCGCCCAAGTGCACGTCAACCTGATGTGGCATGGGAGGGTCGGCCCGCGTGTCCCGTTTCCGGGTTTTTAGCAGCGTCGGGAAGCACGATCAACGCCACCATGCGGGACACACGCCCACGGGCGAAAATTGTCTTTTGCGTCGTGTGTCACAGAGCGTGGGTCATCCCGCGAGACAGACGCCCGTTCCCCCGAGCCCGCAGTAGCCACTAGGGTTTTTTGCGAGGTACTGCTGATGGTAGTCATCGGCGTAGTAGAACTCTGGCGCATCGAGGATCTCCGTGGTGATCCGACCGTAGCCGGCAGCAGCAAGCATCGCCTGATAGCGCTCGCGCGTCGCCAGGGCCAGCTCGCGCTGCTCGGCGTCGTAGGTGTAGATGCCGGAGCGGTACTGGGTGCCTACGTCGTTGCCCTGACGCATGCCCTGCGTCGGATCATGCGACTCCCAGAACACCTTGAGCAGCTCCACGTAGCCGATCGTCTTCGGGTCGAACACGACGCGCACCACTTCGTTGTGGCCGGTCAGGCCGGTGCAGACTTCGCGGTAGGTCGGGTTCGGCGTGAAGCCGCCCGCGTACCCCACCGCCGTGCTGTAGACGCCGGGCAGCGACCAGAACCGCTTTTCCGCACCCCAGAAACACCCCATCCCAAACAGCGCGAGCTCGGTGCCGTCCGGAAACGGTGGCACGATGCGGCGGCCGTGGACGTAGTGCGACGCCGACACGGCCATCGGCGTGGTGCGGCCCGGCAGGCAGTCCTGCGGGCTCGGCAGGGTGAGTTTCGGGCTGCGGTGGAACATCTCGAGGACTCCCTCATCTTCCTGACGAGCTAAGAGCATAACGGGGTGGCTGGCGCATCTCCTGAACGAGTCACGCCGCGTGCGGTTATTCCAGGACGGTTGGAATCACGCGCGGGATTCCGACTTTTTCGGGCGGGTTTGACTTGGATCAATCAATTGGCAGATTTCTGTTGGTATATAAGCATTTCAATATATACTTCCCGCCTCTTTCGTGGCAGGGATGGCGGCTCTGGCCACGCGCAGGACCCATGATTCTGTCTACCGAGGAACTTCCATGAACATGTCATCTTCCGAGTCTCCGCGTTTTTTGCACTTCAGTTCGCTGCCCCTGTCACTGCGGCTGGTATACACGCTGACCCTGCTCGTGCTGGGCACCGGTTACCTCTTTGCCATGATCCAGGTGTGGGAAGTCCACTCCGGGCGCGACGGCAAGCCGATGCTCTCTGCCGATGACATCGCCATCGCCTATTCCGGCAACCCGACGGGCTCGCGGCTCGAATCCGCCCTGCGCGGCCCGATGCAGTCCATGCTTCCGGATGAGGAGCGGCAGGTCATCCTCAATTGGGCCGCCACCGATGGCAAACAGGAGGGCTACAACGCCAAGGTGAAGTCCATCGTCGAGGCGCGCTGCCTTGCCTGCCACAACGGCTCCAACCCGCACCTGCCCAACCTCTCGAAGTGGGACGAGGTCGCGAAACTCGTCGAAAAGGACACTGGCGCCACCATCCCCACCCTGGTTCGCGTGTCGCACATTCACCTGTTCGGCATCACCTTCATCTTCTTCATCGTCAGCTCGATCTTCGCGCATGCCTACATCCGGCCGACCTGGGTCAAGTGCGTGATCATCGCCATCCCGTTCCTGACCATCCTCACCGACATCTTCTCCTGGTACATCACTAAGCTCGTCCCGAGCTTTGCATGGGCGGTGATCATCAGCGGCGCGCTGATGGGTCTGTCCTTCGCGGCGCAATGGATCATCTCGATGTACCAGATGTGGGTCTACCGCGTGCCGCAAGAGTTGCGTGACAGCGGCGGCGCCCTGCCCGTCCTGCGTTAAGCGCACCCCTCCGAACGACCCTCGCGGTCGAACCGAAAAAGCCGGCGCAAGTCGGCTTTTTCGTGCCTGCCGATCACGCCCCGCCGGACTTTCGGGCTAGTCGTACTCGGTATCCTTCCACCGCCGCAGTTCGGTAAAGACCTCGGCCTGGCCAGCAAGGCTACGGCCAGCGTGGCGTTCGGCCGCGGCGCGGACTTCGGGCGCATCCCAGCGCAGGAACGGATTGGTTCGCCGTTCGAGCTCGAGCGTCGAGGGGACGGTCGGGGCGCCGCGCTCGAGCTTCTCCCAGTCGGCAGCCTCGCGGGCGAGGAGGTCGGGGTTGGCCGGTTCGACCCACTTGGCGAACCCGATGTTGTCGAGCGTGTACTCGTGGGCGCAGAAGAGGAGCGTCTCACCCGGCAGTCCGGCAATGCGCTTTAGCGAGGCGGCTAGCGCCTCGAAGCTGCCGTCGAACACGCGGCCACAGCCATTGGCAAACAGGGTGTCCCCGCAGAACAGACAGCCGTGACCGAGGTAGGCGATGTGACCGGCGGTGTGCCCGGGCACGTCAAGCACCGTGAACCGCGCACCGATTTCCGGCAGGTCGATGCAGTCCCCTTCCCCGTGACGCGTGGTGATGCCCGGTATGCGTTCACGCGCCGGTCCATGCACGGCGAGGTCCGGATACTCGAGTTTAAGGCGCTCAATGCCGCCCACGTGGTCGCCGTGGTGGTGGGTGATCAGCACGGCACACAGCCGCTTGCCCTCACGCGCGCACCAGGCGAGCACCGGCCCGGCGTCGCCCGGATCGACGGCGGCAGCAAACGCCGAGCCTGGCCGGGAGACCATCCAGATGTAGTTGTCGGCGAAGGCGCGTGCCGGGACGACTTGCAGTTCGGAATCGGGCATGGTTGCAGGCAGTTGGTAGAATCATCGGCAACGATGAAGTATAGCCCGCGACGCGCCCCGGCCATCCTCGCCCTCCGCGAATCCAGCGCAGGCGCGCGCCTCGGCTTTTCCTGGCTGTCGTTCGTCGTGTGCCTGGCGGCCAGCCTCACGTGGCCTTCGCGGGGGTATGCCGCGCAGCCAGCCCTGCGCGTCGAGGGCGTCGAGGGCGAGCTACACCGGAACGTGACAGCCTTTCTCGACGTGAGCGGCTACCGCTGTGAGCAGACCGACTGGCGGCTGCAGCGGCTCGTGCAGAGCAGCCTCAAGCGCGCGGCCAAGGCGCTGCGGGCGTTGGGCTACTACGCGCCAAACATTGATGTGGAGACCCGGCAGAGCGAGGACTGCTGGGAGCTCATCGTCAAGGTCGCGCCGGGCGACCCGGTCTACGTGAAGTCCGTGCGCATCGAGGTGCAGGGCGAGCTGCGCGAGCTGCCGGAGGTGCGCCAACTCATCGACGACCCGCCGATCCGCGCCGGCGAGGTGCTCAATCACGACCACTACGCAGCCGCCAAGCGCGGTATCGCGAACCTTGCGAGCCGGTACGGCTTTTTCCAGGGCCGCTTCACGACGCAGCGGCTGGAGGTCGACACCGAGCGGCGCGAGGCCCAAGTGCATCTCCTCTACGAGTCCGGTCCACGCAGTCATCTGGGCGAAATCCGCATCGAGCAGGCTCAGTTCGCCCCGGATTTCCTGGCTGGTTTCATCGATCTGCAGCCGGGTGAGCCCTACGACAGCAGTCGCATCGCGCGCCAGCAGCTGCGGCTCGCCGACAGCGGCTATTTTTCCGACGTCGAAGTTCAGGCCGAGCCCGAGGATACGGACAGCCTCGGCGAAGTCCCCATCGTCCTGCGTCTGAAACCCGCCAAGCGGACCGTCCAACGCATCGGCATCGGCGCCTCGACCGACGTGGGACCACGCCTGAGCTACCGCTTCAATCACCGCTGGTTCAACCGATCTGGGCACTTCTACAAGTTCGCGACCAGCCTCTCGCCAGTGCGCGAGGAGGTCATCTTCGACTACTCGATACCGCTAGGCGATCTGGGGAAGACGCGCCTCGACCTGCAGACTGGCTACCAGTCCGAGGACACCGACACACTCGAGAGCAACGCGTTCAAGACCGGCGCCTACCACACGCAGGTGCTGCGGGACGACTGGACACAGTCGGAATTCGTCGAGTACCTGCACGAGCGCTACGCAACCGCCGACGCTGACCGGCGCGTGGATCTGCTCATGCCGGGTCTGCGCTGGCAGCGGGTGCGTGGCGATCACCCGCTGTTCCCACGGCGCGGACACCGGCTGTTTATCAAGTTGCAGGGCGCGCTCGAGGGCCTGGTGTCCGATCTCGATCTGCTCCAGGCCACGGCCAGCCTCAAGTTGATCGAACCGCTCGGCGACGGGCGGTTACTCGGCCGCGTCAGCATCGGCGCGACCGCGGTCAGCGACTTCGAAAGCCTGCCAGCCTCGTTGCGCTTCTTCGCCGGCGGCGATGGCAGTGTGCGCGGCTACGGCTACAAGGCGCTCGGCCCCGGGGATGCCACCGGGCAGGTGATCGGTGGCCGGCATCTGCTATCGTGGAGCGCGGAGTACGAACACCCGGTGCGCGAACGGTGGGGCGTAGCCGCATTCTTCGACGCCGGCAATGCCTTCAACCGTTTCGACGACTACGAGCTGCGCACCGGCGCCGGCATCGGCGCACGCTGGCACTCGCCGATCGGCCCCGTGCGGCTGGACGTGGCCTACGCCCTGCAGGGCGACCGGGGCTTTCGCGTGCATCTCAGCATGGGGCCCGATCTGTGAGGCAGATCCTCAGCGGCCTGTACTTCGTGCTGCTCTCGGGCTTCGCGCTCGCCGCGCTCGGTCTGCTGTGGGTCACCGGGACCGAGGCGGGCACGCAGTGGCTCATCGCCCGCGCGCTGGCCGAAAGCGGCGTGGAACTGAAGCTCACACAGCCGCGGGGCACACTGCTCGGCGGCCTGCACGCCGCGCGGCTGCGCTATGCAGACGAGCACACCGTCGTTGAAGCGCAGCAACTCGCCGTCGCATGGTCCCCCAGCCCGCGTTCGCCGTGCCCGTTTTCGTTACGGACGGTCGCGGCAGCCGAGCTCACGGTCACGCTGGCCGAGCGGCCGGTCAATCCGCTTGCTGAAGCCTTGCTGCCCGAGTTCAGCCTCCCCTTCCCCGTCTGCATCGAGGCGCTTTCCGTCGGGCGGCTGGAGATCCGCCGGGGCGAACGGGTCACGGCCTTCGCGGCCGTGCGCGGCAAGCTCCACCAGACAGCTCAGACGCTCAGCCTCGACGCGCTCGAGTTCACACACGAGCGCGCGCACACATCTGTCTCTGGCCAGATCGCCTTTGCCCGGCCATTCCCCGCAGACTTGAAGATTCGACTGAACACCGACGACGGAGCGCTCGATGTGCAGCTCGTCGGTACGCCACGGGACTACCGGCTGACCGCCGACGCGCGGATCGCGCGCGCCGACTGGCCCCCGGGTGCCTGGCATCTCGCGGGGCGGGGCGATCTCGACTACCTCGATGTCACGGCGTTTGAAGGGCAAACCCTGGGCGGCACGCTGGCAGGCAGCGGGCGGCTGGACTGGCGTAATGGCCTCGCGCTGCGCGCGCAAGTCCAGGCCCGGGGCGTCGATCCAGCGGGCCTGCCCTCGGCAGCGGCGCTGCAGGGCCGCATCGACGCCGCGGGCGATGTGGCCTACGCCGCCGGCGTCTGGACCACCCGCCTCGATGCCACCGGTGTGCTGCGCGGGCATCGACTCAAGGCCTCGGCAGAGGCCAGCCTGCGCAAGCACGGGATCGACCTGCGCGCGGGCCGCATCGAGATCGGGCAGAACCGTGTGGAGTTCCGCGGCGCGGCCGATCGCGAGCGTGCTCGCGGCCTCGATCTGCGCATCTCCGCACCAAACCTCGCGGCCCTGCACCCGGAACTGGCCGGGGCGGTCAACGGCAGTGCCCGTGTGGACGGCCCTTGGCGGCAACCCCGCCTCACGCTCGACCTGACCGGAACCGGCTGGGCGTGGTGGGGCTTTGGGGTTGGATCGACACGCCTGCAAGTGACCCCGAGCGCAGGCGGACGGCACGTGCTGAAGCTCGAAGCCGACCGGCTGAGCGGCGCGGCCGCGCTCGGGACGCTCAAGCTCACTGCCGAAGGCAGTCTGCTCGCGCATTCCGGCACGTTCCGCATCGCGGGCACACCACAGGCGTTCGAGGCACGCGGCGCCTTCAGCGGCGGCTATGCTCCGGACGCAGCCGCGTGGCAGGGCACCTTGCGCGATGGGACCCTGCGGCTCGACAAGCTCCCCACCTACCGGCAGGCGAGTGAGTCCCGACTGGAGATCGGGCGCAATCGCCAGAAGCTCGCCGAGACCTGTTTCGCCGGGCCGCAGGAGCGCGTCTGTCTTGGGGGCGACCTCGATGCGGACCTGAACGGCTCAGGCAACGTACGCCTGACTGGCCTTCCGCTGCGCCGCCTCGCCGCCTGGGTGCCGCAGGCGCATGCGTTGCGCAGCGCACTCGAGGCCGAGCTGGACGTGTCGGGCGAGGCGGGTGTGTGGTACGCGCAGCTCGGCGCAAGCCTCGATGACACCAATCGCATCGCGGGGCGATTGGCGCTCGACCGCGCGACGCAGGCGCTCTCCGGCAAGCTTGAGGCGTACTTCGACCGTTTGCACTGGCTCGTACTCGCGCGCGAGGACCTCGACTCACCCACCGGCAACGTCTTCGCCGACCTTGAGATCGGCGGCAGCCTCCGCGCCCCGACGCTGACCGGGCCAATCACCCTGGGCCACGCCTCGGTACGCGTTCCCGCGTGGGGTACGGAGATCCGCGACATCGGCATGGTGGCTACGCTGGCCACCGATCGCGCCGTGCTCGGCGGGCAAGCCTTCGCCGGACGCGGCAAGATCACCCTCGAGGGTGAGGCTGACTGGGCAAACGCCGGAAACCGGCGGCTCGAGCTGGCCATCACCGGGGCAGACTTCGAGGCGGTGGACCTGCCCGTGATCCATGCGCGGGTCGCGCCCCGCCTCAAGCTTGTCGTCTCGCCGGCGGGCGCCAGTCTCGAGGGCACCGTGCAGATCGACCCGGCCGAGGTGAACCTGGCCACCCTGCCCGCTTCGGCCGTCCGCCCGTCCGAGGACGAGGTCATCCTGAACCGCGAAGAAGCGTCGGCAACGACCGACGCGCCGGGCCTGCCGCTGCGCACCGACGTGCTGCTGCAGCTCGGCGAGAAGGTTCACATCAGCGGACAAGGGCTGGACGGATACCTGCGCGGCGCGCTGCGGGTGCGCGAGAAGCCGCGCGAGCCGCTGCGGCTGTTCGGCACCCTGCAGGTGGTTGACGGCAAGTACAAGGCCTATGGCCAGAATCTCGAGATCGAGCGCGGCGAGCTGTACTTCAACGGCCCGCTGCGCAATCCGTCGATCAACCTGCGCGCGGTGCGCAAGGCCGAGGACGTCACTGCCGGACTGCGCCTGCTCGGCACCCTGGAGCTTCCGCAAAGCAGCGTGTTCTCGGAGCCGCCGATGGCCGAGACCGACGCCATGGCCTACCTGCTCACGGGCAAGCCGCTCAGCGCGGCAACCCAGGGCGAGGCAAACCTGATGGTCGCCGCGGTCACGCAGCTCGGGTTGAAGGGCGGCGGCGCGCTCATCGACCTGATCCGTGGGCAGACGGGGCTGGACGTCTTCGAGCTCGACTCCGGCACGGAGTACTCGCAGAGCGCCCTGCTCATCGGCAAGTACCTCACCGCGCGCCTGTACGTGCAGTACGCGATCAAGCTGTTCGAGGAAACCGACATCTTCTCGCTGCGCTACCGGCTAACGCGCAACCTGCTGCTCGAAGCCGAGTCCGGCACATCACAGGGCATAGACCTGATCTACCAGATCGAACGCTGAGGATTCGGCCAGTTGACCCTGATCGGCATCGAGCCAACGAAGCGTCGGTATAATTCGAGCATAAGGGCGCGACAGCCAGGGAGCGAATTGAACACCGAGCCGCGCGAGTCAGGTGCGGCGGGTGTGCTCTGGCCGGTCGGATGGTCTAGGGAGGATGTTTCGTGATCGACGATAGGTAGATCGCGTCACGCTCGCCCTGCGAGCCCGAGTAGGCAAGCCCCGCGCGCGGAGGCAGGGGGGTGTAACCGTTCGCAACGCAGCGAAAACGAGCCGACGAGGCCACAAAATCAACTCAGGATAACCACTTTCCCGCGGGAGCCTCATGCAACATAGCCTGGCCATCAAGCCCCACCCCCACACCAACTGTTCGCAATGCAGCGTGCGTCGACTGGCGTGGTTCGCGCCCTGCTCGACCGATGATGTGCGTGAACTGCAGAAGATGCGCGAGGCGCAGTTCGTGGTACCCGCGCGTACCCGGCTGTATGCCCAAGGCGATCCACAGACGCGCGTGTTCACCCTGTTCGAGGGCTGGCTGATCCTCTACCGCAGCGTCGGTCAGGGTAAGCGGCAGATTCTCGAAGTGGCGCTCCCCGGTGACATGGTCGGCTACCAGTACAATGCGAACAAGCCTACCGACCACGCCTGCGAGACGCTCACGCCGTGTACGCTCTGTGCGTTCACCGCCGCTGACGCCCGTACGCTGATGTACCGTCACCCGGTGCTGATGGAGCGCATGCTGCAACTGCAGGAGGAAAAGCTCCAGGCCTGCCATTCGGCGCTCGCCAATGTCGGGCAGAACAGCGCCAAGGTGCGCATTTCCGTGCTGTTCCTGCGCCTGTTCGAGCGGCTAAAGGCGCGGGGCGCGAACCCCCAAGGGCGCATCGAGGTCCCGCTCACCCAAGAACACATCGCCGACATCGTCGGTGTCACACCCGTGCATGTCAGCCGGGTGTGCAGTGAGCTGCGCGCCGAGCGCATCGTCGACTTCCACCACGGCAAGCTCACGCTGCTCGACGAGGCGCGGCTCGCCGCGATGGCCGCGGTTTACGATCCCGTCCCGGGCAGTCCCTAGAGGGCGGGCGGTGCAAGGCACGCCTCTGGCTCAGAAGCTCGAACCGTTGCCCGTCGGCAGGACGCCATGCACCGGGCGACGGGCCCCCTGCGTGCGTAACGTGCTGATGGAGAACACCACGCGCGCGGGCGCCGTAGTGCGCAGCGCGTGCGTCCATCCGCTCAAGGTGGCGCCTGCGGCATCCAGGCTGCTTCCGTGCAGTACAACGCCTGTCTCGCCCTCGATCTCGCTGCCGGTGATCTCGAGGGTCGAGTCGTACGCCTCGATAGCCACGCCCGGTGCGCGGATCGCGCTGTTGCGGATGGATACCGACGAGGCGCGGCTGATGAGCGCCTCGGCTTCGACCCCGTCGAGCACGACGCCCTGACAGTCGCGCAGCTCGATGCGCCGGTAGCGACCGGTGTAGCGCATACCGCGCTTGCCTTCGCAGCGGGAGTCCTCGCCCGAGCCGCTGGCGGCGGCTGCGGATGACCGCCCGCCGCGCGCTGGCGGCGCGGGCTCCGGACCGGATTCCGCAAATCCGGCGATGAGCTCCGCGAAGCGCTCGGGGTATTCCGCCATCACCATGTGGTTGCCACCCGGCAGAATGGCAAGACGCGCGTTCGGCAGGCGGGCGGCGAGCGCGTGCGCGGTGCGCACGGGCGTGATCGGGTCGCGCTCGTTCCAGATCAGCAGCGTCGGGAGGTCCAGGCGATCGAGATCGTCGCTGAAGTCTTCGAGCGTCAGCGCGAGCGCGGCGATCTTGACCGGATCGGCGCCGAGGAGCCCGGCCCGCAGCTCCGGCAGATTCAGCACGGCGCCCAGTGCCAGTGCGGGGTCCACGGGCGCCTCGTCGAGATGCCGGAAGGCCTGTTCGACGACTGAACCGAGCAGGCCGCCGAGCCCCAGTCCCTGTTGAGACGCGAGTTCCACACCATAGCTCGCCAAAAACCGGCTGAAGACGCTGTGATGCAGGATGCCCGCGGCATCCACGAGCACCAGCCGCTGCACGCGCTCCGGGGCATCGAGCGCTAGCCGTAGGGCCACGGTGCCGCCCATCGAATGGCCTGCGACGATCGCGCGCTCGACCTTGAGGTGGGTCAACAGCGCCTCGACGCTCGCGGCGAGGTTGCGCGGGTCATACAGCGCGTTCTGCCGGGCGGACCGCCCAAAACCCGGCAGGTCAAGGCGGATGACGAAAAACTTGCGCGACAGCGCGGGCACGACCGGATCCCAGTCGCGCGCGCCGTTCTGGCCGAGCCCGTGGATCAGCACAAGGGGCTGGCGATGCCGGTCGCCAAGGGTTTCATACCACAGCGAGTCGCCGAAAACGGGGTTCGTGAACACCGCGGCGGTGGCTGCTCCAGTGCACCAGAACAAGACGATCGCGAGCAGCAGGGGGTGCACTGCCCTGCGGATGCGAGAGGGCGGCAACCTGACTTCACTGCACATTTGAACGGTGCGCTCCCGACAGTTTGAGGCAGTCATCTGAGGGTGGCGGCCACGGGCGACCGAGCCGGCGGCGACCACCCCGCCGACAAGGCCTCGGCCTGCGCGAGCACGGTCTGCACCGCTGTGTCCTGCAAATCCGGCGGATAACCGTACTTACGCAGGATGCGCTTGACCAGCACGCGCATCCGGGCGCGGGCCGATTCACGCTGTGCCCAGTCCACCGACACATTCTCGCGCAGGCTCGTGAGCAGCTCATGGGCGATCAGCTTGAGCTTCGCGTCTCCCATGACCTGCACCGCGCTTTCGTTTTCGGCCAAGGCGTCGTAGAAGGCAATCTCCTCGTCGGTGAGTCCGGCTTCTTCGCCACGCTGCCGCGCCGCGCGAATGTCGCGGGCCAACTGGATCAGTTCCTGCAACACCTCGGCGGTGGTAATGGCGTTGGCGTGATAGCGCGCCACCGCCTCCTCCAAGCGCTCCGAGAATGTCCTGGTTTGCACCACGTTGGCCTTGGCTCTTGAGCGAATGCCGTCGTTGATGAGCTTGCGCAACGCCTCCAGCGCCAGGTTCTTCTTCTCCATCTGCTCGACTTCGGCGAGGAATTCGTCGGAGAGGATGGAGATGTCCGGACTCCGGATGCCGGAAGCTTTCAGAATGTCCACGATCTCGGTGGAGACCACTGCACGGCTGACGATCTGTTGGATGGCGAAGTCGCGTTCCTGCGAGGTGACGCCGGAGCCCGTGGCGCTCTTGACCAGCGCGGCACGGATGGCCCGAAAGAAACCGACTTCCTCCCGAATCTCGCGGGCCTCGTCGGAGGCGGACGCCAGGGCGAACGCCTTGGACAAGGCCAGCACCGCATCCGCAAAGCGCCTATGCGCGGCTTTTTTGCCCTCTGGCGTGGATTCCTGCGCCGCCCATTGTTGTTGTTTGTCCAGAATCCACTCGATGGCGGCAGCCAGCATCGCGAGACGCTCCTGCGGCGTGCCGGCAACCCCTTCGCAGTAAGCAAAGCCAAAAAACATAGCACGCACGACCTCGTACTTCTCAAGCATCACCGCGATGGCTTCGACTTCATCGATGCCGGTCTGCTCTCGATCGCGCGGCGAATATTGGGCGAGCGCCGACTTCAGGTTTTGCGCAATGCCGATGTAATCGACGATCAGCCCCGCCGGCTTGTCGCGGAACACGCGGTTCACGCGCGCAATCGCCTGCATCAGGCCGTGGCCCTGCATTGGCTTGTCCACGTACATCGTGTGCATGCAGGGCGCGTCAAAGCCGGTCAGCCACATGTCGCGCACGATCACGAGCTTCAAGGGGTCGTTCGGGTCACGGGCGCGCTTGGCCAGCAGATCGCGCCGCGCCTTGTTGCCGATGTGCGGCTGCCATTCGGGCGGATCGCTCGCTGCGCCCGTCATCACAACCTTGACCACGCCCGCCTGGTCGTCGTCGCTGTGCCAATCGGGGCGCAGTTTGATGATCTGGTCGTAGAGCGCCACGCAGATGCGCCGGCTCATGCAGACGATCATTCCCTTGCCATCCAGCGCCGCAAGGCGATCCTCGAAATGTGACACCAAATCCTGCGCCACCAGCGCCAGGCGCTTGTCGCTGCCGACCAGCTTTTCGACCGTCGTCCACTTCTGCTTCACGCGCTCGCGGGCGGATTCCACCTCATCCGCCAACACCATATGAAAATCAATCGATTACGAAACAGTTCCACAATTAGTTCCGCAATTTTTGCGCGCCTAGCGGCATCTGGAACACCAAAGGCCCCACTCTGGCGGATGGCGATGGATGTCTAAATGATGGCCTCTGCGCTTTCCGGCCAATCAGCTTCTCAAGGGAGGGCAGATTCCGCGTCATTTCCCTTTCCTCCATAGAGTGACCTGATAACGC
>CAYSFW010000024.1:0-54123 GCA_964430355.1 uncultured Thiotrichales bacterium
CGACTTCACCCGCTTGACGGCCAGCTCCCTGAACTCAACCGTGAATTCCTGCCTCGGTATCTTTTTCAACTTGTTTGCTCCTTCCAGTTTACGGAGCCTTATACCCCATCCCTTGGAAGACGAAATTCCGGGGGAAGCTCAATGCCCAACGTCGAAGCTCAGCCGTCGACTACAACGGGCTTCGCCTCCTGTAGCCAACGGGTGGAATGTAGTGTTAGGCATCATCGTCTTGCGGGTTGCATACCTGCGGCCAGAGCGGATTGGATGTCTTGCGGCAAGCTCGCCACACCCTTGATGACGCCGGGGCCGCCATCGCGCCAGTGCACGGTGAAAACTCGCTGTGGCGAGGGATTGGGGAGTAGGTATTCAGTAAAATCCAGCACTACCTCGGTTCCACCTTCGACAAGCGTGATAGTCGATCCGATCTTGACTAGTGGCCCAAGCTCACAAACCGTGACTATGACAAGTCTGTCATAGCGCGATGATGCTTCGGATACTGCGGTTGCTATCGGTGTGGCTGATGGCTGCGCGATTCGTTGAGCCACAGACGTGGAAAAACAACCAGACTTGGCGAAAAACTGAGCGATGCCTTCGGCGGCGGCTTCTCGCGCAGGAACATCCTTTTGGTCAGGCCGCCACTGAGGCATCCACAAGATGAGAGCTTTGGCTGAGCTCTGGCACACGGGCGGCTGTGGTGAAGGCACTAGTTGCGACGTGGTCGTGGGGGCGCAGCCACCAAATGCAACGACTATTGGAATCAGTAGAGCTACAAGCGAATGACGAAGCGATTTCATGTGATGCCTCACGTTAGGCGTAACAGATTAGCCTCGGCTGTCCCAATCGCGGCAGCTACGAAAATGAGGTCATGCCTAGAGCTTGATGGCAATGATGCACACCACGGGAAAAGTGAAGCCTGCGACTACTCCCAACGAGCCCGGCTTCCGCGCCAGGCCCCAAGACTTGCCTGTGCGCCACGCAGTAACAGCACCCGAAACTACTGCGACTGGAGCAGCATAGAGGAGGAAGGCAATCACGTTCCAGCCTCTGCCCCCTCACCTCCAGGTTGCAGGAACAGCAAGCCGACATGCAACGTTGCCAGGACGAGCTGAGCGGCAAGCAGCCACAAGTCCTTTCGGGGGTCGGAGTTCATCATCTATCCACCACTGCTGGGACTGAACCCGAGAGAGTAGCACGAGCTGCCGGCCTGTGGGCCGTGACACCTAACGATGAGCTTGAGGGGCGCGGAAACAGGCGGCGAAGCCGGCTGTTGGAGCGTCCTTCTCGAAGCGCTTGTTAGCCGTTTTACCCCTCGATGAAGTAATCGCTGTCAATTTTCTTCGTTTCATAAGACGTGAACGGTGTTACCCCAACATTGTTATCGATCATAAGCTGGGATAGCTGCTCACCATCAATGAGCACTATTTTCGAATTGATCTTAGCGACATAGTCTTTGGCATCACGGGTGAAGCTGGACGTGGTGATGAAGATGCCTTTGTTCGCGCGGTGCCCTTGCAGGGCGCCCGCGAACTTTTGTATTTCAGGGCGACCGATTGCGGCTTGCCAGCGTTTGGCTTGAATGTAGATGACGTCGAGGCCAAGACGATCTTCGTTAATAATTCCATCAATGCCTTCGTCGCCACTTCGGCCAATTGCTTTCCCCGCTTCCTTTCGGGAACCGCCATAACCCATTTTGACTAAGACATCGATAACGAGGCGTTCAAAGAAAGCCGGTGAGCACTCCTTTACGGTTTTCAACAACTCCGCCGCAAGATCTTCGCGCAGTTTTTGGTATGCGCGTTCAATAAGTTCCCCAGGTGTCTGTAGGTTCTCAGTGTCAGATGCGTGGGCATCCTCTTTTGGCTCATTGCGCTTCGCGCGGAATTCGCTGAACTCGGGAAATTGCTCTAAGAATTTTACGTTGATTTGGGTTGGTTTCTTTGAAAGGACATCCCGACCGCGTTGAGTAATACGGAAGTATCCGCGTCGCGGAGACTCTAGCAACGCAGCCTTTGTTATGTATGTACGCGCCCAAGTCACACGGTTATCGAAGGTTGGTTGTTGGCCACTAGGCAACAATTCCTTTTTCTCGTCGTCCGTGAGCCCGAACTCGTTGGACAAGCCCTCGATTGCTTCCCGAAGGGAATGCTCCTTTTCGTCAGAAGCGAACCGGAGCAACGGAAGCATTATTGATTGGTAGTCAGGTATGGCCATGTGCGTTCTTCGTTGTTAACGGTAAACGTAATTTAGATAAGAAACATCCTAGTGTCGCGTGTTGGGTAAATCAAACACGAACCGGAAGTTGTCGCGTATGGCGGGTAAGTTCCGCTTGCCACAATAATTAGGAAAATTTTTCGCATGGATAGCCATCCACCTGCTCAACAGCCGCCCAAGCGACTCGACCGCCTGCACCATTATAGCAGCCGTACCGAGGAGGTATATGTCGACTGGGCGCGGCGCTTCATTCTGTTTCATGGCAAGCGGCATGCGAAGGAAATGGGTGCGGACGAGGTGGCGGCGTTATTGTCTCATCTCGCATCCGGGCGCAATATGCCGGCCTCGACGCAGAATCAGGCCAAGGCGGCCTTGTTGTTCCTGTACAAGCACGTGCTGGGCCTCGAATTGCCTTGGCGGGACTAGGTGTTGTCTGCGAAGGCACCGCGCCGCCTGCCAGTGGTGCTCACACACCGAAGTACGGCGCCTGTGAATGCGACGTCCGAGACGACGGGACTCATCATCGCCTTGCTCTATGGCACGGGCATGCGTCTCATGGAAGGCTTGCGGCTCAGAGTGAAAGACATCGAATTCACGCGCCGGGAGATCAGCGTGCGCGAGGGCAAAGGCAACAAGGATCGGTTGACCGTGCTGCCGGAGAACCTGATCAGGCCTTTGCAGGTGCATTTGCAAAAGGTAAAGGCCCTGCTGAAGCGCGCTCAGGCCGAAGGGTTTAGCGTGGTTTATCTGCCGGATGCGTTGGCGGTGAAATACCCTAGTGCGGCCAGGGCATGGGGCTTGCACTATGTGTTTCCCTCGCCGGTGCAGCCAGTAGACCCTCGAAGTGGTGCCGAGCGGCGGCATCATATCCATGAGCACAGGGTGCAGCGCGCGGTGCGCGAGGCGGTGAAGTTTGCTGGGATTAAACCCGTGTCGCTGCAGGTGTTGCGCCATTCGTTCGCGACACATCTGTTGCAGGCGGGCTACGACATTCGGACCGTGTGGTAGTTGCTGGGCCACAAAGACGTGCAAACAACGATGATCTACACGCACGTGCTCAATCGGGGTGGGCGAGGGGTTGCGAGTCCTTTGGACGGGGTGTTGTAGCGGGCGGCACAATGGGAGGCGGCAAGGACTCCGTATACCAGGCCGTGCTGCGGCGCAACTTGCGCGGATACGGTTTGCGTGGGCGCGAGCGGGAAGGGTCGCGGTATCCCATATCTCTGCTGTCAGGGACATTTCCCAAGAGCCCCTGCTGGGGAATGTTTCTTGCGTTGGGTCTTGGTCGAGGCGTATCAAATGCAGGCTGTTCGGGCCGATCAGCGCGGCGCTGCGCGCTGGCCTTTCCGCCGCACGGCTGAACTTGATACGTAAATTCGCCATGACTGACACATTGCCCCGCACCCCAAGGATTCCCTTCGACAACACCTATGTCCGCGATTTGCCGGGGTTCTACGCGCGCTGCAAGCCGGTTAAGGTACGGGCGCCGGCGCTGTTGTATTTCAATCACGCGCTGGCCGATGAGCTGCGTCTCGGTCTGGAAGGGCGGGACGCTGAGGCGCTGGCTGCGATGTTTTCTGGGAATGTATTGCCCGACGGGGCAGAGCCCATCGCTCAGGCTTACGCCGGGCATCAGTTTGGGCATTTCTCGCCGCGATTGGGCGACGGCCGTGCGCTCCTGATCGGGGAGGTGATCGACCGGCACGGTCGGCGACGCGATCTTGCGTTCAAGGGCTCGGGGCGCACGCCCTTTTCGCGTAACGGCGATGGCAAGGCGGCGGTGGGTCCGATGCTGCGCGAGGTGCTCATTGGCGAGGCGATGCACGCGCTCGGTATCCCCACCACCCGGGCGCTGGCGGTGGTGGCGACCGGCGAGCCCGTTTTCAGGGAGGACGTGTTGCCTGGCGCGGTGCTGACCCGTGTGGCGGCGAGTCATCTGCGCGTGGGCACGTTCGAGTTCTTCGCGGCGCACACGACTCGAGAGCACGTGCGGCAGCTCGCCGATTACGCGATCGCGCGCCACTATCCGGAGCTCGCCGGAGCGGAGGACCGCTACCTCGCGTTCCTCGCCGCGGTGGCCGAGCGACAGGCGGCGCTCATCGCGCGCTGGATGCACTTGGGCTTCATCCACGGCGTGATGAACACCGACAACATGAGTATCTCCGGCGAGACGATCGACTTTGGCCCTTGCGCGTTCATGGAGGCGTACGATCCGCGTGCGGTATTTAGCTCCATTGACCACGGCGGGCGCTATGCCTACGATGCCCAGCCGCACATCGCCCAATGGAACCTGGCGCGGCTTGCTGAGACCCTGCTGCCGCTGGTCGATGAGGACGAGGGTCACGCGATCGAGCGGGCCAGCGAGGTGCTCGAGGCTTTCCCCGCGCGCTACCGGCGCCACTGGCTGACCGGACTACGCGCAAAGCTGGGGTTGTTCACTGAGGGTGACGACGGTGGGCTCGCAGATGCGGCGCTCGGGGAGAGCTGGCTCGATCTGCTGCACGCGCAGCAGGTGGATTTCACCCTCGCGTGGCGGCGCCTCGCGGATGCCGCGGCAGGGGACGAAGCGCCACTGCGCGCGCTGTTTCCGGGCCAACCGGTGCTCGATCGCTGGCTGGAACGCTGGCGCGAGCGCTGCGCCCGGGAGGATGTCGGCCCCGACGCGCGGGCCGCGGCCATGCGCCGCGCGAGCCCCTGGCTGATTCCGCGCAACCACCGCGTGGAGGATGCACTCGCCGCCGCGTCGGAGCGCGGTGATCTCGAGCCGGTGGAGCGCTTGCTCAACGCCCTGCGCCGGCCCTACGAGGAAGACCCCATGTACGCCCACTACGCCGAACCGGCGCCAGCGAGCTTCATGTCCTCGTTCCGGACCTTTTGCGGCACCTGACGGACGGCACGTTTACGTTCTCCCCGTTTCAGAGGTAGAAAGTAGTTCATGTGACGGCCGCGAGGCTGCATTTAGCCACACCGCTCGCGACCTGTGAAAAGCTTATAGAAACAGTCCTCCGCAGCGCACGGGGTTGCGACTTACGTCCGACGCTAGACGGGTGCGTTTGGGGTGCTGCGCCCGCGATGCTCTGCGGTTGAGTGTCATCTGGCTCGCTTTTTAGGCACTCGCAAAGCGCGTATTAACTGGCTGCGCGTGTGGATCGCTGCACCGCGACGCGAAACGGCCTTGTCGTTGTCTCGATAGGCACTCAGGACTTTCTGCCGAGCGTGTTAAGACCTGTCCTGTTTGGCACTTCATCAGCGTTTCCGCAAGTTATCCCCTCGCTATGCCGTCATCGATGAGTTTTGAACTATTCCACGAATCCAGCTACGTCCAGTGGACGAGCTCCCCGTGAGGCGTAATCTGTTTCGGGCTTGCAATAACACGCCATCGCGTACCCTGGTTGGGGCAAAACGGTGAGCTTCAGGCCAAGCGGTCTGAAAAGTATTCAAAAAAGTATGGGTCTCGGTACCCAGTTATCTCGGGGGGCAATAAATGAAGACAACTTTGGTCACCTCGTCCCGCGGGCTTGCCTTGATCGAGCGTCGTGTTGCTCCCGACGCGCTTGCGCGCTTTGCGCGCGTGCTCGTGCAGTCGCCGAATGCGAGCCTCGATCCAGTCGTGGCGGCAATCCTCAATGCCTGGGATGTGCAGCGTCACCGCTGGGGGCAGGCTACGCGGCGGAACAATCCGCACGGGTTCGGACGTGGCATGATCCTAAACGGCCAGGATGCGGCACAAAACTGCGCCCTCGTGATCGAGGATGATGCGGAAATCCGGGCGGTCATTTCGGGTGTCATCGAAACCCGGCGCATGCGCTACCGCCTCGGCGTGGTTCACATCCCGCTGTTCAAGCTGACCGAGTTCACTGTCGACTTCACGGCATTCATCAGTGATGGCAAGCCGGAGACGCTCCAAGCGGCGCGGCGTTGCCTTGCAGAGTTCGTGAACCTCGGCGCGGTGGACGCGGTGCAGCTACGTTACGTGGAGGCCGATTCCGAGTGGCGTCGGGTGATTGAGGACCGGCGCGAGACGGGTCTGCGCTACTTCGAGGTGCCGTCCACGCGCTGGGTGGCGCAGATCCTTGACCCCGTGACGGGCCAACGCATCGAGCACGGCTCGAGCAAGACACGCAGTACGAACCGACGCAAGGATAAGCAGCTCGAAAACCACTTCCAAGGGCGGGTCGAGATCAAGCCCGTTACCACACGCGCCGATGTCGATGCGTTCATTCCGGTAGTCGGCGAGATTTTCCGGCAGACCTGGCACGCGGCCTTTGGGCCAGGGATCCATGACGGGCTGCGGGATTATTTCTACGAGCTGGCCGACGATGGCGTACTGCGTCCATATGTGCTGTGGGCCGACGGCAAGGCGATTGCCTACGTGATGGGCGATCTCTACGGCGGAACCTACTATCTGTGGGATACCGCCTACCTCCCTGAGTACGCGAAGCTCTCGGCTGGAACCTACCTGTTCCGGCGCGTTTTCGAGGACCTCGCCGCGATCGGTGCCACGCGCTTCGACTTCGGCTGGGGTGACTTCGATTACAAGAAGGTGCTGGGCGGCCGGCAGGTGGAGGATCGCGACATCCATCTGTACGCGCCGCGCCTGCTGTCGGCGGTCGCCTGCGCGGTCGGCGGCGCGATCAGCCGCACCGAAATCCGCCTCAAGCACTTGGCCAAGTCTTACGACCTCAAGAACGCCGTCCATCGCTACTGGCGCAAGGCTAAGGCCCTCTTGAGCCGGACCAATGTAGGGGTGCCGGCGCACTGAGCGCCTCCCTGACTGGCCGGAAGTTATTATCCGGCCGGGGATGCTTGCGTTGTCTAGCGAGTTGCTCGTTTAGCGAGGCCGCGAGGCGTTCCGGGATTGGTCATCTCGAGGCTACGTTTTCCCGCCTGCGACGGTGTTGGGCTCCCGGCTGTGACCGCTGAAGCAGCTATACTGTTGATTGTCCCGCCGGTTGATTGCGGGGGCGAGGTACAGGCTCATAATGTGGGGATTGTCGAGTCCTGAGATCGATGATTCGGAGCAGCCCATGCCGCCCCTGTGTTTCGTGCTGATGCCTCGTGGCCAAAAGGCGGTCGCCAGTGGTCGGATGGTCGACTTTGACTGGGTGTACGCCGATGTCGTGCTGCCAGCGATCGCGGCTGCGGGCATGCAGCCCCTCCGCGCGGAGGAGGGCTGTGCAGGCAACCGGCTGATGTTCGAGTGGCTCGTGCTTTGCGATTACGCGGTGGCCGACGTGACCCACGCGAGCGCCGAGGCCTACTACGCGCTGGGCCTGCGCCGCGGCGTGCGACCGGGCACCAGCGTGCTGCTCTCGGCCGACGCCGATCGGCTGCCGGTCGATGTGGAGCCCCTGCGCTGCCTGCCCTACCGGGTGGAACCCTCCGGCAAGCCGGTCGATGCCGAGGGTTGTCGCGATGGGCTGCGCGGCCTGCTGGCGGCCGCGCACGCTGGGCCAGCCGTTGAAAGTCCGGTGTTTCAGTTAGTGGAAGGCAACCGCCCGTCTGACATCAGCCGGCTCAAAACGGATGTCTTTCGCGAGCGCGTCGATTACGCGGCAGACCTGCGCGCGCAACTCGCGGAGGCGCGGCGCGTGGGCCCGCCTGCCGTGCGCCGCGTGGCCGACGCCCTCGGCGATCTCGAGCAGCACGATGCCGGCGTGGTTGTCGACCTGCTCTTGTCGTTTCGTGCCGTCAAGGACTGGCAGGGGATGGTAGACACCGTGCGGCGCATGAGCGCTCCGGTAGCGCACACCAAGCTCGTGCGAGAGCAGCTCGGGTTCGCGCTCAACCGTCTGGGCCGTCGCGACGAGGCCGAAGTTGTTTTGCGCGAGGTCATCGCCGATGCGGGGCCGAGCAGCGAAACCAACGGCCTGCTGGGGCGCGTTTACAAGGATCGTTGGGAAGCCGCGTGCCAGGCGGGGCAGACTGCCATCGCCGAATCTTGGCTTGCCAAGGCCATCGACACCTATCTAGAGGGTTTCGAGGCTGACTGGCGCGACGCCTATCCAGGCGTGAACGCAGTCACCCTGATGGAACTCTCCGACCCGCCGGACCCACGCGCTACCGAACTCCTGCCCGTGGTGAGGTATGCCGTAAAACGGCGCATTGCCAGCGGCGCATCCGACTACTGGGACCATGCGACGATGCTGGAACTCGCCGTGCTGGCCCGCGACGAGGCCGCCGCGCGCGAGGCCGCTCGCTGCGCGCAGGCCGCCGTCCGTGAACCCTGGGAGCCTGAGAACACGGCACGCAACCTGCGCCTCATCCGAGAAGCCCGTGCGCGGCGCGGCGAACGACTCGCGTGGGCGGAGACACTGGAACATGCCTTGTCGAGTCTCGAGGCGACCGCCTGGCCGGCTTAAAAAGGCGCCGATGGTGCGATGGTGCGATGGTGCCGTTCGTCGTCCCATCGCAAGTAGCGGTGTGACGGGCCCGACGTGTCTAAACAATGCCGCGTCTGCCTGCCCGGTCGGCACGATGCACTATTGAGAAACCTGACGGGGACGCACTGACCGAGCGCGATGCAATGAGGTGGGGCCGCAATCAATGAAGCAGAATAAATTCCGCAGCGAGTTTGCCGGGTGAGACGAGCGCGCGGTTTACCTTGCGATTCGCGAGCGTTTGGTGCCGAGGAGAGGACTCGAACCTCCACAGGAGTTACCCCACTAGAACCTGAATCTAGCGCGTCTACCAATTCCGCCACCTCGGCTTGCTGGGGGCGTCAAAGCAGGACCGGAAAGGTACCGTTACGGTACAATCTTGTCAATGCACGCCCCTGACGCCACATCCGGTGGCCAAACATCACAGAACAGGCATCCCCAAGCATGACATCGAGACACGACCCTTTCCTCGAACGCGAGTCGGAAAAGTATGCAAACCCGATCGCGAGTCGCGAGCTGATTTTGCAGGTATTGAGCGACGCCGAGGGCCCGATGCGGCGCGATGACCTGGCCGAGGCGCTCGGCATCCGCGACGAGGAGGGGATGGCGGCGCTGCGCCGTCGGCTGCGCGCGATGGAGCGGGACGGGCAGGTGGTGCTGAACCGCCGCGAGGGGTACCTCCCCGTGCAGCAGGCGGAGCTGATCCGCGGGCGCATCGTCGCGCATCCGGACGGTTTCGGATTTCTGGTGCCGGATGAGGGCGGTGATGACCTGTTCCTCGCGCCCCGTCAGATGAACGGGTTGCTGCATGGCGATCGCGCGGTGGTGCGAGTCGTGGGTGTGGACCGGCGCGGGCGCCGTGAGGCGGCCCTGGTGGATGTGATCGAGCGTGCACACGATCAGGTGATCGGCCGCTTCTTCCTCGAGAGCGGGGTGGGGTTTGTGGTGCCGGACAACAAGCGCATCCACCAGGACATCCTCATTCCACCCGACGCGCAGGGCGAGGCACGGCATGGCCAGATCGTCGTGGCGGCGATCATCGAGCAGCCCACGCCCTATCGCCAGCCGATCGGACGCGTGATCGAGGTGCTCGGTGAGCACATGGCGCCGGGCATGGAGATCGACATCGCGATCCGCACGCATGAGCTCCCGTTCCAGTGGTCGGCCGAGACGCTTGAGGAGATCAAGCACTTCAGCGATCAGGTGCCGGAGGAGGCCAAGCTCGGGCGTGAGGACCTGCGCGGGCTGCCCCTGGTTACGATCGACGGCGAAGACGCCCGCGACTTCGACGATGCCGTTTATTGCGAGCCGCACGGCGCGGGCTGGCGGCTGATCGTGGCCATCGCGGACGTCTCGGCCTACGTACGCCAAGGCAGCGCGCTCGATGCGGATGCGCGCGAGCGGGCGACGTCTGTGTACTTCCCGAAGCAGGTCATCCCGATGCTGCCGGAGGTGCTCTCCAACGGCCTGTGTTCCATCAATCCGGAGGTGGACCGGCTGTGCATGGCCTGCGAGCTGTTCGTGGACCGCGAGGGGCAGTTGCTGAGCTACCGGTTCTTCGAAGGCGTGATGCGATCGCACGCCCGGCTGACCTACACGGAGGTCGCAGCGATTGTGGTCGATCGGGATGCCTCCCGTCGGGAAGCGCGCAGCGCGCTCGTGGCGCACCTCGATGAGCTCTACGCGCTCTACCAGGTGCTGCGCGAGGCGCGTGAGCAGCGTGGCGCCATCGATTTCGAGACGACGGAGACGCTGTTCGAATTCGACGACCAGCGCAAGATTCGCAACATCCTGCCGCGTGAGCGCAACGACGCCCACCGCCTGATCGAGGAATGCATGATCCTCGCCAACTCGGCGGCGGCGAAGTTCCTGAAAAAGCACGAAATGCCCGCACTGCATCGCGTCCACGAGGGGCCGACGGTGGAGAAGGTCGAGGACCTGCGGCGCTTCCTCGCTGAGTTCGGTCTGCGCCTCGAGGGGGGCGACAAACCCTCGCCGCGCGACTTCGCTGCCATCATGGCCAGGCTCGACGGCCGACCGGACAAGCACCTGGTACAGACAGTGATGTTGCGTTCGCTCGCCCAGGCGGTGTACTCGCCCGATGGCGACATCGGCCACTTCGGACTCGCGCATCAGGATTACGCTCACTTTACCTCGCCGATCCGCCGCTACCCGGACCTCATCGTGCATCGCGCCATCCGTCACGTGCTGCGTGGCGGGACGGCCGCAACCTACCCCTACGCGCATCACGAGATGGTCGCGCTCGGCGAGCACTGCTCGATGTGCGAGCGCCGCGCGGACGATGCCACCCGCGATGCGATCGAGTGGCTCAAGTGCGAGTACATGCAGGACAAGATCGGCGAGACCTACATGGGTACGGTCAGCGGCGTGACCTCCTTCGGCCTGTTCGTCGCGCTTGACCAGATCTTCGTCGAGGGGCTCGTGCACATCACTTCACTGCCGCGCGACTATTACCACTTCGACCCGGTGGCGCACCGTCTCTCGGGTAAGCACACCGGCCGGGCTTTCCGCCTGAGTGATCGCGTCGAAGTGGTGGTCGCGCGCGTGGACCTCGACGAGCGGCGCATCGACTTCGAACTCGCCGAGGAAGTCGAGCGCCGTTCCAGCAAGCGCAAGCGCTAGGGCCGTCATGTCGAGGCGCGAAGTCGTCGCCGGCATTCATGCCGTCGAGTCCGTCCTGCGGCGCGACCCACGCCGGGTGGAGGCGGTACTGCTCAAGCGCGAGCCGAAGAACCGCAGGCTCACCGCGCTCGTTGAGCTCGCGCGCGAGCAGCACGTGCCCCTGCGCTGGGTGGACGATCGCGAGCTGGAGCGCGAGGCGCAGGGCGTGCCGCATCAGGGGGTGATTGGGCTGTGCGAGCCGGTGCGCGAGCTCAATGAGAACGACCTGTGGACTCTGCTCGATGCGCTGGATGTGGCCCCACTCCTTCTGGTGCTTGATGGTGTGACAGACCCGCACAACCTCGGTGCCTGCCTGCGCACGGCGGACGCTGCGGGTGTGCACGCCGTGATCGCCCCGCGCGATCAGGCCGTCGGCATCACGCCCGTGGTGCGCAAGGCCGCAAGCGGCGCGGCCGAGAGTGTGCCCTTCGTGCAGGTCACCAACCTCGCGCGCGTGCTCGAGGAACTCAAGCAGCGTGGCCTCTGGCTGGTGGGCACGAGCGACCGCGCCGCGCAGAGCCTCTACCAGCTCGACCTGCGCGGACCGCTTGCGCTCGTGATGGGCGCCGAGGGCAAGGGCATGCGCCGGCTCACCGCGGAGCATTGCGACTTCATCGCCAGCCTGCCGATGCGCGGGCAAGTGTCCAGCCTCAATATCTCAGTCGCCACGGGCGTGTGCCTCTACGAGGCGCTCCGGCAACGTGGCTGAAGCCACTTGAGTCACGACTCACCTACTGCAGCCAGATCGCCTCGCGGCCAGTCTGCTGGTTGCCTCTTGCCCAGCCCAATCGCCTCGGGGCGAGCATCGGGTGCTGAATTGTGAAGTTCTTCACGGTTCGGGCACTCACCGATCCCGGTCGCCATTTTCCTGACGCACTTAACTGATCGGGATTCGGAAAACAGGGAACATACGCAGCGCGAAACAGCATTTTTTTGGCTGGCAAACACGGAGTACGGGTGATGTTCATAAGGATGTTGATGCTCGTTGCCACGAGCTTGTGGGCCACGGGGACCTGGGCAGCGGATGCCTGCGAAATCCCGCGCGGAGACGTTCTGCGCTCCGTCGTGCGCGTTGTGGGCGATGGGGTCGAGGGGTCCGGCGTGATCGTCGACCGCGACCGGGTGATTACCGCCGCGCATGTCATCGACGGCATCCGTGACCTGCACGTCAACTTCGACGGTATCCGCCGCAGCGCGCGGGTGTCCATCGTGTTCCCGGATAAGGACATCGCGTTGCTGGAGGTCGACACGGCCTTCCTGCGGCCGCTGCGCTTCCTGGAGCGCCCCCTGTCGGCCGAGGAGCTCGTCTGGGCCGTCGGCTATCCGCTGGGGGGCAACCAGCTCGCGAGCTCTGGCCACTACCGGGGCGACGTGCATGGCGATCTGCACACCACCGCTTCGGTCAATCACGGGCAGTCCGGTGGCGCATTGCTGACCTGCGACGACGGGCAGTTCGTGCTCGCTGGCATGATCACCGCCTTCGGGGCCGTCGAGCGCGGCGGAAACCTGGTCCGCCTGGATGACTATTCGGTTTCACTCCCCGCCGAGGAGATTCGCCGTTTTCTCAAATCGAGCACGCAACTGGCGCGTCGCTGATCTGTTTTCATCCGGCGTGAGCCGGAGATCACTCCTGTGAGTCTGATGCCGGCGCTCCGCGCCGGCTTTTTTTGCCGTTATCGACCCCGGCCAGACAGCCGTTGGTTGCGGTTGTCATCGGTTGATCCCGTATAATCGCTGCCTGATTCCAACCCATCCCGTCAAGGCGGCCTCATGTCCAAGACTCCCGTCAAGAAAGTCGTTCTCGCATACTCCGGCGGTCTCGATACCTCGGTCATCCTCAAGTGGCTGGAGGAGCAATACGGCTGCGAGGTCGTCACCTTCACGGCCGACATCGGTCAGGGTGAGGAACTCGAGCCCGCACGCGCCAAGGCGCAGGCGATGGGCGTGAAGGAAATCTACATCGACGACCTGCGCGAAGAGTTCGTCCGCGATTTCGTCTTTCCGATGTTTCGCGCCAACACGGTCTACGAGGGGGAATACCTGCTCGGCACCTCGATCGCGCGGCCATTGATCGCAAAGCGGCTCATCGAGATCGCCAACGAGACCGGTGCTGACGCCATCGCGCACGGGGCGACCGGCAAGGGCAACGACCAGGTGCGCTTCGAGCTGGGGGCCTATGCGCTGAAGCCCGGCGTGCGCGTGATCGCGCCGTGGCGGGAGTGGGATCTGAACTCGCGCGAGGCGCTCATGGCCTACGCGGAGAAGCACGGCATTCCCGTGGAGCTCAAGCGCGGCAAGCGGTCGCCGTATTCAATGGATGCCAACCTGCTGCACATCTCCTACGAGGGCGGCCCGCTGGAGGATCCCTGGTTTGAGGCTGAAGAGGATATGTGGCGGTGGTCGGTGTCGCCCGAGCGCGCCCCGGACAAGCCGACCTACGTGGAAATCACCTTCGCTTCGGGCGATCCGGTTGCGCTCGACGGCGAGCCGATGACCCCCGCCACCTTGCTCGCCCGGCTCAATCAACTGGGCGGAGCCAACGGCATCGGCCGGCTGGATCTGGTTGAAAACCGCTACGTTGGCATGAAGTCGCGTGGTTGCTACGAGACGCCGGGCGGCACGCTGCTGCTCAAGGCCCACCGCGCCATCGAGTCGCTGACGCTGGACCGCGAAGTGGCGCACCTGAAGGATGAGCTGATGCCGCGCTACGCCAGCCTCATCTACAACGGCTACTGGTGGAGCCCCGAGCGGAAGATACTGCAGAGCATGATCGATGCCTCGCAGCAGCGCGTGAACGGCGTAGTGCGTTTGAAGCTCTATAAGGGCAGTGTGTCGGTGGTGGGGCGCAAGTCCGCCACGGATAGTCTGTTCAGCGCCAGTATCGCAACCTTCGAGGACGACGCTGGGGCCTACGACCAGAAGGACGCAGAAGGGTTCATCAAGCTCAACGCACTGCGTATGCGCATTGCTGCGCAGTTGCGTCAGGGAGCCTGACCCTTGTCCCGTACACTGCTGCTGTTGTTGGTGGCTGTGCTGCTCGGTGGCTGCGCGAGCGTGCCCGCCACGGGCCGACACCCCGCGGATCCGTGGGAGTCCTACAACCGGGCTGTGTTCGAGTTCAACGATCGTGTCGATCGGTATGTGCTCAAGCCTGTCGCCGAGGGCTACGTCACGGTCACGCCGGAGGTGATCCGGGGCGGCATCAGTCGCTTCTTCGCCAACCTCGCCGATGTCCGCAACGCCCTCAACAACCTGTTGCAGGGGCGTCCGCTCGCGGCCGGGTCGGATCTGTTGCGCGTGGTCGTGAACACCACCCTCGGTGTGGCCGGATTTGTCGATGTCGCCAGCGAGATGGGGCTTGTCAAGCACGACGAGGATTTCGGCCAGACGCTTGGGGTCTGGGGTGTGCCGAGTGGGCCGTACTTCGTGCTGCCCTTCCTCGGGCCCAGCACCATCCGCGACACCGCAGGTATCGCGGCGGACATCTACACCGATCCAGTGACCTATGTGGAGGACGACTCCGCCCGCTGGGGGGCACGCGGTCTCTACATCGTCGATACGCGCGCCAACCTGCTCAAGGCGGAGGAGGTCATCGGCGCTGCGTTCTACGACCGTTATGCAGCCCTGCGCAATGCCTACCTCAAGCGGCGCGAATCACTCGTGCGTAACGGCGCAGGCAACGAGAACACGGGGCGCGAACTCCTCGATGAGCTCAAGCAGCTCGAAGAGTGACAGCGGGGACAAGACCGACGAAAGCGCTCTATTCAGTGACGATTGAGCTCGTGCCCGACCGGTGATCCGTCGCATAATTCCCGTCACAGGGAAGAACAACAATCCTCCAGGAAGATAGGATCATACGAGTGACAGGGAGCGAACACTGGAAACGGACTTCCTGATTTTCTAGCGAATCCCACCCCTTCAGCGCCAAGAAACCCCATTCTATCCCGCGCCATCCACGACGCACGCCGAGCCAAACGCCCGTTCATCATCCGGCGGGAACCCCGCGCCAACGTAGTAATCTAAGCATTACATCTGGCCGTTTGCCGACGCACGGGTGCTGCCATGCGCCAGCGCATCATCGGCATGGTGACCACAAAAAGCGAAGTTCGCATAGAGATTCATGGGCGATCACATCCGGGTCGGTCTTTGGGGTGCCGAAGAGCGGTTCCGCCGCATGCTCAATCTGTTCTTCAAGGCGCAGCCGACCGAGCGTTTCGTCGTGTCGGAGCTCGCCGAGGCCGATTTGGCCATCGTAGACATGGATGGATTCGATGCCGAGCGCCAGTGGCATGCCTTCCGCGAGCAGTACGGCAACCTGCCGGCGCTGATCCTGTCGGTTTCCGAACGTCGATATCCGGGAGCGGTGAGTGTCCTCAAGCCGGTGCAGACGGTGGAGCTGCTCGCCGCGCTCGAGCGCCTGCGTCCGCTGGCGCGGCGTGTGTCGGACGGGGCAGCCGCGCAGCGGCCGCAGGGTTTGCGGCATCCGAACGGACATCGCCGCCCGCAGACGGGGTCGGTGTTTGACGCCGCGCGTAAGCTCGGCGGGGCGGAGGCCCAGCCGCAATCCGCGTGTGTAACCCTCGATGAAACGACTTTCCAACGGGCGCGCATCGACGAGTTCCCCTACTACCCGCCCGGTGAGCATCTGCAAGGCATCGTGACGCAGGCCATCGAGGAGGCGCGCAGGACCGCGCAAACCGTCATCGTGCGCGGGCTTGGGCAGGACATTGTGTTCTTTCATCGCGGCAGCCAGGCCTTTACGAACCTGTCCGATCCCCAGTTGTGCGCGCTATGCCACATCCGCTACGACAAGCAGTTCACGCCCCATCTGTTCCTGCGCGGAGAGGGCTTCAATCCGCCCCTAGACCACGCCAACGTCCAGCCAAGTGAGGCCTTCCTCTGGAAGGTCACCCTGTGGAGTGCACGTGGTCGCGTGCCCGAGGGGGTTGACCTCGATGACTGTGTCAGGCTGACGCGCTGGCCCAACCTCACGCGCTGGCTGCGTCAGCCGCACGACATGCAGCTCGCGGCGTTGTGGCACCAGCACGGGCTCAGTCCACGCGAGCTCGGCGCGCGATTTGGCATCCACTCTGGCTACGTCAACACCTTCTTGAGCGGCTGTCTCGCGCTCGGTCTCGTTGAGTCGGCAGAACGCGGCGCGTGGCCGAGGGCAGCGACGGCTGGAGAACGCCACGCCAAGCAGGGGTTTCTGCGGCGCTTCGTGGCGTTTCTGCGTAAGCGAGCGGGGTAGCCTGCCATGGCGAATTACAAGATCGTGTTCACGGGCCCGGTGGGTGCGGGCAAGACTACGGCGATTGGCGCGATCAGCCAGATCGAGCCCGTCCGCACAGAGGCCGCGGCGCGTGACATTACGCGCTTTCGCAAGCCTAACACGACGGTGGCCATGGACTACGGGCTGCTGCAACTCGACGAGCAGGACCGTGTGCACCTCTACGGCACACCCGGGCAGCCCCGCTTCGACTTCATGTGGGACATCCTCGCCGAGGGCGGGCTCGGCGTGATCTTGCTGCTCGATAACAGCGTCGCGACCTCGTTACGCGACCTCGAAGCCTACGTCAGCGCCTTCCGCCCGTTCATCGAGCGTTCGAAGCTCGTCGTCGGTGTAACGCGGATGGACGAGTCGCGCACGCCCGGTCTCGAGTCTTACAGCGAGCGTCTCCAGCGACTCGGCATCCGTGCGCCCGTGCTGGAAGTCGATGCCCGCCGCGACACCGATGTCGTCCAACTCGTTGAGGCGTTGCTGTACACCATCGATCCGGGCGTCGGAGAGCCGCTGCCCGCCTGAGTACCATCGGCAACGTGCCCGCTCGCGACGTTAGACCTCGCCTCTCTGCGCAAGCCTCATGGGTATGGACCCGACAGCGCTCGCTTGCCCTTTGGGATGCTGCCTCGTCTGGCTTACCGTGGCCGGGCGGGGTCGTCCTACGTCGGGGAGAGACGCAGTCCGAATTGCAGGAGTCACCGGCTTTACCGAGCGACCGATTGGAGGGATAGTCCGATGAGCGGTCGCATTTCGATGACGAGCATACTCAACAAGGCCGAACACACAGGGGGTTGAACACCATGCGCGCCGACATGCTCAATGCGATCCTGCGGGATCTTAACGGCACGTCCGCCGATATTCTCGCTTCTGCGGTCATTTCGACCGACGGGCTGATCATGTCCTCCATGCTGCCGCAGAACATCGACGAAGATCGTCTGGGCGCGATGAGCGCGGCGATGCTCTCGCTCGGCGACCGGGTTTCGGTGGAGTTGGGGCGAGGGGATCTGGAGCAGGTCCTGGTCAAGGGGTCGGATGGCTTTGTGTTGATGACGCACGCTGGCCCGGATGCGGTGCTCACCGTCATCACCCGGCCCAATTCCCGGCTCGGGTTGATCTTTCTCGACGTGAAACGGGCTGCGGGCGAGATCGCCAGCATCATTTGAGTCCGCACGGCTCGTGCGTGGCGGGCGCGGTGGTCGGATCGCGCCCTTGCCTGGCCTCTGTTGCTTCTCGGGCGCGCGCCGCGCGTGGTCGGCGGTCTACCCAGAGCAGGGCGGTTCAGCGCGTGCCGAGCCCGGGTCGGTCGCTGCACGAAGCGCCGTCCCTGCGTCGGCATGAGCGCTCGCACGGGGTGATGTCGGTCGGGATGCAGGCGGGCGTGTCGCGGAAGCACTGCGCGGGAAAGTTCACGCGCTCGTTGACGTGGCGCAGGTAGAAGCGGCGGACGAAGTCGACGAAGTCTTCGTCGTAGATGTCCCCGTGGTCGCGGATGAGCTCGGGCTTTGCGCGGATGACCAGGTAGGGGTAGTTGGGGGCGTATTCGCCGGAGGCGTTGTCCTCCGAGGGTGTTTCGCGTGTGAGTTTGATGTTCTCGCCGTAGTAGTAGTCGAGGGTATCGGCCGCTTCGCCTGCAGCGATCAGCGCCTCCGAGCGGCCAGTAGATCTCACCGCTCGCGATGTTTCCTGCACTTTCCGGATGAAGGCCTTGTCGGCCTCGACGTCGTATTCGCCGATCGGCGAGAGCAGCGGGCAGCCGCAGGGTGCGTCCGCGTCGCCGGATTCGCGGCGGTCGGCGTCGGGGTGGACGAGCGAGAGCGTGTGCGTGCGGTAGCGATCGAGGTGGCCGACGGTTTTGACGATGGCATCGCCCTCGGCGCGGTTGGCGCGCTGGGCGCTGAATGCTTGCAGGCGGGTGTTGAACCAGCGGCCGATGGGGAAGGCGTAGCGCGTCGCGTAGTCCGTTTCCGAGGTCACGATCATCAAGGCAGGCCGCTGCGATTCGGGGAAGCAGCGGTTGACGGCGGCATCGTGCAGCGGTTCGTACATCGACCCCTCGAAGGCAGGGTTCACCAGCACGATCAGATCGCCCACACCGCGCGCGGGCTCGTAGCCGAGCCGTTCGCTGTCGTCGGTGCGTAGCCGGGTTGCGCCGTGCACGAGCAGGTTTTTGATGGCGGTGAAGACCACCTGGCCGCCGAAGCTGTGCCCGGTGATCAGCAGCTGCGTCTTGGTGCGGTCGCGCTCGGGGTTCTTGTACTCGCGGAACTCGTTGAGCATGGCCAGCAGTTGCTCGACGCCGCCGTTGCCGACACGCAACGCGGCGTCCTTGCGTTGCCAGAAAGAGAGCTTGTCGACGATCGAAAAGTCCTCCGATATCGAGCGTCCGCGCCAGCCGACGTACACGCCGACGACCTTGCGCGGCGTGCCGCGGCCCTGGCGCTCGAGCACGTCGAAGCGTTCCAGGATGCGCTGGAAACACACGACGTTGCTGTCGCAGGCACCGGCGTTGTGCTGCCAGCCGTGGGCGTAGAGCACAATCAGGAATTCGTCCTTGCGCGCCTGCCCATGCTGGTAGAGCAGGCGCAGCAGCACTTCCATCTGCTTGCGGTCCCAGAACCAGCCCTGATCGTCAAACTCGACGAAGGCTGTGTAGTACTCGTTGACCTTGTCCGCATAACGGTAGCTGCGGCGAACGAGCGCTGCATCCGCGCAGTTGTCCTGGTCCGATGGCTCGCACACCGCGTCCAGCAGCTGGCCGTCCGGCGCAACGGCCACCGTGCGCGGCCGGTAGAGCTGCGGATGGACGCAAGCCGTGACGAGACTGATCAGCAGCGCCAGGGCGATAAGGCGGGCAGGAGGGAGGTGGCGCATGGCTAGAGCGTCTTGAGGTATTCGATGAGTGCATCCTTGTCGGCTTCCGGCAGTGTGGTGCCGAAGTCGTGCCCCTGACTGCTGCTGCCCCGCTGGCTCGTGTCGTAGCGCGTGCCAGCGCCCTTGGCGGCCGGCCCGGTGGCGACGAACCCGACGTTGACGGGGTCATAGACGTCATAGCCGCGCCAGAACACCTGCGGTCGCTCGGCGGGCGGCTTCAGCAGATCGCGTAAGGTCGGCACTGAGCCGTTGTGCAGATAGGGCGCACGCAGCCAGATGCCGTCGAGGAATGGCACGACGTAGCCAATCAGCGGTTCCTCGACGAGCCCCTTGCGTTCCAGCCCGAAGCTCTGCGCGACGCGGTTGGCCTCGATGGCGGCCTCCTTGCTCCAGGTGCCGATGCGTTCGGGGTCGGTGCCGACCTCGGCCACGGGCATGCGCGTGCCGGTGCGCTCGCTTGCGTGGCAGCCGGCGCACTGCGCCTCGAAGACGGCCTTGCCGACGTCCGCCTTCGCGGTGTCGATGGGGAACGGGTAGGGTGGGGCGGCCGTGTTGCTGAGGTAGTCCATGAGCCAGTCGATGTGGCCGAGGAAGTCGGAACGGTCGCGGGGCTTGCCGCCGAGCAGCCCGAGCGCGGAGTCCATTACCACCGAGTAGGCATCGTGGCTGTCGCCGGCGAAGTTCATGCGGTGGCCCAGCGCATGCTGGTATTTTTTCAGGTTCCACACCGAGGGCATGTCGGTGGGGCCGAAGCTGTCGTCCATTGGCCACCGGATCATGAAATACTTGGTCAGGTTCATCGCGTCGTCGCGCCCCTTGCCCCATTCCGGAAAGTCGTGGCGGTAGATCCACTGAAATTGCGCCTCGCGCTCTAGGAGGCGCTGCTTGGTGATCGGGATGATCAGGAAGCGGTAAGCAAGGCGATCGAGCCAGTCGAGGTCGGCCACCAGGTCGATGGCCGGCATCAATGTATCGGCGCTGAAGCGCGGGTCCTTCGCGCAGTCCACGAGAAAGCGGAAAAATGCCTCCAGATCCAGCGTGTGGTTGGGCGCCGTTGGGTAAACCTTGGGCGTTTCGTCGGGTGCCGTGCGTAGGCTCGCCGTGTGGCAGGCCGCGCAGTTGTTGGCCACCCGGTCGAAGCCGATGCGCCGCTTGGCGAAGCCGACCGGAAGCTCACGGCCCGGCTCCCACACCACCCCGAATGCTGCATAGCCACCCGCGCCATCGCCCGGCAGCTTGTCCGGGAACACGATGGGCAGCACGTAGTAGATCCAGTACGGAATGCCCGCGTCGTGCTCGGCGCCGATCGAGCCGTACTTGAAACGCTCGCCCGGGTCATCGAACGCCTCCGCCGGGTATTCGCGCAGCAATCGGTTCCAGCCGATCCAGGCCGCGGCGGCGCCGAGCACGAGGGCGATGAGTAGGAGGAGCTTCAGCCAGCGGGTCGAGGTTCGATGGTTGGCCATGCGGTTTACCCAATCAGGTTACGGGTGCGTCTCGAGTGTCTGGTCTTGCGGGCTCTGTGCGCGCGCTGCGGAGCGTACGGTCGGGTCCGCCCGGCTGAGAACTGCCGTCCATCACAACGTTTTGAGGAACTCGATCAGCGCCCATTTATCGGCCTCCGGCAGTTCGGTGCCGTAGCGTTCCCCTTCATGGCCGCCGTTGCCGTTGCCGCGCAGGCGGGTGTCGAAGCGGAAGTAGCGCCTTGCGCCTTCTTCCGGCACGTCGGCGATGAAACCCAGCTTCTTCGGGTCGTAGAGGTCGTTGCCGCGGTAGAACACGGCGGGCCGCTCGGCGGCAGGTTGCAACAGGTCCCATAGCGTGGGCACGGAGCCGTTGTGCAGATAGGGCGCACGCAGCCACAGGCCGTCGAGTGGCAGGTTGGCGTAGCCGTAGGTCTTGCGGAAGTGGCTGAAACGATGCGGCGTACCGGCGTAAGGGGTGGCGAGGATCTTGGCCAGTGCCGGTGTGAACGACTGCAGGCGGTTGGGGTCCGTACCGATGTCCTCGATCGGGACGACCTGGCCGACGTACTGGCCCGAGAAGTCGGTGCCGCTCGCGCCGTGGCAGTCGGCGCAGTAGCGGGCGTAGACCTCCGCGCCGCGCGCGGCGCGGGATGTGTCCACGGGAAAGAACTTTGAGAATGCGGGTGGTGCCGCGGTGGCATTCCAAAGCTGGACGCGGCGGATGGCCGCGTGGTCGATTAGCCGAGGCGTGGCGCCGGTGCCGAAGGCGGCGTTGAAGTTGCGTTCCTCCACCTTGTCGTTGTTGCCATCCCAGTGCAGCCGCATGCCCTTCTTCTTGGCCTGGTACCAGATCGTCGGGAAATCCGCCGTGCCTACGAGTTCCTCGTCGGGCAAACGCTCGAAGGGGAAGTTGAACAGGGCCTTGGCCGAGTTGAAGGTGTCCACCCGGCCCGGGCCCCAGTCCGGCTGCTCGTGGATGAAGCGCAGCCGGCCGACGAGCGTGAACACGCCGTCGCGCATGAGGTGGATGGCGAGCGGATAGACGATGTGGCGGTCGAGCAGGTCGAGCTGGGCCCCGGCGGCGTCGATGCGCGGCATGATCTCGCTCGGTGTGAAGCGGCGGTCCGAGACGCAGGCGAGCATGAACTTCTCGAAGGCCATCAGATCGAGCCGGTTCGCGCCCATGCCGAGCACGAGCTCGGGTTCGGCATCCGGCGCGGTGCGCACGGTCGAGGTGTGGCAGACCGCGCAATTGAGGAACACCCGGTCGATCCCCATGTGCCGGCGCCGCGACATGCCGACTGGCAGATCCTTGCCCGGCTCGAAGATCATCCCCACCGACTCGAAACCCTTGCCCGGCAGGTGCTCGGCGCAGACCCCGGGCAACACCTTCCAGACCCAGTACGGGAACCCGAGGTTGCGCTCGCCCCCGGTCGAGCCGTACTTGAAATGTTCGGCCGGGTCTGCGTAGGTCACCGGCGTGTCTTGCGTGAAGCGCAGGACGAGGTAGGCGGCGAGCGCGACCGTCACCAGCAGGAACAGCCACAGGACGAGCGCGCACTTCAGGCAGCGTCGTTTCGGTGCGGGCGGGTTCGGTTCGGCGGTGTCGTTCATGGTGTCGTGATGAGTTGGGTGTTCAATGACGGGCGGCCCCACAGGCATGCAGGCTTTCGTAGCCGCGTGTGAGCAGCCTGTCGAGGTCGGCTTGGGCTCCCGTCGCGGAGGCGATGTGCGCTGCCACGAAATCCAGCATCGCTCGCCGCTCTGCGCTCCGCACCCACTCGCCCGGAGTCATTCGCAGCGTTTCCAGCGCGTGCACGGGTGGCATGGCCGACTTCGGTCGCGCATCTTCAGGCAGTTCCCACATTTTCAGCCGCACGTAGATGCGTTCTGCACAGGCCAGCAGTTTGCCCTCGACCTCTGCTGCGGTGCCGGTCAGGAAATTGGGCGGAAAGCGCTCGGAAGAGCGATGGCACTCTGCGCAAACCCGCAAGAAGCCGCCAGGGATGTCCGGGGTTGGGGGCGCTAGCTCACCCTCGGCATCGGTCATCGCGGGTGGCAGGCCTGCGGCCTCGGCGCAGCACCAGTCCAATGCAGGCAAGCCAAGCCGCGCGAACAGCGCCGGCAGCACGGCCGCGCGCCGGAAGGGGGCGGCCGACAGTACGTCGGTCTTGCCAGCAAGCGAGGCTGAGGCGAGCTCGTCGATGGCTTGCTCGACCGTGGCGAAGTCCTCCGACATATCGAGCCGTGCCGTTCCGGTGAATCTTGCGCTCGGGTCAGCGGCGGGCCGCCAGTCGAAGCGCAGCACACGCAGGGCGTTGCCGTCCCGGCGGCGCAGGCTCAGCTTATCGCGCCGCAGATCGAACGCTACACCATCCGCGGCGAGTCGGGCCGCGCCGAGCGTGATCCCCGACATGCGCTCGCCGTCCACCGCCAGGTGATCGAGCGAGCCCTCCCGGAATCCCTCCGGGTCCACGTAGAAGCGACCCTCGGTGTCGATGGCACCTTGGCATCGAAACGCGATGCGCCAACGGTTGTCCCCCTGGGCCTTGGGCTCGAATTCGCAGGTTTCGGTCCGACGGTGTGTCGTCGGTGCGGGTTGCGCGGAGAGGTGGAAATCGAGACGGGCGAGGTCGGGCGCGGTGAAGAACCCGGCGAGGTCGGCAATCACGCGGGCAAGGATGTCCTCATCGTGGGCGCGCCATACCGCGAGCGGCGGTCGCGGATTGAGCGGCTCGAAGCGCGCGGGGACGTGGGCGAGGTTGCGCAGCGTCGTGTGACCGATAGCAGGCGTGCGTATACTGGAGGCCACTTCGTCGCGCGGCAGTACGCGCAGCGGGTCGCGGTTGGGGATGTCTGCCGAAGGTACAGCGAGCCCGTCCGGCCAGTGTTCGCGCCACCGCCGCTCGAGGTGGCGCACGGTCCGGCGGAATGCCTGCGCGTCGTCCGCAAAGCCACGTCCGCCGCTCAGGCTGTGGCGCAAGGCGGCGGTGAGCAGCGTCGCGCGGCAGGCGGCAGCCTCGGTCGAGCGCTCCGGGCCGCAGCCTTCGGACCAGAGCCACTGCGCGGCGGACAGGCCGTTGGCGCGGTCGGTGGCGTCGTCAATGAGGTTCGGCGTGTCGGTCCCGGTCACTGCAGGGATGCCGTAAAAATCCCGCCCCTCTGCAACGAGTCGCGCGGCGATCGCCGGGTTCGCGTTAGTCTCTTCCCACAGCGGGCGGCTGAAGATCGGCGCGTGGTTCTGGTGGCAGGCCGTGCATACCGCGCGTTTGGCATAGATCACGCGCGGTTCCCCGCCCTCTCGGTAGTCCTTGACCAGCTGGAATTCGAAGCGTCCAGCGGCCTCGTTGTAGCTGATGACCTCGAGCACGGCCGCCTTTTCGTGGTAGCCGAGGTAAAGGCGATCCTTGAGCTGGATGCCGGAGCTGTCCTTCTGCGCGCGCGGCTGGGCAGTGACGGCGGCCACTGCCCGGGGGTAGGCAAAGAAGTCTGACCCCGCCGCTGCGCGTTGCAGCGAGCGGCCTAAGGGGATCAACACCAGCTGCACGGCGGGGTAGGCGTCGGGTGGCGCGAGTTCGCGTTCGATGCGGTCGATCAAGGACGCGAACGGAAACGGAACGTGATACGCCATGCGTCCATCGGCGCTGCGCTCGGTGACGAGGAAGTCAAACAGCGAGCGGCCCGCGGGGGGCAGGTCGGGACCGGGGTGGGCGGGATCGACGAGCCAGACCAACTTCTCCCGCGCGGGCGCGGCCGCGCGTTCTCCTTGGCCTCCGGAACCGGCGAGACCGCTCGTCAGGATCATGGCCAACGTCGCCACCTTGGCGATTGTTGTCGTGTTTGCCTGCATGGACACGCCTCCGCGCCGCTGTCATCACCCTCCTCGAGGCAACCTGCGTGGGCGTCGTGCGGGTACACGGCGCTGCCATCAGCGCGCTGAACTCGCCAGCACCCGTTGCTGTTCGCCCGGCCAGCAGGTCTCCGCCACCTTGCCGGTCGTTATGAACGCCGCGCTTTCGCGGTTGGCGATGTCGGCGTTGTACAGTGTGAAATTCAGGACGAAAAACCGGTGCATGTAGGCCCGCCCGAGATAGAAGCCAGGCCGCACCATGCGGATCTCGTCGCGGACCATGAAGCCGTTGCGACCGGCAAGGTAATCCGGGCGCTCGCGGTAGCCGTCGATCTCATCGGTAAAGGCGTAGTCGATGATGATCGACTCGCGCCGACCGTCGAGCAAACTTTGGCCGCAATACAGCTTCGCCGGGAACATGAGCCAGGCGTCACTGCGATCGACCTTGATCTTGGGGATGTCCCTCAGGTCACCCGAGATCAGCGGCTTGAGCACGGCGAGGTCCTCGATGCGATTACGCAGCACGCGCTCGTCGCGGTAGAAGACCTTGCCCTTCCACAGCACGCGGCCCAGCGTCTCCAGCTTGGCGACCTTGAACTTGGCGGCAATGGCGCGCAGGTTGACCACCGGGGTGCCCTCGCCCCGGGCGATCTCGACCAGCCGGGCCTCGCCGCTCGCCCCTTTCGGGAAGAACAGATTGCCTTCGAACGGACCATCCGGGATCGGGCCGGCGGTCAGCCGCGCGTAGATCTGGTCGACCTCCTCCTGCGCGAGCGAGGCGATGTTTTCCGGGGTGATCTTCATACGGTCCTCGGCGGACAGTGGATAGCGGCGCTCGACGCTTGCAAAGTCCGGCTTCTCGGCGTAAGGCTGGCCCCACGGCGCGAAGGTGATCGCCGGGGGTGGTACCTCGCGCCCGCAGCCGGTGAGGATAGCCGTGAGCAATACGAGCCCGACCGGCCCACCCAGCCCGCGCTTCGGCCGTGGCGCGGCTCCTCGAGTCTTACTTTGCGTACGCTGCGCCTTTACGATGACCGTGGTTAGCAACGTCCAGATGCGTGTGTTCATCATGTCAACCTCCTCCGTTCACAGCGTGGCCAGGAACGCGATCAGCGCGTCCTTGTCGCTGTCGGAGAGGTTTTCTCCGAAGCGGTGTCCAGCGTTTTCCACCGTGGCGGTGCAGTTGCTGTAAATGTCGAGCAGCAGCGGCAGGCGCTTGTGGATGGCGGTGAGCAGCTGACTGGGGTTGTCGGTGACCTCGGCGCGGATACCGTCGAGGGCGCTCATCACCTTGCCGGCCTCCGCGTTGCCGAGCTCGCGCGTCAGGCGCTTCATCAGCGCGTCGCGCTTGAGCTTGGAGTGCACCAGGTCGATGGTGAACTGCTTGAACTGGAAGCTGCCGAGTAGGCCGGCGGGGGTGCCGCTGGGCACCTCGAGCCGGAAGCCCAGGACCTTTTGCACCTCTTCGCCGTCCCAGAGTTTTGGCCCAAGGTCGAGCACGATCGGTTCGTTGAGCAGGGTGATCTTGGGCGTGCGTTTATCCGGGTTGAGCAGCTCGCGCATGGAATCGACATAGAGATTGAAACGGCCCTCCACGGAGGGGTCGTACTCCCGACAGGGGGGCGCGTGCGCGAGGCGCTTGCCCTTGGCGTCCACGTAGGGCGAGTTATAGAAGTCGTTGAGTCCGTTCGCGGGCTTGCCACACAGTTCGGGGCCGATGGCGTTGTTGTGCATGAACGGCGCGTGCGCCCACAAGTTGACCAGCGAGACGTTGCGGTAGTAGCCGCGGCCGCCGTCGGCCGGTTCCTTGATGTCGGGGTTGGGCGCGCGCTCGCGGTAGGTCTCGGAGGCGAACTCCTCCCAGACGTGGCCCTTCATGTGGTTGGAATGCAGGGCGCGGCAGCGGTAGGTGCCCACCTCGGTGGCGCGCGTGGCCCGGTCGTTGCCGAGCCAGTCGGCGCGAACCTGCCGTGCGGGGTCGTCGCCGACCTGCACGGTCTTGCGGAAGTCGTGGTCCTGGAACGGGCCGACGTGGCTCGAATGGCAACGCGCACAGTTCTCGATGAACAGCGTACGGCCGCGGGCGACGGCGTCCTTGCCAAACTGGTGCTCCAGCCCTTCCACCAGGTCGTCGTAGGTGAACTTCTCCTTCGGATTGCGCTTTTGGGCGAGGTTGTCCATCGCGGTGACCAGGTCGGTGGCGTAGGTCTCCGGCGAGAGTAGGAAGTCCACGATGTTCTGCAGGCGATCCTCGATCGCCCGGAAGCTTGCACAGTCCTGCCGGCACTGGCCGATGTCGAACGGCGTCTGGCCGAAGTTGCGCTGCGTGGGGTCGAGCTGGCGCAGGTCGGTCAGGTGATTGACCCAGCACTGCTCGGAGCATGAGCCGATGTTGAAGTAAACGCGCTGCACCGCGCCGAGGATGCCGATGCTGTCCTCGCCGCCCTTGAGGATGTGATGCACCGTTGCGGCTTGCTTGGTGCGCTTCCAGCACTTCTGGTCGCGGCCGGGCTCGCACCAGCAGCGGGTTTGATCCGTCCCCGCCGGGCATTCCTTGGCCTTTTCCCAGCGATCGACGACCTCGTTTTCGAAGGTAGGGCGGCGCACCATGTTCAAGATAGCGTTTTGCGTGCCCGGGTTGTTGACCTGGTCAGTGGGTACGGCCGAGGTATCGGTCGCGCCCGGCCGCGCGTGCGCAAAGACCTGCCACTCGAGGCTGGTGGTCGGCATGCCCGAGCCGAGGATTTCGGAGACGCGGGCGTACTGGTTGCCAATCGCGCCGAGCAGGTTTTCCCACTTCGGATTGGCCGGATCATCGGGCGGGTTGGTCGGGTTGAAAGCGATGTGGCAGGCGCCGCAGGCCATGCCAATGCGAAACGGCGGTTCGATGGATCCGTCGAGCAGGCGGCTCTTGGTGCGGTCCGGATGGTCGGAGTGGGCGCTGAGCTTGCCGTTGTAGCCTTCCCACGAGGAGAGCTTGCCGCCGTTCAACTTGAGCCAAGCGGCCTTGTCGAAGCGCGGATTGGGGAACTTGCGCAGGCCCATCGCCCCGGCCGAGGTGCCAAACTTGAGGTCGCAAGGGGACTGGCGCTGATCGATCGGGCCGTGGGGGTCGCCCTCGGCGAGGGGGGCGTCCTTGAAGTCGCAGGCAGGGTCACGATAGCCGGTCTTGCCGACGTACTTAAGCAGCTCCTCGTCGCCAGGGCACCAGTCGAAGCCGTAGGTCTCGTCGAGGCTCTTCGCCGGGCAGCCATCCGAGCCGGGCGTGCAGCAACTCGGGTCGTTGATCAGGCCCCAAGCACGAAAACGGTCGCTGCGCTCCTTGCTGTTGAGCACGCGAAACCAGTCGATCAGCACGCCGATGCGCTGCTGGAAGACGTAAGTGTGGAACCGGTCGTTGTCGGCGGTGGCCTTGTACCAGATCTCGCGGCCTGCGCGCTCGGAGGGGTTGAGCTGGGCCTCGCCAATGCGGAATCCGGACTCGGAGTAGTGGCTAGCTGCACCTCCCGCCTGCGCTTCGGCGGTGAGCGACGGGGTGGTGGCAGCGCAGATGCTCAGGCCCACCGCCACGACGGCGCGTTTCAACATGGTGGTTGCCTCCTTGATGAGGGTTGACGCAAGGCGACGGCGCAAAAGCCAGCCCGGACCGTTTGTAAATGTTGGTCGTTCGATTATAGAGCGCGAAGTGGTGGTCTGCCTGGCGCGGGCGGTCGGGTCGCCATCGTTTGAAGTAGAATGCGGCCATGAACGCGTCATCAGATCCTCAAGCCGTATCGCTGGATGTCGCCGCACTGCGTCGTGGCTTCCCCATCCTGCGTACGCGGGTGCATGGCAGGCCGCTCGTCTACCTCGACAACGGCGCAACCACGCAGAAGCCGAAGGCGGTCATCGAGGCCGTGCGGCGGTTCTACGAGGCCGAGAACGCCAACATCCACCGCGGTCTGCACCAGTTGAGCCAGCGTGCCACCGATGCCTTCGAGCAGGCGCGGCGCACGGTGCAGCGCTTTCTCCACGCCGCGAGCCCCCGCGAGATCATCTTCACGCGCGGCGCGACCGAGTCGATCAACCTCGTCGCCCAGTCGTTCGGGCGCTTACACCTTAAGCCGGGCGATGAGGTGGTCATCTCTGCGATGGAACACCACGCCAACATCGTGCCCTGGCAGATGGTCTGCGAGCAGACCGGCGCGCGGCTCCGGGTCATCCCCATCGACGAGGCGGGGCAGCTACGCATGGACGAGTACGCGCGCCTGCTCGGGCCGCGCACGCGCATCGTCGCGGTGACGCATCTGTCCAACGCGCTCGGCACGATCAATGATGTCGCCGCGATCACGCGCCTGGCGAAGGCGGTGGGTGCGACCGTGCTGATCGATGGCGCGCAGTGGGTCGCCCATGGGCCCACCGACGTGCAGGCCATCGGTTGCGACTTCTACGTCCTCTCGGGACACAAGCTCTTCGCGCCGACCGGCATCGGCGTGCTCTATGGGCGCGAAGCGCTGCTGGAGGTGATGCCGCCTTATCAGGGCGGCGGCGACATGATCGAGCGCGTGAGTTTCGAAAAGACGACCTACGCCGGGTTGCCCAACAAGTTCGAGGCCGGCACGCCGCACATCGCTGGGGCTATCGGGCTGCGCGCGGCCATCGAGTACCTGACCGGCATTGGCTTCGCGCGCACCATGCCCTACGAACGTGAGCTGCTCGACTACGCCCATGAGCGACTGCATGGCGTCCCCGGCCTGCGCATCATCGGCACCGCTGCCGAGAAGGGCGCGGTCATCAGCTTCGTGCTCGAGGACCCGCCGATCTCGACCTATGAAACCGCCGTGGCGCTCGATGCCGAGGGTATTGCCATCCGCACCGGCCACCACTGCTGCATGCCGCTCATGGAGCGCTTCGGCATCGCCGGCACGGCGCGCGCCTCGTTTGCGTTCTACAACACGCGCGAAGAGGTGGACGCGCTTGCGGAGGTGCTCGGCCGCCTGGTGGTCCGCGTGCGGCGGGAGGAACGCAACACACCGCGCGCGGACGGCGAGCGCGCCGAGGACGTGGTCTACCCCGAGCCCAGCGCGCCCACGCCGCGCGAGGCCGCCGATGCACTGATCGAGGACTTCGCCCTGCTGGACGACCGCGAAGCCCGCGACCAGTATCTGCTCGAACTCGGCGCAAAGCTCCTGCCGATGCCCGAGGCCCTGAAGACCGAAGCCAACCGCGTCCACGGCTGCATGAGCACGGTGCACCTGCACGCCCGCACGCGGCCCGGGACGGTGGATGGTGTCGATTTCCTCGCCGATTCGGATGCCCCGCTTGTGCGCGGGATCATTGCGCTGCTCCAGCGCGTGTTCTCCGGCCAGAGCGCCCGCGCCATCCTCGACTTCGACACCGAATCTCTCCTGCTGGACCTGGGCCTCGACCGACACCTCACGATGAGTCGCCGCAACGGGCTCGAGGGCATGCTCAAGCGGATTCGCGCCGAAGCAGCGCGCAGGGCCGGGGAGGCGTAGTCCGTCGGCGCCCCTTCGCGCGGCGAGAGAAGCGGTCGCGTCGGGCAGGGTGGCGGTCAGTTGCCCCGATCTCTCGTCGCCGTTGACGTCGGGGGGCGGCCGCGGGACGATAGCCGGTGACTGTCCAGACCGGCAGGCCGCGAGCGAGGCCACGATGCGCAAGCCCACCGAGGTTTACTTCTTCGGCACCTGCCTGATCGACCTGCTGTTTCCACGTGCTGGCCTCTCCGCCATGGAACTCCTGCGCCGCGCAGGGCTGCGGGTGATCTACCCGCAGGGCCAAACCTGCTGCGGGCAGCCGGCCTTCAACTCAGGCTACCGGGAGGAGGCGCGCGCGGTCGCGCGGCGGCAGCTCGCGCTGTTTCCCGGCGACCTGCCGATCGTCGTCCCGTCTGGTTCCTGCGCCGGCATGATGAAGCACCACTATGCCGAGCTCTTCCCCGGCACGCCCGACGAGGCGCGCGCGCGGGCCGTCTCCGCACGGGTGTACGAGTGGACCGAGTTTCTGGTCGACGTACTCGAGGTGCGACTCGATGATCTCGGGCCGCCCGTGCGGGTTGCCATCCACACCTCCTGCTCGGCGCGCCGCGAGATGGGCGTTGCCCGGTATATCGAAGCGCTGGTTGGGCAACTGGCTCAGGTGGAGCAGCGCGAGACGGCTTACAAGGACGAATGTTGCGGCTTCGGCGGCACGTTCGCGGTGAAGCAGCCGGAGATTTCAGCGGCCATGGTCAAGGACAAGACCGACCACATCGCCGCGGCCGGAGCAGACATCCTGGTCAGCCAGGATTGCGGTTGCCTGATGAACATCGGCGGGGCGTTCGAACACCAGGGCAGGGGCCCGAAAGTCCAGCATATCGCCGAGTTTCTCTGGGAGCGGACCGCGAAATGACCTCCCTCCACACGCCACGCGACGACTTCCGCGCCAGAGCCGCGGAGCGCCTGGCCGATGTCAGGGTGCGCGCGAATTTCCGCCGCGCGATGGACGGGCTCATGGCGCGCCGGCTCGACCAGTTTCCGGATCGCGAGGAACTGGAACGCCTGCGCACCCAGGGCCTGCGCATCCGCGCGCACGCGCTCGCGAACCTGCCCGAGTTGCTGGAGCGGCTCGAGGCGCGCTGTGTGGCCAATGGCATCGAGGTGCACTGGGCCGAGACGACCGATGAGGCCAACCGCATCGTGCTCTCCATCCTGCGCCGCCACGGCGCGCGGATGATCATCAAGGGCAAGTCGATGGTGTCCGAGGAGATGGGCCTGAACGCCTTCCTCGAGGCGAACGGCGTCGAGGCGCTGGAGTCGGACCTCGGTGAGTTCATCCTCCAGCTCGCAGGCGAGCCGCCCTCGCACATCGTTGCACCGGCGATCCACAAGGATCGCTACCAGATCGCCGAACTATTCCGTGCAAAGTTTCCCGACATCCCCTACACCGAGGACATTGACGAACTGACCCAAAGCGCGCGGCGCATCCTGCGCGATAAATTCTGCGACGCGCCGGTCGGGCTGTCGGGCGTGAATTTCGCGGTCGCCGAGACCGGCACGCTCTGCCTCGTCGAGAACGAGGGGAATGGGCGCATGAGCACGACAGTGCCGGACGTGCACATCGCCGTCACCGGCATCGAGAAGGTGGTGGAAAAACTCGAGGACGTGCCGCCACTGCTCACGCTGCTCACCCGCTCGGCGACCGGCCAGCCGATCACGACCTACTTCAACCTGATCTCCGGCCCGCGCAAGCCGGGTGAGCGGGACGGCCCACGCGAGGTGCACCTCGTGCTGCTCGACAACGGCCGCTCGCGCATCTACAGCGATCCCGAACTGCTCGCCACGCTGCGCTGCATCCGCTGCGGGGCGTGCATGAACCACTGCCCGGTGTACACGCGCATCAGCGGCCACGCCTACGGCACGGTCTACCCCGGCCCGATCGGCATCGTGTTCGAACCGCAGAAGGAGGGGCTGGACCGGCTCGGTGGGCTGACGGGCGCCTCGACGCTGTGCGGCGCCTGCGGGGAGGTCTGCCCGGTGCGCATCCCGCTGCCCAACCTGATCAACCGGTTGCGCTACGACGCTGTGCGCACGGACGGCCTCGGCGCGCCCGGCAGTGGCGGCCAGCGCAAGGCGGTCGAGGCGCTCATCTGGCGGGTGTGGGCCAAGGTCCATGCCACGCCGGGCCTTTACCGCTCGGCAATCCGCGTTGCGGGCGCCCTGCGTGGACTGCGTGGATGGCTGCCGCGCAGCCTCGGTCCGTGGACGCGCGAGCGCAGCGCACCGAAGCCGGCGCCGCGCAGCCTGCACGAACTGGCCCGCGAGGCGGGTTTCGACGATGAGTGACGCCCGCGCGCGTATCCTCTCGCGCCTGCGCGCGAGCCGCGCCGCACCGGCGCCTGAAGTGCTCGAGCGCGAACCGACGCGCCGCTTCGAGTGGTCGCGGGAGGAGAAGATCCGTCGCTTCACCGAACGCATGACCGCCGTGCGCGGCGAGGTGATCCGGACCACCCGCGAGGGATGGGTCGAGGCCTGCGTCGCAGTCTGCGCGCGCCTGGGGCTCAGCAACCTGCTCTACGCGTCAGAAACGCCGTGGGGCGCCGAGCTCGATCAGGCCGCGGCGGCAGGGCGGACGCTGCACGAAGTCCGCCGCTACGATCGCGACATCGAGGCCTTCAAGCTGGAGCTGTTCTACGGCATCGATGCCGCACTCACCGGCACGAGCGGGGGCATTGCGGAGACCGGCAGCCTGATCCTTTGGCCCACGCCACAGGAGCCGCGGTTGATGTCACTCGTGCCGCCGGTGCACATCGCGGTGCTCGAGGCGGACCGGCTGTACACCACCTTTGCCGAGGCCGTGGCCGAGCAGGACTGGGCCGGGGCACTGCCGACCAATGCCCTGCTGATCTCTGGGCCTTCGAAGACCGCCGACATCGAGCAAACGCTGGCCTACGGCGTGCACGGGCCGAGGACGCTGGCGGTGCTGCTGGTGGCGTAACGGGTCTATCAGCCGAGGGAGCGCTCCAGGGATGCACCGGCCTCGGCGATGAACCGTGCGATCAGCATCTGACGGGCTGTATCCCCGGCGAGCTGCGCCTCGCTGACGCTGGCCATGTGATGAAAGGGCCGGCCGTGGGCGTACCATGAGACCGTCAAGTCGACCGTGCCGAAGACGTTGGTCTGCGCGGACACCGTGCAGCCGTGTCCCAGCGCCCGCTGGATGCCATAGAGGACGTCGAAAAATTCACTCATGTGTGTCGTTGGATTTCTTCCGTTTCGTGGATTGCATGGCAGGTACTACCAGGAGGTTGCGCAAATCGGTTGCGGCCGGCGCGGGCGCGCGGTATTGATGGGCCCCCCAAGGCATCGAAAGAGGATTGTAGGTTGTTCGCGGCAAGTGTGTTCCGGTATGGGTTATGGTTGGTCGTGATCGCGGTAGTCAACGGCATCGTCGGCTGCGACGGCTCGCGCCAAGATCAGGCTTTCGACGGCGGACCGCGGGGCTATGTCGAGTTCTACATCCCCGCCGATGACCCGGCGCTCACTGAGTTGCACGTGGATGCGCAGATCTGGCAGATGGTAGATGGTGAGCGTCGCTTCGCGGGGATGACGAAGAAGTGGAAAAGCGGCAGCGGCCAGAAACACGGCCTCGTGGTGCCCGTCGCGCCGGGGGAGCACGAGTTCTCGGTCGAGGTCGCGGGCGGAGCGACGCCTGTCAAGGTCCGCGTCGGCAAGGATGATTACCTGCCCGTGCGCATCACCGCATCGGGCATCACGCGGACGCAATTGATGGGCATGAGCAACCGCATCCAGTTCCGCATCGACGCCACGCCGGAACCCGCGGCCGTGTCCGAGTCACAGCCGCCACCTCAATGAGTGGGTTGCCGACGAGTCCCGCCCGCCGGGTGAGGGTCAGTCTAGCGAGGCCTTGAGGCTCGCGAGCAGAGCCCGCCGGTCCTCGGGCTTGGCCTCGCGGCGCGGGTTGCCCTCGGTGTCCCAGTCCAGCAGTTCGGGGGGGATCTCACCGAGGAAGCGGCTCGGTTCGCAGTCGGTGTCCTCGCCGTATTTCTGCCGCCGTCTGGCGTAGGTGAAGGTCAGCGTGCGCTGGGCGCGGGTGATGCCGACGTAGGCGAGGCGCCGCTCTTCCTCGATGGTGCCCGCCTCGATGCTGCCCTTGTGCGGCAGCAGGTCTTCCTCCATGCCGACGAGGAAGACGTGGGGAAACTCCAGCCCTTTTGCCGCGTGCAGTGTAAGCAGCTGCACACCGTCGGCCTTGTCTTCCTCGTTGCGCTCGAGGATGTCCATCAGCGTCAGGTGGGTGACGATGTCCGGCAGCGACTTGCCGCCGTCGCGGGCCTCGTCGCTCGCGAGCCGGCCGATCCAGGCCAGCAGTTCGTTGACGTTGTCCATGCGCCGCTCGGCGGCCTTGGGGTTGCTGCTGGTCTCGCGCAGCCAGTCGTCGTAGGCGAGTTCGTTGAGCAGCCCGCGCACCAGGGCGAGCGGTTCGGCCCGTTCGGCCTGATGTGCCAGTTCGCGCACCCATTCGGTAAAACGCTGCAGGCGAAACAGCGCGCGTTCGTTCAGGCGGCCGGCAAGCCCCATTTCGAAGCTGGCGGCGAACAGGCTGCGGTGGCGCTCGGTGGCGTACTCGCCAAGTTTCTCCAGGGTGCTCGCGCCGATCTCGCGGCGCGGGGTGTTGACCACGCGCAGGAAGGCCGCGTCGTCGTCGGGGTTGGCGATCAAGCGCAGGTAGCCCACGATGTCCTTGATTTCGCTGCGTTCGAAGAACGACGACCCGCCGCTGACCTTGTACGGGATACCCTGCTCGCGGAGCTTGCGCTCGAACGGGCGCGACTGGTGGTTGCCGCGGTAGAGGATGGCGAAGTCGCCGTATTCGGCGCGATGCTTGAATTTGACGCGCAGGATCTCGGTGACGACCCGCTCGGCCTCGTGCTCGGCGCTGTTGCAGGGCAGCACGCGCGGCGTCTCGCCCTCGCCGAGCGCGCTCCACAGGCGCTTCTCGAAGACGTGCGGATTGAGCGCGATGAGGTGGTTGGCGCTTTTCAGGATGCGCTCGGTGGAGCGGTAGTTCTGCTCCAGCTTGACCACATGCAGGTTGGGATAGTCCCGCTGGAGCTGGGCCAGATTCTCGGGCCGCGCGCCGCGCCAGGCGTAGATGGACTGGTCATCATCGCCAACGGCGGTGAGCCGGCCTTCCACGCCCGCGAGCAGCTTGACGAGCTGGTACTGGCAGGCGTTGGTGTCCTGGTACTCGTCGATCAGGAGGTAACGCAGGCGGTTCTGCCAGCGCTCGCGCACCTGCGGGTGATCCGTGAACAGACGCACGGGCAGGGCGATCAGGTCGTCGAAATCGAGCGCGTTGTAGGCCTTCAACTGCCGCTGGTAGCGTCCATAGAGCCGCGCGTGGAACTCGTCTGCCTGGTTCTCGGCGGCGGCCAGCGCCTGCTCGGGCGTGAGGAAGTCGTTCTTCCACAGCGAGATGCGAAACCGCGCCGCTTCCGCATCGGCCTCGCCCTCTTTACGCATCAGTTCCTTCAGCAGGGTGAGGCTGTCAGTCGTGTCGAACAGCGTGAAGCCGGGCTTGTAGCCGAGTGCCTTGTGCTCCTCGCGAATGATGCCGAGCCCCAGCGTGTGAAAGGTGGAGACGTGCAGCCCCTTCGCCTCGTCGGCTTTCAGCAGTTTCGCCGCGCGCTCGCGCATTTCGCGCGCCGCCTTGTTGGTGAAGGTGATCGCCGCAATGTGGCGCGCGGGCAGTCGGTGCTCGCGGATCAGGTGCGCGATCTTCTCCGTGATGACGCGCGTCTTGCCGCTGCCCGCCCCAGCGAGCACCAGCAGCGGCGAGCCGAGGTAGGTGACGGCAGCGCGTTGTTGGGGGTTCAGGCCTTTGATCTTGAAAAACTCCGTCGGACCACGATTGCACGCCATGCTTGTCAGAAAACCCGCGCCGGGCAATCACTGCACGCGCGCTGCGCGGGGCTGTGGCGGATTGCCCGACAGCGTGACGCCTCGCTCCGGGTTGTCCGGGCCCCTGCGGCATCAAAGACTCGCGCGGGCAGGGATTGTAGGGACTGCGGCGGGCTGTCGGTAGATGGGGCCATCGGGCCGGCACCTTGTCGAAGGCGGGTCACCGGCCGCGAGCGCCGCACCCTGGATGGCCTCTTCCCGGATACTTACCGCGTGTAAACTGCCGAGTGTCTCCCCGGCATGCCTTGCCCCACTGGCGCTCGCAGCACGCTCAACACTCGGACCTCCTAGAATGCGCATCGACCGTCCCGCTTCGCAATTGCCTCGTATCGACCCCGCCAACGGCCTGCTGGTCGGGGCGCGTCAGCTGCCTTCGCCCAATTGCGATGATCGTCCGCCGGGCATGCAGCCGGAATTGATCGTCGTTCACAACATCTCGCTGCCGCCGGGCGAGTTCGGTGGGCCGTACATCGACGCCCTGTTCACCAACCAGCTGGCCGCCGACGGGCACCCGTTCTTCGCGGAGATCGCCGGGCTGCGGGTTTCCGCGCACCTCTTGATCCGGCGCGACGGCGAGGTGGTGCAGTACGTGCCGTTCCACCGCCGTGCCTGGCACGCTGGCAAGTCCTGCTACGCAGGCCGCGAGCGTTGCAACGACTTTTCCATCGGCATCGAAGTGGAAGGGACTGACGACCTGCCGTACACCTCGACCCAGTACGCCGTACTGGCCCGGGTGGTGGCCGATCTACTTATGGCCTATCCAACGCTGGACCGCGACCGCATCATGGGCCACGTTGATATCGCGCCCGGGCGCAAGACCGATCCGGGACCGGCCTTCGACTGGTCGCGGTTGCATGACGAGCTCGACCGGGCACTCTGGTTCGCCATCGCCACCCGTCCGGGACAACCCCCAGGAGCTGTCACATGACCTTTCTGAGCGTCGTGCTCGCCTTGCTGATCGAGCGCTTCGCCGCCGCACTGACGACCTTCCGCCAGCACGATCTGATCCAGCGTTGGTACACGTGGCTGGACGTGCGGCTCGGGCAGTACCGCGTCTTCGACGGCTGGCTCGGCGTGGCCGCGATGCTGCTGCCCGCGGTGCTGGTCGCGGACTGGGTGTACGAGGTCTTCGACGGCTGGCTGTTTGGTGCGGTGGGCATCGCGCTCGCGGTGGCCATCCTCGTCTTCAGCCTGGGACCTAAGGACATCGACCGTGCGCTGGAGGGCTACCTCCGCGCCGCGCCCGGTTCGACCGAGCGCGATGCGATCCATGCCGAGATTACGGGCGAAGCCCCGACCCCCGCGGTCGGCGAGCGTCTGCGGCAGCTCGTGCGGGGGGCGTTTGTGGAGGCCAACCATCGGCTGTTTGGCGTGCTGTTCTGGTTCGTCGCCGCGGGCCCGATCGGTGCGCTGACCTACCGGCTGAGCAAGGAATTGTTCCAGAACGAACGCGAACACCTCGGCAGGCTGCGAGGCTACGCAGAAATCTGGTTCGGCCTGCTGAACTGGCTGCCCGTGCGACTGTTGACCTTCACGCTGGCTTTGACCGGCGGTTTCGACGAGGTTTGGGCCGTGTGCCGCGCCCGCTTCACGCAATATCCCGAGTGGGTGCACCGGGAGAACGGTGAACTGCTGGGAGATGCCGGAGCGGCTGCGACCGGACTCGACGCGGAATTGCAGCAGGGGGTTGGCGAGAACACTGAGCGGCGCGTACTGACCCGGACGATGAATGTCCTGCGGCGGACGCTCGTGGCGTGGGTCGTGCTGCTGGCCGTGCTCACTTTGTTGCGCTGGGTTTGAGTGGACACGGCGCGGGCCGCCGACTGGCGCGTGGCTGGAGGGCCTAACGCGAGGTCGTGTGCCGCGGTAGTCCTCCCGCAGCGTCCGCCTTGGCAAGGGTTCTGCGCACCCGCACCGTGAGGGTCGGGAGCCCCGGCTGGCCCATCGTCTGCCGGATCCAGCAGGTTGCGCTGGGTGCGCGCGCTGCGTTAGATATGCTCGAAGCTACCGAGATTTGCACCGAGTCTCCGTAGCAGCCGCTCAGGTCATATCGTCGGCACGGTGTGCGATTTCTGGTGCTGCCGCCGCGGCCATTACGCGCCCTGTGCCGGACGCCGCGTGCCGCCCGAGCGGTCGTGGACCTGTCGGTCGCATGGCTTCGCGTACTGCGGCCCCTTCACACCCATCCATCAGGACAATCCAGCATGAGCGATCGACACACCACACTCATGGACCTGCTGCGCCACGGCGAACCCCAGGGCGGGTCCCGCTATCGGGGCCACGGCATCGACGATCCGCTCTCGGAGCTCGGGTGGACGCAGATGTGGGCGGCGATCGACGGCGATGCCGAAGACGCGTGGACGCGGATCGTGAGCTCGCCAATGGCACGCTGTCTGGATTTCGCGAGAGCGGTTAGCGATCGACGGAGATTGCCGGTGGAGGTGTGGGACGATTTCAAGGAAGTGGGTTTCGGTGCTTGGGAGGGGCGCACACGTGCCGACCTCAAGCGGGAATGTCCGGATGAATATGCAGCGTTCTATGCCGATCCGCTGCGCGCGCGGCCGGCCGGTGCTGAGCCGCTGGAGGCGTTTGCGGCGCGCGTATCGGGTGCGCTCGAACGGGCGGCCGAGTCGTTCGCGGGCGAGCGCATACTGCTGGTCACCCACGCTGGAGTGATACGGGTGGCCGTTTCGTGGTCGCTGCGCGTGCCGCTGGAGACGCTCTACCGCGTGCATGTGCCGTTCGCGGGCCGGGTGCGCCTGCGCATCGAACCCGAGGCCACACGACTGGAACTCCTGACGACGTCCCCCTCGGCCGATTGAACTTGTCCAGGCCGGCGTGAGTCTTACGTTCGTTCGCGATTATTTACAATGATTTATGTGACGGGGTTCACACCCTGCACTACGCTCTCTTCGCATTTAGAACGAAATCTTAGGAGGATCCTGGCCATGTTGAAGAAATTGCGTCTGGCGAGCATGGTGGGCGCGGCACTGCTGACGGGGGGCGTCGGGTACGCGTCGGATGTGGATCCAAATCTCGCACTGCCGGATGCGAAGCCGGGCGAGTGTTACGCCAAGGTTATCATCCCGGCCCGTTATGAGAACCGGGAAGAGCAGGTCGTGGTCAGTGAGGCCTCGGAGCGCATCGAGGTCATTCCAGCGCGCTACGAGATGGTCGAGGAGCGGGTCGTGGTCAAGGAGGCCGCCGAACAGTTGGTTCCCGTGCCTGCCGAGTACGAAACCGTCTCCGAGCGCGTCGAAGTCAAGCCCGCGAGCCGGTCGTGGATGCTGACCACCAACGGTAAGACCCGAGAGGCGAACGCATCGATCGTCGCCTACGCCAAGGGTGTGGGCTTGCCGGAAGGATCGGCCAAGCCGGGGGACTGCTTCGCCGAGTACTACACGCCCGCGCAGTACAAGACGGAAAAACAGCAGATGGTCAAGCGCGAGGCCTCGGAGGTCGTCGAGATCATCCCCGCCCGGTACGAAACAGTCGAGGAACAGGTGCTGGTGAAAGAGGCGTCCACCCAGGTCATCAAGGTCCCCGCGCAGTACGAGACCGTCTCCGAGCAGGTCATGGTGGCGCCCGCCTCGAAGCAGTGGAAGAAAGGGCGTGGGATGCAGGAGCGCATCGACAATGCCACCGGCGAGATCATGTGCCTGGTCGAGGTTCCTGCGCAGTACAAGACCGTCACCAAACAGGTCGTCAAGGCACCGGAGACGACCAAGGTCATCGAGATTCCCGCCGAGTACCGGACGCAAAAGGTCACGAAGCTGGTCGAGCCGGCGCGCGAGGTGCGCAAGGAGATACCCGCCGAGTACGCCGAAGTGACGCGGACCGTGAAGATCGGCGAGGAATCTGTTGGCTGGTATCCGAAGAATGCCGGCCCGGCCAATGGCAAGGCGACGGGCAATGAGTTGTGCTTGCGGGAGGTGCCGGCCGTCTATGAGACAGTGACGCGCAAGGTGGTCAAGCAGCCGGCAGGCACCAAGCGCGTGGAGGTCCCTGCGCAGTACGCGACTGTCAAGGTCAACAAGCTCGTCTCACCCGCGACGGAGAAGAAGATCGAGATTCCGGCCAAGATGCAGACCATCACCCAGCGTGTGAAGGTGGAAGACGAACGGCTCGAGTGGCGGCGCGTCGTATGCGAGACGAACATGACGCCCGCCATGATCCGAGAGGTGCAGTCGGCACTCAAGGCGGCCGGCATCTACAAGGGACCAATCGACGGGGTGTACAGCGTCACCACGCAACGTGCGGTGGATGCCTTCCAGCTCAAGCATGAGCTCGCGCGCGGCGGGCTGACGATGGATACGCTCGAGGCGCTCAAGATCAAACTCTGACGTTCGAGCCGCGCGGGGTGGTGATGATCCGCTCCGCGTGTCCGCTGCGCCTCGGCGCGCGGGTTTTTGTCCTCTGGTAACACCGCACATCGGCGGCGACTAACAAGGGGCAAGTCTCAGCTGCGCTCTCTCCCGTCTGGTTATCGTCAGCCGCTCGCGGGGATGACCCCGCCCGCGGGTATCGACCCGCCCGGCTTCAACGCGAGCTACGCCGTCCTTCGACTGCCCAGAGCCGCTGCGTGTCCGCCCGCATCCCGGTGGCTGGCCGAATCCGTAGTGTGCGCAGGCGCAAGACCCCAGCAGGTCATGCCACGCTGCGCAGCTCGGTGGCGATGCGCTTCAAGGTTGGCACTTCGAGCCCGGCGCGTTGGGCGGTCTGCAGCGCTCGCTCGAGGCGCGCCTGGGCGCTACGGCCTGTGCACTGGTGCTCGGGGTCGCCGTCGAAGGCGACCAGCATGGCCTCAAGGAGCGCTTCGGCCTCCAGGTTACGTCCGGTCAGGTAGCCCTGCAGGGTGAGCACGTCGTCGGCGACGGCACGGGCCAGTGTTGCGTGGTTTGCCCAAAGGTCGCGGACGTTGCCGCCAGTCTTAAGACCCGCGATGTTGGTGGTGAGGATGTACAGGTTCTTGCGAACGAGCTCGAACACGAGCTGGTCCTCGTCGGCGAGATAACGCACGGAGATCCCCAACGCGCCCAGTGCCTGGCTGAGCAGCGCGGCCTTCGGTCCGTACACGACGGAGGGCACGATTTCCTTCCACTCCCTGCCGGGTTTTTTCTCGAACCACACCGACATCACCGTGGGCTCGGTCAACCCATGTTGCTCCCAGTCGGCGGGCAAGAGCTCGTTCTGGACCAGCACGAGGTGTGCCCGCCAAGGGTGGGGCAGGTGTTCGAGCGCGGGATGCAGGTCCTTCTCGGCGACGGCGAGTACGACCATGGCGGGTGATTGGATCATCGTAGCTAGCGCCTGCAGGTTGGTATCCCGCCGGACCGGGACCACGGGGTAACCGAGTTTGAGGCAGCCCCGTGCGACGACACTGCCGATTTCGCCGATGCCGATGATGATGACAGGATTGTGAACCATGGTTGCTGACGACTCGTTGTTCCGAGAGAGGGCCGGCGCAGCACCGGCGCGCCGCGGATTGTAACCGTCGACCACCGCGCGGACACAATTTGGGTTTCTCACGGGATGGTAACGCCCAGCCCGAGCCATCGGACTACGCGACTGTCACAAGCGCCGAGACGCGGCGTATCTGCGGGATAGGCTAGAGGCCGAGGGTAACGCGGGGCGCGGTCTCGGTTGCAGAGGCTGTCAGCCCGCGCAGAGGCTCATTCGTCGCGCAGGGCCTCCACCGGTTGCAGCCGCGCAGCCCGCAGCGCCGGGAGCACACCCGCCAGCAGGCCGACGGCGCAGGTCGCCGCGACGGTTGCGATGACGAACGGCCACGAGGTCTCGCTCGGCACGGGCGTCAGCCAGCCGATCAACGTTGCGCCGCCGAGCCCCAGCGCCAGCCCGCTGATTCCCCCGAATGCTGCGATGGCCACGGCCTCGCCGATGAACAATCCGAGAATCTGGCGGCGGCGGGCGCCGAGCGCGCGCAGCACGCCGATTTCGGCCGTGCGGTCGCGCACCGCGATCAACATGGTCGAGAGGATGCCGATACTGCCCACAAGGAGCGAAATCCCCCCAATGGCGCCGACCGCGGCGGTGAGGATGCTCAGGATGTCACCCAGCACCGCGAGCATCTCCTCCTGGGTCGTGATCGTGAAATCCTCGCGGCCGTGCCGCTCCCGCAGCAGTCTGCTGACGCGCTCTCGCATCTCGGCGCCGGTGAGATCACTTTGATAAGTGACGTCGATTTCCATCAGCCCCTCCCGGTCGAACATCGCCAGAGCGCGCGCGGCGGGGATATAGACTGCATCGTCGAGGTCGAAGCCCAGCACCTGGCCCTTGGGTTCCATGACGCCGATGATCCGGTAGCTTTCGCCGCCGACGCGGATCTTCTCGCCGAGCGGCGATCGGCTCCCGAATAAGGCTTGACGCACCTTGGCGCCGAGCACGGCATAGGTCCGCGGGTGACTCAAGTCGTCCTCCGGCAGGAAGGCGCCGAGTTCAACGCGGAAGCGCCAAACCTCAGGCGCCGCTGGGCCGACGCCGATCACCGTCGTGCGCCGGCCGAGCCCGCGCGCCTCGGCCCTGACGTTGCCCTGCACGACGGGCGTGACCGCTTCGACGCCGGGCAGGTGGCGCAGCGCCTTGGCATCGTCGAGCGTCAGGGGGCGCACGGTGCTGATTACCGCGCCGGACATGCCGAGCGTGGTCGCCTTGCCCGGTGCGATGCCGAGCAGGTGCGTCCCAAACTGCGTGAACTCACCGATGATGAAGCGCTGCACGCCTTGGCCGAGGGCAGTGAGCAACACGACCGAGGTGATGCCGATCGTGATGCCGAGACTCGTAAGGAACGTGCGACGCGGGTTCGCGCCCAGGGTCTGTTGGATGTACCGCAGCGAGTCCAGCAGACGCATGATCGAACCGCCTACCGCGCCCGGCCCGTCAACGCCTGCACCGGGTCGAGCCGTGCGGCGCGTCGCGCCGGCGCCACGCCAAAGGCCACGCCGGTGACCACCGCGATCGCGAGCGCGCTCAGTACGGCCCAGCTCGGCAGGGTGAGCGGGAAGTCGGGAAACACCTGTTGCAGCAGAAATTTCGCGCCGAAACTGAAGGCGAGGCCGATTGCGGCGCCGAGCATCGAGAGCAGGACGGCCTCCAGCAGGAACAGGCCCTGAATGCGCCGCGATGACGCGCCAATGGCTTTGAGCAGTCCGATCTCCGGCGTGCGCTGCGCCACGGCGATGAGCATGACGTTCATGATCAGGATGCCGGCCACGACCATGCTGATCGCCGAGATCGCGGCAACGGCCAGCGTCAGCACGAACAGCACGCGGTCGAAGGTGCTGAGCATGGCGTCCTGCGTGAGGATCGTCACGTCCTCCTCCCCCTCGTGCCGCGCGGCGATGATCGTGGCGATGTCCTTGGCCGCCGCGTTGACCGCGTCGCGGCTGCGTGCCTCCACCATGATGCGAAACAGCGAGAAACTGTTGAACAACGATTGCGCCGAGGCGACCGGGATGACCGCGAGGTCGCCGATGTCAGGCCCCAGCGCCTGCCCACGCTCGGCCAGCACGCCGATCACGCGAAACCGGCGCTCGTGGATGCGCACCGACTGGCCGACGGCGGCGGTCGCACCGAACAACTCGCCGTGCACCTTTTGACCGAGTACGCACACGGCCTCGTCCTGTTCGGGGTCGAGATTGGGCAGGAACTGCCCCTGCATGAGCTCGAGCCCGCGCATTTCCAGAAAGCTGTGCGTCGTGCCGAGGAGGGTGACGTCGCGGCTCTTGCCGCCCCAGGCCACCGGCGCTTGCCCGACGGCGATCGGTGCGACCTTGGCGATGTGCGCAGAGCGCAGCAAGGCGAGCGCGTCGCGGATGGTCAGGTCGCGAGGGGTCTCGCCGAGCAGCGGGGGCTGGCCACCCGTCGTTTCGGATTTGCCCGGCAGCACGATCAGCAGGTGCGTCCCCAGTGAGGCAAACTCCTTCAGTACGTAGCGGCGGGCGCTGTCGCCCAGCGTGGAGAGCAATAGCACGCCCATGACGGCGATGGTCATCGCCAGCAGCATGAGCAGGCTGCGCACGCGATAGCCCGCCAGGGCGGCGAGCGTGAAGCGTAGGGCGTCGTCAAGGCGCATCGGATGCCTGTGGGACGTCTTCGACCACGACGCCATCGACCATGCGCAACAGCCTCCGCGCACGCCGGCCGATGGCCGCATCGTGGGTGACCACGATCAGGGTGATGCCCTGCCGGTTCAGCGCCTCGAGCGTGCCGATGACCTCCGCGCCCGAGCGGCTGTCGAGGTTACCGGTGGGTTCGTCGGCGAGCAGGATGGACGGGCGCGTCACCGTCGCGCGGGCGATGGCCACGCGCTGGCGCTGTCCGCCGGAGAGCTGGTCCGGGCGATGGCCGGCGCGGTCGGCAAGGCCCAGCGCGGCGAGCGACGCCCGCACCCGCTCGATGCGCTCGGTGCGCGCGACGCCGGCGAGCGTCAGCGGCAGCTCGACGTTCTGCTCGGCCGTCAGGCGCGGGATCAGGTGAAATGACTGAAAGACGAAGCCGATCTCGCGGCTGCGCACCCGGGCCTGATCGGCGTCGCCGAGCCTTGTGGTGTCGGCCCCGTTGAGCAGATAGCGTCCGGAATCCGGCCGGTCCAACAGGCCAATGATGTTGAGCAGCGTCGACTTGCCTGACCCCGAGGGGCCCATCACCACGACGTACTCGCCCGCGGCGATGCGCAGAGTGACATCGACCAGCGCCGGTACGGGCTGATCACCGACCTGGAAGGTGCGGTTGACGTGCTGGAGCTCGATCATGTGGAGGCGATTCTACGCCCTCCCGGGGCTGCGTGCCCCGCGCCGCGTCAACCTGAAGGGCTGGCCAGGGGCAATTCGATGCCTGCGTTGGCGAGGAAAGTGGTGAGGCGGATCAGCGGAAGTCCGATCAAAGCACTCGGGTCTTCGCCCTCCATGCGCTCGAATAGCGTCACGCCGAGCCCCTCCGATTTGAAGCTGCCGGCGCAGTGATAGGGCTGCTCGAGACGCAGATAGCGTTCGATACGCGCCGCATCGAGCGCACGAAACGTGACGCGAAACGGCACGATGTCGAGCTGGTAGTGGCCCGTTGCGGTGTCCAGCAGGCACAGCCCGGTGAGGAACTCCACCGTTCCGCCGGAGAATGCGCGCAGCTGCGCGACGGCCTTGTCGTGAGTGCCGGGCTTGCCAATGACCTGCCCGTCGTGCACGGCGCATTGATCCGAGGCGATCACCAGCCGGTCGGGAAACTGCGCCTGGGTGGCCAGCGCCTTCGCGAGGCTGAGCCTGCGCACCATCTCGGGCGGGGACTCGCCCGGCAGCCGGGCCTCGTCGACGTTCGGCGCGAAGGTCTCGAACGGCACGCGCAGACGCCGCAACAGCTCGGCGCGGAAGGGCGAGGTCGATGCGAGGAGCAGCGGTTGCACGGCGGATTCCAGCGAGCGGCGTTGCGATCGTGGGCCCTACGGGACGATCTTGATCAGCGTCTCGTCGGGGTTCACGCGGTCGCCCTTCTTGACGAACACGCCGGTCACCTTGCCGCCGACGGGGGCCTGGATCTCAGTTTCCATCTTCATGGCCTCGGTGACGAGCAGGGGATCGCCGGCTGCCACGGTGTCTCCCTCCTTGACCAGCACATCGATGATCGTGCCGGGCATCGCCGTGGTGACGTCGCCTGGCTCGCTCGCGCGCGGGCGCTGGCTGCCGCCCTTCGCCGCATTGGGCTTGGCATGGGTCTGGGGTTTGGCGGACGCATCCGTGCCCTCGAAGGTGCCGATGACCTCGATATCGACCTCCTCCGGGATGCCGTCGACGGTGAGATAGACGGGCCGCTGACCGCCGACCGTGTAGCCGGAGCCGCCGACCTTGATGTGGAAGGTCTCGCCGTGGATGGTCACGAAGAACTCGGCGGGGGCCGGCGGGCAGGTCGCCTCCGCCGCGGGCTGCGCGGCTGGTTGCAGAGGCTCGGGTTGCAGCGTGCCAGTGCGCCGCTGGGCGAGGAATTCCCGCCCGATCTCCGGGAACATCGCGTAGGTGAGCACGTCCTCCTCGGAATCGGCGAGCATCTGGCACTCGCTGCGCAGCTCGTCGAGCTCGGTCTCGATGAGATCGGCGGGGCGCACGTCGATCGGGGTCTCGTTGCCGATCGCCATCTGCCGGACTTCCTCGTTGATCGTCCCGGGTGCCTTGCCGTAGTGGCCCTTGAGGTAGAGCTTTACCTCGTTGGTCACCACTTTGTAGCGGCTGCCTGTCAGGACGTTGATGACGGCCTGGCTGCCGACGATCTGCGAGGTAGGTGTGACCAGCGGCGGATAGCCCAGGTCTTCGCGCACACGCGGGATCTCGGCGAGCACCTCGTTGAGCTTGTCCTCGGCGTTCTGGTCACGCAACTGGTTGATCATGTTCGAGATCATGCCACCTGGGACCTGATTGATCTGCACCCGGGTGTCGACCCCCGTGCGGTCGCTTTCGAACTGGTGGTATTTCTTGCGCACCTCGCGGAAATACTCGCTGATCTGTTCGAGCAGCCCGAGGTCGAGCCCGGTGTCGAACGGCGTGCCGCGGAACGCGGCGACCATGCTCTCTGTGGGTGCGTGGCTCGCGCCGCCGGCAAAGGAGGAAATCGCCGTGTCGATGTGCAGGCAGCCGTTTTCCACGGCCTTTAGGTGGCACATTTCGGCCAGCCCGGAGGTGGCGTGCGAGTGCAGGTGCAACGGCAGCTTGAGCTCGCTCGCGAGCGCGCGCACCAGCGTCTCGGTTGCACCCGGGGTGAGCAGGCCAGCCATGTCCTTGATGGCGATACTGTCGCAGCCCATGGCTTCGAGCTGCTTGCCCATGCGCACGAAGGTCTCCGTGTCGTGTACCGGGCTGATCGTGTAGCAGATGGTGCCTTGCGCGTGCTTGCCAGCCTTCTTCACCGCGTCGATCGCGACCTCGAGGTTGCGCACGTCGTTGAGCGCGTCGAAGATGCGGAACACGTCCATGCCGTCGGCCGCGGCACGCGCGACGAAGGCGCGCACCACATCGTCGCCGTAGTGCCGGTAGCCGAGCAGGTTCTGCCCGCGCAGCAACATCTGTAGACGGGTGTTGGGCAACGCCTCGCGCAGCTTGCGCAGCCGCTCCCAAGGGTCCTCCTTGAGAAAGCGCACGCACGCATCGAACGTCGCCCCGCCCCAGACCTCCAGCGACCAGTAGCCGACCCGGTCGAGCATCGCGCAGGCCGGCAGCATGTCCTCGGTGCGCATGCGCGTTGCGATCAGGCACTGGTGCGCGTCGCGCAGGATCGTGTCGGTGATGTGCACTTGCGGCATGTCAGAGTCCTCTGGAAACGGCGAAGGCAGCGGCGATGGCGGCCGCGATCTGGTAATTGTTGCGCGGTGTGGAGTACTCGGCGAGCTCCGGGTGGTCCTCGACGAAGCTGGTCGTGAACCGTCCGGACTGGAAGTCCTCGTTCTCGAGGATGGCCAGGTGGTACGGGATCGTGGTCTTGATTCCGTAGACGCCGATGTCCTGCAGCGCGCGCCGGCCCCGGGCGAGCAGGGCATCCCAGTCGAGCGCCCAGACGACGAGCTTGGCGCACATCGAGTCGTAGTAGGGCGGGATCTCGTAACCGGTGTAGATGGCTGCGTCGATGCGCACACCGGGCCCGCCCGCGGCAAAGTAGCGACTGATCTTGCCGAACGATGGGAGGAAGTCGTTTTGCGGGTCCTCGGCGTTGATGCGGAACTCCATCGCCCAGCCGCGGATCTGCACATCCTCCTGGCGCAGGCGCAGAGGCTCGCCCGAGGCGATGCGGAACTGCTCCTGCACGATGTCGATGCCCGTGATCATCTCCGTGACTGGGTGCTCGACCTGCACGCGAGTGTTCATTTCCATGAAGTAGAAATTTCCGTCCTCGTCGAGGAGAAACTCTACGGTGCCCGCGTTGGTGTAATTGACGGCCTGTGCCGCGCGCACGGCGAGGCGGCCCACGTGTTCGCGCTGCTGGTGGGTGAGCTGCGGCGAGGGGGCGATTTCCAGGAGCTTTTGGTGCCGGCGCTGGATCGAGCAGTCGCGCTCGTAGAGGTGAATGACGTGGCCGTAGTGGTCGGCGAGGATCTGCACTTCGATGTGGCGAGGGTTGACGATGGCCTTCTCCAGGAACACCTCGGCGCTGCCGAAGGCCTTGGTGGCCTCGGAGATCACGCGCGGATAGGCGCGGATGAGCTCCTGCTCGCTCTCGCAGCGGCGGATGCCGCGGCCGCCGCCGCCGTTGGTCGCCTTCAGCATCACCGGGTAGCCGATGCGCCGCGCGAGCGCCACGGCCTCGTCCAGGCTCCCGAGGCTCCCATCACTGCCGGGCACGACCGGCACGCCCGCGGCGATCATCGCCTTGCGCGCCTCGATCTTGTCGCCCATGCGCTGGATCACGTCGGCAGAGGGGCCGACAAAGACGATCTCCTGCTCCGCGCACTCGCGGGCCAGTTCCGGGTTCTCCGACAGAAAGCCGTAGCCCGGGTGCAGGCCGTCGCAGCCCGCCTCGTTGGCGATGTTCACGATGCGGTGGATGTTGAGATAACCCTTTTGCTGGGCGGGACCCAGGTAGTAGGCCTCGTCGGCCTTCTTCACGTGCAGGCTGTGGCGGTCCGCGTCTGTGAACACGGCCACCGAGGTAATGCCGGCCTCTGCGCACGCACGGATGATGCGAACGGCAATCTCGCCCCGGTTGGCGATGAGCAGCTTCTTGATCTTCATGGTGCCCCTGCAGTTGCGGCGGTGGGACTTGGGCCGGTATCAGTATTTAACCGATTAATGGCGCAGTTTAAGAGGATTGGAATAGCGTGGGTAGCCTTGACGCGGACATTTGTCGCGGTTCGGTCGTGTGCTGCCGGATTGGGCGCCGGGAGGCCGAAACATGGGCCATTGGGGTGCCTCCGTCGGCTGCCGCGTGTGCGGTCATGGCCGGGCGGGTTCTATTTCAGCCCGAGATCTGCCTCGCAGCGGGCACCGGCAGGAATGGAACGATCGGGGTTCGGGAGCTCGAGCGTCACGCGGAAGGTGTTGCTGGCCGGGTCGATGATGCGGTCGATGATCTTGATGCGGGCGGGTTTGGCGCCGAAGCCGGGCAGGGTCGGTGTGATCATGGCCGCCTGCTCCGGCTTGAGGCTGTGGAAATGCTGGGCGGGTACGATCACCTCGACCTTGAGCGGATCGACGGCTGCGATCTTGGCCACCGGCTGATCCTGGACACGCTGGCCAGCGGAGACGAAACGATCGATGACCACGCCGTTGATTGGGCTGCGCAGGATGCGCTGTTCGAGCTGGGCCCGGGTGAGGTTGAGTTCGAGCTGGGCGTTTTTCTGGTTGCTGCGCGCCTGGTCGAGCTTGCGCTCGGCGAGCGATGCCTCGGTGACAGCCTGATCGGCCATCTGCTTGGAGATGAGCTGCTTCTCGAACATCTGCAGGGCGCGCTGCTTCTCGCGCCTGGCGTGCTCGAAGGCCGCCGAGGCCGCCTGCAGCTCGGCGAGGTCCTTCGCGCGACTCTCGGCGAGCTCGACCGACCGGCGCTCCACTTCCGCGGTGAGCTCCGCGATCACCTGACCGCGCTTGACGGTATCACCGCGTTCGACAAGGACCTTGTCCAGCACGCCGATCACCGGGCTGCCGAGTTCCACGACCTCCGAGGGATCGATCAGGCACGGCAAACCGCTGGCGCCCGCCAGGCCAGGCGCGGCCAGCCAGACCACCAGTGCGCACCGCCTGATGTTCATCCCTGTGATTGATCTCACCTTGCTTCCCTTACGTTTGCGCACATGGCGCCAGAACTTCGCCGCGATGTTCCATAAGACGCGCGCAGATGCAAGTGGGCAACGGTCGCGGTGCGATCCGCTTCGCGCGCTGCGCGAAGGCCGGCGTTGGCTTCGGGAGGTAGACTCCGGTCGTGCGCGCCGAGGGTCGCGGGCGCGCTCGGCGCAATGGCGCGGGGTGCTCATGGTTTGTGTGTCATGGGCTCGGCGATATCGAGATCGGCCAGCGAAGGCTCACCGGGCAGCAGGGGCTTGAACCCCGCGCCTGATGGTGGCCTCGCGCTGGCGGTCGCCGGGTTGAAAGCCGGTGGCTGCGTCGGGGTGGTCGTTACGCGAGGACTCGGCGTGGCCGGCGTGGTTTGCGCCACCGGCGTGCCGGGCGCGGCGCCTGAGAGCAGGCCGTTGATGCGTTGCAGATCCTCCAGGCTGAGTGTGCCGGTCGCCTGCTTGAGCTTGAGTGAGGCGAGGATGTAGTCGTAATGGGCGCGGATGTGGTCCCGCTGGGCGCGATAGGTTTCGCGCAAGGCGAGTACGACGTCCACCGCCGTGCGTGTGCCGACCTGGAAGCCCGTCGTTGCCGCCTCGGCGGCGTGCTGCGTTGAGTCGAGCGCCTTCTTCAAGGCCTTCACCCGCGCGATCGCCGAGAGCACATTGAGGTAGGCCGCGCGGGTTTGACGTGTCACGTCGCGCCGCACCAGTTCGTGGTTGGCCTCGGCCTGGTCCTGTTGGGCGTAGGCCTGGCCGACCTGGGCCTGAACCTGCCCGCCGGAGTACAGCGGCAGGTTGAGCTTGAGAGCCAGTGTGCTGTCCGTCTTCACACCCTCGCTGAAGCCGCCGTCGTCGTCCTGCACGCCGTGTTCGGCCTTGAGGCTGAGTGTCGGGTAATGGCCTGAGCGGGCGCGACTGATCTCGCGCTTCGCTACCTCCACGCCCTGGGTTGCCGATTGCAGCGCCAGGCTGTTGGCCAGCGCCGTCTCGACCCAGCTCGCCACGTCATTGGGCTGCGGCGGTACGAGCTCGACATTGGCTTTCAGGGGGTCGAGCTGTGCGGGCGTTGCGCCCACGATGACCCCGAGATTCTCCTTGACCGTGGTGAGCTGGTAGCGGGCGTCGATTTCCTGGGCGACGGCGAGGTCGAACTGGGCCTCCGCCTCCTTGACGTCGGTGATCGCGACCGTGCCGATGGCGAGCCGCTCGCGGGTCTGACGCAGCTGCTTTTCGATCGCGGCGCGTTCGGCGCTTGCATAGTTCAGGTTGTCCTGTGCCGCGAGCACGTCGAAGTAGGCCTCGGCGACGCGCAGGAAGAGCGCCTGGCGCTGCGCCTTGAGATCCGCCTCGGCCTGCCTCACCCGTGCATCGCTCAGCTCCAGCCGCGCCCAGCGCTCCTGGTCGATAAGCGCCTGGTCGAGCGTGACGCCGTAGGTCGTGCGTCCGAAGGTGTCGTCCTTGTAGAGCGTGCTGCGGCCCTCGGGCACGTCCCGGTACTGCTGGTCGATGTGTTCCACGCTGGCATAGGCGTCGATCTTGGGCAGCAAGGCCGCGCGTGCAATCGGCTTATCGAACGCCGCGGTGCGGAACTTGGCCTCGGCCGCGGCGAGCTGCGGGTCGGACTGCAACGCGAGGTTGTAGACCTCGATGAGGTTTGCCGCGTGCGGCGCCGGCGCGGCGAGCGCAAAGGCGAGCGCCGTGGCGGTGAGCAAGGTTCTGGCCTGTTTCATGTGACTTCCTGCCGAATCGACTTCCTGAGTAAAGGGGTTCATTCGCCCGCGCCGCCGATCGCGAGCCACTTGCGGACCTGACGGTCGCGCTGGAGCAGGCGCGCGCGCAGGCGTCGCTGTCGTGCCTCCTCGCGCCGCTGGGGCCAGGCGATGAGCAGCCGCACCAGCCAAGCGGGCAGCCTCTGCGCATCCGGCCACAGGGTGGGCAGACCCGCGCGGAGCACGGCGGGCAAGTAGCGCCGGAGCAGCGGGTCCTCGAGTGAGAGTATGGTTTCCGTGCTGCCGGGGTCGCCCTGCCGCGCGCAGCGGCCGTGCAGCTGGCGGTCGATGCGGGCTGAGCTGTTGTGCTGGCAGCTGATGACGTGCAGTCCGCCGCGCGCGCGTACCGCGTCGGCGAGCGGGATGTCGGTGCCGCGCCCGGCCATGTTGGTGGCGACGGTGACCGCCCCGGGCTGGCCGGCCAGGGCCACGATCTCGGCCTCGTCGCGGTCCTGGCGGGCGTTGAGCACGATGTGCGATATGCCCGCGCGTTCCATGAGGCGACTGAGCGCCTCGGAGTCCGCCACGGAATCCGTGCCGATCAGGACGGCCCGGCCCTCGGCAGCCACCTCGCGCACGCGGTCGACGACGGCCTGCCATTTGTGCGCGGTGCGGTAGTACAGGCGCGGGGGAAGGTCGATGCGCCGGCTCGGGCGCTTGAGGGGCACGCGGGTCACGGCGAGCCCGTAGACGTGCCACAGCTCGCGGGTCGCCTCGCGCAGGGTCGCGCTGGTGCCGCCGAGCTGCAGATAGCGAGGGAAGAAGCGTTGGTATGTGATCTGCGCCAGGGTCTGCAACGTCGGGCTGGTTTCGCAGCCTTCCTTGATCTCCAGCAGTTGGTGCAGGCCGCGCGACCATTGGCGGCCCTCCGCGAGGCGGCCGGTAGTCGCATCGACCATCTGCACCTTGCCCGCGACGAGCAGGTAGTCCCGGTCGCGGTGGTAGGCGTGTAGGGCGGACAGCGCAAGAATGGTCAGGCCCTCACGGAAGCGCGGACTGCGCCACAATCCGCCCCAGCCCGCGCTGGTCTCGTCGACGATCTGTCGGCCAGCTTCCGTCAACTGCACAGTGTGTCCGTGCGGGTCGAGCGTGTAGTGCAGTGGTTGCTCGAGTCCGCGCGCGAGGCCGAGCGCCTGGTGCAGATGGCGGGTCTCAAGCAGCCCGCCACCCGGACGCGACAGCACGAGTGGGGTAATCGCCTCGTCGAGCAGGACGTTGTCGGCCTCGTCCACGATAGCGAGACACAGCCCGCGCAGCACCGGCTGTACGCCGGCGTGGCCCGGCGCTGTGAGGCCCAGCACGCGGCGCTGCAGGGCGCTACGCGCCATGTGCGGCAGCTGCCGATCACGCAGGTAGTCGAACACGAGTTCCTTGGCCGTGGCGTAGGTGATGTCGCGCGCGTAGGCGGCGCGGCGCGCCTCGGCGCCGAGGTCGGCGGTCACCGCGCCGACCGTCAGGCCGAGCCGTGCGTAGATCCGGGATAGGCTCTCGGCGTCCCGGGCGACCAGATATTCGTTGGCGGTCAGCACATGGACCGGAATCCCGGCCAGGGCGGCACTCCCGGCGGCCAGCGCGATCGCCAGGGTCTTGCCCTCGCCTGTGTGCATTTCCGCGAGGCGCCGGTCGAGCATGACCCGTGCGGCGATGACCTGGGTGGCGAACGGTGTCATCCCCGTCTCGCGGCGAATGGCCTCGCGCGCAACGGCAAAGGCATGGGCAAGGTGCTCGTCCACCAAGCCGTGGCGGCCCAGGTTGGCCCGCACGTCGCAAATCGCGGCGGCGAAGGCGCGGTTGTCCAGTGGTCGGTAAGTGACCGCGAGGCCATCGACCCGGCTCGCGAAGCGCCGGTAGGGGCCGAGCGCGTCCAGTTTGAGCCACTCGCGCCACGCGCTGATGTGTCTGCGCAGGGGGTCGAGCCACCCCGGTTCGGTTGCGCGCCGCTCCGGATATTGACCGTGGATGATGCCGGGCAGTGGCAGGGCCTGGGTTCGGGTGTCGGCCATGCTCAGGACTCCGCGCCGAAGTGCTGGAGGAAGAGTTGCTCCCAGCGCAACATCCACTGCGTGAGCAGCGGCGCGCGTCCGTGATCGAAGCGCAGCCACGCCCGTCCCCCGGCGCGGGCGAGCGCCTCACCGGGCACCCGCACGTCCCCGACGAAAACCGGTTCGAGCGCGCGCAGGCCCTCTGCCTCCATGGGGTCGGTGAGGGTCGTGCCGCCCGCGCCGAAGCCCAGCGCCGGGCTGGGGAGGGGGGGGGTTGCGGAGGGCATGTCGTAATTCATCACGCCATCGAGCGTCGCTGTGGGGGCTGTCTCGCATACACCTCTCCGAGCCCAAGGGACCGTACGAGAGCTCGTATGCCGTCTTCGGCGTGAAAAAAAAAAAGA
>CAYSFW010000025.1:0-102130 GCA_964430355.1 uncultured Thiotrichales bacterium
CGTATTTCTTCGCCTCACCACCGTACTTCTTCGACAGAATCGTGGTGATCGCCGCCGTCAGCGTCGTCTTGCCATGGTCCACGTGACCAATCGTGCCCACGTTGACGTGCGGTTTCTTGCGCTCGAATTTTCCTTTAGCCATCGTTCAACCCCGGTCAAATTGCCAGCAACTGGAGCCCATAACCAGATTTGAACTGGTGACCTCGTCCTTACCAAGGACGCGCTCTACCGACTGAGCTATATGGGCAGTCAACGAAACGAAAAGTTTGGAGCGGGTGATGGGAATCGAACCCACACCATCAGCTTGGAAGGCTGAGGTTCTACCATTGAACTACACCCGCCTGGACAGCGGACCGTTTCACCTCATCCGCTCGACTAACACCCGGAGACCGGGCATCCGCCATGCAAATCGTTTGGTGGAGGGGGAAGGATTCGAACCTTCGAAGGCAGTGCCAACAGATTTACAGTCTGTCCCCTTTGGCCGCTCGGGAACCCCTCCAAAATCCAAGGCCACGCATTCTCTTTGAGAAGCCAGGGCGTGTCAACGCTTTGCGGCATCGCTTGCGTTAACGACCCGCAACACGTGAGACAAAAACGAAAATGGAGCTGGCGGTCGGAATTGAACCGACGACCTGCTGATTACAAGTCAGCTGCTCTACCTGCTGAGCTACGCCAGCCTTACACGGAAGACCCTAGAAATCACCCGCTCAGAGGGGGCGTAATTATATGCCAGCGCGACACCCGACAGCAAGGCAAGCCGTCGCTCCTTCGCTTGCCGAGGCGCACTGTGAGGGGCCGGAGCGGACTCGAGCCCACCCCGGCGCAGTCCTCATTTCTTGAGTTCGAACGGCGGCAACTTCTTGTCGACCGGCACGTTCTTGAGCGTGACGTACTTGGGCATGCCGTTCTCGAACGGAGGATAGTCCTCACCCTGGATCAGCGGGTAGAGATACTCGCGACACTTGTCCGTGATGCCGAAGCCATCGTCGCTGATGAAGTCGCGCGGCATGAACTTCTCCACGTTGGCGACCTGGGACAGCGGTGCGTGGCCGACTTCCCACACATAGGGCGTCGAGGACTTGCGAACGACCGTGGGCATGACGGAATTGTGACCCGCAAGGGCCAGCTCGACAGCCGCCTTGCCCATGGCGTAGGCCTGCTCGACATCAGCCTTAGAGGCAATGTGACGAGCGGCGCGCTGCAGGTAATCGGCCACCGCCCAGTGGAACTTGTAGCCGAGCGCCTCTTTGACCATGTTGGCCACGACGGGCGCCGCGCCCCCGAGCTGGGCGTGCCCGAACGCATCCCGCGTGCCCTGCTCGGCCAGGAACTTGCCGTCCGGCCAGTGGCAGCCTTCGGAAACGACGATCGTGCAGTAGTCGTGCTTCTCGACGTTGGCCTTGACCGCCGCGAGGAACTTATCTTTGTCAAACTCGAACTCCGGGAACAGGGTGACCACCGGAATGCCCTGATCTGCCACCAGCGCACCGGCGGCCGCAATCCAGCCGGCATGGCGCCCCATGACCTCAATGACGAAGATCTTCGTCGAGGTCTTGGACATCGAGCGTACATCGAACGAGGCTTCGAGCGTGGAAGTGGCGATGTACTTGGCCACGGAGCCGAAGCCGGGGCAGTTGTCAGTGATCGGCAGGTCGTTGTCTACGGTCTTGGGGACGTGGATCGCCTGAACCGGATAGCCCAACTTCTCGGAGAGCTGCGAGACTTTGTAGCAGGTGTCAGCGGAGTCGCCACCGCCGTTGTAGAAGAAGTAGCCGATGTCGTGCGCCTTGAACAGCTCGATCAGGCGCTCATACTCCGCCTTGTTTGCCTCCAGGCTTTTCAACTTGTACCGGCAGGAACCGAACGCACCCGACGGCGTGTAGCGCAGCGCAGCGATGTCGGCATCGGACTCCGCAGTCGTATCGATCAGATCCTCGGTGAGCGCACCGATAATGCCGTTGCGGCCAGCATAGACCTTGCCGATCTTGTCCGGGTGCTTACGCGCGGTTTCGATCACCCCGCAGGCCGAGGCATTGATGACCGCGGTCACGCCGCCTGACTGGGCATAGAATGCGTTCTTGGGCATAGCAGATCCTCTGAATGGTCTCTTTGAGAAAAACTCGGACGCCGGTGCGGCGTCGCAACGAAAAACCCTTTGCGCGGGAGCGAACGGCGGCTGCTGGTTGATGCCGCGCTATCGTCGTGCTGCGAGGTCGGCCGCTCGGGCGGGCCGGTTGCATTCTAGTTCAAGCACCGCAGGCGCACCAGACGCCGCCCCGGCTGCGATCTTACCGTTCAGCCGCGTTTGCCGTCGCGCAACTTGGCCTTGAGCTTGTAGATCAGCTCCAGCGCCTGCCGCGGGGCCAAGTCATCGGGGTCAATGTTTTCCAGCATCTCCAGCACCGGATGCAGGACCGGCTCGGGGTCGTGCAATGGCAGGCCGAGCTGTGGCGTGGCGTCCATACCCTGCCGGCTCCGCCCCTCGAGTTCGCGCAACCGCTTACGCGCTGCACGGATCACCGACTTGGGTACACCGGCGAGCTGCGCCACCTGCAGCCCGTAACTCTGGTTTGCTGGCCCCTCTTTCACGGCGTGCAGGAACACAATGCCATCCCCATGCTCGATGGCGTCGATGTGCACATTGCGCATGACGGGGTTGGTTTCCGGCAGCGCCGTCAGCTCGAAGTAGTGCGTCGCAAACAGCGTGAACGCCCGGTTTTCCCGCGCCAGGTACTCGGCGCAGGCAAAGGCAAGGGACAATCCATCGAAGGTACTGGTGCCACGGCCGATTTCATCCATCAGCACCAGGCTGCGCGCGGTGGCGTTGTGCAGGATGTTGGCCGCCTCGGTTATTTCGACCATGAAGGTCGAGCGCCCGGAAGCCAGATCGTCCGAGGCGCCGATGCGGGTGAAGATGCGGTCGACGTCACCGATCCGTGCCCGGCTCGCCGGTACGAAACTGCCGCAGCGCGCGAGGATGACGATCAGCGCCGCCTGCCGCATGTAGGTGGACTTGCCCCCCATGTTGGGGCCGGTGATCAGCAACATGCGACGGTCGTCGTCGAGCAGCAGGTCATTCGGCACGAACGGCTCGTCGAGCACGCGCTCGACGACCGGGTGGCGCCCCCCCTCGACACACAGCCCCGGCTCGTCGCTCAACTCCGGGCGCGTGTAGTTCAGGCGCTCGGCGCGCTCCGCGAAGCAGCACAGCGTATCGAGCTCCGCCAACCCGGCCGCCGTTCGCTGCAAGTCACCCAGCCAGTCCAGCAGCTTCTCGAGCAGTTCGTCGTAGAGCGCCTTCTCCCGCACCAGCGCCCGCTCGCGTGCCGACAGCACCTTGTCTTCAAATGCCTTGAGCTCCGGCGTGATAAAGCGCTCGGCGCCGGTCAGCGTCTGCCGTCGGATGTAATCATCCGGCGCGTGCTTCGCCGCGGACTTGGAGATCTCTATGTAGAAGCCGTGGACCTTGTTGTAGGCAACCTTGAGGGTGGGCAGCCCGGTACGCGCCCGTTCGCGCTGCTCCAGGTCAAGCAGAAACTGGTCCGCACGCTCCGACATCGCGCGCAGTTCATCGAGTTCAGCGTCGTAGCCGGAGGCGATCATCCCGCCGTCGCGCGTCAGGAGCGGCGGGTTCTCGACCAAGGCGCGTGTCAGCAACGCCAGCGGCTGCGGCTGTTCGGCAAGCGCTTCGAACAGCCGTCGGGCCAGCGAGTCGGTGCAACCTGCGAGCTCCGCGCGTAGCCCCGCCAGCGCGCCGAGCGCATCGCGCAGGGTCGAAAGATCTCGCGGTCGCGCGCTTTTCAGCGCCACCCGTGAGAGGATCCGCTCGACATCACCCACACCTCGGAGCCGCTCGCGTAGCGGCTCATACAGGCGCATCTCGAGTAACGCCGCGACGAACTCGTGGCGCTCCCGGATCGGCAACGACGCCCGCAGCGGCTGGTGAACCCAGCGCCGCAGCATCCGCCCACCCATCGGCGTGACCGTGGTATCCAGCACGCCGACCAGTGTGTGCTCAGTGCCCCCGCCGAGCGTGAATTCGAGTTCGAGATTGCGCCGGCTCGTCGCATCCAACACCAGCGCATCGTCGCGACGCTCGATGCGTAACCCCTGGAGATGTGGCAACGCGGCACGCTGCGTCTCCTGCACGTATTGCAGGAGGGCACCGGCGGCGGCCACTGCAAGCGGCAGCCCCGCGCAGCCGAAGCCGGCGAGATCCCGCACGCCGAACTGCTGGGTGAGCAAACGCTCCGCCGCCTCGCGCTCGAAGTGCCACGGAGGCCGCCGCGTCACACCCACGCGCTCCGGGCCAGGCAGCGTGGCGCCGTCCTCCGTCAGGATCTCCGCGGGCCGCAACCGCTCCAGCTCGCTCGTAAGCGCCTCATCCCCGGCGAGCTGCTGCACCGTGAACCGACCGCTGGACAGCTCCAGCACGGCCAGGCCGTAGTCGGCCCCGTGCGCGGCGACCGCTGCCAGCAGGTTCTCGCGGCGCTCGTCAAGGAGTGCTTCATCCGTCACCGTGCCCGGGGTAACCACGCGCACGACCTTGCGCTCCACCGGCCCCTTGCTCGCCGCCGGATCGCCGACCTGCTCGCAGATCGCCACCGACTCCCCGAGTTTGACCAGCCGCGCGAGGTACTGCTCCGCCGCGTGGTAAGGCACGCCCGCCATCGGGATTGGCTCGCCCGCCGACCGCCCACGTTGCGTCAGGGTGATGTCGAGCAGCTTCGCCGCGCGTCGGGCGTCGTCATAAAACAGCTCGTAGAAATCCCCCATGCGGTAGAACAGCAGCAGGTGCGGGTACTCCGCCTTGAGGCGGAGGTACTGCTGCATCATCGGGGTGTGTTGGGCGAAAGAGTCTGGCGCTTCGGTCGAAGTCATCGGCGCAGTCTAGCCGCCCGATGCCCGTCCGAGAAGCAAGGCACGATCAGCTTTGCAGCATGCCCATGATCTTCTTGACGTAGCTCTGCGTTTCCTTGAAGGGCGGAATGCCGCCGTGTCGCTTCACCGCCTCGGGGCCGGCGTTGTAGGCGGCAAGGGCGAGCTTCACGTCCTGCTGGAAGGTGTCGAGCATCATGCGCAGGTAGCGCACGCCGCCGTGGATGTTTTGCTTGGGATCGAATGGGTCGGACACGCCGACCTCCTTCGCCGTCTCCGGCATCAACTGCATGAGGCCCTGGGCCCCGACCGGAGAGACGGCCTTGTGATTGAAGCAGGATTCCGCAGTGATCACAGCGCGCACGAGCTTGGGCTCGATGTCGTACTGCGCCGCATAATTCTCGATGTGTACCGCATACTCCTGCTGCCGTTTGCGCAGCGCCTGCGGATCGGAGAGGCAGACGTCCTCGGGAACGGCCGCAGGGCGACCGTAGTATTTGATGCCGACGAGCTGCGCGGTCTCAACCCGCCTGTCCGTAAACAGGAAAGACCCATCGGGCTGCCGGTACTTATACACTTTATACTCCCCGGCCTGCGCGACGGACACGCTGGTAACCACGACGACAAGTACGGCGAGACGGTTGATGACGTTCCTTGTGTTCATGTTCCGCGACGATTGGCTTACCGGCATTGCACCCTAATCAAAAATGTCCATAGAAAACAGTATATTGGTCACAATCGAAGATGGGAATCCGCACCCATTGGATGATCTGTGCGGGCGCCACGGCATTTCCTTCAACCGTGTCCGCGAGATCCTCGACGGCTTTGCTGCCGACGGGCTCGCCATCGACTACCCCTCCGCGGAGTCTGTGAGATGGCGCGATCCGGTGCAAGCCCTGAGCGAGGAGGCCATCACCACGAGACTGGATGCGACCCCGCGCGCGCTGCTGGGCGCGCTCGAGGTCCACTACAAGATCGACTCCACGAACAGCCAGCTCGCACGCGGGCAGCCTGGCACAGGCGGCCACGTCTGCCTTGCGGAGATGCAGACCGCCGGGCGGGGACGCCGTGGTCGGCGGTGGGTCTCGCCCGCGTGCGCCAATCTTTACCTGTCGATCGCGTGGCACTACGCACCCGGGCTCCGGCTGGAGGGTCTGAGCCTGGGGGCAGGGCTGGCCGCGGCCGAGGCCCTGGGGCTGTCATCGGGGGTTGGCGTTGGCGTGAAGTGGCCGAACGATCTCTACATCGGGCACCATAAACTTGGCGGGGTGCTGATCGAATCGACCAGACTGCCCGACGGGCGCCAGCGCGTGATCCTGGGCCTGGGCGTGAACATCGCGATGGGCGCGCAGCCAGCAATCGACCAGCCCTGGACCTGCCTAGCTCAGCACAGAAAGGGCGCGGCCCGGGAGCGCAACCGCCATGCGGCGGCCCTGCTCAACGCACTGCTACCCTTCCTGGCGGAGTTTCCCCAGGACGGCACGAGCCGCATCCACGAGCGGTGGAGGACTTACGACATCTGCTACGGACGGCCGGTGCGCGTCTGCGGGTCCGACGGCGAAGCGTGCGGAACCGGCGCCGGCATTGATGAAAACTTCCAGTTCCGTTTGTTGCAGGGCGATCGCTACCGGACGTTCGCCTCTGGCGACGTCAGTCTGCGGCTGTCATGAACACGGGAGATATCATCGGCCTGCTGGATTTGGGCAACAGCCGCTACAAGTGGACGACGACCGCTGCGCTCGATGCGGGGCGGGTGCAACGTCTACCCTACGCGGCCGAAGCACCCTGCGAGGCTATTGCGCAGGCCTTGCGCGATGAGCAGGTCGATCGATGGATCGTAGCGAGCGTCAAGGGCGCCGACTTCGATTGCTGCCTGACCGATGCGTTGAGGCGCGGCGGTATTGGGCCCGTCGGGTTCCTGCGCATTCCGGCCTGCCCACCCTTCGAGCTCGCTTACACTGTGCCGCAGCAGTTCGGCATCGATCGCTATCTCGACCTGCTCGGCGCACGTGCCCACCATCCCTTGCCCTGCATCGTGATCGACGCAGGCACGGCGGTTACCTTCGACGCGCTGGACGCCAATGGCGATCACCTCGGCGGCTGCATCTTTCCCGGCCTGCACATGCTGCGGCAGGCATTGGGACGGGGCACACGGCTGATTTCCATCAATCCAGCCGCCGAAGCCGAACTCTGGGCACGCAGTACCCAAGCCGGCGTGAATGGCGGGACATTGTTCGGCCTGCGTGACGCCTGTCGCGGCCTCATCGCACGCATGCGCGACCAGCTTGGCGCGCCCGCGACCGCCATCTGGACCGGCGGAGATGCCGACCTGCTGCGTGACGCAAGCGACACTTCAAGCCGCATCGATTCCCTTCTATTATTCCGCGGCATCCGCGCGAGCCTCCCGGCACCCTGTCAATGAAAATTTTCCTGTTCCTCCTGGCGCTCCTGAACGTTGGCTATCTCCTTCTGAATCTGAAGCATCCAACCCAACCAGCCACCATCACACGCGGAGACGCCGATGCCGCCATGCTCGCCCTGCTGCGTGAAAAGGAAGGTCCGCCCCGCTACGATTCGGTGATCTCGCATGGCTTGAAGCCCGTTGCCCAAGTGCCCGCCGGCAGGCACCTCGCAACCGCCCCGGCAACCCCGCCACAGGTCTCCCAGGAACCGAGGGCGGTGGTGGCGGAACCTGCGCCGGCGGCCACTCCGCCAAGTGACCGCCCGACGCCTGCGGAGACCGCACCGCGCCCCGCCGTGGCCCCCGGCAAGGCCTGCTACACCTTGGGCCCATTCCGCGACGAGCGCCTGGTGGACCGTGTTGCGCGGCAGCTCACACAGGCAGGCGGCACCGTCACCAAACGTTCGGCAACGGAACGACGCACCCGCGGGTACTGGGTACACCTGCCAGCCGTGGGCACACGGCAACAGGCGCAAGCCGTGGCCGAGCAGCTGGCCGCCAAGGGCTTCAAGGATTACTTCATCGTCGGCGACAACCGCGCAAGTAACGCCATCTCGCTGGGCCTCTTCAATCTGAAAAGCGGTGCCGATGCGCGCGTGCAGGAACTCACCGCGCTCGGCTTCAAGCCGCAGGTCGAAGTCCGCGCGGAAGAGCTGACCGTGTCCTGGCTGGATGCCGCCATGAACTCGCAGAAAAACTGGCAGAGCCAGTTGCCCCAGGACGCAAACGCGCCCTATGACATAATTCCCCGCAAATGCCCGTGAACAGGTTGCGCCGACGTCCCGGCTGGCTACGCTCTGCACATGGATGATTCACACCTACTGCGCTACAGCCGCCAGATCATGTTGCCCGAGGTGGGCTACGAAGGTCAGTGCCGCATCGCGGCAGCGCGCGTGCTCGTGCTTGGCCTGGGTGGGCTGGGCTCGCCCGTCGCCATGTACCTCGCTGCGGCGGGCGTCGGGCGGCTGATTCTCGCCGATTTCGACCGGGTCGATCTCACCAACCTGCAACGGCAGATCATTCACGGCACACCCGACATCGGCCGACTCAAGGTCGAGTCCGCGGCCGAAACCCTGCGGCAACTGAACCCGGATATCGAGATCGAGACGATCGACCGTCCGCTCGATGAAGACGGGCTGACGGCGGCCATCGACGGGCTCGATGTGGTCGTCGATTGCACCGACAACTTCTCCACACGCTTCGCCGTCAACCGCGCCTGCGTCCGCACGCGCACACCGCTGATCTCGGGCGCGGCGATCCGGATGGAAGGGCAACTCGGCGTCTTCGATCCGCGCCGAGCCGACTCGCCCTGCTACGAATGCCTCTACAAGCCCGGCGTCTCGGCTGAGGAAACCTGTAGTCAGAACGGTGTTCTCGCGCCGGTGGTCGGCATCATCGGCGCGTTGCAGGCGACGGAGACCCTCAAGCTGCTGGCGGGTCTACCCACGCTCACCGGTCAGTGGGTCGTGCTCGATGCCAAGGTCATGGAGTGGCGCAAGCTGCGTCTGCCGAAGGACCCCGCCTGCCCGGTCTGCGGCAGCGGGTAACGGATCGGCCTCGCCTGCGGCTCGGAAGGCCCACCCGGCTCACAACGCGGCCGTGCGGGTCAACCAGCCGGCAAGTGTCCGCTCGATCGGTGCCAGGACCGTAAACACAGCAACCGAAGGCTCGTCCGCTGGCTGACCAATTCGCATCAAAACGACCGCCCCAGCCGGTCTGCCGCCCGCAGCATCGCCTCGCGTTCACTCTGCGAGCGCGAGGGGACTTCCCAAAACAGGCGTGCAACGACCTCCTGGACCCCGCAGAAACGTAAGCTGCCGACGGTCACCGGAAACAGCAGCTGCTCCTTGCGCACGCCCATGCGCTCGAACGACGCCTCGCTCTCACCGGTCGTCACGATGACCAGGGCCTTTTTCAGGGTGAGCAGTCCACGGGGGTTCCCGTCCACGTAGTCGAAGGCAAAGCCATGCGTCATGACGCGATCAAACCAGCCCTTGAGCATAGCGGGGCGATCGAGCCACCACAGCGGATAGACAATGAGCAGCCCTTCCGCCCAGCTGAGCCAACGTTGCTCGACCTGCACGTCGTCGGCGATACGCCCCTCGCGCAGATCCGCGAGCTCGCGGGCGCTCAACACCGGATTGAAGCCGTCGCGGTAGAGGTCGCGCACGCGCACCTCGTGCCCCGCCTTGATCATGCCGGCGATCAGCTTGTCGAACAGCGCGTGGCAGAAACTCTTGGCGTTGGGATGGGCGATGAGCGCGAGGACCTTCATGGGTGCGGCTAGTGCTGAGTGGGGCTCGCCGCCTGCACCGCCGCGGAGTTGCGCAGTAGTGCGGCGGCATCCACCGCGTCGTAGCGGTAGGTGGCGTTGCAGAACTCGCAGCGCACCTCGACCTGCCCCTGCTCCTCGAGGATCTCCCCAACCTCGTCTGCGCCGAGCGCGCGCAGGATGGCGTCGACCCGCTCGCGCGAGCAGTCACACTGGAACCGAACCGGCTCCGCATCGAACAGGCGGATGTCCTCCTCGGAGAACAATCGGCAAAGTAGCGTCGCAGCGTCGCACTGCAGCAGCTCGGAGGCGGACAACGTATCGGCGAGGAGCGTCAAGCGGTTCCAGGTATCGTCCTCGGCGGATGCCCCGGGCATGACTTGCAACATAAGCCCAGCCGCGGCATCGCCATCGCTGGCGAACCACAAGCGGTTCGGTAACTGCTCCGAGCGCTCGAAATAACGCTCGATCGACGCCCCCACGGTGCTACCCGCGACCTCCACCAGGCCTTGGTAGCGCTCGCGCCCCTCGCCGGGGTCGAAGGTGACCGCAAGTTGCGCGTCGTCGTCGAACAGGGTGCTGGCGTCTTTCAGAGCCTCGTCGCGCCACTGCGCGATGCCTCGCAGGACACGCTGACCGCGCGCCTGGACCACCATCAGCCGCAGCGCACCCGCGCCCGTGATCTGCAGCGTGAGCGAGGCATCGGTCTTGAGTGTGGCAGAGAGCATGGCCACCGCGGCGAAGCCTTCGCCGAGTGCCGCGCGCACTGGCAGTGGATAGTCCACATGCGCGAGCGCAGCCCGCCAGGTTTCATCGAGGTGGACCCACACGCCCCGCACGCCGGCCCCCTCGAACAGGAACCTGCGCAGCGTGTCGCGTTCGGGTGCCGGGCTCAGAGTCAACCTTTAAGTTTCTTGAGCAAGAGCTCGTTGACCTGTGCCGGATTGGCCTTGCCCTGAGTGAGTTTCATGGCCTGTCCGACGAAAAAGCCGAACAGCTTGTCCTTGCCAGAGCGATACTGTTCGAGTTGCTGCGGATTGGCCGCGATGACCTGGTCGATGATTGCCTCGATCGCAGCCGTGTCGGTGATCTGACGCAGGCCACGCTTCTCGATGATCGAATCGGCGCTGCCCTCACCCGCCCACATGGCCTCGAACACCTCCTTGGCGATCTTGCCCGAGATGGTTTCGTCGGTGATGCGGTTGAGCAGCTGCCCCAGGGCCTCGGCGGTGACTGGGCATTCCGTGATCTCGCGGTTCTCTTTGTTCAGGAAGGCCGCCAGGTCGCCCATCACCCAGTTGGCGGCCAGCTTGGCCTCGCCGCCCGCAGCCTCGACCACTGCCTCGTAGTAGGTGGCAAGCTCACGGCTCGCGGTGAGCACGCTGGCGTCGTAGTCCCCCAGCCCGTATTCGCGCATGAAGCGCGCCTTTTTCTCGTCAGGCAGCTCGGGCAGCTCCGCGCGGACCCGCTCGATGTCCGCAGTCGTGATGACCAAGGGCAGCAGGTCTGGATCGGGGAAGTAACGGTAGTCGTTTGCCTCCTCCTTGCTGCGCATGGAGCGGGTCTCACCCTTCTCGGGGTCGTAGAGCCGGGTTTCCTGAACGACCTGGCCGCCGCTCTCGATGAGGTCGATCTGGCGCTCCACTTCGTAGTTGATGGCGCGTTCCACGAAGCGGAAGGAATTGAGGTTTTTGATCTCCGCCCGCGTGCCGAACTTCGCCTGGCCCTTCGGCCGCACCGAGACGTTGGCGTCGCAGCGGAACGAGCCCTCCTGCATGTTGCCGTCGCAAATCTCGAGGTAACGCACCAAGGCGTGCAGCTTTTTCATGTAGGCCACCGCCTCTTTAGCAGAGCGCAGGTCCGGCTCGGAGACGATTTCTAGCAGCGGCGTGCCGGCGCGGTTCAGGTCGATGCCGGAGAGGCCATGGAAGTCCTCATGCAGCGACTTACCAGCGTCCTCCTCGAGGTGGGCGCGGGTGATGCCGATGGTACGCACGCTGCCGTCGTCGAGCACGATCTCCAGCTTGCCGCGCTGCACGACGGGCAGCTCATACTGGCTGATCTGATAGCCCTTCGGCAGGTCGGGGTAAAAGTAGTTTTTCCGCGCGAACACCGAGCGCGGCGCGATCTCGGCGCCGATGGCAAGCCCGAACTTGATCGCCATCTCCACGGCACGTTGGTTGAGCACGGGCAAAACGCCCGGCATCCCCAGGTCGATCAGGCACGCCTGGGTGTTCGGCGCGGCGCCATAGGCCGTGGCCGCCCCGGAGAAGATCTTGCTCTTGGTGGAAAGCTGGGCGTGGATTTCGAGCCCGATGACCGTTTCCCATTCCATTTGTGAATGCCTCGTCGATACGCTTCAAGCGAATTGCGCGGGGATGGCCCGATGCCAGTCCGTCGCCTGCTGGAAGCGATGGGCGACGTTCAGCAGCTTGGGCTCCGACCAGTAATCCCCGATGAGCTGAAGCCCCACGGGCAGGCCCTGACTCATGCCGGCGGGGATAGACATCCCCGGAAGGCCCGCGAGGTTGACGGCGATCGTGTAGATGTCCGACAGATACATGCTCACCGGATCGTCCGCTTTCTCACCTAACTTGAATGCCGTGCTTGGCGAGGTGGGTCCCATGATCACGTCGACCTGCTTGAAAGCCTCGGCGAAGTCATTGCTGATCAGGCGCCGGATCTGCTGGGCCTTGAGATAGTAGGCGTCGTAGTATCCAGCCGACAGAGCATAGGTGCCGATCATGATGCGGCGCTTGACCTCGGCGCCAAACCCCTCACCGCGCGAGCGCATGTAGAGGTCCTTCAGATCCTTCGGGTCCTGGCAGCGATAGCCGTAGCGCACGCCGTCGAAGCGCGCCAGGTTCGAGGAACACTCGGCCGGTGCGATGACGTAGTAGGCAGGCACGGCGAGGTGCGTGTTCGGCAACGAAATTTCGACCAGCTTCGCGCCGAGCGACTCGTAGACCTTGAGCGCCTCGCGGACGGTCTGCTCCACCGCAGGGTCGAGCCCTTCGGCGAAGTACTCCTCCGGCAGCCCGATGCGCAGCCCCTCGAGGCAGTCGCTCAGCGTCGCGGTGTAGTCGGGCACGGGCCGATCAATGCTGGTCGAATCCTTCGGATCGAAGCCAGCCATGACACCGAGCAGCAGAGCGCAATCCTCGGCACTCTGCGCCATCGGCCCACCTTGGTCGAGACTGGAGGCAAAGGCAATCATGCCCCAGCGAGACACGCGTCCATAGGTTGGCTTGATGCCTGTGATCCCACACAGCGCAGCCGGCTGGCGGATCGACCCGCCGGTGTCGGTGCCTGTCGCTGCCGACGCGAGGCGCGCCGCCACAGCGGCCGCGGAGCCCCCGGACGAACCACCGGGCACACGATCAAGGTCCCAAGGGTTTTGCACGCGCCCGTAGAAGCTGGTTTCGTTGGATGAGCCCATTGCAAACTCGTCCATGTTGGTCTTGCCGAGCATGATCAGACCCGCATCGTTCATTCGCTCGACCACGGTCGCGTCATACGGCGCAATGAAGGGGTCGAGCATGCGCGAACCGCACGAGGTGCGCACGCCCCGCGTGGTGAAGATGTCTTTCTGCGCGATGGGCACACCCGTGAGCGGGCCGGCGCGTCCAGTGGCGCGGCGCTCGTCCGCCGCGCGAGCCTGCGCGAGCGCCTGCTCGCCCGTGACCGTGATGAAGCTGTTCAACGCCCCGTCGAAGCGCGCGATCCGGTCGAGGAAGTGCTGGGTGACCTCCACGCTGGAAAACTCACCAGCAGCCAAGCTCCGGGCGAGTTCACTCAAACTTTTCTGATACATGAACGATCCCTGGCGAAATTCATCAGTGTGCACAAGGCGCAGCGGACTACTCGATGACCTTGGGCACGAGGTACAGCCCGGCCTCCGTCGCGGGGGCGATGCGCTGGACCTCGTCGCGCACGTTGGGCTCGGTGACCTCGTCCGGCCGCAGGCGCTGGGTGACCTCCTGCGGGTGCGCCATCGGCGCGATGCCCGTGGTATCGACCGCGTTCATCTGCGCCACGAAATCCAGGATGTTGGAGAGATTGCGGGCGTACTCCGCGATGGCTGCGTCATCGATCTGCAGCCGCGCGAGATAGGCGATCTTGCGCACTTCATCATGGGAGAGAGACATGTTACCGACCCTGGTGAGGCTTCGCGAGGTCGTGGACGATAGCATATTCACACCCGAAGTCTAAGCTGGGTAGAATGCCGCACGCGCGGCGGGGAGCCAGTCTTTCGGCTCGTCCGCGCACCCTTTCGCGCATTTCGCTTGAGACCGCCATCGTCACACTGAATAATTACCGGCTTTACTCGCGCGGTGGTTCCACCCCCGCTACCGGGAGCGTTCTTCAACACCAGGATCCGATATGTTCAAGACCTTGATGGGGTTCTTTTCCAACGATCTGGCGATTGACCTGGGAACGGCCAACACGCTGATCTACATGCGCGGCAAGGGCATCGTGCTCAATGAACCCTCGGTCGTCTCGATACGCGTCGACCGGAATTCAGGTGGACCGCAATCCATCGAGGCCGTGGGTATCGAGGCCAAGCGGATGCTGGGTCGCACGCCCGAGAACATCATTGCCATCCGGCCGCTCAAGGACGGCGTAATTGCCGACTTCACGACCACGGAAAAAATGCTGCAGTACTTCATCAAGAAGGTGCACCGCAGCAACCTGTTCAAGCCAAGCCCGCGCGTGGTCGTTTGCGTGCCTTGCGGCGCCACACAGGTGGAACGGCGCGCGATCCGCGAGTCGGCGGCCGGGGCCGGCGCGCGCAAGGTCTACCTCATCGAGGAGCCGATGGCCGCAGCGATCGGCGCGGGCATTCCCATCGACGAGGCGATCGGCTCGATGGTGCTCGACATCGGCGGCGGGACCTCCGAGGTCGCGGTCATGTCGCTCAACGGTATCGTTTATTCCGATTCCGTGCGCATCGGCGGAGACCGTTTCGACGAAGCGATCATCAACTACGTGCGGCGCAACTACGGCATCCTGATCGGCGAGGCGACCGCCGAAAAGATCAAGCACGAAATCGGCAACGCCTACCCGGGCAAGGAACTGCGCGAGATCGAGGTTCGGGGGCGCAACCTGTCCGAGGGCGTGCCGCGCACGTTCTCGATCAACAGCAACGAGGTTCTGGAGTCGTTGCAGGAATCGCTTTACGGCATCGTGAGCGCGGTCAAGAGCGCGCTGGAACGCACGCCGCCCGAGCTCGCCTCTGACGTCGCCGACCGCGGGATCGTCCTCACCGGAGGCGGTGCGCTGCTGCGGGACATCGACAAGCTTATTGCCGAGGAGACAGGAATTCCGGTCATCGTCGCCGACGACCCGTTGACCTGTGTAGCGCGGGGCGGCGGTAAGGTGCTGGAAATGCTAGATGGCCCTGGCGCCGACTTCCTTGCCGTGGAATGACAGAAGCTGCGAGCCTTGTGGTTGACCGAGCCGCACTGGTACGTGCGCCCGCACAGATGGCCGGCTTGATAGGTTGCTTTGACTCACCGGGCAAGGTGACGGTACGACGCTTCCCGCGCATCACACCGCGGATGCGATGCGGCGGATCCAGTGATCAAGTTGCGCCATTGTAGGGCGCACGGCGTACAGCCGTTCGGCTTGCCGAGTCCATCGGCGAGTCGCAAGCCCGGAGCGGGCCTTTCGCACCGTGACGCTAAGGTTGCCGCAACTCCATGAAAAGCCCCCTCTTCCGGCACGGACCTAGCCCGCTGTTGCGGTTGATTTTCCTCTCAATCCTGTCGGTAGGGCTGATGTACTACGACCATCGCGAAAACCACAGCGAGGCGATTCGCGTTGGCTTGAACAACCTGCTTTATCCCCTGCAACTGCTCGTTGACACGCCCTCACGGCTTGCCGGGTGGGCGCACGCCTCACTGAGCGAGCGAACCAGTCTGGTTCAGCATAACCGGCTTTTGGCTGAGGAAAACCGCAATCTGAAAGCCCGGCAGCTGCAATTCGAAACGCTGTTACTCGAAAACGACCACCTGCGCGGCTTGCTGAATTCGACACGGCGGGCCGAAGACAACTTCTCATCCGCACGCCTCATTGCCGTCAGCATGAACCCGTTCCGGCAAAACGTCATCGTCGACAGAGGCAGTCGCCACGGGGTGCTGATCGGCACGCCCCTCATCGACGAGCACGGGCTCATGGGGCAAATCACGCAGGTGTTCGCGTTTCACTCCGAGGCGATGCTGATCTCGGACCCCACTCACGCGACGCCAGTTCGCGTGCTGCGCAACGGGTTGCGCAGCATCGCGATGGGCGTGGGTCGTGTAGATAGCCTGTCGCTGATGTACGTGCCGATCAACGCAGACATCGTCGTGGGCGACACGCTCGTCACATCCGGGCTTGGCGGGCGCTTTCCGCCCGATTATCCGGTCGGCAAGGTGACCAAGGTCGACCGCTCCGAGGGGTCTTCGTTCGCAACGGTCACCGCAGAGCCTTTCGCGCAACTCGACCGGAGCCGCGACGTCTTGCTGCTCACCGGCAACCTGTCGGCACCCGCCGCTGGTGCGCCCGCGCCATCCCGTTGACATCAACCCGCCGATGGAAGCAAGGATCGCCTTCAACCTGCTGATATTCGGCTCGCTGATCTTGGCCCTGATGCTCGAGATCACCCCACTGCCCGACTGGGCCGTGCACTATCGGCCGCTGTGGGTGCCGCTGACCGTGATGTACTGGCTGGTGAGTGCGCCCAAGCACATCAACCTGGGCGCTGCCTGGGCGCTGGGTCTGCTCCTGGATGTGGCACTGGGTGGCAGCCTGGGGCAACACGCGCTGGCGATGATCGTTCCAGGGTTTGTCGCGGTGAAGCTCCACAAACAATTTCAACTGTTCTCCGTACTCCAGCAGGCGTCGATCATCCTGGTCGGCTTGACGGTTTACCTGGCGATCGTGCTCTGGATAGACGGCGTTCGCGGCGAGGCCCCTGAGCTAGCCCAGCTCTGGAAGCCTTTGATCACCAGCGTGTTGCTCTGGCCTTGGCTTTACGCAGTGCTCGACCTGTTGCACCGGCGCTTTGCACCGGAGCCCCAGTGAAGCGCGCCTGGCGTAACGGTTACGCCCAAGCAAGCGGAAAGCGCGAGGGGAAGGAGGAGGTGAGTCCGAGGCGAGCGGACTGATGGGCGAAACCCTGTGCCCTAATTGTAGTGCGAGCCCGGCATGGCGGTTCCCGATCGACTGGGCCGGCAGCTCGCTGGCCACCTGGGGTGCAGTCAGTGGATGGGCAAAGCTGCGGAAACAAAGGTCGCCGAGCCGACGCTCGCGCCGGGCTTAAACGAATCTCGCGCAACGCATCACGGTGTGTGCGCAGCCACGCAAACAACGACACGCCACCTGCCACCCGTCCCGCCAACGGAACTGCGCACACGAGCGGGCTGTCAGTTTACGCGCCTTGCTGATTACCCATCCGCGCTTGGGTGTCGGGCGTTGCCCGCCACCAAACGCTGGCGGAGGGACTTACCGCGGCCCTTCCGCGTTGCCCTGCACCGTGCCGGACGGGTTGGTGAAGCGATCGTTGAGCGTCTGCACGAACTGGTCGGCCATTTCCCGAACCATGTTGATGCGCTTGCGTGCGCGACGCCCCCAGCCCATTGGCCGCGGACGCAGGACACTGCGCCAGAAGCGTGTGTTCTTTAGGAACGCACGTGTGACGCCCCGAAAAGACTCCGTTCGTGCGAGCCTGCGCGCCATGGCGTTGGCTTGGTACTTGCGGACGATGTAATGCACGGTGATGAGGACGGCAGCAATGCCCCCACCCAAAATAGACAACCCGAACCAGTCCTGCGCCAACGCGAGCAACGCCCCCCAGGAACCCGTACCAAATACCGTAGCAACCGCGATCACGGCCAGCACGCCCATGATGATGGCATCCAGGGTCAATACACGCCCTCGCCACTCCTTGAGTGCCTTTGCAACTTGGGGGATCCATTGCTGCTCGATCGAGTTGGCCGTGTGCTCCAGCCCCCCGATGATGCGGTAGGCCCGTTCTACACCGACCTTGTCGATCCGGTCGTACAGCGACTGCAGATCCCGGTCGCGGCGGCGGAAGTAGCGTTCCCGCACGGTTTCGCTCTCGATTGGCACCGCGACGCGGTCGCTGAACAGGCAGTAGAACGTCCCGGCCGTCATGCCGGTTTGCGCGATTGCCTTCTGCCATGCCGCGACGACATCCTCTAGGTTGTCGTCCTTGGCGGTCGTATCGATCTGGTTGAGGATGAAGATGAACTTATTGGCGTCGTTGCGCCGCAACGTACCCTTGACGAGATGCTCGAGCGTGTCGTGCATCGCGCCAGGCTCCGGATGGCGGGCGTCAAAGAACACGAGCACCAGGTCCGAAAGACCGATGATGTGGTCGGTGATGCGCAGAATCGTGTTGCGCTGCGCGTCCGCGTCGAACCCGGGGGAGTCGATCAGAATCTTGCCCTTGAGCTGCTCGGCGTGACAGGTCTTGAGCTGAAGATAGCTGTCGATCTTCGCGCCCTCCCCTGCGGAGACTTTCTCGATCTCCTCGCTGATCTGGTAAAACGGAAAGCGAGGGTCGGCATCCAGCGCGAGTCCGGGCAAAACCCGCACCTGATCGTCACCGGAGTAGGTGATCACGGTGAACTTGTCATCCACCGCTTGGTTCCCTGTCGCCTGCAGGGTCTGGTCGAGATAGGTGTTGATGAAGGTGGATTTGCCCGCCGAGAACGTCCCCAGAATCGACACGAGCGGCCACCACGACATGTGCGTCGCGAAGGACTCATCCGGGCCCAACAGACCGGTGCGATACGCGATCTTGTCGAGCAGCTCGAAATTGTCAACGACCGAAACGAGCAGTGGGTTCTCCCGCTCGAGATGCGACTTGAGCTTAGTGAGGCGCTGTTGAAGCAGTCGGTCGGCGCTGGCCATAAGAGCTACCCTGCTGGCGAGATTATTGGACGACGTGGCTGATCGTGGCTGGCTGAACCGTCGACGCAGCCGGTAAGGGTTGGGCGGATACCGCCTGCGGCAGGTTTCCCGCGCTAGGCGGAGCGTAAGCCATCCCCCCGGGAGGCGGCAGCGGATAGGCGGCACCCGGCGGCGGGTTGACCATACGAGAGAAAGGCATGAACGACGTCACCATATCGATAGGGCCCGATACGCTGTTGTTGAGATGACGCAAGTCATACCGCATGTTGTCCGTGCTGACGGCCATGCTCTGTGCAGAGACGGCCACAGCGTTCATCTGGTCGGTCATCCGCTGTGTGCTCTGCGACATCGTCTCGGTCGCTGCGTGAATCGAGGTCATGCGTTCGGAGATATCCGTCATCGTCCGCGCGATGCTGTGCATGGTGACCTCCATGGTTTCCGTCATGGTCATCACGTTCCTCGCAAGGCCATTGACGTCCTTGGTCAGACTGTAGATGAGATAGAAACCGTACCCCGCCAGGATGAAGAACGCCACCATGGCGGAGTAGACGACGATCTGTAGCCGCGTGACGCCCGCGGATGGGGCGTCCTCATCGGGTGCCGCAGCCACTGCGGCGTCACCGGCCTGCCGGTCAACCATCAAAACTCGCCAGAAGCGCCCCGGTTCATGATCTCCAGGATCGTCTCCTTGACCTGAAGCGCCTCCTTCTTCAGCTCCGGCGGCAGCTCCCGACCTCCGTGAATCATCAGGTCCATGTTAAGCGTGTAGAGCCAGAGCTTGCCGGTCTTATCCTCGACCAAACTGATGCGGCACGGCAGGTAGGCCGAAAACGAGTCACTGTAGTCCACCATGGTCGCCGCCGTCATCGCGTTACAGAACATGTACATCTTGAGGAAGCGGTAAGGCTTGCCTGAGATCGCCTCCACCTCTTTGTAAAGCGGGAGTTCACCGACGTTCTTGATATTGCGTTCGTTGGCGACGAACTTCATCACTTCCTCGACGTTGTCTGCTGTCAGCCCCTCCTTCACCGGGATCTTCCAAACCGTCGCCTCAGCCGCGTTACCCGTTTTCACGAGCTCCTTGGTCAACGTCCAGTATGTCTCACCTGCCTTGGCATCGAATGACGGAATGCCGCCGATCTGGACCAGCAGATAGACGATACCGGCAACGACCAGCAGCCCGATGAGCGCAAGCAGATTACGAATGAAAGCCATGTCGTTCTTCCTCTCTACTTTGTGGTTTTTCGGACATCCTGCCAGCCCTGTTGGCTTGGATCCCGTGATCGGGAGCGTTACCGCTCCCGATCAAAGGTAACACCTTCAGGACAGCGCCGGTGATCCGACGTTTGGTGGTCTAATCCATCAAGGCGCGGCGCGCAACTTCTCACTGAGCACCCGCGCGCGATCACGATCGAGGTGCGCAATGAAGCCAACGAGTGGATACGCATCGCGATACCGCTTCTGCTCGATCAGCAAGTTGGCAGCCTTCTCGTAAACGTCGACCGCCTCGACCGCCTTACCGGACTGCACGAGCATGTTTCCGAATTCACCGAGGACGTCCGGGTTGTTCGGCTCGGCGGTTACGAGATTGCGGTAGATCGTCTCGGCTGCCGCGTAATCACGCCGCCAAAACGCCTGGCGCGCATCCAAGATGGCAGCATTCAATTGGCTTTCGCGAGTATCCCCCACCGACGCCGGTTCCGCTGCCCGCGGAGCGCCGCTACCCGCCTGCACGGCCGCTGTTTCCGCTTTCGCGGTGGGTGCTGGCATCTGCTGAGCGGGCGCTGGCGCCACAACTTGTGCGGGTTGCGCTACGGGCGCTGGCGCGGCGGCGGTCGGCTGCTCGGCAGCCGGTGCGGCCGCCGTGGGCGCTGCGGCCGCCGGCGCGGGCGCGGCGGCAACCTGCTGGTGGGCCTCCGGCGCGGGTTGTGCTTCGGCCGGCGCCGCGGCCCCAGCGGCAGCTGCGGGAGCCTGTTGGGCGACAGCCGCTTCCGGCTTCGTGGGTGCGGTATCGCGCTTCAAGAAATCCAGCCACGACTTCGACTCCTGCGCCGGGGCGCTCGTGGCCTGGTCCGCTTGCACCACAGGCGCCGAAGCAGGTGCAGACGCCTGCGCACCGCTGGCCTCGGGCTGCGCTGCCCCAGCCGCTGGCGCTTGCGTCTCGGCGCTCGTTGCTGCCTCAGACTTCTTGCGGAAGAACGCAAACAGCGAGGACTCTTTCTCACCACCTTGCTGCGCTGCCGCAGGCTCTGCGGCCTTCGGCGCTTCAGCGGTTACGGGAGCGGGTGCGGTTTGCTCCGCCTTCGGGGCCTCGGCAACCGCAGCTGGTGCTGGTTCAGTCTTTGGAGCCTCAGCCACAGGTGCAGGCGCAGCCGGCTCGGCTTTCGGTGCCTCGCTCACGGTGGCTCGAGCTGGAGCGCTCGCAGCCTGCCCAGCGTTCGCCGGCGTCTCGGCCCTACGCCCGAAAATTCCCAGCAGCCGATGTTGGCCATCGCCAGAGGCTGCGGCGGCCTGGTCGCCACCGGCCGACGTCGTGGCGGCTTCAGGCTTCGAGGTTTGCGCCACGTCGGCCGCTTGGCCGCTTGCAGCCGCCGCTTCCGTAGCTGCGCGATCGCGGCGCAGGAAGTCAAACAGCGACTTGGGCCGCTCGTTGGCGCCACCTGCTTGAGTCACGACCGGTGCCGCCGCACCGGCAGCCGCACCCTGAGACTGTGTAGCCCCTTCAGCTTTTGCGACCGATGTTTCAGAAGAGGGGGCCGCGGTGGCCGCCGACTGGGATGCTCCAACCGTCGTGGCTTCCGAAGCAGGGGTGGATGCGCCACTGTGTGCCGACTCCGCCTGCGTGGTCGCAGCGCCGTGCGGCGTTCCGCTGAACCAGTGGTAGAGGTTCTGGTAGTTGGTCAGGGCGTATATGAGCGTCACGAGCACGATCGACAGAATCGGGTGGCTCGTTATCCAGCGCAGGAAATACATGACACCTCCTCTAAAGGGTTAGAAACGACAGAAACGCCAGTGCGCCCCAACCGCTCCGCGCCGGAGCCGCGGCGGCAGCTTGAGATCAGCCAACGGATGCATGTGCCGAGTCCACCTCGGGGTTGCGCGTTCCAGCGATCACGTAAATCAGTCCTGAATGAACAAAGATGAAAACAGTACCATGGCCAGTGCGTTAAACTCCGCTGCGGCCTTGCCGTTAGGCTCGAGCTCGAACACCGCAAGCCCTTCACTGAACGAGCGACGGAAGGTCGTGCGTTGCCCGAGCCGGGCGACCACGCGCTTAAGATTCGGTAACCGGCTGAGCGCCTCCAAGGTTTCCGCCGTCTCGCGCACAGCTGGATTGGTATCGGCGCGGTTGATGAAGGCCATCATCTCTGGCTTCTTCTTCCGCTTTTCACAGGTTTCTTTGACGATCTTGACGAAACGCTGCGTGGACCACACGTCCGCCTGACTCGGCGGAACGGGAATGATGATGCGATCGGCACGACGCACAGCCTCGTAGAGGTCCTCCATGTTCGCGGTACCGACGTCGATAAGCGTCTGGGTACCTTTCACGTCGACGATCTTGTTGACGTCCGTCTCGACTTCGATGACGGGCTGGTAACCCTCTTCGGCCCGGATAGCGCAGACATCGACGAGTGTAGCCTGCGGGTCCAGATCAAAGACCCGCACGCTGAACCCCTGCGTGGCCATCCACACGGACAGATTGAACGTGAGCGTGCTCTTGCCCGTGCCGCCCTTCAATGAACCGATGAGAGTGATCATACGCGCGGTATTGTACAGGGAATTCGCGGTATCGGCGCACTGTGAAAAACAACCCGGCCCACTCCGAGAGCAGACCGGGTTGCCTCGCCTGCTGTGGAATCAGACGGACGACGTCCGCCTGACCCACGGGAGATTACTTCGCAGCGGGCGCTTGCGGAGCAGGTGCGGCTTGCGGAGCAGCCTGAGGTGCGGCCGGAGCACCATAGGGAGCGACCGGCGGATAGTAGCCACCCCAGTACGGAGCGCCATAGCCGTAGTACGGATAGTAGCCGCCGTAGTAAGCCGGGTGACCATAGCCATAGCCCGAACCATAACCACGACCATAGCCACGACCGCGGCCGCTGCCGCTCATGTTGAAGTCGAAGTTGCCGTCGCCCAACATGTCGCCGAGCATGTCGCCGAAGCCATCGCCCCAGCCATCACCCCAGCCGCGACCCCAACCCGGACCACCCCAACCCGGGCCCCACCACGCATTCGCGGTCAAAGGCAGGGTCGTGGCAGCGGCCAACGCCGCAGCAGCAACAAGCTTCTTCAGTTTCATAACTCACTCTCCTAACTTACCTGGTCTCCCAAACTTTAAACCTGATCCACACCCGGGAGACTTTTGATGTGGTTCGGCATGACGGTTCACCTCGCTACCAACCGAACGGAACGATGCCCGGCCACGTGAAAGTGTTGAATGGATTGACAAGACCGCCCAGGGGATAGGTACCAAGCGGTAAAACATTGAGCGGATACTGCGGATAGACGCCCCCCCAGCCCGGCAGCACGCCGACGCCTCCCCAGCCACCGGTCGAGGGCAGAACGCCGGGCAGCGCCTGGGGATACGGCGGCACTGTCCGCGGCAACATTTCTGCTCCACCCGTAGAGGGCGTGTACGATCCAGCAGATCCCGACGAGGCGCGGTAGGGCGAGTAACCCTCCGGTACGAAACTACCCTGAAATTCGTCTGCGCCGCGCTGCTGAGCATGGGCACTCGCAGCGGCAACTGCAAACATGACCCACGGGGTGAACTGTTTGAGGATCCGATCAAGCAACCGCATATGGGCATCCTCAAACACCCTGTTCTCGCTGGCACCGATGTGCCTCAACGCGAACCGGGGATTCGGACGATGTGGCCGCACAACCAACGCCAAGCGCTGCCGATCTTGGCATTCTCGACATGGCCTGCTGCACCCGTAGACAACGGACTTCGCGCAGCCGCCCTCCGCGGGCAGCAACGCTCAATGTCGAGGCCAATTGCTTCGCTGGAGCCCGTCCTGCGCAACGAACACCCCGTTTTGATACCACTGCGGCGGCTGAACTGGCCCATGTCCGCGTTGAATGAAACGCAGCAGTGGAATTTCTGGGAGGTACGGGCATCATATTTTGAATCTCTTAATAAACTAATATTCCTATATCTTAACCCTTCTAACCATGATCCGCGTCAAGTCCCTCTGACCTTCCGAGACACTGCCTGATCGCATAGCGCGCGCTGCACAGCGGAATCAGGGCTTCATCAAGGCGGCCAGAGGCCGCATGCGGCCATTCAGCGGAAAGATCGACAATAAGTGTCGGCCGAATTCCCGCATATTCTCTACTGCTCGCAGTCTTTGCACCGTGCGCACCGCTGATCGGCTGCCTCACTTGAGTCTGATGCCACGACGCCCTTTGATGTTGACCGGCTTCGTCGGGAACCCAGGCACATCGCCCTCACCGGCCTGAGCGTCACTATCGCCCTCATCGTCGGCGGACATCGGCGGTGTCGGCGGTTCCGGCGCCCGCGCCGGGGAACGGCGCGACTCGCGTACCGATGTGCGGGCGGCTTTTTCTACAGCCTCATCCTGATGACGAGTGTCGTCAGCTTTGTCCTCGGGTGAGTGAGCTGCCTTATCGCGGCCACGGGCCGACGCCCTGGCAACCACCTCCGCAGAACCGCCGGAGGGTGCCTCTTTCGTCTTGGCCCGGGCCTTACCAGCGGCTGACGGCATTTCAGCCTGCGGAGTCACCGCAGTGGCCCCAACAGGTTCCAAGGACTCCGCGGTCGACTGATCCATTCGCGCCGGAGCGCGCCGCGTCCCTCGGCCGGTTGGTTCGCCCGCCGGTGAGGCAACAGACCCGCTCTTTTCGGATTCGGGCATCACCTGAGACTCTTCCACTGCAACATGCGCACTGCTCGCCACGAACGTAGCCGCTTCTTGCCCACCGGACGCGGGCTCGTGCGCCAACACGGCTGCGGCATGAGCCGATTCAACGGCTTGTGAGGATTCAACGACAGGGCGCGGCACATCCTCCACCGCTACCTGAAGGGGCACCGGCGCCGGCTGGGCTGCGGCTGCGCTATCGCTCTGCTCAACAGCGTTGGCCTCAGCTACGGCAGCCGACGCAGAGGCTGGCGAGGACACCAACGCTGCCGGGGTTGGCGACGCCACACTCGGCGCCGTAGCCCCCGCCTGGGGCCCGCTCCGCGGAGTCGGATTGGGCGCAGAGGGTGGCGTAGCCGGTGGTGGGCTTGGCGGGGGTTGTCGGCGCGACTGAAATTTTTCGACGATGAACGCCAGACTGTGGAGCACAAGCTTCAACAACCCCTTGCCGATACCCTTGACGATCAACCCGAGATACAGTCCCAGCACGCTGAACACCGTACCGAGCGCCCCCGCAATCTTCCCGCCGCCGCCGTTGCCGCCTGAGCCATTGCCGGATTCATCGATTCCGCAACTGTCGGTGCCTGGCACGTGGCAGAACGCCGCGCGCGCGCTGTAGCAGCCGAGCGGGATGATGAACAACGTCAGCGCGGTCGAGACGAGCACCCCGAACAGCAGCGAAACGGCCATACCCTGGAAGATCGGGTCGAACAAGATGACACTCGAGCCACCCACCAGCGCCAACGCCGTGATGACGATCGGGCGCGTCCGCACCTGACAGGACATGATGATCGCGTCGAGCACGTCCATGCCTTGCGCAACCTTGTGCTTGGAGAAGTCCACCAACAGGATCGAGTTACGCACGATGATGCCAGCCAAGGCGATGAATCCAATCATCGAGGTCGCCGTGAATTCCGCGTTGAGCAGGAAGTGGCCAGGGATGATACCTACGAGCGTCAGCGGAATCGGCGCCATCACGATGGCTGGCAGGATGAAATTGCCGAACTCCCAGACGACCAGCATGTAGATGAGCACCAGGGCAACGCCAAAGGCGATCCCCATGTCGCGGAAGGTTTCGTAGGTCACCGTCCACTCGCCCGCCCACTCGAAGCCGCTCTGGTAACTGTTTTCCGGCGGGCCAATCATGGTGCCGCTGATCTTCACGCCATCCGGAGCGGTGTATTTCTTGAGCATGTCCTCGACCTCGAACATGCCGTAGATGGGCGCGGCGAGCGTGCCGACCGTTTCCGCGGTAACGAACTCAACGGGGCGCAGGTCCTTGTGATAGATCACCGGATCCTGAAGGTCACGGACGAACCGCCCCAATTCCGAGAGCGCTACCGTCGTCTGTGCCTGCGTCGGCACGGGCAACTGAAGCAGCCGGCCGAAGTCGCTGCGTACGGATACCGGGGCCTCGATGACCAGCCGTGTCATATCGAGGACCGAGTTGTACTTGATGTCCCCCAGCTGCATGTCGCCCATGGCCATCTTGAGCGTGCGGTTGACGTCATCCACTGACACGCCCACGCGCTGCGCCTTTTCACGGTCGACCTCGAAGCGCCAGATCTCGTACGGCTCCTGCATCAGGTCATCGACGTCGTCCAGGTGCGGTGCCTTCTCGAACATCGCACGCAGGTCGTAGGCGACCTGGCGCCTCGTATCGGCATCTGGGCCATAGACTTCAGCCACCACGGACTGCAACACCGGAGGCCCCGGCGGCATTTCCACGACCTGCACCCGCGCGCCCGCCTTTTTGGCGATCGGCTTGATCAACTCGCGCACCTCAACCGCGATCTGATGACTCGAACGCTTGCGCTCCTTTTTGTGCGTCAGCTGAACCTGCAGGTCACCCTGCCAAGGCTCTCGACGCAGGTAGTAGTGGCGCACGAGGCCGTTGAAATTGAACGGTGAGGCGGTGCCGACGTACGTCTGAACAGCCGTCACTTCCTCGATGTTGCGGATCACCTCGGCGAGCTGGCCAATCAGGTTGGCCGTCTCGGGAAGGGCCGTGCCTTCCGGGAAATTCACCACCACGTTGAATTCCGGCTTGTTATCGAGCGGCAGCATCTTCACGCGCACGGCCTTGAAGTAGAACAGCGACATGCACAGGAAGAAAACGACGAACAGGGAAATCAGGAAGATCATCCCTTTGGTCCGGCTCTCGATCAGCGGGCGCAGCGCACGAGCGTAAAACCGACCCAAGCGCTCGACCTGCTGGTGCTCCCTCGCCTCGGCTTCGTGCAAGCTCGCCATCGACGGCCTCAGCTTGAGCGCGAGCCACGGCGTGAAAACGAACGCCGCAAACAGCGAAAACACCATGGCGACGCTGCCAAGGATCGGGATCGGCATCATGTATGGGCCCATCATGCCGCGCACGGCCGCCATCGGCAGCAACGCAGCGACCACCGTGAAAGTCGCAAGGATCGTCGGGTTGCCGACTTCCGCGACCGCATCGATGGTCGTCTCGATGTCGATGCCACCCTTTTCGAGCCACCGCCGGTAGACGTTCTCGACAACCACGATCGCATCATCGACCAGGATGCCAATCGAGAAGATCAACGCGAACAGGCTCACCCGGTCGATGGTGAAACCGAGCAGCAGCGCGCTGAACACGGTAAACAGAATGACGATGGGGATCACCACCAACACCACGGCCGCGGCGCGCCAGCCGAGGAAAAACCACACAAGGAACACCACTGCAGCGGTGGCAACGAAGAGCTTGAAGATCAGCTCGTTGACCTTGTCGCGAGCGGTTTCGCCGTAGTTGCGGGTGAGTGCGACATGGACGTTGTCGGGGATGATCCGACCCTTGAGCTCCTCAACGACCTTGAGGACATCCTCGGCCACGGTGACGCCGTTACTGCCGTGCTTCTTGGCGATCGCAATCGTGACCGCCGGCGCGCCGTGCGCCTCCACGTCGGACTTGCTCGCCGCCCCCGTGTAGTAGCTAACGATCCGCTTGGCCGCTCCCGGACCGCGCTTGACCTCGGCGACGTCACCAAGGTAAACCGCGCGCCCCTGGTGCAAGCCGACGATCAATCGCCGCAGATCATCCTCCGAGCGCAGGAACGAGCCCGAGTACACCGTCGCGAACTGGCCGCCTGACTCCACGTTGCCGACGTTCTGCTCGGTGTTGGCCGCTTTCACTGCACCGGCGATGTGATCCAGCGTCAGACCGAATCCAGCCAGCTTTTCCGGGAAGATGTTGATCGTCATCTGCTCTTCGCGGCCGCTGACGATGAAGCTCTGGCTCGTGTTCTCCACGACTTTGAGGTGCTTCATCACGTCGAGCGCCACGAGCCGCAGGGTCGCATCATCCATGCTCTCCGACCACAACGTGAGTGTCACGATCGGCACGTCATCCACGCCCTTGGGCTTGACCAGCGGCCCGTAAACGCCTGAGGGTATGCGGTCCTTGTTCGACTCGAGCTTGTCGTAGAGCTTGACCAGCGACGGCTCCATCTGCTCGCCAACCTCGAACTGCACGGTGACCAGCGCCTGATCGCGCATGGAAGCGGAGTAGACGTGGTCGACGCCCTTGATCTCCATCATCAACTGCTCCAGGGGGATCGCCACCTGGTTGTTGACCTGCTCGGAACTCGCGCCCGGGTAGCTGACGAAAATGTCCACCATCGGCACGGAGATCTGCGGGTCCTCTTGCCGTGGCGTCGCGACGAGGCCGAGCAGGCCCATCGCGAGAAAGCCGAACAGCATCAAGGGTGTCAGAGGAGAGAGCAGGAATGCGCGGGTCATCGCGCCGGCGATGCCCTGCCCGTTGACTTCCTTCTTCTCGCTCGTCGAGTTTGCGTGGTTCTCAGTCGACATTGGAACCTTCTTTTCGTTGTTCAGCGACGACAACGACCGTCAGCGACGGTCGTCTTCCGGGTCATTACCTGCCAAGGCGGTTTTGGCTGGCTCCGGGCGTATTGGGTAACCAGCCGGACTTGACCCCTGCGGGCGGGTGGTTGATCAGCCGCTGACCGGGCTTCAGTCCCGACAGCACCTCGACGCGGTCGCCATCGACCTTCTCACCCAGGCGCACCAGATTCACGACGGAATTCCCGTTCTCGTCGAGCACCAGCACCGCGGGCAGGCTGCGGCCCGAGATGAGCGCGGAGGTCGGGATCACGATCTTCTGCTGAGAATCCTTCGACAGCGGAATGCGCAACTCGGCGTACATGCCTGTGGCCGCATTGACCCCCTGCGGGAGGTCGAACTTGACCGTCACGGTGCGTCGACTGGGGTCGGCAATCGGGTAGATCTGCGCCACACGCGTCTTGGTGAACACGCCATTGTCGAGGCGCACAGACACGAGCATGCCCACATTCAGGTTTTCGACCAGACGCGCCGGCACCTCAGCCTGGACACGCATGTAGGTGGTGTGACCGAAGCTCAACAGCGGCTGCCCTGGCTGCACGGTGTCGCCGACTTCGACCATTTTCTTGAGGATGATGCCGTCGAAGGGTGCCACCGCGCGCGCGTCGCGGATCTTCGCATCGAGCTCCTGAATCGCGGACTGGGTCTGCATGACCATCGCCTGCGCCTGATTCACACCCGTAGCCGCGGAGTAAAGGTTTGCGTGGCGCTCCAGCCCCGGCTCGCTCTGCCCCATGAAGCTCGACATATTCTTGGTGAAGAGCTGATCGAACATGATCGGCATGCCAAAACCCGGCATGGCTGCAGGGCTCTCCGCCTTGGGTGACACCAGCTCGCGACCGTACTGAACCTGCGCATTCTGCAGCGACGCCAGCGCATTGCCGAGCTGCGCCTCGGCGGCGCGACGCTTGGCCTGCAGATCATCGTCATTGATCTTGACGAGCTGATCGCCCTGCCGGAAGGCATCCCCCTCACGGCCAGCGATCATCTCGACACGCCCCGGCACCTGCGCAGTCAGCGTCACCTCCTTGAAAGGCACGACCGTACCCGAGATCGTGGCGTACTCGGGCGCATCCGCCGCCTCGACGACGATGATGTCGCCCTGCGCGACAAGGGACAGCGGCGTCAGCAGACCCGCGCTGAGCGTCAGTATCCTGACCAGCGTACCAGCTATCATATTCTACCCTTCTCTCTCGTAACCTGATTTTAGTCCCGCTGCACTCTGCGGAAGGCGCGGGCCATGACTGCAAAGCTTCTGACGAAGGCGTCCGCCATGTCGGGGTCCTTGATCATCGCAGTATAGTTTCCGCGCCTGATCTCGAGGGTCCTGTTGGTGAACGCCACACCCAGCGCGAGCAGCCCCGGCGGCTCGGCGAACCAGGCCCGCCATTGTTTTTCGCTAGCGCGAATGTCCCAGTCCGGACTGTCGGGCACGCCTCGCACCGCTTCCTCGACGACACCGGCGCGGATGCCCAGATAAAACCTCGGCGCATCCTCTTCGGGCACCCCAAAGGCGACCGTCGCATCGAAGGCCCGCGGCCCGAGCCGCGACGCCAGAACGGAGTCGGAGTTCCACTCCCGGATCAACTCCGCCAGCCAAGCTTCCGAAAACATGAGCGCATCGCCCTCTGTGGGTGCTCCCGCGCGACTGCAGCAATCATGCCAAGTCGCAACCCTTTGTTATTCCGAGCGTGATTGCCGTAACGCCGGCGGACCTTGTTGCACAGGGCCGACGCCCTATTTCGACGTACCCGCCAAACCCCGCAGGAATTCGCAACTTTTTGTAAGACTGCGAGTGTGCAACAATGCTGCAACGCTGTGCAACGGATGCAGAACGAGATTCAAGAATCCCGCGACGAACCGCCGCCCCTCGCCCGAGCCGATGTTCACGACCAACCTCCTGTTTCCCATTCTCGAGCACATCGTCTCCTACATCGATGTGGGCGTGATCATCGCCGAGCGCGATGGTCGTGTCCTCTACCACAATCCGTCGGCCGGAGAGCTGTTGGGTCAACCCACGCACGAGCCGATCGGGTCGCTGCGCAGGCTGGGGTCTTTCGACCTGCTGGAGAGGCTGGAGGCGGATAGGGGCGCCAGTGACGAATGTGCACCTGCCAGTGTTGCGTCGCGGCGGTTCGTGAGGTTCATCGAGGCCATCGAGACACGCGACGGCCGCCGACACATCGACTTCAACAGTGGCCTGATCACCTTGCCGGACGGCGCCACCCAGCTGCGCTTGGTGCTCATGAACGATCGCACCGACCACGTGCAGCTCGAAGCCGTCCTCAACGCTTCTCGCGAGCACGGCTTTCTCACCCAGGACCCCGCCATGCAGGCGGTTCTTGCCCGCGCCTGCCAGATCGCTGGCACCCGTGCCAACGTGCTTCTGCTCGGTGAATCGGGCACCGGCAAAAGTCACCTCGCGCGCCTGATCCACGCACGCAGCCAGCGCGCCAGCGCGCCGCTCGTGGAGATGAACTGCGCCGCCGTCCCGGAGGCGCTGATGGAGTCGGAGTTTTTCGGGCACGTGAAGGGCGCCTTCACTGGCGCCATCCAGGATCGCGCCGGCCGATTCCAGACGGCCTCGGGGGGCACGCTGTTCCTCGACGAGGTCAGCGAGATCCCCCTGCACCTGCAGGCCAAGCTGCTGCGCGCGGTGCAGGATCAGGCCTTCGAGCGCGTCGGCTCGGACCAGACGATCAAGGTCGACGTGCGCATCATCGCGGCGTCCAACCGTCGGCTGCGCGAGTGGGTCGACGAGGGGAGGTTCCGCGCGGACCTTTACTACCGCCTCGCGGTACTTCCACTGGTGATCCCGCCACTGCGCGAACGGCCGGGGGACATCATCCTGCTCGCCCAGAACCACATCCGGCGGCTAGCTGAACGCGGTTACCCTTCGGGCGTCACGCTGACCCTCGAGGCCCGGCGACTGCTTATCAACCACGCGTGGCCCGGCAATGTGCGGGAACTGGAAAACGCCATCGAGCATGGCGTGATTTGCGCGATCAACGGCGAAATCCGCCCCGAGAGTCTGCCGCAGGAAATTCAGAACGCAGCACGGCAGGCCGCGCCGCCCGCCCCGCAACGCGCTGAGGACGCGTCGCAGCAGGAAATCCAGGCCATCAAGCGCGCGCTGGCGCTCGCCAACGGCAATCGAGGCATTGCTGCGGACATGCTCGGCATCGACCGCACGACCCTCTGGCGCCGGATGAACCGCCTGGGTGTGCGCTGACCGACCACGCCGACCGCCTCGCGATCAACCCAAGGAAATCCAGACATGCCAGGACTTCCGGCTGTCGATTACATCGACACCCCCGCCGCCCTTACCGCACACCGACTCTCATCCACCACGCCCGAGCGGCTGGCAATCGACACCGAATTCGTCCGGGAGCGGACCTACTTCGCAAAGCCCTGCCTGATCCAGACTGCCGACAGCGACGGCATCACATTTATCGACGCCCATCGCCTCCCGAGCCTGGAGGCCCTCAAGCCCGTGCTGAGCAACCCGGCGTGCGTGAAGATCCTGCACTCCGCCGGGCAGGACTTCGAAGTGCTGCACAGCGCGCTCGGCCTGGTCCCGTCGCCCGTATTCGACACCCAGATCGCCGCCGCGCTCTTGGGCTTCGACGATCAAACCAGCTATGCCGCGCTGGTCAAGCAGCTACTCGACGTCGACCTCGCGAAAACCGAGACGCGAACCGACTGGTGCCGACGCCCGCTCACCGCAGCGCAGCTCGATTACGCCGCAGATGACGTGCGATACCTGCCCGCGTTGCACGACAGACTGCACGCGCGGCTCGCGCAGATGGACCGCCTGGCGTGGCTCGAGGAGGATGTCGCGACACTCGCGCGCAGCGTCGCGCAGCCGCGCACGGCAGACGACCTGCTGCAGCGCGTGGGTGGACAGCGCGGCCTCGACGGCCTGCAACGCGCGGTGGTACGCGCGCTCGCTGCGTGGCGCGAAGCCGAGGCGCGCAGGCGCGATCTCCCGCGAAAATGGGTGCTCACCGACGAGGTAATCGTCGAGCTCGCACGTCGCGCGACCACGACGCCTAACCCGCTGCTCGATGCGCCCATCGACGCGCTAGCAAGGGAGCTTGACTGCGACGCGCTGGCGCAAGTCATCAACTCCGCGCTCGACACGCCGCCCGAACAGCGGCCGGCCCCGATGGAAGCGACACTGCTCGATGGCACGCAAAAGCGACTGCTGTCCAGGCTGCAGGACATCGTCCACCAGCAGGCGCGCCAGCTCGGCACGACCCCCGCGCGGCTTGCCTCGCGCAAGGACCTGGAGCGACTCGTGCGGGGCGAACGGGACCTGCCCCAACTGCGCGGCTGGCGGCGCGAGACCATCGGCGACTTGCTGCTCGGCGAGATGCCGGACCGCAGCCCGCCAGACCACGCCCCACCCCACGCCGCAGACTCCCCCACAGCCGGCGGCCCGCGCTAGACTCCGCGCGGACTACACCCCCAACCGGGATTGCAATCAACCATAACCTTCCAGGACATCGAAACGCACCATGACTCCCGCCGAAATCAAGACACTGATCGAACAGGGTATTCCGGACAGTACAGCCGAAGTGACGGGCGCCGAGGGAAAATTCGAAGCCACCGTGATCAGTCCCGTGTTCAGCGGCCTCAGCCCGGTGAAAAAACACCAGACGGTCTATCGCATCGTGAATCCGCACATCGCCAGCGGCGCGATTCACGCATTGACCATCCGCGCCTACACACCCGAGGAGTGGCAGGCCCAAAACTAGTCCGGACGGGGATTTTCGGCGACCGAAACAGCCGCCGCCGGTTTGAATTTGCCCAAGTGCTGTAGTAGCTTGAGCGCCGCGCAATGTGCGCTCGGTCTTTGTATGCGCCCGTTTCACGGCAGAATCCCGACAAACCTGTATCCCCACCCCGAACGCCAGCTTCACAGCCAGTCGACTATGGAACACAGCAGATTCCTTCCGGGTTTCGAACTCACGCGCGCTCACGTCGGCCCCCGCGCGTCCGCGCGCGCCTCCGTGGCGGCGGCGCTGTTTACGTGTCTGTTCGCACCGCTTGCCCACGCGTTCGACCATGCGGACGTTACCGCCAAGGCGCGGCAGCTTGCCGACAAGCCATACGAGGCACCTCCACCGGTGCCGGAGATATTGCGTAGGCCGAACCTCAACTACGACCAGCATCGCGACGTTCGCTTCAAGACCGATCGCTCGCTGTTCCGCACCAAAAACGGCAGCTTCGAGGTGCAACTGTTTCATCCCGGCTTCGTCTACGAGTACGGTGTGACGATCAACCTCATCGAGGGCGGGAAGGTCACCACACTGCCGTTCAAGACCGACCTGTTCGACTACGGCAAGAACACCTTCGCCGACAAAATCCCGTCCGATCTGGGCTACGCGGGCTTTCGGATTCACGCGCCGATCAACCGCAAGGACTATCTGGACGAGGTGATTGCATTTGCCGGGGCGAGTTACTTCCGGGCCGTCAGCAAGGGCACGGTCTACGGTCTCTCAGCGCGCGGGCTCGCCATCGACACCGGCCTGCCGTCCGGCGAGGAGTTTCCCGTTTTCAGGGAGTTCTGGCTGGAACAGCCTGCGCCGAAGAGCAAGACGATGACGATCCATGCGCTGCTCGACAGCCCCCGCGTCACTGGCGCGTACACGTTCGTGGTGGAACCCGGCAAGGTCACGAAGGTCGACGTCACGGCGACGCTGTTTCAGCGCGAGAAAGTCAAGGAGCTCGGCATCGCCCCGCTGACCAGCATGTTCTTCTACGGCGGGAACACGCTGCGCCCGAAGTGGGAATGGCGACCCGAGGTGCACGACTCCGACGGTCTGTTCATGATCAACGGCAACGGCGAGCGCCTGTGGCGTCCGCTCTCGAACGAAAGCCGGTTGCGCCTGGTCTCGTTCTACCTTGAGAACCCCAAAGGTTTCGGGCTGCTGCAACGCGATCGCGACTTCCGCAGTTACGAGGACCTGGAGACCCACATGGAGATGCGTCCGAATGCCTGGGTCATCCCGAAGGGCCAGTGGGGCAAGGGCTATATCAAGCTCACCGAGATCCCGACCCACAGCGAGTACAACGACAACATCGTTGCCTACTGGGTGCCCGAGAAGACCCCCGACGTGAAGCAGCCACTCAACGTCGAGTACCGCATCGAGTGGGGCACTGAGCAACCGAGCGTCCCGACGCTGGCCCACGCCACCGACACGCGCGTCGGGTACGACTTCGACTATGATCAGAACAAGCCGAAGAACCGCCGGGTGATCATTGAGTTCGATGGAGATGCCTTGCGCAAACTGCCTGAGGACGCGCCGGTGGAGGCCGATGTGACCGTGGGCAAAGGCGGCGAGCTGATTGAGAAGCACGTGACCTACAACAGAGTGACGAAAGGCCGCCGTATCTCCTTCGCCCTCAACACCGAAAAGGATAAGCCCGTGGAATTGCGGGCGTTCCTCAAGCTCAAGGACCAGGCCTTGAGCGAAACTTGGACGTACTTGCTTGAACCATCTCCCCCTGAAAAATAAGCTTCACACAACCATACTAATATTGGGGAGTTTTGAAACGAGGTGAGTTTATGAACGAGACAAACGCAACCGATCTGGCAGCCATCCAACAACGTCTCGAACGGTATCTGTCCATGCTCGGGTGCACGCCCGAGGCGAGTGTCGCGGTGCTCACCGACCTGACCGGCGAGTTCGCCGATTCGGCGACCGAAGCGGAGATCCTCGAAGCCGCCTTTGCCCGGCTCAATGCCGGCGTGGTCGGCGGCGATCACGCCAACCCCGCCGCGATGATTCATTTCTGGGTGACGCAAGGCGGCGCCGGTGAAGCCGTCGACAGCGCGGAGTTCGAGCACCGCGCTTGGTGCTACCCGCCCATCACTCGTACCCTCATGGCACCGCCGCGCCGCCGGCAAGCCGCGCAGGAATCCGCTGCCTCCACTGTCAAGACGGCCTGATCTCATCAGCCACCTGCCGCTCCGACTCATGGAGCGGCGGTTGGCTAGGTCGATCGTCACGCTAGCCGCGGATTTAACAGAGGGGGGTTGTGCGCGTCGCATCCGGTGGTAGCGGATCGCTTGTGCGCTGACCTCCGAGTCTGGGGCTTACGCGGAAATCGCGGGAGTTCCGCAAGCGGATGGGCTGTGAGGCTCACCGGTAGGTCCTGAACAGGGCGGTTGGACGCCTCGGGAGCCAGCCCTCGCACACGTGGCGCTTGAGCACCGCTTTCGGTGGCCGCGATTGGGCGTCCGCAGGGTCAGCGTTTTCATGATTGAGCAGAATCCTTGATGTACTCGCTCTTCGCTTTGGCACCAACCGCGTTGGTCGTCTTCCCGACTTGGATCGGTCAACCATGAGCAGCCGGTTCGATCACTGGCAGCGCGTCGCTATCGTACGCCGCCTGTTTCTCTTCGGGCTCGCGGGTACTCAGACGCTGATCGCGACCCGCTACCTGTTGAAGACCCTCCCCCATCATGGCGACACACCGCTCGAACTGGCAATCACGATCCTGTTTGCCATCCTGTTCGGCTGGATCTCGCTTGGATTCTGGACAGCCATGGCGGGGTTCGTGGTCACGCTGTTCCCGAGTAACCGCTTCTCAATCACCCGCATCCTCGATGAGGGCGAAGGCGAGGCGAGCATTCCGCTTGCGAAGACGGCCATCGTGATACCCATCTGCAACGAAGACGTCGACAGGGTCTTTGCTGGCCTACGGGCAACCTACAACTCGCTTAAGCAGACCGGACACCTGGATCACTTTGAGTTCTTTGTGCTCAGCGACAGCAACGATCCGGACAATTGGGTCGAGGAGGAACACGCCTGGGCCCGTTGGTGTCGGGAGGAACGTGACTTTGACCGCATCCATTACCGGCTCCGGCGCACGCGCATCAAGCGCAAAACCGGCAACATCGCGGACTTCTGCCGGCGTTGGGGCAATCAGTATCGCTACATGCTGGTCTTTGACGCCGACAGCATCATGAGCGGTGAGGCCATCGTCAAAATGGTGCGCATCATGGAGAAGCGCCACCAGATCGGCATCCTGCAAACCGCGCCGCTCACCGTCAATCGCGAATCGCTCTACGCCCGTGTGCAGCAGTTCGGCAACCACGTGTACGGCCCCTTGTTCGCAGCGGGGCTCAACTTCTGGCAGATGGGCGATGGCTACTACTGGGGGCACAACGCAATCATCCGACTCGCACCGTTCATCGAGTTCTGCAGCCTCGAGCGGCTCCCGGGCAAGGCACCGATGGGTGGCGAGATCCTGAGTCACGATTTCGTCGAGGCCGCTTACATCCGGCGTGCGGGCTGGGAGGTGTGGCTCGCCTACGACATCGAGGGCAGCTACGAGGAAGCCCCTCCGACGTTGCTCGACGAGCTCAAGCGCGATCGGCGCTGGTCGCAGGGCAACCTACAGCATCTGCGCCTGATTTCCGGATGGGGCATTCGGACGACCCACCGCATCATGTTTCTCTACGGCATGATGGCGTATGGATCCGCGCTCCTCTGGCTGATCCTGCTTGGCGTCAGCACCGTGGAAGTGGCCACACGGATTCGCACGGCACCCGTGTACTTCCCCGATCGATTCACGCTCTTTCCGAGTTGGCCCGAGGCTTGGCACCCAGAATGGGTGATGGCGCTGCTCGCCGCGACCGCGACGCTGCTGTTCCTGCCCAAGATACTGGGTAGCATCTACATCGGCCTACGGCGGCGTCAGGCGCGGCTGTATTGCGGATTCCTAGGGCTCAATTTCAGCGTGTTCTTCGAAGCTTTGCTCTCTGTGCTACTGGCCCCGGTACGAATGCTGTTCCACAGCAAATACGTGCTGCTGACGCTGATGGGACGCGACGTCCGGTGGGGAACGCAGACGCGGGAAGACGCCGAAACGCGCTGGCTCGACGCCCTGCGCCACCATGGCTTCGGTACGCTGCTTGCGATTGCGTGGGGTGGCTACATCTACACGGTCGATCCAACGTTTCTCATCTGGACCTCCCCCATCATCGGTGCTCTCGTGCTCGCTGCACCGGTTTCCGTGCTCACGAGCAAGGTTTCACTCGGACGCGGAGCGCGCGCCGCGGGCCTCTTCTGCATTCCGGCCGAGACGCGGCGCGACCCGCTGTTGCGGGATCTCGATCAGCTGATCGAGCATCATGAACTGAGCCACCACGGCGCGGTGCGCGGCTTTGCCAAAGCGGTCATCGACCCCGTCGTGAACGCCATCCACCTCTCACTGCTGCCAAAAAACAAAAAGTTTCCGCCGGAGACCGAGCGGGAACTCAGGGAGTTGCGCGACAAGGTATTCCGTGGCGGACCCGACGCACTCAGCAAACGGGAAAAATTCCGCCTGCTCATGGACCCCGACAGTATGGCCTGGCTACACCAGAACCTGTGGCGGTCGACTGACCCAGAGATCCTGGATGCGTGGCAGTTCAGAGATGTGATCGGTAACAGGGCACTGACGGCGACTGCGTTTTGATTGAACGGCCCACACTCGGGTGTCGGGCCCCATTCAATTTCAAGCGCGGATACGTCAGACCGACGTGGCTACGCAGGTCGTCGGCCCGCGTGAAACGGCACGCTGACAGAACGATAGATCAAGACGCTGGGGCGCCAGGCGAGCATCGGAGAACATTCTCGAAAGGATCCGTGACAGAGACGGCGACGCGTCGGTGCCCCCCCTAACTACACCACCTGGCGACCGGCACTTGGCTAGAACGCGTACGACAACCCGAACGAGAACACCGGGCTCAAGTTCAGAGGAGCGAGATCCTCGAATGCCCGACCCCCCACTGGCAACGCGCCTGCCCGATAGCTCGATGACTCGGGGTATCCCGCGCCGCCGTAGAGTACGCCCAAGTCGAGGTTCAACCCCAAGCGGCCAGTTTGCGTTAAGGACTTTGACCACCCCAGACCAATGTACGAAGTGACGCCATCGTCACTATGATCCAGCAGTGAGGTCGTTGAGAACTTCCGCGTGTGATCGGCTGGCTGATCCACGGTGCTCCGGCCGGAAGCCGATTCCTGAACCAAAACGCCGCCGCTCACATGAAACCCACCACGCCACGGATGCCAGTCAGTAAACCAGGCAAGCCGGTCGACGCGGACTTCATCCTTGTCTCCTGCGCCAATGCCACTGTACGGTGCTGGGGTGACGCTACCCCCAAAGGCAAATCTACTATGAAAGCGTTGCGTGGCGTCCCGCCCTGCCAACAGGTTTGCGGCGTCGTAGTTGATGAAGGATTCCGCATGGCTTGAAAGCGAAACCGCCAACAACATCGCTGCGGTCAAGCTCGACCGCGCAAAGCACCGCGTGAACATGGCCACCGCGCCTCAGAAGTCATCCACTGTTGTCTATTACAAGCGTTATTATAGACCGCCTGAGGACGCAGCACACCAGCCTGTGTGATTTACGCAACAAGAAATGACGCTCGGATGGACGTGCGAAATACCTCCCCAACCCCTGCCAACCTACCTGAAGGCCCCGCTGGGTGTGTCCTTGAGACCCACCTGACGGGCATAGTACGCCGCTAGGTTACCCAGATCTTCCTCAGACAGCGCGGCGACCATGCCTGCCATGATGGCGTTCTTGCGCGCACCGGACTTGTATTCGCGCAGAGCGTGCAGCAGATAATCCTCATGTTGCCCCGCAATCGTCGGAAATTGGGGTGTCGGTGAGTTGCCATCCGGCCCATGACAGGATTGGCAGGTTTGCGATTTGGCCTTGCCAAGTTCCGGATCACCCCCCGCGAAGCAGGGGCTGGTCGCCAGCAGTGTAAACCACAACGGAGCAGCATATTTGAGTGTGCTGATGGATTTCATCTTCGACCTCAAGCTTTGGGGTTGGGGGTTGCAGGCCCCGTGGCGAATGCAGGCGCAGAGCCTTACTGTCACATTCGAGCGCCGTGCTACGGTCACTTGAACGTAGAGAAAAAGGCAGCGATGTCCTGCATGTCCTGCTCGGAAAGCGAACTGGCCTGTGCCTGCATGGTCGCGTGCTTGCGATCGCCAGCCTGATAGGCACGCAGCGCCGCAACGATATAGTCGGCATGCTGCCCCCCGAGCCTCGGCACGCGGTAAGTCGGGTAGACATTGAAATAGCCCGGCACGCCATGACAGCCCATGCAGGTGGCGGCCTTGTCACGGCCCACCGCCGGATCGCCGGCACCCACGGCCTGCCCCACAGCGCAGGCAACCGCCAAAGCAAGAACCCATCGGGCGGTTCGGATCGTCATGCCAAGTCTCCTTTGGTTATTCCAGTGGGTTTGTCGACGTTGCGGGCACAGCCGGGATTAGCGCAGAATCGCGATCCACACGGAGACCAAGTAGCATGAACCCGGCTTCTCATGGGGTTGGCTTGCCATGGATCACGTGCGACTGCCTCAGGCGGCTCGTTTAACCGATCGGGCGAATGTCCATCGCTGGCAAATTGGATAAAAATCAAAAATAGCAGTGGGTCCGTAAAATGCAACTCGTTGGCGATCACCCGTGGCCCGTACTCAGCAACCTGCTCCAACACCACGGACTGGAGCTCGTTCACATCGGCACCGGAGCGGACATCCCGGGCTCGTACTGGGGCGCGCCCGAGGCCGGCCTGATTGGCAACCGCGTCTTCGTCCGGGCTGACACCCCCCTGCATTCGCTGCTGCACGAGGCATGCCACGCCATCTGCATGTCGCCGCAGCGACGCGCCGCGCTGCACACGGATGCCGGCGGCGACTTCGACGAGGAGAACGCCGTCTGCTACCTGCAAATCCTGGTGGCCGACCACATACCCGGCTTCGGCCGCGAGGCCTGCATGCGCGACATGGACGCATGGGGGTACACCTTTCGGCTGGGGTCCACCCGGGCCTGGTTTGACAACGACGCCGAAGACGCACGCACCTGGCTAGCGCTGCGGGGGCTGCTCGAGGACACCCAACCGCAGTCCAGCGACTGATCCGGCTGATTCTCTGGAAACGTAGAAGGGCTACTCAGACAAGCACAACCCGCAAAAGAACTCGGGGTTATACGCGGCGGCCTAGCGGGTCGGGGCAGCTCGCGACGCCGCATCCGTAACCAGGCGCGGACGATTCAACGCCCTGACGGGCCTCGTGTGCCCAACCGTACAGCACAGTGTCCAGAGGCAGTCCAAGCTTGGTCGTCATCAGCCCTCCCCTCTCCGCCATCCCCAACGGGATGACGGTCGTGCGCCGTGCGCCAGCGCGGCTCAGGGATTTGACCCAGTTCATGACACGATTTATCGATATTGGTTAGCATACGCCGACTTTTCGCCTGCGCCGGAGATTGCGAACCCATGTTCTTCGAATCCAAAAAGAAGGTTGCCATCAGCCGCGAACCTGAATTGCAGCGCCCGCGCTTCAAGGTCGAACACAACGCTGTGGTAACCCTGGACTACACGCTCCGCGACGACGACAACCCAGACGAGATCCTCGACAGCACGAACGGCCGAGGGCTGTTTACTTACATTCACGGTCGCGGCCAACTTCCAGCAGGCATGGAGCACGCCCTCGAGGGGCGTGTACCGGGCGACAAAGTCACTGTGAGCGTACCAGCCGTCGAGGCATTCGGAGCCCGCGACGAGTCGGCCAAGCAGATTCTCGAGCGCCCCCTGTTTCTGGACACCGACCACTTCGAAGTCGGGATGGAATTCGAAATGCCCACCGAGGAGGGCTTGCGCTACGCACGGGTCATCGACGTGGACGACAACGTCGTCACTGTCGATCTGAATCACCCCTTGGCGGGCAAGAACCTCCATTTCACGGCGCTCGTTGTGAGCGTGCGGCCAGCATCGGAAGACGAAATCAAAAGCGGACGCGTCCAACTCTGAGGCCAGACCGCGCAGGGCCTGCGCGAGACAGCGCCTAGAGAACGCTGGAAGCCTCACCGCGAGGACTGCCAATATCGTTGGGCAAGCCCGGTCTAACGCCTGCGGGCACAGCTTATTGAGATACTCAGCGCTGCGCCTGCGCGTCCACGTCGTTTCTAGTGGTACTTTGTGCCTTCGTGCACAATCCACCCTCCCTGGATGTTTCCGCGAGGGTCGTGGTGGGTCCAATGCAGGACGCCCCCCTTCTCGTTCCACTCATAGCGACCACGGATCTGCACGACGTCCCCCTCGCGTACCGGCACCCGCTCAGCCAGATCGATATTGTGCGCCACGAGCACGCGCGGCCCGTTGTCGCCTGAGACCAGGAAGCGCTGGTGGCGGCTACCTTCGTTGTCGTCGGCCAGCGTCTTGACCACGCGTGCGCTCACTTCCATCCATACCTTCGAGCGCTTACGCTCGTGCGCGTCGCGGAGATAGTCCCAGCCGTTCGCGGCGCGCGCGGATGGCGCTGCACCCGCATCTTCCCGGTTGGACGGCGTGGCGAAGTATTGAACACCCAGCAGCACTAGCGCCAACAGCACTCCCACGCTGCCAAGTCTGCCCTTCAACTGCATCGCACGCCTCTCCGAATTCCTGTTGGGCTATGGTGCCACATCCTCAGCAACCTCATGAATGGCCGAGCACGCGCAAGCGCCGCAGCGAGGGGAAGCCTTGGGCATCCTACGCGGCGTTCGATTACAATCCCGGTGGCCGGCCGCCGGTGACACGGTACGGGATCGCACGTCTCGCAAGCGAATTAGGTATGCGCTAGATGCGCACGGATCAATGGGCTGCGCGGGCGGATCGCTGGATCACGAGGCGCTCGTGACTCGTCTACCGCCCAATCGGTTGCGTCAATGTGCTGCGGCGGCCCCGAGCGCCATCGCGCTGGCTCATGAGATCGCGCATCCCATCCTGCGATGGATAGGTTCCACAAGTTGCCAGTTTGCTCATCAGGTATTCACGTCACCCGCTCAATGACCAAGCCAGCCAGTCCTGTCGATCGCATCTATGTAGCACCCCGCGACGCACAGCGCTTTGCCTTCGACGCCGCCGTCGCCGAGGTCTTTGCCGACATGATCAATCGATCGGTCCCCGGCTATCAAAGCATTCTCGGGATGCTCGGCGTGTTTGCTGCCCGGTATGCACGGCCCCACACCGTGGTCTACGACCTCGGGTGTTCGCTGGGCGCATCGACCCTCGTACTCCGCCACGCCCTGCCGCCCGCGACCCGGATAGTCGCGATCGACAACGCACCCGCCATGGTCGAGCGCTGCCAGGCCAACGTGCTGGCGGACGACGGGCAAACTCCGGTCTCGGTGTGCCTGGCGGACATTGTCGAAGTCGAATTTGAGCCCGCATCGGTCGTCGTCATGAACTTCACCCTCCAGTTCATCGACCCCAGTGAACGCGAGCCCCTGCTGCAAAAGATCCACCAGGCACTGTTACCCGGTGGTGCCTTGATCATCGCAGAGAAGACGCGAGAGCCCGATCCCGCCGAGGAAAACTGGCTGGTGGAGATGCACCACGCGTTCAAAAAGGCCAATGGCTACAGCGAGCTGGAAATTGCCCAGAAGCGGACGGCGCTGGAAAACGTCCTCCAGCCGGATTCGGTCGAAGCCCACCGCGCGCGGCTGCGTTCCTGCGGCTTCGGGGTCGCGCGCCAATGGTTTCAATGCCTCAACTTCGCCGCACTGATCGCCATTAAGTGATTGATTACACGTGCATCTACGAGGAGGTGGCAACGACCTCCGGCACCGAGTCCGCGGCACGCCTGCGCGCGCTCGTCGAGGCTGCGCTGGCCCCCGAACACAACGGAAACGTCAGCGCTTGGCAACGGGCGCTACAAAGCCTGCCGACGCAACCCGCGCGGGTGTTTGGCCTCACCCAGCCTTGCCCACAGATCGGCGCGAATGACGAGCTGGCCCCTGCGCAGAGAACCCAGCTCGAAATGGCCCTGCGCGAACTCATGCCGTGGCGCAAAGGCCCATTCTGCCTGTTTGGCATCCACATCGACGCGGAGTGGCGTAGCGACCTGAAATGGCAGCGCGTCCGTCCGCACATTCAACCGCTGGCCGGACGTCGCGTTTTGGATGTCGGGTGCGGCAACGGCTACTACGCCCTGCGCATGATCGGCGAGGGGGCCGAGCGTGTCGTCGGCATCGATCCAACACCCCTCTATGTCCACCAGTTTGCAGCACTGCATCGGCTACTGCCCTCCGTGGCAATCGATGTGTTGCCGATTGGGCTCGAGGACTTTGAGTGGAAAAGCTTTAAATTCGACACAGTTTTTTCCATGGGCGTCCTCTACCATCGCCGGTCTCCGCTCGACCACCTCGCCCGACTCCGAGAGGTCATGACCCCGGGCAGCGAGCTCGTGCTGGAGACGCTGATCGTCGAGGGAGATGAGGGTTACTCGCTCGTGCCGCTCGACCGTTACGCCCAGATGCGCAACGTCTGGTTCATACCGAGCCTGCCAACGCTCATTACCTGGCTCAAGCGCTGCCGGTTTGCGGATATCCGTGTCGTCGACGTCACGCCAACCACGGTGTCAGAACAGCGCGTCACCCCGTGGTCTGGCAGCGCGTCCTTGCAGGATTTCCTGGACCCGACTTGCCCGAGCCGTACCATCGAGGGTTACCCCGCACCCGTGCGCGCTGTCGTGCTGGCTAACCGGTAGAGCTGCATGGGGGAGACTGTATCGACCACCATTCTTCGAGGATGTTTGGTAGAATGTGGCGCACGGTTAACGCGGATCGTTAGGTTGTCGGACATCGACCGATGTGCGTTAACGATTTTCATGAACTGGATGGCGAACGTCCGTGCGGGAAATCTGCTGGTAGATCGGCGCGCCAACCGAATCGAAAGACTAAACCTGGTTGAATCACACGCCACCCCGGCCATCGGGGTGCATGCCGGCGAGCAACGAGCGGTTTGATGATACTTTCATCCCATAAATCGACACGCGCCATGTCTGCACTGGCGGTTGCGCTCGTCTGTGTCTCGCTAGCCGCCTGCAAGCCGCCCAGCGGGCAGACGTCGGCCTATGCGCTCCCCAAGCCACTGACCTTGCTTGAAAAGTCGGACGCCGTCGTTGCTTCCAACTGCAACGCGGGTGCCACGCGGATGGTTCATGGGCTGGACCATGACGCAGACGGCTACCTGGCGCCTTACGAGCGCCTCGGTGTCGAGTACCTGTGTAACGACCTCCCCGTCGCGCAAAATTCAGACGCACCCAACGTTGCGCAGCGAGCAGTCGGCGAGGATGCGACGATGAAACTGCCCTAACCTCGGCGAACGCCGTGCACTACCCAGTGGGGGCGCCGGAAATTCGCGCTCTCACGCCGTTGGGAGTAAAGCTTGAGGAATTTAATAGGCACCGCACGAAGGGTCGTGCTAAGGCTCAACGAGGGCATCTTAAACGGCTAGCACAATGGGTGTTGGACACCCCTCGTTGAGGTCAGCCACGCGCAGTATCCCGCTCGTAGCTGCGATCGGCGACCGTTAGCCGATCTCCCGGCGCAGACGGCGGTTGCGAAGCCTGAACAGGTAGAGTACGGGGCCGGACAGGGTGTAGATGAAGAACCCTGCGAACAAGACCTTGGGCGGGTCAAAGACGAACAGCATGAACGCGATCAGAACCACCAAGGCGCCGATGAAGGGAATCCGGCTCTTGAAGTGGATCTCTTTGAAGCTGAAGTACAACACGTTGCTGACCATCAGGGTCCCGGCAGCGATGGTGATCAGGAAGGCGGGAACCCGCAGCGTCTCGCCAGCGATACCTACATCGTTGGCCACCCACACTGTGCCGATCATCAGCGCCGCGGCAGTCGGACTCGGCAGCCCCAGAAAGTAGCGTTTGTCGGTCACGCCCAGCATGACATTGAAGCGAGCCAGACGCATGGCCGCCGCTGCCGTATAAAAAAACGCGGCAAGCCAGCCGAGCTTCGCCCACCCAAACGCCAGTTCGTTCATGTGCACGAGCGACCACTGATACATCACCAGCGCCGGTGCCAGCCCGAATGAAACGAGGTCCGCCAGACTGTCGTATTGCGCACCGAACGCCGTCTGCGTGTGGGTCATGCGTGCGACGCGCCCATCGACGGTATCCAGGATCATGGCGATGAAGACGGCCACCGACGCCGCCTCGAACCGCCCGGATTGCGCTGCGATAATCGCGTAAAACCCGGCAAACAGGGCAGCCGTGGTGAATAGGTTGGGCAGCAGATAGATGCCCCGCCCCCGGCGTGGCCCTGGGGCATCTCCCTCTGCCGAATCGGCGGCATCTCCACCGGGCTCGCCAGGGATAAACGACCTCTCGAGCCCTGCCCTGAGGGACTCCTCGCGTTGCTTGCCGGATTCGGGCTCGATATTCATGGCAGCCGTTCTCACCGAAACGCGGATACCGCCCGGCTTAACGGGCGGCACCGCGCACAGGCCACACAGGCCGGGCTCAGTTCTTCGATTTGTCGACGATTTTGTTCGCGCCGATCCACGACATCATACCACGCAGCTTCTCGCCGACCTGCTCGATCTGATGCTCGCGGCCGAGTCGACGCATGGCGCGGAAATGCGCCCCGCCCGACTGGTTTTCGAGGATGAACTCCTTGGCGAATTCCCCCGTCTGGATTTCCTTGAGGATCTTCTTCATCTCGGCCTTGGTCTGTTCGGTGACGATGCGCGGACCGCGCGTCAGGTCGCCGTATTCGGCCGTGTTGGAGATGGAGTAACGCATGTTGGCGATGCCCCCCTCGTAGATCAGGTCGACGATGAGTTTGACCTCATGTAGGCACTCGAAATACGCCATCTCCGGCGCGTAGCCCGCTTCGACCAGGGTTTCGAATCCGGCCTGGATCAGCGAGGTCAGCCCCCCGCAGAGCACCACCTGCTCACCGAACAGGTCCGTTTCGCACTCCTCGCGGAACGTCGTCTCGATGATGCCCGCGCGGCCACCGCCGTTGGCCGATGCGTAGGACAGTGCGATCTCCTTGGCCATGCCGGAGGCATTCTGAAACACCGCGATCAGTGACGGCACACCGCCGCCCTGCGTGTAGGTGGACCGCACGAGGTGGCCCGGCCCTTTGGGCGCGATCATGATCACGTCGAGGTCGGCACGCGGCACGATCTGTTCGAAATGGATGTTGAACCCGTGCGCAAACGCCAGCGCCGCACCGTGCTTGAGGTTCGGCTCGATCACCTGGCGGTAGAGGGTGGCCTGATGCTCATCCGGCGCCAGGATCATGACGACGTCGGCGCCCTTGACCGCCTCCTCGATCGACTTTACCTGCAAGCCAGCGTTCGTCGCCTTGATCGCCGATGCAGAGCCGGGACGCAACGCGACCGTTACGTCGACACCGGAATCCCTGAGGTTGTTGGCATGCGCATGGCCCTGGGAACCATAGCCCACGATGGTGACTTTCTTGCCGCGGATGATGCTGAGGTCAGCGTCTTTGTCGTAGTAAATGTTGATCATGAAAGGCTATTCCTGGCTTGTCGACGAATGAACGGAAAAGGGCACCTGGGAACGCTCGCGTTACCTCGATGAGTTTGCCGAGCGTTCACCGGTGCTTACGGAATCGGGGAGTCAGGCGCGCAACGCGGTATCGCCGCGCGCGATGCCCATGGAGCCAGAACGCACCACCTCGATGATGTTCAACGGCTCCAGCGCCTCGAGAAAGGCATCGAGCTTGTGGCAGGTGCCGGTGAGCTCGAGGGTGTAGGCCCGGGTGGTCACGTCGATGATCCGCGCGCGGAAAATATCCGCCAAGTGCTTGATGTGCTCGTGCCGACCGTTGTCCGACTGCACCTTCACCAGCATGAACTCCCGCTCGAGGTGTCCGTGCTCGGTCAGGTCCATCAGCTTGACCACGTCAACCAACTTGTTCAGTTGCTTGGTGATCTGCTCGATGATCTCGTCGCTGCCGGAGGTCACCAGCGTCATGCGCGAGAGGGTCGGATCGTTGGTCGGTGCCACCGAGAGCGACTCGATATTGTAACCACGCGCCGAGAACAGGCCGGCCACACGCGATAGCGCGCCCGACTCGTTTTCCATGAGGATCGAGATAATGTGTCGCTTCACGGCAGGCCCTTAGACGAGGATCATTTCATTCTGCCCGGCACCGGCCGGAACCATCGGATAGACGTTCTCGGTGGGGTCCGTGATGAAGTCCATGAACACCAGGCGATCCTGGATGGCGAAGGCTTCGCGCAGCGCGCCCTCAACGTCGCCGGGGCGCTCGATGCGCATCCCCACATGCCCATAGGCCTCGGCCAGGCGCACGAAGTCCGGCAAGGATTCCATGTACGACATCGCATAGCGACCGTGGTAGAAGAACTCCTGCCACTGGCGGACCATGCCCATGTAGCCGTTGTTCAGGCACACCACCTTGATCGGCAACCCGTACTGCTTGCAGGTGCCGAGCTCTTGAATGCACATCTGAATGCTCGACTCGCCTGTCACGCAGGCGACCATCGCATCGGGATTAGCGATCTGCACACCCATGGCGGCGGGCAGACCAAAGCCCATCGTGCCTAACCCGCCCGAATTGATCCAGCGGTTCGGCTTGTCGAAGCGGTAGAACTGCGCGGCCCACATCTGGTGTTGGCCCACGTCGGAGGTGATGAACGCATCCCCGCGCGTGACCTCGTGGAGTTTCTCGATCACGAACTGCGGCTTGATGCGGTCACTCGTGCGATCGTACTTGAGGCAATCCATCGCACGCCATTCGTTGATCTGATCCCACCACGCCTTGAGCCGGGCGGCATCGGGCTTGGTTTCACGCAGCCTGAGCTCCGCCGTCAAGGCACGCAGCACGGGCTCCACCTGCCCGACGATCGGCACATCGACTTTGACGTTCTTCGAGATCGATGACGGGTCCACATCGACGTGGATGATCTTCGCCCTGGGGCAGAACTTGGCAACATTGCCCGTTACGCGGTCGTCGAAGCGCGCGCCGATGGCAATGACCAGGTCGGCGTTGTGCATGCCGAGGTTGGCTTCGTAGGTCCCGTGCATGCCCAGCATGCCGACGAACTGCGCATCGGAGGCCGGGAAGCCGCCCAAGCCCATCAGCGTGTTGGTGATGGGAAAGCCCGTCTCCTTGGTGAATTCGTAGAGCGCCTGAGCGCCATTGCCGAGGATCACGCCGCCACCCGTGTAGATCATCGGCTGCGATGCGGCGAGGATAAGGTCCACCGCCCGCCGGATCTGCCCGGAGTGACCGCTGGTGCTTGGCTTGTACGACCGCATCTCCACCTTCTCAGGGTAGCGGTACTCGGTCTTGTCTGCGGTGACGTCCTTGGGAATATCCACGACCACCGGACCCGGGCGGCCCGTAGTCGCCACGTAAAAGGCCTTCTTGATCGTCTCCGCCAGCGCGGTGACGTCCTTGACGAGGAAGTTGTGCTTCACACAAGGGCGCGTGATACCGATGGTGTCGACTTCCTGAAACGCGTCGTTGCCGATCAGGCTGCGCGGCACCTGCCCCGTGAACACGACGAGCGGCACGGAATCCATGTAGGCATCGGCAATGCCGGTCACTGCGTTGGTGGCGCCGGGCCCCGAAGTTACAAGTACCACGCCGGGCTTGCCGGACGATTTGGCATATCCCTCTGCCGCGTGGACTGCACCCTGCTCATGCCGTACCAGCACATGCGTGACTTTCTGCTGTCTATACAAAGCGTCGTAGATGTGCAGCACGGCCCCTCCCGGATAGCCGAAGATCGTATCGATCCCCTCATCCTGCAGGCAGCGGACAAAAATTTCGGCGCCCGTCAATTCCACAGATTCGAACCTCGTTGATACAAAATTTCAATACTAAGCGAGGACTTCTATCACGCAATGGGTGCTTAGCAAAAAGGCCTTCAATTTAGCACGGACAGGAGCTGGATTCACGCTGTAGCAGGGGGGTTAATCCACCGGGCGATAGCAAGCGCAGAACACACCAGGATCGGCGTGACGCAGCGCATCCGTCGGACGGGTGACATCGTGCCGGGGCAAGTGACGGCGCAGGCACAACGTGGCGTTGCGCGGCGCGCCCCGGCGTTCTTCAAGTCGAATGTTCTGGGGCGCTGCGGCGACGCGGGCGCACCCTTCACGTCTCAACGATCCGAAGGCGTGCCACGCCTTGGTCGCCGAACTCCTCCTCGTACATCTCGCGGATCGGCGCAGCCAGCCGGAAATATTCCTCGACCGACAGGGTCGTCGTTTGACCGCCCTGCTCCTCCTCGAGGTCGCGCTCCGTCAGACGCTCGGTCAGTTCGTCCCAGAAGGTGTCGTCATCGTATCGGGCGATGAACTCGTGGGCAGGCGTCTCTTCCTCAAACTGGGCGCTGACCTGGTAGTCCCGGTGTTTCGGATCCAGGGTCACGAGATCGGGACATCCAGCCTCGGCCGCGTAGGAGTAGAGTTTCTGGATCAGCAGGTCGTGGTCGGCACACTCGTCCGAATCATCGACCTCATGCGCGTGCATCACCCAATCGGCGATGTAAAGGAGGTCGAGCAGCTGGCGGTATTCTTCACTCGTCAGATGGATCTTCATGGCATCGCTCGCGGGGGTGTGGGGCGACTGGATTCTCTGCAAGGATAAACCGGTTCTTGCGCCCCCCAACAGCCTGCGCCGGCAGACCTATCCAGGTCTGTCCGTCGCCGCCAGCCCATCAAGCAGGCACCCAAGCAACCGGTGCAGTTCCTCAAAGGGGGCGTCCGCGCGCAGGAGCTCCTGTTCGGCCTGAATATAGGGCCCTGGCACGAGGTCTGACTGGCCGTTTTCAACCAGCAGACGCACGCTCTCGGGCGTGCTTTCCAGATGGAATTGCAACGCCAGCACGCGCTGACCGATGGCAAACGCCTGATTTTCGCAGGCGGCCGAGCGAAACAGCGGCACGGCACCCTCGGGAATCGCGAAGGTATCACCGTGCCAATGGAACGCGGCTATGCGCTCCGGCAGCACACGCCCAAAAGGCGAGCGATCGGCCGCGGCGAGACGCTGGATCTCAAACCACCCGATCTCCTTGTGGGCATTGCGCGTCACGGCCGCGCCCAGGACATCGGCGATCAGCTGGGCGCCCAGGCAGACACCCAACACGCGCTTGCCGAGATCGATGACCGCACGTATGAGCGCTTTTTCTTGCGCCATCCAGTCAAACGCCGCCTCGTCTCGCACCCCCATGGGTCCACCCATGATGACCAGCAGGTCGCAGTCCGCTGCGGCGGGCAACGGTGCGCCCGCGAACAGCGGCGTCACCCGCAAATCGTGCCCCCGCGCGGCGGCCCACTCGGTGATTGCAGCCGGACCTTCAAAGGCAACGTGTTGAAGCACTTGGATGCGCATGAACGGGCCTCGACCCAGCTCAACTGTGCAGGACCCCATACAAACGCATGGTACGTCAGATGACGCACCCTCGTGAACCCCGAAGCGCCTCGCACCGCCGCAGGGCACCAGCACCCCGATGCGATCAGTCCATCCAGATCAGGCTGGCCATGCGGCCGGTGGCTCCGCCCGCGCGCCGGTAGGAGAAAAACCGCTTGCTGTCGGTGTAGGTGCAGAAGCCGCCACCAAACACCTGCCTGCAGCCCACCGACATCAGGTGCAACCGCGCCAGCGCATAGATGTCCGCCAGCCATTTGCCACCTTGCGACGGCTCGAAGCAGCCGAGCGCGGCCTCGTGCTGGCGGGCGAACTCCTCGACGACCTCGGGGCCAACCTCGAAGGCGTGCGGGCCAATGGCCGGCCCGAGCCAGGCGATGACCTCGTCGGGCGGACTCGCGAGCGCCTTGAGCGTGGTCTCCAGCACCCCGGCTGCGAGCCCCCGCCACCCGGCATGGGCAACGGCGACCTTGTCGCCTTCCTCGGTGCTGAAAAACACCGGCAGACAGTCCGCCGTGAGCACCGCGCAGACCACGCCGGACTGGTCGGTGAGGCTTGCATCCGCCTCCACCTCACCCGTCACCCTCGCTGCATCCACGACCGTGGTGCCATGCACCTGCTCGAGCCACACCGGTTCCGCGGGCAGGTTGAGCGTCAGACGCAGCAAGTCCCGGTTGCGCGCGACGCGCTCAGGGTCGTCGCCCACGTGGCTCGCCAGGTTGAAACCGTCGTAGGGCGCGCGGCTGAACCCGCCCCGGCGCGTGGTCACGCAGGCGTGCACGTGCTTGGGGATGGGCCACTCCGGGCGAATGAGGCTGAGGTTGTTCATCGGGACTGGCTCAGTCGAAAGGGTTCAAGTTCATGGAGCAGGCCGGCGAAGTCGTCGGGCAGTGGCGCCTCCCAGACGACCGGCGCACCGCTTGCTGGATGATCGAAGGCGAGCCGCGCAGCATGCAACGCCTGCCTGCGCAGGTTCGTCAGGGCGTCCAGCAGGCCGGGGGTCGCCTCCCGCGGCGGGCGCGGCCGGCCGCCATAGACCGGATCACCGACGACGGGATGGCGGATGTGCGCCATGTGCACGCGGATCTGGTGTGTCCGCCCCGTCTCCAGCCGCACCGCGAGCAAGGTATGCGCAGCGTAGCGCTCCGCGATCCGGTAATGCGTGACGGCCTCCTTGCCGCCGGATACCACGGCCATGCGTTTGCGGTCTACGGGATGCCGCCCGATGGGCGCATCCACGGTCCCGCCGGCGACGAGCTGACCCTCGACGAGCGCGCGGTACTCGCGGTGCACCGCCCGCGCCTCCAGCGCCGCGACCAGGCGCTTGTGCGCGGCGAGCGTGCGCGCCACGACCATCAACCCGCTGGTGTCCTTGTCCAGCCGATGCACGATGCCAGCGCGCGGCAGCGCGGACAACTCCGGATAGCGGAACAGCAGACCATTGAGCAACGTGCCCGACCAGTTGCCCGCCGCAGGGTGGACGACCAGGCCCGCCGGCTTGTCGAGCACGATCAGCGAAGAGTCCTCGTGCACGACTTTCAGAGGCATGTCTTCCGGCGTCAGTCCCTCGACCTCGTCGGCCTCCGGAATATCAAGGTCAATGCGCTCGCCGCCCGCGAGCCGGTCCTTGCACCGCCAGCGGGCACCGTTGACCGTCACCGCGCCCACCTTGACCCACTGCTGCAGCCGGGCGCGCGAGTACGCGGGCACCAAGGTTGCGAGCACCTGATCGAGCCGCTGCCCTGCGCATGCATCGGGCACCTCGACCTGCAGCGTCTCGGTGTCCTCCAGGGCGGAGGCGCTCAGTACGCCACTCATGCGCCCCTGCCGGGCAACGGTGCACCGCAATCGGTGCATAAACGCAGGGGTACGCCGGATTGTAGAGACCATCGACAGTCCATCGCGTTATTATAACGGTCCAAGTTCCGCAACCACCTCATCGGCAAGCCCGGCATGCTCCTAAGAATCGTTTTCATCACGACACTGATCGCGCTCACACTCGGCTGTGCGAGCGACGGCAAGAAGAAGGAAAAGGTTGCGGTCGACCCCAAGGAAACCGCCGAATCACTCTACACTCAGGGCAAAAAGGAACTCGACAAGGAAAACTATAGTTCCGCGATCGAGATCTACGAGAAGCTCGAGTCGCGCTACCCCTTCGGCCCATACGCCCTGCAGGCCCAGCTCGATACAGCCTTTGCGCACTACAAGCTGGAGGAACCGGACGCAGCGATCGCCTCCGCAGATCAATTCATCCGCCTCCAGCCGCAGCACCCCCGCGTGGACTACGCCTACTACATCAAGGGCCTCGCCAACTTCAACCGCGGCTTTGGCTTCATGGACCGGCTCTTCGGCAAGGACAGTGCGGATGTGGACGTAGCGCCGTTGCGTCAGGCATTCACCGACTTCAAGCTGCTCGTCCAACGGTTTCCGGAGAGCCCTTACGCCGCCGACGCCCAACAGCGGCTGATTTACTTGCGCAACGAACTCGCCCGCCACGAGTTCAACATCGCCAAATTCTACGACCGCAAGAAAGCCTACGTCGCTGTGACGCGGCGCATCGAGAACCTGATTGCACAGTACGACGGTGCCGAGATCATGCCACAGGCGCTGATCCTGCTCGCTTCGGCCTACGACAAGCTGGGCCTGCAGCAATCCTACGGCGAGACCGTCAGGGTGCTGGAAGTTAACTTCCCGGACCAGGTCAAAAAGCTCAAGAAATAGCGGCGCCCGGCGGCGGCTCGGCCCGGATCCGTTGGACGGGTCCGATCGGCTCAGACCGCGTCCGCCCCCGTCTCCCCGGTCCGAATGCGGATGACCTGCTCAATCGGCGTGACGAAGATCTTGCCGTCCCCGATCTTGCCGGTGCGGGCGGCCTTGACGACGGCCTCGATGCAGGCATCGACCTTGTCGTCGTCGATAACCAGCTCCAGCTTCACCTTCGGCAGGAAATCCACGACATATTCCGCGCCGCGATACAGCTCGGTGTGGCCTTTCTGACGTCCAAACCCCTTGACCTCGGTGGCCGTCAGGCCCGTGACCCCAATTTCGGTCAGTGCCTCGCGCACTTCGTCGAGCTTGAACGGCTTGATGATTGCCTCGACTTTTTTCATGGACTTCACTGCTCCTGTAAAGGTGAATCGGTACCCACCGGACGGAGGGCCTTCAGCGGTTGAAAAACTTCAGGTAACCCGAGGTGATCGGGTAGCGGCGGTCCTTGCCGAATCCGCGCCGGGTCACGCGCACGCCCGGTGGCGCCTGGCGTCGCTTGTATTCGTTACGCAACACGAGCGTGGCAATGCGCTTGATGAGCTCCATGTCGAAACCGGCGGCCCGGATCTCGTTCATGGACTGTTCGAGTTCGATGAAGCGCTCCAGGATGGGATCGAGCACCTCGTACGGCGGCAGGCTGTCGGAGTCTTTCTGGCCCTCGCGCAGTTCGGCCGAGGGGGCGCGCGTCAGCACGCGCTCCGGAATGACCGGACCGAGCGCGTTTCGGTAGCGTGCCAGTTCGTAGACGCGGGTCTTGATGACGTCTTTCAGCGGCGCGAATCCACCGGCCATGTCCCCATACAGCGTGGCATAACCCACCGCCATCTCGCTCTTGTTGCCCGTGGTCAGCAGCAGCCGGCCCGTCTTGTTGGACAGGGCCATCAGGATGACCCCCCGGCAGCGCGCCTGGATGTTCTCTTCGGTCACATCCATGGGCAGGCCCTCAAAGGCCGGGGCGAGTGTTGCGAGGAACTGTTGAAACACCGGCTCGATCGAGATCTCCCGATACGCAACACCGAGCGCCTTCGCCTCGGCCGCGGCATCTTCCAGGCTCATCTTCGAGGTGAAACGCGATGGCATCATGACGGCGTTGACCCGCTCCGCGCCGATGGCATCGACCGCGATGGCAAGCGTGAGCGCCGAGTCCACACCGCCGGATAGTCCCAGCAGGACGCCCGGAAAACCGTTCTTTTCCACGTAATCGCGCACGCCCATCACCAAGGCATGGTAGACGAGCGGCGTCTCGTCGAGCGGCCCAGAGAGTTGCCGGTGCGGCGCTGCAAACACCGGCGTGTCGATGCTGAACAAACCCTCCTCGAAGGCAGGGCAATCCAACGCGGCTTCTCCGTCCGCCGCGAGCACCATCGACTGCCCGTCGAACACTAACTCATCCTGGCCGCCCACGAGGTTGACATACACGATCGGCAGCCGGGTCTCCACACACCGGTCGCGCAACACCGAGACCCGCTCGGCCCGCTTGCCGATGTGGTAAGGCGAGGCGTTGAGATTGACCAGGATCTCGGCGCCAGCATCCCGCGCCATCGCGGCCGGCTCCGGCTGCCAGATGTCTTCGCACAGCGTCACCCCCACCCGCACACCCGCGCACTCAAACACGCAGGGGGCGCGGCCGGGCCGGAAATAGCGCTTCTCGTCGAACACGCTGTAGTTCGGCAACAGCTGCTTGTAGTAGGTCGCGGCGACGTGCCCCTCGCGCAGCATGAAGGCGGCGTTATACAGCACCCCGCCCTCCTGCCACGGCAGACCCAGCAAAACATCGATGCCGTGCACCTTGGGCATGAGCCGGTAGAGCGCAGCCTCGACGCATTCGAGGAAGCTCGACCTCAGGAGCAGGTCTTCGGGAGGGTAGCCGGTCAGCGTGAGCTCGGGGAACGCGATGAGCTGCGCCCCCAGCTCGTCGCGCGCGCGGCAGGCGTATTCGACGACCTTTTGTGCATTGCCCTCGACATCGCCCACCAGCAGGTTGACCTGGGCGAGCGCGATACGGATCGAACCGTTCATGCGCCGCGCAGCGCCTCGGCGACCGTGCGGCCGATCTCGGCCGGTGAGCGGACGGTACGCACGCCGGCCCGCTCCAGCGCGCGGTACTTGTCCTCCGCCCGGCCGGACCCGCCCGAGATGATCGCCCCGGCGTGTCCCATGCGCTTGCCCGGCGGCGCCGTGACCCCGGCGATGTAGGCGACGACCGGCTTGCTGACGTGGGCCTCGATGTACGCAGCCGCTGCCTCCTCGGCGCTGCCGCCGATCTCGCCAACCAGCACGATCGCCTCAGTCTGCGGGTCGTTCTCGAAGCGCGCGAGACAATCGACGAAATCAAGGCCCTGGATGGGGTCGCCGCCGATGCCGATACAGGTCGACTGCCCCAGGCCCTCGCGGGTGGTCTGAAACACCGCTTCGTAGGTGAGCGTCCCGGAGCGCGACACGATCCCCACACGCCCAGGCTGATGGATCGCCCCCGGCATGATGCCGATCTTGCACTCGCCCGGCGTAATGATGCCGGGGCAATTTGGGCCGATGAGCACGGCATCGGTCCCCGCGAGTGCGGCCTTGACCTTGAGCATGTCCAACACCGGAATACCCTCGGTGATGCACACGATGACCCGGATGCCGGCATCCGCGGCCTCGAGGATCGCGTCGGCGGCATAGGCTGCGGGCACGTAGATCATCGTCGCGTCGGCGCCCGTGGCACGCACGGCCGCATCCACCGTATCGAACACGGGCAGGCCCAGATGCATTTGCCCCCCCTTGCCCGGCGTGACACCGCCGACCATGCGCGTGCCGTAGGCGATCGCCTGCTCGGAATGGAATGTCCCCTGCTTGCCGGTAAAGCCCTGGCAGATGACGCGGGTGTCCTTGTTGACCAGGATGCTCATGCCACACCTCCGCGCGCTGCCGCAACCACCTTTTGCGCCGCCTCGGCGAGCCCTTCCGCCGGGATCACCGCGAGTCCTGAGCCGGCGAGCAACGCCCGCCCCTCCTCCGCACGCGTGCCCTCGAGCCGTACGACTACCGGGACACGCACGTGCACCTCGCCGATGGCCTGAATGATGCCCTCGGCGATCAGGTCGCAACGCACAATGCCGCCGAAGATATTGACCAGAACCGCTTTCACGTTCGCGTCCGAGAGGATCAGCTTGAAGGCCTCGGCCACACGCGCTGCCGTCGTGCCGCCGCCCACGTCGAGGAAGTTCGCCGGCGCACCGCCCTCGAGCTGGATCAGGTCCATCGTCGCCATCGCGAGCCCCGCGCCGTTGACCATGCAGCCAATGTCACCATCGAGCGCGATGTAGTTGAGATCGTGCTCACGCGCCCGCACCTCTCGCTCATCCTCCTGCCGGACGTCACGCAACGCGGCGAGGTCCGCGTGACGGAAGAGCGCGTTGTCGTCCAGGTTGAGCTTGGCATCGAGCGCAATCAACTCACCGCCGGTCGTCACCACCAGAGGGTTGATCTCGACCAGACTCGCATCACACTCAACGAACAACCGGTACAACGCCTTGAGCAACCGCGTGAACTGCCCGACCTGCGCCAGATCGAGCCCCATGCGAAAGCCCAGCTTGCGACCTTGCGCGTCCGTGACACCCACCACCGGATGCACTGCCACCGAATGGATCTCCTCCGGCGTTTCCGCCGCGACTTCCTCGATCGACATGCCACCCGCCTCTGAGGCAATCACCGTGACGCGCCGGGTCGCGCGATCGATCAACATGCCGAGATAGAGCTCGCGTGCGATGTCGGTGAGCGGCTCTACGTAGACTTGATCCACCGGCAGACCCTCCGCCGCGGACTGGTGCGTGCGCAGCCGGGAGCCGAGCAGCTGGTTGACCGCCTTGCCCAAGGCATCCCTGTCGCGCGCGAGAATCACGCCACCCGCCTTGCCACGTCCGCCGGCGTGCACCTGCGCCTTGACCACGCAGCCCCGCCCGCCGAGCCACTCGGCCACCGCCGGCACGGCTTGCGGATGCGTGACAAGCCGCCCTTCGGGAACAGGGATCGCGTAGCGGCGAAAGATCTCCTTGGCCTGATATTCGTGTAGGTTCATCGAGCTATTTCTGCGGGAGGTTACCGGGGAAGTGTGCGCATCGAGCAGCCAGATCTTCATCAAGTGCCCCTTCGCGACGCAAAACGAAGGCCAGCGTGACGCGGCGCACACCAAGCGCGTAGCTTAGTGCATAGTATTGAATCCGCGAAACTGCGTCCCACGCGCAGGGACGCATCGAGACCGGGATTCCTCAAGGCGAACCATCGGATGTTGCATCACAGGCGGGGCAGGCACCGCAGCGAGCGGGATTCCTGGCGCTCCCTCAAGCTATTTCAGATCTATCGCACCAGCATCGCGCTGCTGATCTTTGTGCTACCGCTGTTTGGGCTGGCCACGGGCGGCGGCGCGCGCCTGTTTACGCTGATCAGTCAGGCCTACCTGCTGATCAACCTGACGTTGCTGTTTCCAACCTTCATGCAGAACACCAGTTTCCGCCCACTGGTGTTCACGATGGTCATCATCGACATCCTGGCACTGACGCTGCTCACGCACAGCGGCACGAGCCTTGGACGCGACTTCGAATTGCTGATTATTCCGACGATCGCGGGCGCCAGCCTGTTGCTGCCGGGCATCCGCGCGCCCTTTTTCGCCGCACTCGCAACTGTCACCGTCCTGGCCGAAACCACCTACGGCTACTGGCTTGGGCGCTACGAGGCAGCAGACTTCCCCGCCGCGGGCATCCAGGGGATCCTGTTTTTCGCGGTGGCCATCCTCGCCGCCAAGCTCGCGCGCAAGGCCGAAACCAGCGAGGCGCTCGCTGCGCAGCGCGGCCGCGACCTGCGCGACCTTGCCACCCTCAACGCGCATATCGTCGAGCGCATGCACGCCGGCGTGATGGTCGTCGGCAACGACAAGACCATCCGCCTGGCCAATCACGCTGCGCTGCAACTGCTCGGTAAACGCCGGCTGCGCGCTACCGAGACACTCGAAACGCTCGCCCCCGCGCTGCAAGCGTGCCTGCGCGAGTGGCTTGCCGATGCCGGCGAAACGGCCACCTCGCGCGAACCCTGCATCATCCGGGGCGCGCAGGACTACGCCGCGCGCTTCATCCGCATCGGCAGCGCCGATCAGCTCTCGACGCTGGTGCTGCTGGAGGATCTGCGCGAGCAGACGCGCCAGGTCCGCGAGGCGAAGCTCGCAGCGCTCGGCGGCCTCACCGCCAGCATTGCACACGAGATCCGAAACCCACTCGGCGCTATGAGCCACGCCGCCCAGTTGCTGCTCGAGTCGAAACACCTCGACGGCGCGGACGCGCGCCTTGCGCGCATCATCCAGAACAACGCGGCCCGCATGAACACATTGATCCAGAACGTGCTCGATCTCGCCCAGCACCGCCCATCACAGACGGAATCGTTTGCGTTGCAGCCGTGGCTGGAAAACCTCTCCGAAGAATTCCGGCAGGTGCGCAAACTCAGCCCCGAGCAAGTCCGCGTCGAAGCGCCGGCATCCGCACCGGCGGTGCGCTTCGACCCCTCCCACCTGCATCAGATCCTCTGGAACCTGCTCAGCAATGCCGAGCACCACGGCCGGGGATCGGCGCCGCTACGCGTGCGCCTGGTGGCGCACTTTACGCCCGATCAGCCCGTGGCCCGTCTGGAAGTGATAGACAACGGCCCCGGTGTCCCCAAAGAATTGGAAGACCGCCTCTTCGAGCCGTTCTTCACAACGGCCGAGCGCGGCACCGGCCTGGGGCTTTACATCGCCCGGGAGTTAAGCGAACGCAATGGCGGCAGCCTGGAGTACGAGCGCGCCGCGGAGGGAGGCGGTTGTTTCCGGCTGCGGCTGCCCATCGACGAAGGACCACGCGCATGACGATCAGCCACGTCCTGATCATCGACGACGAACCCGACATCCGCGAACTGCTGGAAATCACGCTCGCGCGCATGGGTCTGGAGGCCGAGAGTGCATCCAGCGTCGCCGAGGGCACCCGCCGCCTCGGCCAGCGCGAGTTCGACCTGTGTCTGACGGACATGCGCTTGAGCGATGGCACCGGGCTGCAGATTGTCGAGCACATACAGAAACACCACCCGGGACTGCCCGTCGCAGTGATCACCGCCTACGGCAACATGGAGTCGGCGATCCAGGCACTGAAGGCCGGTGCGTTCGATTACGTCTCCAAGCCCGTCCACCTTGAGATGTTGCGCGACCTGATCCAGTCCGCGCTGCGGCTGCGCGCCACACCTCCCCCCACTCGGACCCCGCCCGAGGACCCGCTGATCGGCCAGTCTGCGGCGATGAGCCAGTTGCGTGAGACGCTGCGCAAAGTGGCACGCAGCCAGGCGCCCGTGTGCATTCATGGTGAGTCAGGTACTGGCAAGGAGCTCATCGCCCGCCAGATCCATCGTCTGGGGCCACGCGCCGAGCGCCCCTTCGTCGCCGTCAACTGCGGCGCCATCCCGTCGGAGCTGATGGAGAGCGAATTCTTCGGCCATCGCAAGGGGAGTTTCACGGGCGCCACGCGCGACCATGAAGGGCTGTTCCGCGCTGCACACGGGGGCACCCTGTTTCTCGATGAAGTGGCCGACCTGCCGCTGCACATGCAGGTGAAGCTCTTGCGCGCAATCCAGGAGCGCGCGATCCGCCCGATCGGCGAACAGCGCGAACAGCCTGTGGACGTGCGCATCGTCAGCGCCTCGCACAAACTACTTGCCGCCGAGGTCGCCGCTGGGCGCTTTCGCCAGGACCTCTACTACCGGCTCAATGTGATCGAGATCACCGCCCCACCGCTGCGCGACCGGCCGGAGGATATTGCCCTGCTCGCCGAACACTGCCTCGCGCAGATCGCCGAACGTTGGGGAACACCCCCCAAGCGCCTCGCGCCCGATGCCCTCGCCGCGTTGCAGCGATATCCCTTCCCGGGCAACGTGCGCGAGCTCGAAAACATACTCGAACGCAGCCTCACGCTCAGCGAACAGCCCATCATCACCGCCGAGGACCTTGCCCTGCCCGCACCCGACACCACGGACTCGACGCGCGATGACGAGCAAGGCGGCATGCTTGCCGAACAGGAGCGCAGGGCCATAATCAATGCGCTGGAAGCCACGCGCTGGAACCGCACCGCAGCGGCGCGCAAGCTCGGGCTCACCCTTCGACAATTGCGCTATCGCATCCAGAAACTGGGCCTGGAATGAGGTAACGGGCTTGGGGCTGTCTCCACTGCCCACTCCGACGCGGCGCGGCGCATCCGACTTACAACCCCTGGCAAAACCGATTGAAGCCACACGCACTCGCACCCTGACGTCATTGTCAACTTCTGACATACGAGCTGACACTAACGTCACCCACCCTGCCTACCACTTCGCTTACTAAGACATAAAATGCCTGATATTCAGATGGTTATCCGTATACGCAGATATGGCACGCATCTTGATACTGGGTGGTCAGAGCTCGAGACATCCAGCTCCGAATCTCCGCAATCCAAGCAAATCAAGCCAAAACATCAAATCAGGAGTCTCTCCATGCGAAGTGTCCAAAAAGGCTTTACCCTCATCGAACTGATGATCGTCGTGGCGATCATCGGCATCCTGGCGGCCATCGGCCTGCCGGCGTACCACGACTACACGATCCGCGCCCAGGTCAGTGAAGGCCTGACGTTGGCCCAAAGTGTCAAGACAGCCGTGCAGGAAAACTTCGGTGCCACCGGCGTTTGGCCGACGAACCTTACCGCGCTCGGCATCACCAACCCGCCGGAAGGCAAGTACGTCAGCGACATCAGTGTCGACACAGGCACCATCACCATCACCTACGGCAACAACGTCAACAAGAAGATCGACGCGCTCACGCTCGCGCTGCGTCCGGGCCGCAACGCCAACGGCGACATCTTCTGGGCATGTGGTGTAAACGCGGTGCACAGCGACCCGACCAAAATCGTGGCGGGCGGCACCTGGGAGAGCTTCACCTCGGGTGACGAATCTGGGGAGGTCTCCGACGGTGGCACGCTGGCCAAGGACCACAAGGAACTGCTGCCAGCCGAGTGCCGCATCCTGGCGACCGGCGGTTAACGGCTCTTCAGCCTACGGTCCATGGAACCCCTCCCTCGAGGAGGGGTTCCTTTGTTTAGGCGCCGCATCAAAGGACTTGCCAGAATTGTTCGCTCGTTCGCACGTCTCTATACTCCGGGCACTTAAGCTACGAAGCTGATTGTTTTTGGCTTTTGCACGGACTCCGGACGACGGCATGAACTCCCCAGCCCCTCTGTTCAAACTCAATGGATTGTTGCGTCGTCTGGTGGCAGAGCGGCAGCTGACCGAGGGCGAGGCGACCGAGGCGCAGCGCAAGGCGCAGCAAACCCAACAGCCGCTCGTCGGCTTTCTCATCGACAACAAGATCGTCAGCGCCGCAAGCATCGCCCATGCAGCAGCACTGGAGTACGGCATTCCGCTGTTCGACCTGGCCAGCTTCGAGCGGGAGCTCATCCCCAAGGAACTGATCGACGAGAGGTTTCTCGACAAGCACAAGGCGTTGCCACTGTTCAAGCGAGGCAACCGCCTGTTCGTCGCCGTATCGGACCCGATGAACCTCACCGCGCTGGACGATCTGAAGTTCAGCACCGGCCTGATCACCGAACCGCTGCTCGTCGAGGAAGACAAACTCGCCACCCTCCTCGCCGCCGTCCAAGACGCCGCGCACTCCAACTGGCAAGCCCTGGCGGAGGAGGACCTCGACAAGCTGAGCGTGGCCGCCGAGACCACGGGGGATGTCCTTTCAGAAACCTCCGAGGTGGACGACGCGCCGGTCGTGCGTTTCGTCAACAAGATGCTGCTGGACGCGATCCGCCGCGGCGCATCGGACATTCACCTGGAGAGTTACGAGCGCTCATTCCGGGTGCGTTTCCGGATGGATGGCATCCTGCACGAGGTGGCGAGTCCCCCGCCGTCCTTGTCGAACAAGATCATCGCCCGCGTGAAGGTGATGTCCAAGATGGACATCTCCGAACGCCGCATCCCACAAGACGGCCGGATCAAGCTGGCGATCTCAAAGAGCCGTTCGATCGACTTCCGCGTAAACTCTTGCCCCACCCTGTTCGGTGAAAAGATTGTGATGCGTCTGCTCGATCCGAGCAGCGCGAAGCTGGGCATCGACGCACTGGGTTACGACGATCATCAGAAGCGCCTCTATCTCAATGCACTGGCCAAGCCCTACGGCATGATCCTGGTAACCGGCCCCACCGGGAGTGGAAAAACGGTGTCGCTCTACACCGGTCTGAACATCCTGAATACGCCGGATCGCAACATCTCGACCGCTGAGGACCCGGCCGAGATCATTTTGCCCGGCATCAACCAAGTCAACGTCAACCCGAAGGTTGGCCTCACGTTCGCCAACGCGCTACGCGCGTTCCTGCGGCAAGATCCGGACGTGATCATGGTCGGCGAGATCCGCGACCTGGAGACCGCCGAAATCGCCATCAAGGCCGCCCAGACCGGCCACTTGGTGCTCTCGACGCTGCATACCAATAACGCACCACAAACGCTGACCCGGCTCGCGAACATGGGCGTACCGCCCTACAACATTGCCGCGTCGGTCTCGCTCATCATCGCCCAGCGTTTGGCGCGCAAACTGTGCAACAACTGCAAGGCACCCGATAACCCGCCTCGCGAGGCGCTGCTCGAGGAGGGCTTTCGCGAGGATGAAATCCCGCACCTCAAAATCTATAAACCAGTAGGGTGTGACCAGTGCACTAACGGTTACAAGGGCCGCGTTGGTATCTTCCAGGTGATGCCCGTCTCCGAGGAGATGGGGCGCATCATCATGGAAGGCGGCAACTCGATACAACTCGCGGATCAGGCCCGCAAAGAGGGCGTGAAGGACCTGCGCCAATCCGGCCTCGACAAGGTTCGGGAGGGGATCACGAGTCTCGAGGAGATCAACCGGGTAACCAAGGATTGACGATGGCTGGCAAAGCCGAAAAACTCACATTCGTCTGGGAAGGAACCAACCGCAGCGGCGACCGGATCAAGGGCGAATCCCTGGGCGCGTCCGAGGTGCTGGTTCGGGCCGATCTACGCCGTCAGGGCATCACGCCAACCAAGATCAAGAAAAAGGCCAAGCCCCTCTTTGCCAAAGGCAAGGCCATCAAAGGCCGCGACATCGCGGTGTTTACCCGCCAACTGGCGACCATGCTCGGGGCGGGCGTTCCCATGGTTCAGGCCTTCGACATCATCGGCCGCGGGCACGAGAACCAGGCGATGCAGGATCTCATCCTCGCGGTCAAGGCCGATGTCGAGACCGGCAACAGTCTCGCCGACTCACTCGCGAAGCACCCGCGCTATTTCGATGAGCTGTTCGTGAGCCTCGTGGGCGCGGGCGAGCAGTCTGGCTCGCTCGAGTCGCTGCTCGACAAGATCGCCACCTACAAGGAAAAGACCGAGTCCATCAAAGCGAAGATCAAGAAGGCCATGGTGTACCCGATCGCCGTACTGATCGTCGCCTTCATCGTCTCGGCAATCCTGTTGATCTTCGTGGTGCCAACCTTCGAGGACCTGTTCAAGGACTTCGGCGCCGATCTGCCAGCTTTCACCAAGATGGTCATCGGCCTATCGCAGTTCGTGCGCGAGTGGTGGTTCATCATCGTGGGCGTCGTCGCCGCGGCGGTGGGGAGCTTCGTCTGGTCCTTCCGCCGTTCGCCGCAACTGCGGCACCGAGTCGATGAGCTTCTGCTCAGACTCCCTGTGTTCGGCGACATTTTTCGCAAGTCTGCGATCGCCCGCTTTGCCCGCACCCTGTCGACCATGTTCGCAGCGGGCGTGCCGCTCGTCGAGGCGATGACGTCGGTCGCTGGCGCAACGGGTAATGCGGTTTACGCCGATGCCACGCTCAAGATGCGCGACGAAACCGCCACCGGCATGCGCCTGCAGCAGTCGATGCGCAACACGGGGATGTTCCCGAACATGGTCACGCAGATGGTCGCCATCGGCGAGGAGTCTGGCTCGCTGGACCACATGCTCGGCAAGGTCGCCGATTTCTACGAAGAGGAAGTCGATAACAAGGTGGACGGCCTCTCCAGTCTGCTGGAGCCGATGATCATGGCGATTCTCGGCGTGCTGATCGGCGGACTGGTCATTGCGATGTACCTGCCCATCTTCAAGCTGGGTTCGGCGGTGTAGGTCGGGGACATGCGAATGTACTGGTTACTTCCCGATCGCATGCCGTCCGACCCGAAAACAAGGTACCCCGCTTGCTCGAACTGCTGACGCAATCCCAGCCGTTCCTGGTCGGATTCGCTGCCGTGCTTGGCCTCGTCATCGGCAGTTTCCTCAATGTCGTGGCCTATCGACTGCCGATCATCCTGGAGACGCGCTGGAGGGACGAGTGTGCGGCACTGAACGACCACCAGCCACCACCGAAGCGCCCGCCGTTCAACCTGTTGGTACCGCGCTCGACCTGTCCGAGCTGCGGACACATGATTACGCCGCTGGAAAACATCCCCGTCCTGAGCTACCTGATGCTACGCGGACGGTGTAGCGCCTGCGGTGTCGCAATATCCGCGCAATATCCCTTGGTCGAGCTGCTCACCGCTGCCCTCTCCGCGTACGCGGCCTGGCACTTTGGTCTCTCCGTGGAGTTCTATGCGGCGCTCCTGCTGACTTGGGTGCTGGTGGCACTCACGGTGATCGATCTCAACAAACAGCTCCTGCCGGATGCCCTCACCCAGCCGCTGCTTTGGGCCGGTCTGCTGCTCAACCTGAACCACGTCTTCACCGATTACACATCGAGCCTGCTGGGCGCGACCTTCGGCTATCTGTCGCTGTGGCTGATCTACCACCTGTTTCGCCTGCTCACCGGAAAAGAGGGCATGGGCTACGGCGATTTCAAGCTGCTCGCGGCGTTGGGCGCGTGGCTGGGCTGGAAAATGCTGCCGGTCATCGTCGTCCTCTCGTCCCTCATCGGCGCGATCGTCGGCATCACCCTCATGCTGCTGAGGCGTCACCAGCGCGGTAACCCCCTGCCCTTTGGGCCGTTTCTCGCCGGGGCGGGGTTGGCAGCGCTGTACTTCGGGAATGCCCTCACGGAAAGCTATCTGCGGTTCAGTGGGCTACGCTGAGAGGTGGAGCACAAGTCAATCCGCCATGAAGGCACACGCTGCACATCGAGCCCCTTGCCCCAACCCCCTCTCTCGCAGGGAGATCGGAAGTCATAACTACGCCTTCGACACCCTGCCATTAAGCCCATGCTGGTCGTCGGACTGACGGGCGGTATTGGTGCTGGCAAGAGCGAAGCAAGCCGCCTGTTCGAGCAGCTCGGCGCACCGGTGATCGATGCCGACGTCATCGCGCGCGAACTCACGGGCAGCGACGCTCACATCCTGTCGCAGATCCGGCAGTATTTCGGTGACCAATTCTTCGGCACGGACGGGCAACTAGTCCGCAGCGCCCTTCGCGAGCGCGTATTCGCAGACCCGTCGGCGCTCGCCTGGTTGGAGGCGCTTCTACATCCGCGCGTCGAGGCAGAAATCCAGCGCAGGCTGAATACGCTACGTGCACAGGGCTGCGTCTATTGCATGGTAGCCATCCCGCTGCTGATCGAAGCAAATCTTCGCCACCTGGTCGACCGGGTGCTCGTCGTGGACGCACCGGAGGCAGCGCAGATCGCACGCGTCGGCGCGCGTGATGGATCGCCGCCCGAAACGATCAATGCGATCGTCGCGCGCCAGATGGATCGTCACGCCCGACTCGCGGCTGCTGACGATATCATTGACAATAGCGGTGACCTTACGGCGCTCGCCAAACAGGTCGAAGCACTAGATCGGCGCTACCGCGCTATGGCCTCGACGCTCGAACAGTCATCATAACCATGACCGCCATCGACATCCGCCAAGTCGCCGAGCGCGTGCGCATCTGCACGCGCGAGGAACTCCTGCCGCGCTTCACCCGTGTCGGACACGAGATCAAGGCCGACGGCAGCCTACTCACCGAGGCCGACATGGCGATGAACCAACGCCTCAGCGACGAATTGCGTAGTTCGTATCCGTCGATCGCCTTCCTCAGCGAGGAAATGGCCCCCGACGAGCAACTCGCCGCGTTGAACGGCGATCAACCGCTGTGGTGCCTCGATCCGCTCGACGGCACGACCAATTTTGCTGCCGGCATCCCGTTTTTCGGCGTGTCCCTAGCCTTGCTGGAACAGGGGCGCCCCGAGGCAGCGGTCATCTATGATCCGAGTCGGGATGAATTGTTCGTTGCGCAGCAGGGCAAGGGCGCAACGTTGAACGGAACACCGCTGAAGGCGACGGCATCGGTAGTGTCATTGGCCCGCAGCGTCGCCCTGATCGACCTCAAGCGCATCGACGCGAAACTCGGCCAGCGCCTGATCGCCGCACCGCCTTACCTATCGCAACGCAACTTCGGTTCATGTGCCATCGAGTGGGCATGGCTCGCCGCCGGCCGCGGGCACGTTTACCTGCACGGCGGCCAGAAACTCTGGGATTACGCCGCGGGCGTCCTGCTGCTCGAGGAGGCTGGGGGGCACTCGGTAACGCTCACAGGCGAACGCGTGTTCAAGGCAATCTTGGAACCACGCTCGGTGGTGGCGTCTGCCCAGGATTCGTTATTTCGTGACTGGTGCGCCTGGCTGCAAATCCCGCACGCGGAGGATAACGAGACGCGCCCGCGCAGCGACACGGGCCGGGCGTCGAAGCCGACTTGAGGGGTTGATTGTGCCCACGTGGCACGAAGCAGACCTCACGGCAGCGAGTTTACTGCACATCCCGCCCGCGACGGTGCACGATCCGGCGTCTCAGGCAACCGCCAGGGTCCGGGTTGACCGGTCGGAGTACGTTCGAGTGGGCGGACGAGGGGCGTAGCAGGTGAAGCCGTCGGGGCTTCGCAGCAGCCGCAGGGCCTGTTCCACGCGGGCTACGCCGCGGTCGATGAGCCTCGCATTTTCACGGGTCAAAGCCTGGCACCGCTCGAGTGCTTCACGGATCGCGCTCATCTCGGGGCGATCTTCGGCGTCTTTCTGCGGTCGGTGTCCGCGCTGCTCATCCTCGAGCCGGCGCAACAGGGTTTCCTTGCGGGCTGCCACATCGCGCAGGGCATCAATGTCCTGATCCATCAGCATCTGTTGCTCATCGAGCAGACATCGCTCCAGCGCTTCGAGCAAGCGGCCCACCCGGGTGATTCGCTGTTCCATGGCGTCCATTGCCAGCCACCTGCCAAAAATCAACCTTGACGCTCGGCTTCCATCGCGAGGAATCTGGCTGCGACCCGCCCGGCATTGACCTGATAGGTGCCATTGGCGATCGCCTCGCGAATCCGCTCCACCTTGGCTTCGTCCACGTCCGGCGCCTGGCTCAGTCGGCGCTCGACCTCCTGCAGCGACCGCGCGGTGTCGGTCAGCACCAAACCTCCCTGAGCGGCTGGCAAGCCTAGCTCGGCAAGCCCTTGTGCAGCGCCGCCACGCCCTTTCGCGGGTTGGCGGGTTTCGGGGCTGCTGTTGTTGCGCAGTCCCCAGACTCCATCAATTGAATTGGCCATGTTTGAACTCCTCAAGTCTCCATAAATTGCCGGTTAAGGCGGGATGTATGGCGGTTATCGGCATCCAGTCGGGGATCTTTAATCACGGTTTAGCAATTTTCCCTGCGTCGGTGTGACGATCCGCACAATTCTCCGCAGAGCCGATCAAAATCGGACCTGAACCAGCCCCTTGCCCACAACCTCACCCTCGACCACGCGGTTCGACGAGAGGTTACGCACCTTGACAGTCCCTCCCGACAGGCCGTCGGCCAACGCCTCGCCCGTCATGCGTACCTCGATGCCACCCGCACTCGCCAGAATCGTCACCGTTTCCCCCCGCGACACCATTTTTGGCAGCTCCAGCATGGTGAGCGTGACCGGCGTGCCTGGCTTGATATTAATCCGAGCCTTTTGGCCGATGAGTGGTGCAACCCGGTCCACGGGCTGCGCCCCGAGTCGCGACACCTCGCGGCGTTCCAACACGAGATCCTCGGGCGAAATGGCCTTTCCCTTCTGGATGGCCACACGCGCCACGACTATTTCCCGAAACTCGGCAACGCTAACCGGCACATAGATTTTCCAAGGGCGCGGTCCGTCGCAGCCAACCCCCACCGAGGCATTGCCCTGCTTGCGCGCCCCCGCCGGCCAGAACACCCGCAGCGGCTCATTACACCGGGCGAGTTTCAGGCGGGGATCGAGCTTGCCGACGCTCGCTTGCAGATCCACGCCCGCACCGGCCGCTTCGACCACGAATTGACGCACGGCTGCCTGAATCTCGGCGTGCGAATGCGCGTCGGTCGAGAACGCTGGCGAGGCCGTCATCAGGCTTGAAAATCCAGCAAAAATTGCGAATGCCTTACTGCTCATCCCTGCCTATCCGTCCCGGGATAACCCACTGATGGTGGCTATCGGCGACGGATTTCCGTCAAAGTTTGTTGGTCGATGCTCGTCTCGGCTCAAGTTTGCAATATCCATGCCGATAGGAAAGGCGACACAGGGCTCGTGGCACTGACTCGCGGAGCAGCCACACCGTCGTCTGCGGCAACTGGATTTGCCGCAGTGCGGCAATCCCTTGCCTGGGTGTGGAAAGGCGTGCCGATAGCGGGGCGAGAACTCGCCCACAGGTCGGCTCGGCGGTGTGACGCGTTGAACAAACCACGACGGCCCTCCCGCCTCACACTCGCACAAACACAATAAACTCAATAAATTCAATATCTTAAATAGAAAACGCAACGATCCTGTCAGGACGTAAAGCGATTTCCGTCGATCAATGGTCCAGCGCCCGAGGCTTGGCACGCTGCTTGCTGCTATCCGCGCAGTCAACCACGGAAATGGACTTCCATGCCAGCCGATCTCGACTCCCACTTTGGCGTGCACGCTCAAGCACTGGTGCTGCGCTCGCAACGCGCCGAGATTCTCGGTGCGAACCTCGCGAATGCGGACACACCGAACTACAAGGCCAAGGATTTCGATTTTGCGACCGTTCTGCGCGAGCAGCAGAACGGCACCGGGTTTTCCCTGCAGCGGACGCACCCATCGCACCTCGTACAGCCCGGTGACACACGCATTGCGCCGGGCGCAATCCAGTTCCGCACGCCCCAGCAGGCGTCGATCAATGGGAACACCGTTGAGACGCACATCGAGCAGGGCAAGTACTCGGAAAATGCCGTGCAGTACCTGGCGAGCCTGGAGCTGCTCAACGGGAAGATCAGCGGACTGATGCGCGCGATCCGAGGTGAGTGAGCCGGCTAACCGCCCGACGCACACCGGCCGTCGCGCCACCCAAACAACAAAGGAGCATTGAACACCATGTCCATGTTTGCCCTGTTCGACATCGCCGGCACCGGCATGAACGCACAGACCCTGCGCCTGAACCTGATCGCCAGCAATATGGCCAATGCCGACTCGGTCGCGAGCAGCGCCGAAGAGGCCTACAAATCACGCCACCCGGTGTTCGCCGCGCTCTACAAGCAAGACTGGGGCCGCCAGCCAGCCACGCAAGGCGTACAGATGCTCGGCGTGCTCGAGAGCGAAGTGCCGCACACGATGCGCTACGAACCCGACCATCCCTTGGCGAACGAGGAAGGCTACGTCTTCGAATCCAACGTCGATACGGTGGAGGAGATGACGAACATGATCTCTGCCTCGCGCAGCTTCCAGAACAACGTGGAAGTCGCCAACACCGGCAAGGAACTGATGCTTCGCACCCTGCAACTTGGCAACTGAGGTAAAGGAAGAAACCGATGAGCGTCACCGCCACCAGCTTGCTGGACCAGTACGCGCTGAAGAACACAGCGACCAAGAAAAACGACCGCACCAACCTGGGTCAGGAGGACTTCCTCATGCTGATGATGACCCAGCTGAAGAACCAGGACCCGATGAAGCCGATGGAAAATGGCGAATTTCTCGGTCAAATGGCCCAGTTCAGTGCCGTCAAGGGGATCAATGACCTGCAGGGCAGTTTCGCCAAGCTGTCGGAATCGCTGAGCGGCAACCAGACGCTTCAGGCGACCAACCTGATCGGCAAGTCCGTGCTGACGGCGGGCGGCGAAACCCGCCTGGCAGCGGGAGGCAAGATCGCCGGCGCAGTCGAGTTGACGAGCTCGGCCAGCACCACGATCAATGTCTACAACTCGGCAGGGACCCTGGTGCGCAAGATCCCGCTCGGCATGAAGGCAGCCGGACTGGTCGATTTCACCTGGGATGGCCGCACCCAGAGCGGCGCGCAGGCCCCGGCCGGCGGGTACGTGCTCAAGGCCGAAACAAAGGACGCCAAAGGTCAAGCCATAGAGGTGCCGGTGTTGCTCTCGACCCGCATCAACAGCGTTGACCTGGCCAACGGCAAGGTCCAGGTAAACACCGAAGACGGCCGTTCGATCGCGCTGTCGGCCGTGCGGCAGATCCGGGCCTGAAATTAAGCAATCCAGTCACATCCAACAACTCAAGAGGGAACTTGAACCATGGGATTTGAAGTAGCACTCACTGGCCTCAACGCCTCCTCCAAGCAGCTCGACGTCATCGCGAACAACATTTCCAACGCGAACACCACGGGCTTCAAGCAGTCGCGCGCGGAGTTTGCCGACGTCTACGCCGTGTCATCGCTCGGGCCGGGCAAGACGCAGGTCGGCCACGGCGTGCAGGTCACCAACGTGCGCCAGCAGTTCACACAGGGCGACATCAACTACACCGAAAACAACCTCGACCTCGCCATTTCCGGGCAAGGCTATTTCCGCATGAGCGACAAGGGCAGCATCGTCTTCACGCGCTCGGGCATGATGGGGATGGACCGCGAGGGCTATATCGTCAACTCGCAGGGCTTCAATCTGACGGGCTATGGGATCGACGACAACGGCAGGGTCGTCCCCGCACTGCAAAACCTCAAGGTCGACTTGGCCAACATCCCCGCCAAGGCCTCCACGAATCTGAAGCTCGGCCTGAACATGGATAGCACGGTGACGCCGCCCGTGGTGGCGTTTGATCCTAACGTCGCGACTTCCTACAACTTCGCCACCTCCGTGACGTTCTTCGACTCGCAGGGCAGCTCGCACATCGGTTCGATGTACTTCCGCAAGACCGGTGCCGCGAACACCTGGGAGGCGTACACCTACGTGAACGGAGTCAACGTTTCCAACGGCACCGGAACGGGTGGCAGCGACCTGCTCGAATTCGATCTCAACGGCAAGCTGCTCCGCGTCAACGGCGTTGGCGTGCCCGGGGGAACGGCCACTACGAACAATTTCACGCCGGTTGCGGGCACCGCCCCCATGAATCTGACGCTCGACTACAGCGAGACCACGCAGTTCAACAACGAATTCGGCGTCAACCAGCTCGTGGTCGACGGCTACAGCTCGGGCCGCCTGGCGGATGTCAGCATCGACGGCACGGGCATGATCCTCGGGCGTTACACCAACGGCCAATCGCGCGCCATGGGGCAGATCGTGCTGAGCAACTTCGCGAACCAGGAGGGCCTGCGGCCGATCGGTGACTCCGTGTGGGTCGAGAGCTACGACTCCGGCACGCCCGCCACCGGCGTGCCGGGCAGCGCCTCGCTAGGCCTGATCCAGTCTAGCGCGCTGGAGCAATCCAATGTCGACATCACCAAGGAGCTGGTGGACATGATCGGAGCACAACGTGCCTTCCAGGCCAACGCGCAAGTCGTGAGCGTGGCCGACCAGCTCACCCAGACGGTCATCAACATCCGCCGTTAACCGTTGATACCAGGGAGGGCATAGAGCCATGGACGGCTTTATCTACACAGCGATGAACGGGGCACGTCAACTGCTCATGAAGCAGGCGACGAACAACCACAACATCGCCAATCTCAACACGATCGGCTACCGGGCGGACACCGATGCCTTCCGCAGTCTGCCACTGTACGGCCCGGGGCATCCGTCCCGGGTCTATCCGCAGGACCATCGCGCTGGGGTGGATTTCAACCCCGGTCCTATGCTCACGACGGGTAACGATCTCGACGTGGCCATCCGCGGTCCAGGGTTCATCGCCGTGCTCGGCGCCGATGGCGAGGAGGCCTACACCCGCAACGGTGAGCTGCGGCTGAACGCCCTCGGCATGCTGGAGACCGCCAACGGCTGGCCGGTGGTCGGCGAGGGCGGTGCAATTGCCGTGCCGCCACACGCCAAACTCCAGATCGGCGCAGATGGCACCGTGTCGATCCAGCCGCTCGGACAGGATGCGAATACCCTGGCCGTGGTTGACCGCATCAAGCTCGTCAACCCGGATGTCAGCCAACTGAAGAAGGACCTGCAGGGCTTGCTGCGCCTGCCGAACGGCGAGACGGCCGAGCCAGACGCCAAGGTGACGCTGGTCAATGGCACGCTCGAAGCGAGCAATGTCAACCCGGTTGGCGCGCTGGTGGAGATGATAGAGACCGCGCGGCGTTTCGAACTCAATGTGCAGCTGATGAAGGCCGCTGAACAAAACGACGCCAGCTCCGCGGAGCTGATGAAGGTCGGCTGATAGACCCCAAAAACTTACCAAGGACAGGCAACGATGATCGGATCACTTTGGAGCGCGAAAACGGGCCTGGATGCCCAGCAGACGCGCATGAATGTCATCTCCAACAACCTCGCCAACGCCAACACGACGGGCTTCAAGCGCGACCGTGCCGCCTTCGAGGACTTGCTCTACCAAAACGTGCGTCAAGCGGGCGGCCAATCCTCGCAAGACACGCAACTGCCCTCGGGGCTCAACGTCGGCACCGGCGTGCGTGTGGTCGCCACCCAGAAGATGCACCACCAGGGTAGCCTGGTAACGACCGAAAACCCGCTCGACCTGTCCATCCAGGGTCGTGGCTTCTTCGAGATCCTGATGCCAGACGGATCGATCGCCTACACCCGCGATGGGACCTTTCAAATGGATGCGCAGGGTCAACTCGTGACCAACAACGGCTATCTCGTTCAACCCGGCATCAACATCCCGCCTAATGCGCTGAGCATCACCATCGGCGAAGATGGCGTCATTTCCGTACTCATGCCGGGCGAATCTACGCCCAACCAGATCGGCAACCTGCAACTGGTGGACTTCGTCAACCCCGCCGGCCTGCAAGCCAAGGGCAGCAACCTGTTCGCAGAGACTGCGGCGAGCGGAGCACCGCAGCCCGGCACGCCGGGCCAGAACGGCCTCGGCAGCCTCAAGCAAGGAACGCTGGAGAACTCCAATGTCAACGTCGTCGAGGAACTGGTGAGCATGATCGAGACGCAGCGCGCCTATGAGCTCAACTCCAAGGCCATCTCGACTACGGATGGCATGTTGCAGTTCGTCAACAACAACCTCGGCCGGTAATAATCGATGAGGTTTGCCAAGCTGCTCGAGCGCGTCGCCGCCACCACCGCCCTGCTGGCCCTGGCCAGTTGTGCGACGCTGGACCCGCCGTTGCGCGACCCTGCCTACGCGCCCAGCCTCCCGGAGCCGCCTGCCGCGCGCCCGGAGGCGGCGACCGGAGCAATCTACAACCCGAACAACAACCTGTTCCTGTTCGAGGACATTCGCGCACGGCGCGTCGGCGACACGCTGATCGTGGTGCTGGAGGAAAAGACCGCGGCCAACAAGTCGGCCTCCACCACGACCAAAAAGGAATCCGGCCTGTCGCTGGGCGTGAAATCGCTGTTTGGCCGCCCCGCCACCGCCGGCGGCGCGGAGTTCCTCAACGCCGACGTCGAGGCGAGCCGCGACTTCAGCGGCAAGGGCGGCAGCACACAGAGTAACAGCTTGAGCGGCAACATCACCGCCACAGTCGCGGAGGTGCTGCCGAACGGCAATCTGGTGGTGCGCGGCGAGAAGGTGCTCACGCTCAACCAGGGCAGCGAAGTCGTGCGCGTGCGCGGCATCGTGCGGCCGGTGGACATCCGCGCCGACAACAGCGTGCGCTCCTGGCAGATCGCCAATGCCGAGATCACCTATAGCGGCAAGGGCGCGCTCGCCGACAGCAACCAGCAAGGCTGGCTGTCGCGATTCTTCAACAGCGCATTCTGGCCATTCTGACGAATGAGGCCCGCGCAGTATTCGTCGGCCGGTTTTGCCGCGTGGGCGGCGTAACTGGCTGACGCATACACCCATCGAGCGTCTCGCAACCAGACAAGGACTGTCCATGAACAAGCGTCTACTCCTGCTGTGCCTCGCGCTGCTGGCCGCACTGCCGGCGCATGCCGAGCGTATCAAGGACCTCGCCTCGGTTGCCGGGGTCCGCAACAACCAACTGCTGGGCTACGGCCTCGTCGTCGGCCTCGACGGCACCGGCGACCAGACCAGCCAGACGGCCTTCACCGTACAAAGCATGAAGAGCATGCTCGCACAGTACGGCATCACGATCCCGCCCAACATCAACCCGCAGCTCAAGAACGTCGCCGCCGTGTCGGTGCACACCGACCTACCGCCATTTGCCAAACCGGGCCAGACGATCGACGTCACCGTCTCCTCACTCGGCAACGCCAAGAGCCTGCGTGGCGGTACACTGCTCATGACGCCCCTGCGCGGCGCCGATGGGCAGATCTACGCCGTGGCCCAGGGCGACCTCGCAGTGGGGGGCCTCGGTGTACAGGGCAGCGACGGGTCGAAGATCACCATCAACGTCCCGAGCGTGGGCCGTATTCCCAACGGCGCTACCGTGGAACGCACGGTGCCGACTGCATTCGCGGCCACTGAATACCTGGTGCTGAACCTGCACACCGCCGACTTCACCACCGCCAAACGCGTCGCAGAGACCATCAACAAGCAACTCGGCTTCGACGAGGCCAAGGCGGTCGACGCGACCTCCGTGCAGGTCAAGGCCCCGGCCGACGCCGCGCAGCGTGTCTCTTTCGTCTCGTTTCTGGAAAACCTCACCATCGACCCCGGCGAGGCCCCGGCCAAGGTCATCGTCAACTCCCGCACCGGCACAGTCGTCATCGGGTCGCACGTCACCGTGATGCCCGCCGCAGTCACCCACGGCAGCCTCACGGTCACCATCACCAACGACCCCATCGTCAGCCAGCCCAACGCGCTCGCGGGTGGCCAAACGGCCGTCGTCCCACGCAGCGACATCAAGGTCGATCAGGAAGGCAAGCGCATGTTCCTGTTCGAAAAAGGCACCACGCTCAGCGAGATCGTGCGCGCCATCAACCAGGTCGGCGCAGCACCCGGTGATCTCGTGGCGATCCTCGATGCGCTGAAGCAGGCAGGGTCGCTGCGCGCAGAGCTCATCGTGATCTGACCGGCGACGCATGTGGGCAACGCCCCCACCGGTGGGGCGCACCGGGCCGGCCCACCCCTTATGGAGACACTGATCCATTCATGCATGCCCTCTCCCCGCTTGCGGGGGAGAGGGTTAGGGTGAGGGGGGTAACCTGATGAATCAGCGTAACTGCTCCCACACCCCTGCCCCTCTCCCAGAGGGAGAGGGGATTCAACCTGTGTTTTCTTGGAAGTCTCTTAGCCATGGAGTCAATGGATGACAGCAAGCGCAATGGCCGGGATGGCCAGTGATTTTCGCGCGCTCGCCGAACTGAAGGGCACAGCCGCGCGCAACCAGACCGGCGCGACCGAGGCGACGGCGCGTGAATTCGAGGCGCTGTTCGTGCAGATAATGGTCAAGGCCATGCGCCAGACGGTGGGCAAGGGCCTGCTGAGCGGTCCGCAGGCCGAGGTCTACCAGGAGATGTACGACCAGCAGATCGCCAGACAAGTCGCCCGCGACGGCGGCATCGGTATCGCCGAGATGCTGCTCAAGCAGTGGGGTGTCCAGGGTGGCGCGCCCCAATCCACGCCGCGCAGCAGCTACGTGATGCGCCCCGTGGCCGAACCCGGCGCCCGGGGGAACACCACCGGCCTGGGCATCGACGACGGCGTTCCGCCGGTGGACGAGGTCGCGTCGACCCAGACACCGCGGCTCAAAGCACCCCGCCTTTGGGACTCACCGGAGGAATTCATCGCCCGACTGCGCCCAGCCGCGGAGGCGGCGGCGCGTAAGATCGGTGGGCACGCCGAGGCGATCCTCGCCGTCGCCGCGCACGAGACCGGCTTCGGCCAGCACGTGGCCGGACGCGGTGACGGCCGCAGCAGTTTCAACCTATTTGGCATCAAGGCCACCCCCGACTGGCGTGAGGGGCGCGTCTTCGCCAGCACGCTGGAGTTCGAGGGGGGCGTGATGCAGCGCAAGCGCGAGCCATTCCGCGCCTACCACTCTCCCGCAGCCTCGGTGCTCGACTTTGCCGACTTCCTGCGCGACAACCCGCGGTATGCCGCTGCGCTCGAACACGCAGGCAACCCCCAACGCTTCATTCAGGAGCTGCAGAAGGCCGGCTACGCCACTGACCCCGACTACGCCAGAAAGGTGAACGCGGTCATGCAACGTGTACAGAAAATGTCTCAAGCGCCCGTGCCAACTGCCGATAAGAATAGTGGCGAGACCCCCCGCAACGGCTAAATAACTCAGGAAAACCAGTCACATGGACTCGACGAAAATAGCGTATTCCGCTCTGCAGACCTCGCAGCGCGCGATCGCAACAACCAGTCATAACATCGCCAACGCCAACACGGAAGGCTATTCCAGACAGCGGGCTGAGTTGGTCGCCAAACCCCCCGAGCGTCGCGAGGGGGACTTCTACGGCACGGGCGTTTTCGTCGACCGCGTACGGCGCATCGCCGACGAGTTCGTCAACGCCCAGATGCGCGAAGTCGGCGCGGAATTCGGCCGACTCTCCGTGTTCCAGGACTTCACGCAGCGTATCGACAATCTGCTGGCTGAGGACGACACCTCGCTCGGCTCAGCCATGCAGGAATTTTTCAACGCCCTGGAAGGCGTCAACGTCAACCCGTCCTCGATCCCGCTGCGCCAAGAGTTCCTGAGCCGCGCCGAGAATCTCGTGAATCGCTTTCACGCACTCGACACGCGCCTGCGGGCCCTGACCGACGAGATCGGCAGCCGGATCAAAGGCCGCGTGGACGAAATCAACGCCCTGTCGGCTGGAATCGCGGAAATGAACCGCAAGATCGCCGTGGCCGCCAGCCAGACCAGCGGCGAACCGCCCAACGACCTGCTCGACCAGCGCGACCGCATGGTGCAACAGCTCGCCGAACTGACCGGCGCACGGGTCGTCAAGGCCGAAAACCACGCCATCAACGTGCTGATCGGCAGCGGCGTGAGCCTGGTCACCGGCAACCATGCCGAGCAACTCGCGGCCTTGCCCGATGCCTTCGACCGCAGCAAGCTTGTCATTGCGCTGGCCAACAACGGCACGCCCATCGAGATTTCCCACCTGCTCGGCAAGGGCGAAATTGGCGGCCTGCTGGCCTCGTATACGGAGGTCATCGAGCCAGTACGCAACGAGCTCGGCCAGCTTGCCATGGCCTTCGGCGATGCCTTCAACACGCAGCACCGAAAGGGCATGGACGCGCTCGGCGAGTTGGGCAGTGACTTCTTCGCGCTGGGCAGTGCGCAGGGCTTTGCACGCGAAACCAACACCGGCGCGGCGATCCCGGTCGCGACCATCACCGACACACGCCAGCTAACCAGTGCGGACTATCAGCTTGATTGGGATGGCACAATCTACACCCTGACACGGCTCAGCGACATGGCGACAGTCTCCGGGCCAGGGCCGCTGACAATGGATGGCGTGCAGTTCGGAACCACCGGGGCGGTCGCCGCCGGGGATTCCTTCCGGTTCCGCCCGGTCGCCTCCGCCGCCCGGGGCATCGAGGTCCTGGTACGCAACACGGATAGAATCGCACTCGCATCGCCCTTGCGTACCGAGGCCCTGACCAACAACGTCGGCTCGGCGAAGCTGGGGCGCCCGGACATCACCGACGCCTCGCACGCCAATCTGCTCGACACAGTGGAGTTCCGCTTCATCACCGCGGGCACCTTCGACGTTATCGACACCACGACCAACACGACGCTCAACGGTGCGCCGCTCACCTATACCAGCGGCATGACCGTCGGCTACCAAGGCTGGCAGGTGTCGTTGAGCGGAACCCCCGCGGCCGGTGACACGTTGCGCCTCTCGCGCAACACCAGCGGCATCGGGGACAACACCAACGGCACCGCGCTCGCGGACCTGCAGAACGCGCTGATCGTGGAGGGCCGGGCGACCTTCTCCGCTGATTACGGCAGCCTCATCAGCCGCGTGGGTAATCTCACGCGCCAGACCGACATCAGCTTCACGGCTCAAGAGGCGGTGTTGAGGCAGACCCAGGACCGGCGCGACAGCGTCTCCGGCGTCAACCTGGATGAGGAGGCGATCAATCTGACGCGCTACCAGCAGACGTACAACGCCGCAGCCCAGGTCATAGCAACCTCGAACTCGCTGTTCGACTCCATCCTCTCCATCTTCCGGTAAGCCGCCATGCGCATCACCAGCACCTACTTTGCCCGTTACGCCGCCATCGACATGAACCGCAGCGAACGCGGGATCGGCGACCTGCAGGCGCAGATCAGCAGCGGCAAGCGGATCCTGCGCCCCTCCCAAGGGCCGACGGACGCCGCACAGATTTCCTTCCTCAGCGACGCGACCAAGCGTATCGAGCAGCACCAGAACAACGCCACGATGGCCGAACAGGCGCTGCGCACCGAGGAGGAGGTGCTGACAGGCGTCACCAGCACCCTGCAGCGCCTGCGCGAACTCGTGCTCGGCGCTAAATCGGGCGTGCAGACCGCGGGCTCACGTCAGGCCTATGGCGCGGAGGCCGAACAGTTGCTCAGCCAGCTCGAGAGCTTCGCGAATACGCGCGGCCCAGAGGGCAACTACCTGTTCGCTGGCCACAAGGGGCAGACCCAGCCATTCGTGCGCGTCGCCGGTGCCATGACCTACGCCGGCGACCAGGGCCAGCCGCTGATCACCGTCGGTGAATCCCGTCAGGTTGCCGGCGTGGACTCCGGCGACGCCCTGTTCATGCGCGTCATGGACGGCAACGGCCACTTCGCCGTGGGCGTGAACGCGGCCAACACCGGATCGGGCCAGATCTTCAACGGCGGGGTGCGCGACCGTAGCCTGCTCACCGGGGCCGACTACACGATCCGCTTCACGTCGCCGATGACGTTCGACGTCATCGACGACACGCACGGCGTCACCGTATCGACGAACAACGCATTCCAGTCGGGCAGCGCCGTCACCTTCGACGGCCTGCAGGTCTCGCTCACGGGTGCGCCCGCGGCGGGTGATGAGTTCAAGGTGACCGCGAGCCGGCCGATGCACCTCTTCTCGGCGGCGGAGCGTTTCATCGCGGCCATGCAGCAGAGCCCGCAAACGCCGGCCGAGCAGACGCTGCACAGCCAGGGGCTCAATCTCGTGCTCAACGACATCGACCAGGCACTGGACCATGTTCAGCGGTACATCAGCAATGTCGGGGCGCGCCGCAAGTTCATCGAAGACACCCGAGGCGAGAACGAGTCGGTCAACCTGCTGCTGCAACGCGCCCGTTCCGACATTCAGGATACCGACTACGCCGAGGCGATCAGCAAGCTCGAAACCCAGATGTTCACGCTGGATGCCATCCGGCAGTCTTACGCACGCATCGAAGGCAAATCATTGTTCGACTTCCTGAGATAGCGCCGCCATCCTGGCTGAGCACGTGCCCGAAGCCTGCGCGTGCTCATCGTGGCGATGCGCCGCCTGCGCGCCGTCGCGGCGCATCCATCGGTGGGAGAGCAGACCGCTGCCTCCGCGTGTGTGCCGGCGGTTGCGCGCGTATGATGGCGGGCTCTGTTCTGAGCTGACGCGCCGTGCTGACCCCGATCTCGAACCGCCCCCTGCGTGCGTTGCGTTCGCGCGACTTCCGTCTCTACTTCGTCGGACAGTTGGTCTCGCTGACCGGGACCTGGATGCAGCAGATCGCGATGGGCTGGCTCATCTACCGCCTCACGGACTCGGCGCTCGCGCTCGGGTTATTGGGATTTGCGAACCAGATTCCCATCCTCTTGTTCGGGGCCGTGGGCGGCGTGTGGTCCGACCGCCTGGACCGTCGGCGGCTGATGATGTGGACGCAGGCCCTGGCGCTTGCCCAGGCGACGCTGCTTGCGGTGCTGACCTGGCAGGGCTGGGTGACGCCAGCCGTGCTATTGGCCCTGGCCTTGCTGATGGGTTTCATCAACGCACTGGACATGCCCGTGCGCCAGTCGCTGGTGGTGCATCTGGTCGACGACCGCAGGGATCTGCCCAACGCCATCGCCCTGGGTTCCCTGCTGATGAACGCCACGCGCTTCATCGGGCCGGCGCTCGCGGGGTTCGTTATCGCCCACGCGGGCGAGGCGGTCTGTTTTGCCTTCAACGCGGCGTCCTACCTCGGGGTGCTGCTCGCGCTCGGCGCCATCCGCGCACGCCCTGCGGCAGGCACCGCCCAGCCGGCGCTCGGCGCGCTGCGCGAGGGTCTGGCCTACACCTTCGGGCACGCGAACATTCGGCTGTTTCTTTGGTTGGTTGCCGCCGCGAGCCTCCTGATCACGCCCTATGTTGTGCTGATGCCGATGTACGCTAAGGCGATCTTCGCCGGCGATGCCCGCACGCTCGGGCTGCTGGTCGGCACGGCTGGGGCCGGTTCACTGCTCGCAAGCCTGTACCTCGCGTCGCGACACTCGATTGACGGCCTGCCCCGGCAAGTATCGCTCGCCGCCAGAACCGCCGGGCTCGCGCTGGCACTGTTTGCGGTGAACCCCCACCAGGCACTGGCCTACGCGATCCTGATGGCGCTGGGCTTTTCGGTGGTCCTCGTCGCCGCTGGCAGCAACACGTTGCTGCAGACCTGGGTGCGCGACGACCTGCGCGGTCGGGTTATGGCGACCTTTTCCATGGCCTTTCTGGGTGTCGCCCCGCTGGGCAGTCTCGCGGTCGGCAACCTGGCCCACTATTTCGGGGTGCGTCCGGTTCTGCTCGCCTGCGGGGTGCTGACCATCGCGGTCGGTTTCGTGCACGGTATCCTGCTGCGCCGGGCCTTGGGCACCGTGCAGGCCAACGCCTGAGGGAAGGCGCCCTCGCGCCGCACCGCGCAGGCCAGCGGCGCCGACGCTGTGTAGGCTGCTGCCCTCACTCGGACAGCGACACGTTGGGCTGTTGCTGATACTGCTTCTCGACCAGCTTCGCAAAGTAACCGCCCTGCTTGACCAGGGCATCGAAACTGCCACGCTCGACGATGCGCCCGCGCTGGAAAACGAGGATTTCATCGGCGTCGCGGATGGTGGCCAGCCGGTGGGCGATGATGAAGGTGGTGCGACCGCGCGTGAGGGTCTTGAGCGCCTTCTGCACCTCGGCTTCGGTGGCGGTGTCAAGCGCACTGGTCGCCTCGTCGAGGATCAACAAGGGCGGGTTCTTGAGCAGCACGCGGGCGATGGCCAGACGCTGGCGCTCGCCGCCGGAGAGGTTGGAGCCGCGCTCTCCGATGCGGGTCTGGTAACCGTTAGGCTGCAGCAGGATGAAGTCGTGCGCCTGGGCCAGCCGTGCAGCCTGTTCGAGTTCGGCATCGGTGGCATCAGGCTTGCCGACCCGCAGGTTGTCGGCAATGCTGCGGTAGAACAGGAGGCTTTCCTGAAACACGACGCCGATGTTGTGGCGCAGCGAGTCTAGCGTGATGTCGCGGACGTCGATGCCGTCGATCCGGATATGCCCCTCCTGCGGATCATATTGGCGGTGCAGCAGGTTCATGGCGGTGGACTTGCCGGCACCGGTCTCACCCACGAGCGCAATGGTCTTGCCGGGCTCAGCGACAAAGCTGATGTCATCGAGTGCCAGGCGGTTGTTGGCATAGGCAAAACGCACGTGGTCGAACTCGACGCGCCCTTTGACCTCTGCGAGCGGTTTCGCGGTGGGCGAATCGCGCACGGCCGACTGCGTGTCGAGCACCTCGAAGAACTCCCCCAGCGCGGGCGCCTGGTGAAACAGCCGGTTGACGAATCCGATGACTTGGTCGAGACGGCTGATGAGGTGGTTGGCAAAGCCCATGAAGGTGACGATCTCGCCGACGGTGACCTCCCCTTTCAGGCTCAGCCACGCGCCCAGCGCGAAGATGGCAATGATGGTGATTGACGAGGCCGCGCCATTGAGCACATTGACCAAGGCCCACCAGTTGAGCACGGGGAACTGCGCAGCCAGCAGGCGGTCCATCATCGTGCGCATGGCCTGCATCTCTGCCCCCCTGCGCACGAAACTCTGCACCAGCACGACGTTGCCCAGCGTATCGACGGCGTGCTCGGCCACCGCCGAATGGTGCCCTTCGACCTCATCCTGCGCCGCGTTGGTGCGCCGGCTCACGGCAACGGTGAGCGAGACCGAGACCACGATCAGCGCGATTAGCACCAGTCCGAGCTTCCAGTTCAGCAACAACGTCATGGGCAGCAACACGAGCAGCGCCACCACGGTCGAGAGGTGCTCGCGGAAGATGGCCAGCCACAGGCCGAACAGGTGGTCGATGCTGCGCATCATCACTTTGATCAAGCGCCCGGAATGCCCTTCCCGGTGATAACCCAGATGCAGTTGCAGCACGTGCTCGAAGAATATCGCCATCGTGCTCAGCCGTAAGCGGTGTGCCAGCCGGTCGGCATGCAAAGCAACGAGGATGCCCGCGGCGATGCCGGCCACACTCACCAGCAGCCAGAGCCCGAAGATGCGAATGCCACCCTCGAGCGTCGCTTGCGCGCCCTGGGTCGGTGCCGCGGTCAGCAGGTCGATCGCCTTGCCAAACAGAATGGGCTCGGCGAAGGGCACCGCGGCCAACGCCAGATTGGCGAGGACCAGACCGACCGCGAGCCCACGCACGGGTTTGAGGAGCCCGAGCACACGGCCATACACACGCAGCAGATCGGAGTTTCGCAAGACGGATCAATCCCCCACTAAGTTCAAAGGGTTACGGGAAAGTCGGTGGGAAGCTGGGAACAGCCGCGCGCAAAGCTTCCAACCCTCACGCAACCACTGGTTGCATGCCGCACGGATCATAAAGCACATGCCGCTCGCTCCGCAGTGTCCAACCACGGCCCGACTGTTACGTTTCGTATCTACACGAACTCGCGCTGGTCACCGCTTGTGAGACACGTCGCACCCAGCCCCGCGGTCTCCCTCCACACGGTGCTCGAGGAAAACGCCCCAGTGATGCACGGACTTTGGAGCTGATAGCAGCAAGCGGTTCGCGTTGTAGGTCGCGTCGAAGCCAGGCGATGCAAAACGCCGGCGCGACGTGGTGATCCGCCCGCGCATCCAGGGAGCCGATTGGTACGTATCTGATAGGCGTAATTTGAATAAATTACATTTGAGGCGCAGCCTAGATTGGCGGCTTGCGTCCGAGATTCAGTTCAATCAATCGGAGAATAGACATCATGGCAAAGAAAAGCGTCCTGAACCCGTTCGCACTGGCCGTAGGCACGACACTGGCGGGCAGCCTTGTCGGCATGGGCACCGCGCTGGCGGATGCCAACCCGTTCGGTCTCACTCCACTGACCAGTGGCTACCAGGTTGCCGCGGACACCACGTCGCAAGCGCCGTCTGGCGCGAGCAAGCCGGCTGAGGGAAAATGTGGCGGTAACAAGAAAGCCGAAGGCAAGTGTGGCGAGGGTAAGTGCGGCGGCGACAAGAAGACCGAAGGTAAGTGCGGCGGCGACAAGAAGACCGAGGGTAAGTGCGGCGAAGGCAAATGCGGAGCCAAGAAATAGTTTCCCCCCACACGCAAGGCAAACTTGCGTGACAATCGGCGGGCGCAAGCCCGCCGCTTTTTAAGCAGCGTCGGCCTGACACATCCGCCGATCAGTGCTGGCTCGTCAAACCGCCTTGATCGCATCGCAGGCCGCCAACCAGTGAGGGCACATCGTCATGTTCTTGCCTCACGTACCCACCGCTTCCGCTGGGCTCGGCCTGCGCCGGGAACTGCTGGATGCCTTGGAAACCCGGTTTGATCCGTGCATCGACTTCCTGGAAGTCGCCCCCGAGAACTGGGTCGGTATCGGCGACCGTCTCGGCAAGCGCTTCGCAGCGCTGGCCGAACGTCACCCCATCGTCGCGCATGGGTTGTCGCTTTCGATCGGCGGTCCGACACCGCTCGACGAAGATTTCATCCGGTCCGTCGGGCAGTTCATCAACCGCCACCAGCTGCTTGGCTACAGCGAGCACCTGAGTTACTGCTCCGACGACGGGCACCTCTATGACCTGCTACCCATCCCGTTCACCGAGGAGGCCGTGCGCTACGTCGTCGCGCGCATCCGCCGCGTGCAGAACATCCTGGGACGGCGCATCGCCATCGAGAACGTCTCGTATTACGCGGCTCCAGGCCGCGAGCTCGACGAGCTCACCTTCATCAACGCCGTGCTCGAGGAGGCCGACTGCGATCTCCTGCTCGACGTGAACAACGTCTACGTGAACTCCGTCAACCACGGCTATGACGCCATGGCCTTTCTCGCAGCCCTGCCCGGCGAACGGATCGCCTACGGGCACATCGCCGGTCACTACAACGAGGCCGAGGACCTGATCATCGACACCCACGGCGCGGACGTGATCGAGCCGGTGTGGCAGTTGCTCGATGCAGCCTATAGCTTCCACGGTGTGTTTCCGACGCTGGTGGAGCGGGACTTCAACATCCCGCCGTTGCCCGAGTTGCTGTCCGAGGTCCAGCGCATCCACGAGATTCAGGCTCGGCACCAGGCTAGCGACGCACCGCGAGTAGCGTATGGCTGAGCTGCCCGCGTTCCAGCGCGTCCAGTACGCATTCACCGCACACATCCGCAACCCGGACCGTGCCGCGCGCCCACCGGACGTCGAGGAGCGGCGGATGGCGGTCTACCGGGATCTCCTGTTCAACAACGTCAACGGATTTCTGAAGCGCGGCTTTCCCGTTCTGCGCTCGCTCTACGACGACGCTCACTGGGAGACGCGGCTCGCGCGGCCCTTTTTCGCCCGGCACCGCTGCCGCAGCCCCCTCTTTGTTGACATTCCGCGGGAGTTTCTCGGCTTTCTGCAGGACGAATTCAAACCACAATCAGGCGATCCGCCCTTTTTGCTCGAGCTGGCGCACTACGAGTGGGTCGAACTCGCCCTGATGGTCCAGGATGACACGCCGGACTGCGATCACATCGATCGCCACGGAGACCTGTTACGCGGCGTTCCGGTGCTCACCCCCTTGTGCTGGAACCTCGGGTACACCTGGCCGGTGCACCGCATCTCGGCCACGTTCCAGCCGGAACTGCCGCCCGGCACACCCACCCACCTCCTCGTCTACCGCGATGAAGAAGACAGCGTTCGCTTCATGGAGGCGAACCCAGTGACCGCACGGCTCGTGCAACTGATCGAGGAGGACGGCGCCTCGACCGGCCAGAGGCTACTCGAGCAGATCGCGCGCGAGCTTGCTCATCCCAACCCGGACCGTGTCATCGAAGGTGGATTGCAGATTCTCACCCGCCTGCACCACGCCCACATCATCCTTGGCACCCGCCGCGAGCGTTGATTCCACCCGCACGGGGCCCAGCAATAGACGCAAAACTTGCGTAGGATAGGGGCTGTCGCCCCAAACGCCGTGCGTCCGTATGCCAGTAAACCGCCCCGTGCTCGCCTGGGCCACCTACGACTGGGCCAACTCCGCCTTTGCCACCGTCATACTCGCGGGGTTCTTTCCCATCTTCTTCCGGGACTACTGGGCACAAGGCGCGGCTACGACGGAGGTGACCTTTGCTCTAGGTAGCGCAAACTCCGCGGCGAGCCTGGCCATCGCCCTCACAGCCCCCCTGCTCGGGGCCATTGCAGACCGGGGCGGCCTCAAGAAGCGCTTGTTGTGGATGTTTGCCACGCTTGGCGCTCTGATGACGGGCAGCCTCTTCTGGGTGGCCCAGGGTCACTGGCAGGTTGCGATTGCCCTGTACGTCATGGGCAATATCGGCTTCATGGCCGGCAATGTGTTCTACGACGCGCTGCTCGTGAACGTAACCAGCGACGTTCACTACGAGCGGGTCTCGGCCCTGGGTTATGCACTGGGCTATCTAGGCGGCGGGCTCCTGTTTGCGTGCTGCGTGGTGATGACGCTCCACCCCACGTGGTTTGGGCTGACCGACGCCGCACAGGCCGTGCGTTTGTCCTTTCTCCTGACGGCCGCCTGGTGGCTGGTGTTCACCGTTCCCATTCTGGTATTCGTGCACGAGCCGCCTGCCCTGAATTCCGGCCGCCTGAGGGACGCCGCGCGACTGGGCGTGCGCCAGTTCGTCGGCACGTTTCGCGAGGTGCGGCAACTCAAACCCGTGTTCGCTTTCCTGCTGGCCTATTGGCTCTACATCGACGGGGTCGACACGGTCATCGTCATGGCCGTGGACTACGGCAAGGCGCTGGGGTTTGCCAGCAGTCAGCTGATCACGGCGTTGCTGATCACGCAGTTCATCGGCTTTCCGGCCGCGATCGCCTTCGGCCGCATCGGCGAGCGGATCGGGTCACGCAACGGTATCCTGCTCGGCATCGCCGGCTATGTTGCGATCACGCTGTGGGCCTCGCGCATGACGCAAACCTGGGAGTTCTACGCGCTGGCGATCTGCGTCGGCCTGGTGCAGGGCGGGGTCCAGGCGCTGAGCCGTTCGTTCTACGCGCACCTGATCCCGGCGGACAAAGCAGCGGAGTTCTTCGGTTTCTACAACATGCTGGGCAAGTTTGCCGCCGTGCTCGGTCCGGTCATGGTCGGCACCGTCGGCCTATTGACCGGGGATCCGCGCACGGGCTTGTTGTCACTGCTGGTGTTGTTCATCGCGGGGGCCTTGGTGTTGACACTGGTGCCGATGCGCAAAGCGACCTGAGCAACGCGGATTCAGTCGATCGGCGGGACGCTGCGCAGGTAAAGCACGAGCGCCTTCAGGTCATCGTCGGTCAGGTATTTCAGCCCGTTATCGATCACGTCCACCATGGCACCGCCCACGTAATCGCCGTCCGGGAGTTGCCCGGTACGCAGGAATTGCCGCAAGTCCCCCGCACTCCACTTGCCGATCCCGCTCTTGCGGGAGCTCGTGATGTTGGGTGACGCCTTGCCGTCGGGCCCCTCGCCTTTTGGCACCCCGGCGTAAAAGCGCCGATTGTCCAAGGCCCCCAGCCGGTTGCGCGGCGTGTGACATTCGCCGCAGTGCGCGACCGCATTGGCGAGGTACTCACCCCTGTCGAGTGGCGTCACGGCCTCTCGATCACGCGTCGCTTCCTCCCGCGGCGGCGCAAAGAACAGCACCTGCCAGGCCTTGGCCGCAATCTGCGGCAAGTAGAATGGGAGGTCGTGCGGGCGGCTTTCCTGCCGGACGGGCTGCACAGTCTGCAAATAGGCGTAAATCGCCCGCACGTCGTCCGTCGTCATGCGGGCGTATGCGGTGTAGGGGAATGCCGGAAAATAGGGCTTCCGCCCGGGCCCCAGTCCGAAGTGCAACGCCTGGGCAAACTGCCCCTCTGTCCATCGGCCAATGCCAGTTTCGGCATCGGGCGTGATGTTGGGCGCATAGAAGACCCCAAACTGGGTTTTGAACTCGCGGCCTCCGGCAAAAGGACGCCCGCCGTGAGGGGCGTCCGTATGACAGTTTCCGCACCCGGCAAGTCGCGTCAGGTATTCGCCGCGCTTGATGTAATCGCTCCGCAGTGCCTCCGGGATGGGCTCGAGACGGAGTGGCGGCGCGCCGGTCGTGAAGTACAAGACCAGCACCGTCAGCGCACAAAGCGCGGCGAAGATGAGTAACCAGGGCGTCCTGTTCATTCACGGGTGCCGTATCTCACCCATACGCCCGCGGCCTGGGCGATTGTCTCTTGAGCCGCTGGCGCGCGTGAGCCGACGTCGATCCACGACGCAGCCGTTACTTCTCCTCGGCCCTAAAATCCTTGTGACAGGCCTTGCAGGTCTCGCCGAGCTTGCTGGCACGATCAGCGATTTCGGCCTTGTTGCCTGACTCGGCGGCCTTGAGCAGATCTGCCGCGGCGTTCGCGTTGTCCTGAACGAGCTTCTTGAAGCCATCCCACTTTTGCCAGATCTCCGACTTGGCGCGCGTCTCGCCGAAATCCGAGCCCTTCGGAAACACAGCCAGCATGTCCTTGCTCAGCTGAGCAATCGCCTGCACGTGCATTTTCAGATGCCCTTCGGCAGCAAACTTGTCCTTGGCCAGCAGGGAGACCGCGGCAGAATGCCCACCCAAAGCCTTCATGTACGCCTGACGGTACTTGATGGCATCCTCGGGCTCGACCTGCGCGTTCACAGGAACGGCTGCCCAAAGCGCCAGGCCGCCGAAAAACAGGGCCAAGGGAATCGGATACCGCATCGAAACTGCCTCCGGAAGTCGAGTTTATGGTGACCGAAGCATAGGATGAACGCCTAATTTATCAAGTATTTATTGATCCAGCGCAGGTAAAGTAAAGTAAACTCTGGTCACCCCCAGCCCCATTCGCGCCCATGAAACGCCCCGAATTACTCGCCCCTGCCGGAAGTCTCAAAGCCATGCGGCACGCCTTTGCCTACGGGGCAGACGCGGTGTACGCGGGGCAACCTCGCTACTCGCTGCGGGTGCGCAACAACGAGTTCCATGGCGAGAAACTGGCTGAGGGGATACGGCAGGCCCAATCCTTGGACAAGCGCTTCTTCCTCACGGTGAACGTCATCCCCCACAACAGCAAGGTACGCACGTTCCTCGACGACCTAGCGCCAGTGATTGCGCTCGGGCCGGATGCGCTGATCATGGCGGACCCGGGTCTTATCATGATGGTGCGCGAACGCTGGCCGGACATGCCCATCCACCTCTCGGTCCAGGCGAACACGGTCAATTTTGCCGCCGTACGGTTCTGGCGTTCCGTCGGCATCGAACGAGTGATCCTGTCGCGCGAGCTCTCCATCGAAGAAATCGCCGAAATCCGAGACGCCTGCCCCGACACCGAGCTGGAAGTCTTTGTCCACGGCGCGCTCTGCATCGCCTATTCGGGACGCTGCCTGCTTTCGGGCTACTTTAACCACCGCGATCCCAACCAGGGCACCTGCACCAACGCCTGCCGCTGGGAATACAGCGCCCAGAAGGCAACGGAATCGGCAGAGGGCGTATACCGGCCGAGCAGCGAGGCCGCCGCGACCCACATGGACCGCAACCCGGCCGCAGACGACGTCTACTTATTGGAGGAGGCCTCGCGCCCCGGGGAGTCGATGCCCATCATCGAAGACGAACACGGCACCTACATACTCAACTCCCGAGACCTGCGCGCCATCGAACACGTGCAACGATTAGCGGAAATCGGCGTCGACTGCCTCAAGATCGAAGGGCGAACCAAATCACACTACTACGTCGCGCGTACCGTCCAGGCCTACCGCCAGGCCATCGACGACGCGAGCAGTGGTCGCCGCTTCGACGATCGCCTGCTCGGCGTACTCGAAAACCTGACGCACCGCGGCTACACCGATGGCTTTTTCCAACGCCACCGCACGCAGGAATACCAGAACTACCTGGATGGGGCATCACGTCAGCACCGCCAACAATTCGTGGGTGAAATCCGCAGTTACGACCCGACTTCAGGCATCGCCGAAATCGAGGTGAAAAACCGCTTCGCGGTTGGCGATCGGTTGGAACTGATCACGCCAAACGGAAACCGCGATCTCACGGTAGAACACATGCTGGATGTTCACGGTCGGCCAGCCGACGTGGCCCCAGGCAATGGCCACATCGTATCCATACCGCTACCCCCAATCGATCCAAGTACGGCTTTGCTCGCGAGGTACCTGTAAAGAGACGCCATTTCAGCGAGCAGGCAGGCTCAAGCGTGCGCATGGCGCAGACGAAACGCCTTGAGCCGAGACGCGCCAAGGAAGCACGGACTGATTCCCGTCGCCCTCTGGTAAAGGGGCAGTGACGATACACCTATGCTGTTGATTCAGCAGCTTTTCCTATCACCTCAATCCAGTCCCCTGCTTGCGGGGTATTGAAACGAGTTAGTCAGAAATTACCCAAGTGGACAAGCGAGGAACCGGCACGGTACCCGCCTGCCTACATGAATAGCGTTTTGTGACGTTCGTGCGTGGAACGTCTGGAGTGTTCCGACACGTCTTGCGATGTTTTTCATCGCTCTGTATCGACCCGCGCTCTCCGCGTCACGGGGCCCGATCAGGGCGCACGATCATCAGATCGCAGCTCGCGCGATGCAACACACCATCCGTCGTTGATCCCAGCCACGACAGGACACCCCGGTGCCCATGACTGCCCATGACCAGCAGATCTACCCCCTTCTCGTCCACAAAACGCACGATCTCGGCTTTCGGAGAACCGATCAGCAGGTGACTAGTTGCGCGGACTTCTGCACCGATAGCCTGCACCCGCGCCTCGAGTCGCCTTGCAGCCTCCTCACGCAACCGTGTCCATTGGTCGATGTCCAACGTGGGAAAGGCGAACTCGCTGTAGAGCTCAGCGTGCAACAGCGCGTCATCGACCACATGAACAACGCTGAGATCGGCACCATGCCACGCAGCCATGCCGACAGCGCGGCGCAATAGGCGATCACTGATCGCAGAGAAATCCAGCGCGACGGCAATGTGGCGGTAGTTGTCAACCTGATCGTGCATATCAAGCCGTCGACTTGAAGAACGGTTTCAACTCCTCGGTCTTTGGCCCGTACACCTGCTCCTCGGTATCGACCACGATGCGAGCGACCTCGAAGAACCGATCTGGATCGACCGACAAGCCGTCCACGCGACGCTCGACGAACCAGCGCACGATCTCGGGGTACTCTGCCAGTGCACAGCCACTGACGCAGACCGGTTTGCCGTGTCGGCGCGCTGCCTCGATCGCCATGTTCATCAGCTTGAGAACCGCCCGGTTGCGTTCGTCGTAATCCCTGAACAGATCGGACTCTCGGTCGATACCCAAGGCAAGCTGCGTGAGGTCGTTCGTACCAATCGAGATTCCGTCGAAGTGCGGCAGAAACTCGTCAGCCAGCAGGGCGTTGGCCGGCGTTTCGCACATCATGGTCACGCGCAAGTCGTTGTCATTCCGGCGCAAGCCAGCCTGCTGCATGATGCTCAACACCTTGCGCGCCTCCTCGACAGTACGTACGAGGGGGACGACCACGTGGACGTTCCTGAGACCCATCCGCTCCCTCACGATGCGAATCGCCTCACACTCCATCGCGAAGCAAGCGACGAACTCTTTGGAAATGAACCGCCGCGCACCGCGCATGCCAACGAGAGGGTTGCTCTCGTGGCGCTCGACGTGATCGCCCCCGAACAGTGCGGAATACTCGTTACTCTTGAAATCGCTAAACCGGACGGTGACTGGCCGGGGGTTGAAGGCGGCAGCGATCGATCCGATCGATTCGGCCAAGCGCTGCACGAAATAGTCTTTACGGCTCGGATACCCCTGCACGATCTTGTCGACCGTAAACTGCATCTCGGCCTCGAGCCCTTCGTACTCCAACAAGAGACGGGGGTGAACCCGGATTATCCGATCGATGATGAACTCCATGCGCACCAGCCCGACGCCATGCACCGACCACGCCGCGTAGTCGAATGCGCGTTCCGGATCTGTCAGGTTCAACATGATCTGGGTTTGCGCATCCTCGACGTTCACCGCAGGCATTTCGATACGACGAAAAGCCAGCTTGCGGTCGTAAACGAACCCCGCTTCTCCATGCACGGCGGACACCGTGACTTCGGCCCCGTCGACAATCGCTGACGTTGCGTCCCCACACCCGATGACTGCCGGGATATTCCACTCTCGCGCGAGCCTCGCCGCGTTGGAGAAGCGTCCGCCCAGGTCGGTCACGATTGCCGCCGCCTTGCTCAGGGCCGGCTCCCAATCCGGCTCGATATACTCGGCGACGACGATGTCACCGGCCGCCAACGAGGCGAGATCGCTGGCATCGCGAACGATGCGCCCGCGACCAGATGCAATGCCGAAACCGACTGGCAGTCCAGTCGCGAGATCCCAACCCGACTCAAGGAACTCAAACCGCAGGGGCGATTCGAACCTATGCTGTCCCTGGGAAGCACCGACCCAGAGGTCGATTAACAAAATCTGTCCAGTGACCCCATCCAGCTCCCATTCCAGCTCGATGGGAACGTGACGCCCAAGTCGCCGTTGGGCGTGCTTCTCAATGGCCACGGCTTGTCGTGACAGCAGCAGCAACTCGTCGTCGGTGATCGCAAAGCGCTTTCGGTCCGCCTGCGGCACCTCGGCCACCAGCGGCGCCACGCCACCGCGACCATCATCGGTGTACACGAGTCTGCGAGCCTTGGCCCCCATCTCGCGCTTTAGAATTGGAGCGACCGCCAGTTCAAGAGCCGGTTTGTAAACCCTGAACTCATCCGGATCCACGCCCCCTCGCGCGATGTAGTCACCGTAGCCGTAGGCCGCGTTGACCACGAGCACATCGGCAAACCCCGATTCGGGCTCAACCGTCGAGAGGAACCCCGACACCACGCGACGCGAGTCCGCGCACTGGGTGACCGTGATGGCATAGCCCGTGTTCCAGAAGGCGATCAGCTTGTCCTTCGACGCCAATCTTCTCCACCAGAACCGCTCGGTGAAGATCAAGGCGAGACTGCGCTTGACTGCATCCGCCAGCTGCGATGCATGCCACGCGAATTGGGTTTCCGCCGCGGACTCCCGCCCACGCGAGACTGGTTTGTCGGTGATCACGCACGCCTTGACTGCGACCTTGGGCGCAAAACCAAGGCGTCTTTCCAGATGGGAGTAAGCGTCGGCGATTTCGCGGGACAAATTGGGCGGGAGCTCGGCATCGAGGATCCAGCGCTGGATACGACGTAACTCCGCTGAGCAGTCGCGCTCACTACAGTCTGCAAGATGCGCCAGACTGGAGCCGATGCGAGCAGTTAACTGATTGAACTCAAAAAACGCGCTGCATGCCTCAGCCGTCAGCACGAACCCCTCTGGCGCGCCGACGCCACTGCTGGCGAGCTGCGAGGATAGCTCGCCCATCCAGGCGGCCTGTCCCCCAACAAGGCGGAAGTCATCGAGTGTCAACTGAGCGATGCGCCGCAGGTATTTCGGCGGATGCCGCTCACTGCCTTCCCTCGCGGGCGCAAGCCCCTGAGCACTCATGGCATCACTACCTTGGCCCCCCACCACTGCGGTGAAACCTAGGACAGATGGACCGGTAGTCTTGTTCTTCTGCAAAAAAAACATGAGAGACAGTACCTCGTTTGATCAACCCCAGGCACCTCCTCGACCTCCCAGTCGTTTTAGGCATCACGCCCTTGGTTTCCTGCCCTCGCCAGGGTTTATTGGATTTTATCGTTTTCGTCTTTTGCCAATGTGAACTGGATCTCGCTCGACACGAAACCCTTACCCCAGTGCTAGCGGATCTCCTCGATCGAGAGTTTCTTGCTCAGGATCTGAGGCGTGATCAGCGCATATCCCTGCAATTGCCAATGTGCGAGCTCAGTGATGGCTGAGGGCACGACCTCCACGAAATCATACAAGTCTTCCAGGCGGTAGCCGTAGTCGTGCGCTGCCATACCGCACACCTTGAACTCGACCCCTAAGCTGGCATAGTACCGCATGCGATCGACGAGTTCTTTGTACTTTTCATGATTTTTCTGTGCAACGGTGACGATCTCGGTACCATGGATGACCACCTTGAGACTGAGCTCCTCGGGAGCCATTCGGTAAGGCTCCTCGAGCAATGGGTTCATCAACGCCCTCACCCAGTGCAGCGCAGACCCCATTTTGGCGGGGTCATCCAGGTAGAAGTCGAACACGACCTTTTGCGCTGTGTAGGCGGTGTTGACCACCCTGGCTCTTTCGCCCTTGGTCACCTCAGCGCCAAGCGCGCCGCCCACCCCCAACGCGGCGAACACCAGAACGCTTCCCCAAATCACCCGCAACGAAGCCCCAGGAGCCCTTGATCGAGTATAGCCATCGGCTAACACCGCACTCATGACACTTAGCCGTCTCGGGACGAACGTACGAAATCTGTAGACAAGCGGAACTCATCCGAGTTTTTCCCGCCAAGTAAACTAACGTCACATTTTTGCGGTGATGACAGTCCTACATCCGAATCACCCATCGGGTTGCCCTCACGATCACCCACAGAAAGATTAGTGGAAACAGCGCCGTTTGCAGCAGAAACACCACGATCAGCCTAATCGTGTGCTCGCTGGCGTCCCCCAGGGCCTCACCGTAGGCAGCCACCTGAGCGGCCACGTCAAACGATTGAGTCGTAGCGTCGTACCAGTGACGAAGCTGCTCGAGGAACGAACCTGCTGCGGTACCAGCCGTACCACGGTGCGCCGTTCCGACCTCCTCCAGCCGTGCGCTCACCTGACGCAAGCCAGCCAATGACGACTCGTACTCGGATTCCAGAAAGGCACGGTAGGCCGCCTCGCTGCCTGCCGCGAGTGCTGGAATCGCCAGCCGCACTGCAAATCCGATCGCCGCCAGTTTCACCAGCCAGGATCGGGAGCGGCGACCCAGCGGGATCGGCCACCAGACCGCAATGATCGTTAGCAGCCCCAGCACGACGACCAGCCCTGTCAACCACACCCCGCTCGTGATTCTCAACAGGACCTTCTGTAAGCCGAGTGAGGTACTGCTGGCGAGCATCACCCAGGAAAACCGCTCGATGAGGTCATTGACAGGCTCCAACACCTCACCGGGCGCGAGACGCACACCCACCCCGCCCGGCTGCACGGCAACCTCCGCGGACTGCACCAACGAGAGCAGGCCGTTGATCGTCCTGGCTACCCCGAAGGTGACCAGCGCACGCTTGAATCCCTGGTCCACGTGATCCACGGCGAGCCGGTCGGCGGCGCCGCTGACGATCCACGCGCCGAGCACAAGGATCATGATCGTCGCTGCGATCCGCTTCGCGGTGTCGAGCCCGCCTCGTGCCGCACGGAACCGCGTACCGCGCTCGAGTCCGGAGGGCGTCAATTCGCCAACCTCCGCTTGCCCGATTGCCCCATCAGCTACCGCCTCTCGTACTACTGTCAGCTACCAGAGTGTAGCGCGGATCCCGACAATAGCTGTCTTGGTCCGGTCACGGACGAAGGAGACTTCGGGAACTCTGGGCCTCACCCGACGGCCGGAATGCGTCAGCGCCCAATGGGCTCCACGCGGCGCAGACGATGCAGGGTGACTTCAGGTGGGCAATTGAAGCGCACATCGACGACCGACACGCCCGACCCACGCGAGGTGTAACCGAGCATGTCGCGGTAGCGCCAGGCACCGTTGACCATGGTACGCGGACACTTGGCGTTGCTCATGATCGGCAGCCCGCCGGGCAGACAGATCTGCCCGCCATGCGTGTGACCGCACAGCATGACGTTGAAGCCGGCGAACGCCGCATGCCGGTAAGGCTCCGGCGTGTGGGAGAGGAGGATCGAAATGGCGTCCTCGGGGATGCCATAGGCCGCCTTTTCGATATTGTCCGCCTTGTAGTAATGCGGATCATCGATACCTGCCAGGTGGATGGTTTGCCCGCCCCGCTCGAGCGCGATGGACTCGTTGAGCAGGACCTGGATGCCCATGCCCTCCAGGCCGGGGACCATTTGAATCGAATCGTGATTGCCGAGCACCGCGTAGACGGGATGCTTGAGCCCGTCGCGGACATAGCTCATGGCGTCGAGCGCCTTGTCAAAAGGCCCGTAGGTTCGCGCGCGAATGTCGCCGGTGATCACGCAGAGGTTGTAGTCCACAGCGGCCACCGTTTTGGCCAGCACGCCGGCAACGTGCTCGTTGACATCCAGGTGCAGGTCGCTGATGTGCAGTATGGTGTAGCCCTCGAAGGCGTGCGGCAGGTCATTGATCCACAGCTCGTGCTCCGTGACCTGAAGCTGCAGCGCGTTGCGCCGGCCGCGATCGTGCAGCAGCGACGCCTTCAGCACACCGCGGATCATCGCATGAACCGAGTACCAGTTCTCGATGTGGAAAAAATTGAAGCCCTGCCCGAAAATCCGCGCCTCACGCTCCAGTTCGATGCCGAGGCGCTGGCGCAGATGGGCCGGGCTGACGCGGCGCTCCAATACCTTGTACAACGGGTTGTGTGTCGGCAGTTTGGTCATGGCCCGTTACTGGGTTCTCTCCGTCAGCTCCGGACTATATAGCACGAAGCGGGGCTCGCTCCCGGAACTGTGTCATATTCGTAACATGACCGCCGCGTCACGGGATCGTTCGCCCCCGAGCGGTGCATGCGTGTCGTCCACCCTGAAATTCTGACTCACAGAAGGAGACCAGGTCCGTGCCAACCCAGCAAAATCCGCTCATCGCGCTTATCCTGCGCTACGCCGCGGGTTTGCGGTTTCCTCACCTCTTGGGGCTCATGGCGGGCCTGTTCCTGCTTAATCTCATCATTCCAGACCGCCTGCCTTATGTGGACGAAATCCTCCTCGGCCTGGCCACTCTCCTGCTGGCCAGCCTTAGGCGTCCTGCGCCCCGCCAGCCGCACTCGCCGAGTCGCGGACGCGTGTTCGACCACCAACCATGAGTGCGGCATCACCCAGCGCGCCCAAGGCGGTCGCCCTGCTCTCCGGCGGGCTCGATTCCATGCTCGCCGCAAAAATCGTGATGAATCAGGGCGTGCACGTGGAAGGCTTGACCTTTTTTACCGGGTTCTGCGTGGATGCCTTGCGACACGTGTCGGGTCTACGTGATGCACCCCGGCCCAACCGCCACGACGCGACATGGGTCGCCAACCAGCTCGGCATCCGCCATCACGTCGCCGATGTCGTCGAGGACTACAAGCACGTCGTGATCAACCCCAGGCACGGCTACGGTAGCCACCTCAATCCCTGCCTCGATTGCAAGGTCTTCATGGTCAAACGTGCGCTGGAGTGGATGCACGCCCGTGGCTTCGACTTCATCGTGACTGGCGAGGTCGTGGGCCAGCGTCCCAAATCGCAACGCAAGCACACCATGCCGATCGTCGCGGCGGAATCTGGCGCGCAGGACCGGCTGCTCCGCCCCCTGTCGGCCCGCCTGCTGCCAGAGACGCTGCCCGAGCGCGAAGGCTGGGTCGAACGCGCTGCGCTGTACGGTTTCAGCGGGCGCTCGCGCAAGCCACAGATCGCCCTGGCCCGGCAGTTGGGCCTCGCGCACTACACGCAGCCGGCCGGTGGCTGCTGCGTGCTGACGGACCCGGCCTACTCCAACAAACTGGCCGACCTGTGGCGACATCGCTCGACTCGCGACTACGACTTCGACGACATCATGCTGCTCAACGTCGGTCGGCATTTGCGGCCACGCCCGCACTTCAAGCTCATCGTGGGCCGCAACGAAGCGGAAAACCACTACCTCGAGGGCTACCGGCGCCGCTTCAGACACTTGCGTGTGGTCAGCCATAACGGCCCTCTCGTGCTTGTCGATGGAGAAGCGCTGGACGATGAAGATCTCATCCTCGCCGCGCGCCTGACCGGACGCTTCAGCCAGGGGCGGGACGCCGCCGAGGTCGAGGTCTCGTTCATCGATCCGCCGCGGGCTGAAACCGTGCTCACGGTGAAACCCGCCGCGCCGGACGAAATCCCGGCCGAGTGGTATCTGTGACCGCCACGCGCCGTACCAGCGGCGCTCAGACGCGATTGCGCAGCATCAACTCGGCGGGGTACGGCGCGAGGTACCACTGCTCGCTCACATACGGGTGGGGATGACGCCGGAAGTGGTGATTCAGGAGCGTGATCGGGACGATGAGCGGAACCAGCCCGCGCCGATAGTCGTCGATCAAGCCCGCCAGCTCGCCCCGGTCGCCGCTGTCCAGGTAGGGACGCAGGTAGCCGGCCAGGTGCTGGAGGACATTCGCATGCTGCCTGGGCGTGGCAACCCGGGACAGCGCGGCCATGAGTTCGGTCGCATAAGTCTGGCTTAGCTCGCTCATCGGCAGCGTGCCAGCCTGCGCGACCAGCCGCCCCAGTCGCCGGTAGGCGGCCTGGTTGTGGGCCAGGATCTGGAACTTGTGGCGGGCGTGGAAGGCCACCAGCCGGCCGGGCGTCAAACCCTCTGCGACCAGGTCGCGCCACCGCTGGTACACAAAGACGCGCTCGATGAAGTTCTCGCGCAACGCCGGATCACCAAGCCGCCCCTCCTCCTCCATCGGCAGCAGCGGCTGGATCTCGCGAAACGCGCTCGCATAGAGCCCCGCACCGACCGGGCGGAGTGGCTGCCCCGCTGTGTCGTAGACCTTGAGCCGTTCCATGCCGCAACTCGGCGAACGGCTTTTGAGGACATAGCCTGCGATGTCGGTCATGCTCGCCGCCGACTGCTGGCCGAACTGCCGTAGTGCATCGGTAACGTCCAGGGCTGCGTCGCGCACGCCAAGCGCGCGCACCTCATCGCCCACGCGCACCAGGCGCACCGGCTGGCGCGGTATCCCGAGCCCGATCGCCGCCTCCGGGCACACCGGAACAAAGTCGAAAAACCGGCTCAACGTCTCGGCGACGAACGCATCGCGCTTGTGCTGACCATCAAACCGGACGCGTGCGCCCAGCAGGCAACTGCTGACCCCGAGACGCAGTCGCCGCACCTCGCCTCCGCCTTGATCGTTACCGTTCGACATCTCGTCCATAGCCTGTGATGACTCCCAGGTTTTTCTTTGCTCGAAGTTGTGGCTAGTATCCTTCATCACCCCTGTTTGAACCCCTAAGGAGCCCCTGGCCGTGAAAAAGATCTACGTCGCCGCACTGGCATTGCTTGCCTCGATTCTCCTGCCATTGGGCGCCATCGCGGCTGCGAATCCGACGAAAAGCGGTCCCGCCATCGTCTACCAGACCAACAAATCTTTCGACAGCGCCAAACAGGACCTGCTGCTTGCCATCGAGGGCCGCGGCCTGGTAGTGAGCTACACCTCCCACGCCCAGGAGATGCTCGACCGCACCGCAGACGCCTCCGGCACCAAAAAGCCGGTCTACGAGAAGGCCGAGATCGTGCTCTTCTGCAAATCCGACCTGTCGCATGCGCTCGTGGCGGCCAACCCGCACAACATCGTCGCCTGCCCCTACGCCATCGCGATCTATAGCTTGAAAGGCAAGCCCGACACGACCTACCTCAGCTTCCGTGAGCCCTTCGCCGGTGACAAGTCCTTTGCGCCGATCAACCAACTGCTCAACGAGATCGTGCGCGAAGTGGCCGAGAACTGATTCCAGCAGGCTGTCCCGGTGTCCGAACTGAACGACCCTCGCGTGTTCTTTGCAGCCGAGCGGACCCTGCTCGCCTGGAGCCGTACCAGTCTCACGTTGATGGCATTTGGTTTCGTCATCGAGCGGTTTGGTCTGTTTCTGCGAATGTTTCCGGGGCAGCAGGTCAACCAGCTGGGGATCGGTGCCTCGACCTGGCTAGGGATCGCCTTCATCCTGTTAGGCACGCTGGTCGCCGTGGCGTCGGTCATTCAGTACCGTCAGATCCTCAAGACCCTCAAGCCCATCGAGATACCCGAGCACTACTGGGTCAACGTCGGCGTGGCCAGTAACCTGCTGCTGGCAACCGTTGGACTGGCGTTGTCGGTCTACCTGCTTTTGACCAACATCCTGTGAGTAGCGATACCGAAGCGCCGGGCTTTGCGCCTGGGGGCCTGCGCGCACGCATCGACGCCGCGACGCGCCACGCGCTCGCCCGCGGCGCGCTGCAGCCGATTGCCACCGACAGCGCCACGGTGACCGACCGCGGCATGACCTTCCCGGTGCGCATCCTCGCGCGCCTCGACCACAAGGAGGCAACCACCCGCCTACATCGCGCCGCGGACACGCACGTCAATCCCTTCCTGCCCTATGACCGCGACTTGTGGGTGGCCGACGTGTCCGCGACGCACGTTTGCCTGCTCAACAAATTCAACGTCATCGACGCCCACGTGCTGCTGGTGACGCGCGCCTTCGAGTCGCAGGAGCGGCTATTGACCCTCGAGGACTTTGCCGCCCTCTGGCGATGCCTGGCGGAATTCGACGGGCTCGGGTTCTACAACGGCGGTCAGGCTGCCGGGGCAAGCCAGCCGCACAAGCACCTGCAACTCGTGCCGCTGCCCCTCGCCGCGTGGGGGACACCAGTCCCGATCGCACCGCTGATCGGAGTCCTCCCGCGTGCCGGCGAGCTTGCGACCTCGCCGCACTTGCCCTACCGCCACGCCTTCTGCCGCATCGACTGGGACCCCGATACGGGCATTGCGGAGCTGGCACAGCACGCGCTCGCGCGTTACCGCGCGCTTTTGACGGCCGCCGGGATCCGAACCACGGCCGCCGAGGACGGTGAGCGCCACGCCACACCCTACAACCTGCTCGTGACCCGCAACTGGATGCTCGCCGTTGCGCGCAGCGTGGGGGAACACGCTGGCATCCCGGTCAACGCACTGGGCTATGCCGACGGCTTTCTGGTACGTAGCCGCGAGCAGCTCGAAGCCTTGCAGGCGCTAGGCCCGCTCAACCTGCTGCGTCGGGTGGGCTTGCCGACCGCCTAAGTCTCAGCCGTTGATGTCCTTTTGCACCTGGGCCTTCAACTGCTCCAGCTCGCGGTTCCTGGGCTGGATCGCGAGCGCCGACTCGATGAGCTTCAGGCTTTCCCCGAACTGACCGTCCGCCCGGCGCTGCTTGGCCTGCGCGATCAATCCGTTGACGATGGCCGAGACCGTCTTGTCCGCGGCGCGCTGGTCCGCACTCGCCTTGCGCTGCAGCACCTGATCACGCATCGACAGCAGCTCCAGGTTGCGCGGCTCGACAGCAAGCCCCTGCTCGATGAGCTCCAGACTACCGTCGTAATCCTCGGCGTCGTGGCGTTCGCGGGCCTGGCTGACCAAACGTTGCACCTGCATGTTCTGGACCTGACGCTGCAGCTGCTCGGCGGCCTTGGCCGTCTGCGGATCGGCGGGCGGTAAGGGCGCCGCGGCGCGCGCCTGCTTCTCTGCGCCAGGCGCCTGACCCGGGCCTGCGGGCGTTGGCGACTCGGGCTTCGCCACCGATGTCGGCGGGGTGTCTGGCCGGGGCGCAGAGTCCCACGCGGGTGGCGGCTCGACACGCGGCACAGTGGGGCGCGCAACTGCGACCTCGTCTTTCACGGTCACGGGTGGCGTAGCCGCCTTGGGCACGGTTGGCGCCGGCCTTGGCTCGGGCGTTGCGGCGGATGCCGTCGTGGGGGCGGGTGCCGGTTGGTCCACAACAACCGGCAGATCCCCAGCCGGACGCTCCGCAGCACTGCCCGGTTTTTCCTTGGCTGCAGTGACCTTCACCGGCGGTTGTTCTGGTGTCGGCTCGGTGGGGCTGGTCGTCCCCGCGGCGACCCGTTCGCGCGATTTCTCGGCGCGCGCGAGGCGCTGCACCTCGGCGCGCAACGCATTGAGCTCTGCCGAGCCACGGTCTGCCTTGAGCCCGAGTTCGATCGACGCCAGGCTGGCACTCAACTGGCCGCGCTCCTTCTGCTTGCTGGCCGTCTGGGCATACAGGTCGGCGATCTTTTTCAGGCCTCGTTTGGCTTCCGCGTTGGTCGGATCGAGCTTCAGTACCCTTCGGTAGGTGTCGATGGCGTTGTCACGAGGAGGTGCAGCGAGCCGGTTCGCCGCGAGTTGACGCTGCCCCTGCGCCAGCAGCCGGTCGATCGCCTCCCGGCGATCGACCTTGGGCGCCACCTTTGGCTCGGGACTGTCCCCCGGCGTAGCGGTAGCCACCGCCCCGGTGCCCTCACCCAGCAGCGCAGCAATGCCGATGGCCTCCGAGGGCGGTGTCGCCTCCACGGGACGCGCCTCGACCTGTGCCGGGCCGGGCTCTGGCGATACAGCAGCATCCGCGGGAGCGGGCGGGCGTTCGGTGGACTCACGCGTAGCCATGGACGACTGCGTTGGCACAGGCGGCGCCGGCGCACTCGACTCGCGCACGACCTCCGGGCTCGCGGCCGTTGCGGGCGTACCGGACAGGTTCGCGGTGGTGTCCGGGAGTCCACGCACGGTGGGCATGGGCTTCTCGGCAACGA
>CAYSFW010000026.1:0-28773 GCA_964430355.1 uncultured Thiotrichales bacterium
CGTTTCGGCCGGCCGACCCCCCCGCGGTTTTGCACTGGCGTGCGGGCGCGGCGCCCGCGCGCCCCCGCGCCTGCGACTGCGCCTGCGGCAGCGGCCAGGCCACGATGGGCCTGGCCGAGCGCTTCGACCGCATCACCGCCACCGATGCCAGCGCCGCGCAGAGCAGCCACGCGCCCCACCATCCGCGCATCACCTGGCGTGTGGCCCCCGCCGAGGCCAGCGGACTCGACACAGCCTCCGTCGCCCTGATCACCGTCGCGCAGGCCCTGCACTGGTTCGACCTCGACGCCTTCTATACCGAGGCAAGGCGCGTTCTCGCACCCGGCGGGATACTGGCCGCGTGGTGCTACGGCACCTTCGGCACGGACCACCGCGAGGTCGACACCTTGGTGCAAGCCTTTTACGCCGAGACCCTGGGGCCCCACTGGCCCCCAGAACGGCGCCTCGTCGAATTCGGTTACCGCGACCTACCCTTCCCCTTCGACGAACTCCCCGCCCCGCCCCTCTCGCTCGCCCAGGACTGGACGCTCGACCAACTCCTCGGCTACCTCGCAAGCTGGTCGGCCACGGCGCGCTACCGAAAGGCGCGAGGCGAAGACCCGATCGCGCCGCTCGCGTCGAGACTCACCGCCCTCTGGAGCGCCCCGTCGCAGACACTGCGCTTCACCTGGCCGATCAGCTTGCGCGTCGGCCGGCTACCGGGCTGACGGCCTCGGAGCCCACATGACGCAGTGGAGCGGCGTTCGAAACCACCATCTACGCCCGCAGGGCTCGCTCCTGTCGTACACCTAAAGCCCCTTCGTTTCATTCATTCCTTATCCGTCCGGGCCACTCGAGGCACCGTCTGGACTGTCAGATCGGTTTCATGACACCACCAAAGACCCCAGCCCTGGCCCGGGACGACCCGGCGGTGCGTGTAGTACCTCGAACCGACCCACGTGTTCAGCGCCCCACGCGCCCAGCGGGCTACCGCTGAGCGATCCGAACGGCGCCGACGTAGACGTCTTCCCGCGTCGGGTGAAATCGCCCAGCTTCAACCCAGCCCTGCAACGAGGAGTCAGGCGGCGTGAGCAAGGTATTCGTCAACATCGCCCTGAGCCTCGACGGCTCTATGGCGCCCGAGGGCATGACCCTTGAGCACTTCAGTTGACCCCGGTTACCTCAACTGGGCGCGAAGTAGGGGGCCTTGATGGCCTGGGCGCTCGACCAGCAGTACCTGCGCGAGAAGCTCAAATTTGGCGAAGGCGGCGAGACCGGGCTAGTGAACGATCTCGTGCGGCACACGCTCGAGCGCACCGGTGCCCATATCATGGGCAAGCGCATGTTCGACGGCGGCGAGCGCGGCTGGCCGGAAGAGGCCCCCTTCCACACCCCGGTCTTCGTTCTCACGTATCATCGGCGCGCGCCTTGGGAACGCCCCGGCGGCACGGTGTTCCACTTCGTCAACGACGGCCCCGCAGCCGCGCTCGCGCTCGCACGCGAGGCAGCCGGCACCCGCGACATCCGCATCTCCGGCGGGGCCGACGTGATCCAGCAGTATCTCAATCTCAACGCCGTCGACGAGCTGGAAATCGCACTCCCCCCCGTGCTCTTCGGCGGCGGCCGGCGACTGTTCGAGAACCTGGCCGACCCCCTGCCAGGCTTTTGCATCGACCGCGTGCTGCACGATGCAAAGGCCACTCACCTGCAATACGTTCGGGCGTAGCGCAGGGAGCTGCCGGGCTAGCCAAAGCTGCGGTACGCGTGGGGTCGGGACAGGTGTTCCGCCAGTTTCTATGAGTCTCGCGCCGCGTTGAGCGACCACTCAGGCTCGCGCGGTTCAGCAAGCGCCGTGGGCTCGAGTGCGCCCCGAAACACTCACCAGGTTGCGCAATCATCTCGTCATCCGACCGCGGCGTAGACCCCGCGCGGTTGGCCGGAGATTCGCAAAGCCATCCCCGGCTCCTCATGTCAGCAGCTCGTACCCTTTGATACGCCGGCCCGCCGGGATCGCACAGTCCCGCGCAATCGCGCACGCCAAAGTGCCGAGGCCACGGAAGGTATGCGCCAGCCAACGGCTGGCGACAAGTTCTGGGCCAGTGCGCGAAAAGCACGGTTCGCGTGCGTAGAATAGGCGCCTCGAATCCACCGCCAACGGCCATGATCGCGGCGTCGTCGAATTGCTCGGGGCGCCCTGCAGGGACTTTTGCCAGCTCGTGAACCCCGATACGCCCTACTACCGCCTTTCCTCGTTTTATCTGTTCTACTTCGCGAGCCTGGGGGCGTTCGTGCCGTACTGGAGCGTTTACCTTAAGGATCATGGGCTTGCGCCGCAGCAGATCGGGGAGCTGGTGGCTGTCACCATGCTGACCAAGGTATTTGCGCCGTATCTCTGGGGGTGGATCGCGGATCACACCGGGCATCGGCTTGCGATCATCCGGGTGGCGACACTGCTGACCGCCGTGAGCTTCGCCGGGGTGCTGTGGAGTCACACGTACGCGGCGTTGATGCTGGTGATGGTGGCGTTCAGCTTCTTTTGGCACGCGGCGCTGCCGCAGTTCGAGGCGTGCACGATGAACCACCTGGGCGAGCATCGCGCGCGCTACAGCCACATCCGGCTGTGGGGCTCGATTGGCTTCATCCTCGCCGTGGTGGGGCTCGGCTACTGGTTCGAGCGCAATCCCGTCGCGCAGCTGCCGTGGATCGTGACCGCCCTGCTCGCCTTGATCTTCGTGAGCACGCTGTGGCTGCGCAGCGCACCGGAGCCGGTGCATGCACACGATCACGTGTCGCTCGCGGCGACCCTACGCCAGCCTGCGGTCGCAGCGCTGCTGGTGGCCGGGCTGCTGATGCAGGCGAGCCACGGGCCTTACTACACCTTCTTCAGCATTTACCTCGAGGCCCATGGCTACAGCCGTGGCAGCGTCGGCCAGTTGTGGGCCGTCGGTGTGATCGCGGAGATCGGTGTGTTCCTATTCATGTACCGGTTGTTACCGCGTTTCGGTGCGGTGCGGCTGTTCCGGTTCGCGCTGGCGGTCACGGCGCTGCGCTGGGCGCTCACCGCGACCCTGGTCGATTCGGCGGTCGTGCTGTTTCTGACACAGACGCTGCACGCCGCGAGCTACGGGCTTTACCACGCCTCGGCCATCGAGCTGGTCAATCACTACTTCCCCGGCAAGCTGCAGGGCCGCGGCCAGGCGCTGTACTCGAGCGTGTGCTTTGGCATCGGTCACGCCATCGGCAGCTACGGCAGTGGGTACCTGTGGACGGGCCTCAGCCCGACGGGGACCTACTGGGTCGGGGCGGGCATTTGTCTGCTCGGTTTGTTCGTCGCGATGGGCGTGCGCGAACGCGAGGCCACCGGGTAATCCCCTGCACCCAGTCAGCGCCGCGCACGCCGCCAGCGCCATCCGTAAACGGCCAGGTTCACGGCGATTACGATTGCGCCCAGCACGAACTGCGTCCCGCGGGTGAGATCGTGGGGGTAGATCAACGGGATCAGATAGTGTTCGACGAAGCCGCCGTCATAGCCCGCCTCCCCTGCGAGGACGCGAAAGTGGTTCTCGAGCGGCGTCAGTGGGCAGATCCCGCCGCTGAACTCGATCCACACACCCCAGAGCACCGCCGGCACGTGCGCCCACGCAAGGCGCGGCCAGCGCAGCACGGCCAGTCCGCCGAGCATCACGAACAGGATGAAGGCCAGATGCACGACGACGATGAGATCCGCCAACCAACGCGCAAGCATGGCCGCCTCAGCCATGCCGCACTTTCAACACCAGCACCGTCGCCGCCAGCAGGAAGGTCACGGCATTGGCGATGACCACCGGCCACAGCGCCAGCAACAGGCCGTACACCAGCCACAGGAACACGCCCAGGGTGAACAGCAGGTACATCCACAGCGAGATGGCGCGGGTGTCGCGGGTGCGCAACGTGCGCAGCACCTGGGGCAGAAACGAGAGTGTCGTCAGCACGGCTGCGACACCACCGATGTACGGAACAAACACACTATCCATGGCACAGACTGAGGGATTGGCGATTCCACACCGTGATGCCAGCCTCCGTCACGCGCGATCGATGGAGAAGCTGAGCACTTCGTCGATGCGCTGCGCACCGGTGACCCTCATCAGCAATCGGTCGATGCCCAACGCAACGCCAGCGCACTCGGGCAGACCGTGCTCCAGAGCCGCCAGCAAGCGCTCGTCCATCGGCACGGGCTCACTGCCCTCCGCGCGCCGCCGGCCGAGATCGGCCTCGAACCGGCGGCGCTGCTCGGCGGCATCCCCCAGTTCGTGAAAGCCGTTGGCGAGCTCGAGCGGCCCCCAGAAGACCTCGAACCGGGCGGCGGTTGCACCGTCCGCGTTCAGACGCGCCAAGGCGGCCTGACTCGCCGGGTAGTCGTAGAGGAGCGTCAACTGGTCATCCGGAAAATGCGGCTGCACGGCGGTGGAGAGCAGCAGGTCGAGCCAGCCGTCGCGGGAGAGCGCGCCTTCCGGGGCGACGCCGAGCACCCGCGCGCGGGCGGCGAGTTCGTCATCGGGCGCACCAAGCGTATCGATGCCGAGTTGCTCTCGGAACAGGTCCGCGTAGCGCACACGCCGAACGGTGAGCGGGCGGCTCTCGGGCGGCCGCACGGACTCGATCAACTCGACCACCTCGTCCATCAAGCGGAAATGGTCATGGCCGACCCGGTACCACTCGAGCAGCGTGAACTCTGGGTTATGCCAACGGCCGCGTTCACCGGCGCGAAAGACCTTGCACACCTGGAAGATGTCGCCGCTGCCCGCGGCAAGCAGGCGCTTCATCGGGAATTCCGGCGAGGTGTGCAGCCAGAAGTCATGACCGTCGAGGGCTACGCGCAGACTCTGGAGCGCCGGGTCCGTCGCGGCCGCGGCGGAAAGCGCGGGTGTGTCGACCTCGAGCACGCCGCGGGACGCAAAAAAGGCGCGGATGCCTTGCAGCATCCGCGCCCTTTCCTGAAGGACCTCCCGGCTTGAGCCGGGGCGCCAGTCCACCTTCATCAACCCTTGACGCGGGAGAGGTACTCGCCGGTGCGGGTGTCGATCTTCAGGATGTCGCCCTCGTTGACGAACAGCGGCACGCGCACGGTGGCCCCCGTCTCCACGGTGGCCGGCTTGGTCGCGCCCTGCGCGGTGTCACCCTTGATGCCCGGCTCACAGTACGTGACCTTGAGTTCTACGTGCGGCGGCGGTGTCACGGAAATGGGCGCACCGTTCCAAAGCGTCAACATGCACATCTCCTGCTCGCGGATCCACTTCAGCGCATCCCCCATCGCGGTTGCGGACGCAGCGATCTGTTCATACGTCTCGGGGTGCATGAAGTAATACAGTTCACCGTCGGCGTAGAGGTATTGCATGTCCACGTCGATCACGTCCGCAGCCTCGACCGTGTCGCCCGACTTGAAGGTCTTTTCGATGACACGCCCCGTTTTGAGGTTGCGGACCTTGACGCGGTTGAACGCCTGCCCTTTACCGGGCTTGACGAACTCGTTCTCGACGATGGCGTAGGGATCGCCGTCGAGCATGATTTTGAGCCCGGACTTGAATTCGCTGGTGCTGTAGGAAGCCATAAACTCTCTGTGCAAAAGTGATTGGGTTGGGGACGCGCTCGCCACTCAGGAAGCTTACACGGCGCGCGAATGGGGCTACACTGCGCTACGCCCGGCCCCAGGCAGGATGTCGTACGGCCCGGCGGGCGGTGCTCACTCGACGTGCACCGCCGAACCGCTACCCCCGCGACCGCCACTCGACAGTCTGCTCAAAGTTGAAGCGCGCATGATACCCAGAATCCAAAGCGAAACAACACCCGCGTGGCAGCGCGAGCTGGCCGCCTGCATCACCACGCCGGAGGAACTCTACCGGCGATTGCACCTCGACCCTGCGGACCTGCCCGCAGCGCTCACCGCGAGCCGGGCGTTTCGTCTGCGCATCACCACGAGTTACCTCGCTCGCATGCGCCCGGGCGATCCCCGCGATCCCCTGCTGCTCCAGGTGTTGCCGAGCGGTCTGGAGCTTGCAGCGCAACCGCCGGAGTTCGGTGCCGACCCGGTCGGCGACCGGGACGCGAGCGCCGCACCCGGCGTCCTGCACAAGTATCACGGCCGGGTGCTGCTGGTCGCCACGGGTGCCTGCGCCATCCACTGCCGGTATTGCTTCCGCCGCCATTACCCCTACGCCGACGGCACCGCCTCGCGCGACGTTTGGCATGCAGCCCACGATTATCTGCGCCGCCATGCGGAGGTCGATGAGGTCATCCTGAGTGGCGGCGACCCCCTCGTCCTCGGGGATGACAAACTCGCGGAACTCACGGCACGGCTGGAGGCGATCCCCCACCTGCGGCGGCTGCGCGTCCACAGCCGAGTCCCGGTGGTGCTGCCTTCGCGCATCGATGCGCAGCTGCTGCGCTGGATACGGGAGACCCGGCTTCAGGTCGTGATCGTCCTGCACGTCAACCACGCGCGCGAGTTGGACGCCGAGGTCGGTGCGGCGCTGCGGGCGCTTCGCGCAGCGGGCGTCACCCTGTTGAATCAAAGCGTGCTGCTGCGCGGCGTCAACGACAGTGTGGAAACGCTCGGCGAGCTCAGTCACGCCCTGTTCGAGCACGGCGTACTGCCTTACTACCTGCATTTGCTCGACCGCGTGACGGGTGCGGCACACTTCGAGGTTCCCGCCTCCGAGGCGGTTGGGCTGCACACCGCGCTGAGCGAGCGCCTGCCGGGCTACCTCGTGCCGCGCCTGGTACGCGAGGTCGCAGGTGCGGCGTCGAAGACGCCGGTCGGCGGCGGCGGCTCGCCTGTCCGTACCGAATGCCGCAATCCAGCAGCCCATGGCACACTGCCATCGGTGGCCGCGCGCGCTGGCGTTATGCCAGGCAGATGACCACCCCAGCCGGGGCCACACCCCGGCGGGCTCGACCGAAGCGCCTGGCGGGGCGTACACCGCCCTGCGCAGCCACCGCGGCGTTAGGCTGCTCGGCAAACCGCTGTCTGCGCGACGCGGACGGGCATTTTGTGTGAATGCGATTCGAGCATTTTAACGAGCAATTACATTATCCTTGAGGGCTCAAGGATCGATGCGCGTCATCCCATGAATCTGCACCTGCCCCAGTTCACCGCGAGCGAGGAGGAGATCAACCGCTCGCCCAACAGCGCAAGGGCCATCCGCCGATGGCTCAAGGAACTGCCGTTGGTGAACATGGGCGAGTCGACGAAACTGTTCTTCACCACGCTCAAGACGCTCAACCGTCAGGCGATCGACTGCCGCACCCGCTTCGAGCTGATGGAGCTGATGCGCCCCACGGCCCGCATCATCCTCAAACACCTCGCGCGCCACTTCGGCGCCCTCTCGCTGCCCATCTCGGGGCGGAGCAAGCAGATCGACCGGCTCGCCGAGTCTCTGCTGCAGGAACTCGCCGTCGGCTACAAGCTCGTCGTGCACGATGTAGCCACCGGCCGCGACAAACTCGACCGCCGGCAACTTGCCATCGCCGCGCACCGTGCCCTGCGCTACCTCGAGGAAACGCTCGCCCGCAACGCCGCCCTCTACAAGCCGGATGCGCGCAGCGTCTGGCACGACATGCACCGTATCCTCGGGTTTGCCGAGACCTTCAAACTCACCCAGATCGAGGTGGCGGACGAGGACCACCGCACCATCGACGCCTCGACCATCGAGGACGTCTACAAGCAGGCCTGCCTGCTGGCGATGTCCGAGCCGCCGCAACTACGCACGGGCGAGGCCGAGCGCCTGCGAGCCTACTTCGAGACCGCCTGCCACCTGTGCGAGATGAAGCGCACGCTGATCCCCGACCAGAAGGGCATGGTCCATGTCGCGAGCCTCAAATCGTCGGAACCCCCGGCGTTCATCCCGCTCGCCAATATCACGACGTTCTCCAACCTGCGCGGGTTCGACCTCACGCGCCTGGTCAGCACGCTGCGCGACATGCTCACCTCACAGGACAACGGCAGCGGGTTCAGCAAAGTGCCCCTCGAGCCGCACCTGATCGAACGGCTGCTGCACGCCTGGTCGCACCGTGAGCGCCGTCGCTTCAGCCGGGTGACGACGCAGCGCACCGTCGTCGCCACACTGGGGCTCAAGAACATCATCCACGCCATCAACGCCGACACCAATCCTTTCCTGAGCAAAGAAGAGCTGTTCATCGTGCCGCGCAAGGCCAGCGCGCGAGAGGAGGAGATCCTCGAGCGCGCCACGGCCGACGCGCCCTACTCTCTGACGGGCGAATTCGAGCTCCACGACGGCCTGCACTACGACTACAACACCACCGACCAGCTACTGCACCCCGGCACGCTCGAGAAACGCAAGCTTCCCGAAACCTGGGTGGAGTGGCGCGCCGTCAACACCGGCGCGGGCGGATACGGACTGGTGTGGGAGTCCGACGAACCCTGCAACCTCCACGTCGGCGAGATCGTCGCCCTGCGCGAGAAGGAATACGACGAGTTCCAGTGGCGCATCGGCCTGGTCCGCTGGCTGCGCCACCGTCCGGAGACCGGCATGGACGTCGGGGTGCAGCTGATCGCACCGCGCGGCACCGTAGTGCACGTGGACGACATCCGCAACCGCAGCCACCCGGGGATGTTACCGATCGAGGCGCTGATGCTGCCGGGCATGAAGACGATCAAGCAGCTCCCGAGCCTGCTCCTCCCGGCCCAGGCATTTCTCCCGGAGGACGTGCTCGAACTCACCGCGCTCGGCAAAAAGTTGTTCGTCCAGCTCAAGAAGCAGGGGGAATCAACGAGCTACTACACGCAGTTCTACTACAAGTCCACCGAAGTGCAGAACCGCGTCGACGCCCGTGAGGAGTTCGAAGACCTGTGGAGCCGGTTGTAATCCCGGGGGTATGGTGAGCGCCGTGGACAGACCCTTCGAGCACCCCAACGCGCCCGCGCTCAAGACCACGCTGCGCGTTCTGCTCATAGCGGAGGATGCCAACGCCGCCGACAGCCTGGCCAAGGTCGTCAAATCCGCTGGCTTTGGCGTACGCCCGACGCACGTCGCCCGTCCTGAAGCACTCGCGGAGGTCCTGTCGCAGCAGGAATTCGAACTCATCCTGCAGTCGATCGATCACCTCGCAATCCGGCTCGAGGACACCTCCGCCCGGCTGCGCGCGCTGCATCGCCGCATTCCCATCATCGCCGTCACCCGCCTGCCTGGACACGATCCGGCCGTGATCATGCGGCGCGGCGCCGAGGATCTGGTGATGCTCTCCAACCCCGAGCATCTGCGCATGGTCATCCGCCGTACGGCCGCAGCCCTGTACGGACAGCGCCAGGTCGGCAGCCTACAGGGCGTGCATCGCGATCTCGAACGGCGCTACACGGCACTGCTCGACCAGACCGAGCTGCCGCTTGCCTACCTCCTCGACGGCATCCACGTTTTCACCAACGAGGCCTACCAGCAACTCATCCAGCGCAACAACGACGAGCTCTCCTGCATCCCCTTCCTCGATCTGCTGCCTGTAGAGGAACGCGACAAGGTCAAGCTCTTCATGCAGCGCTTCCGGCACAGCCAGGGGGCGTCCGACACGCTGGAAGGCAAGCTGGTCGCCGATGGTCAGCCACTGCGCTGCACGTTTGAGGTCAGCCAGGCGACCTACGAAGGCGAGGCCTGCCTGCAAGTCATCATCCGCTCGGTCAAGGCCGCCTCCGCGATCACCCGGGAACTCTCCTACCTCGCGATCTACGACGTCAGCAGCGGTCTTTACACACGCACCCACCTGCTCAACCAGCTCGAAAAGGCCGTCGACCAGGCGCACTACCTCAACGAGCAAAACAGCTTCGTGCTGCTGCGCATCGACAACCATGGCGAACTGGAGGCACGGCTCGGCGCGATACCGATGGACGTGCTCTACGCCGACATCGGCGCGACACTCAAGTCGCGCATCAGCCTGGATGACATGCTTTGCCGCTTCGACGCGCACAGCTACGGCCTGCTCACCGCGACCACGGATCACGCCGCGCTCGGTGCCTTCCTCAGCCGCCTGCTGGAAAGCGTCAACGAACAGCTATTCGAGCTCGACGGCAAGGCCGTACCCTGCCAGATCAACGCCGGTGTTGCTCTGGTCGATGCTGACACCGATTCGGCCCAAACCGTTGTCGAGCGCGCCACGCTCGCCCTGGAAAAGGCCATCCGCAAGGCCACTGGTTACGAGATCTACCGCCCCGGCAGCAAGGAAAAGCCTCAGAAAGTGCTCGACAACGAATGGCTCGACCAACTGCGCCAAGCCTTCAAAGAGAACCGGCTGCGCCTGATCTTCCAGCCACTGGTCAAGCTGCAGACCGACGGCCGGGCGCGTTACTCCGTGTTGCTGCGCATTAGTCGGCCGGACGGCGGCTTCATCTACCCCGGCGAGTTCATGCCGAGCGCCGAGCGCAGCGGCTACGCCAAGGGGCTCGACCGCTGGGTCATCCTGAACGCACTGCGCGAATTGGCCGAGCTTAACAGCCAAGGCCGGCCGGCCAGCCTGTTCATCAAGCTCACCGAAGACACGCTGCGCCAGGAAGAAGACTTTCTTTGGATCCACAACCAGCTGCGCGAGTCCGGAGCCGACCCCGCTGGCGTGGTATTCGAGTTCAAGGCCTCATCGCTGCTCGTCTGCCTGCAACAGATCAAGCGCCTGCTCGAATACCTACGCCCACTCGGCTGCCGCTTTTCCGTCAGCGACTTCGGCAACTCGCTCAATCCGTTTCAGGTGCTGCGCCACCTGCACGTCGATTTCCTCAAGCTCGACCCCTATTTCACCGAGCACATTGACCGCGATCAGGACCGGCAAAAGGCCTTGATGCGCCTGACCCAGCAAGCCCACATCATCGGCAAGGAGGTCATCGCCCAACAGGTCGAACGTCAGGAGCAGCTGTTTGCGCTCAAGCGCCTCGGCGTGGACTACGTGCAAGGCTTCTACCTGCGCCAGCCGGCAGAAACGCTGGAGTTCGACTTCTCGAGCAACGTGCAGCTGCTCGAATGAGTGGCGCGTTGGGCTTGACCGGCTGACCAAGATCGTCTTCTGCGGGCGGGTCGAGCGCCCCCGAAACCACATCCCGAGGGTAACGGCACGCGGTGCCTCACCATCACCGGCGTCTCGCGTTGCATGAAGGTGACCGCCACGACACCCCCGGACACAAAAAACCCCCGGCAGGGCCGGGGGTCGAACCATGCAAAGGCCTGAGCGGCGTCTGGAATCAGCGCGCGGCGCGCAGCGCCTGGCTGCGCTCTTCCAGCGGCGGATGGCTCATGAACAGCTTGGACATGCCCGCAGAGTTGATGCCGAACGCAGCCATTTCCGCCGGCATCTCCGCCGGCTCATGCACACGGCGCAGACGGTCGAGCGCGGCGATCATCTTCTCGCGGCCGGCGAGTCGCGCGCCGCCCGCGTCCGCGCGGAACTCACGCCAACGTGAGAACCACATGACAATCATGGTGGCGAGGATCGACAGCAGGATCTGCGCAACCATCTGGACAATGAAGTACGCCGGCCCGTGGCCTTCCTCGGTCTTGAACACTACCCGGTCGACCACATGACCGATCACCGTCGCGAGGAAGTACACAAACGTGTTCACCACACCCTGCAGCAGGCTCATCGTCACCATGTCGCCATTGGCCACGTGGCTCACCTCGTGCGCGAGCACCGCCTCGACCTCGTCCTGAGTCATGCTCTCAAGCAGTCCGGTGCTGACCGCAACGAGCGCCGAGTTCTTGTTCATACCGGTGGCAAACGCGTTCGGCGCATGGGACTCGAAAATACCGACTTCAGGCATGCCGATGTTCGCCTGCCGCGCCTGGCGTTGCACCGTCTCCACGAGCCAGCGCTCAGTCGCGTTCGCGGGATGCTCGATCACCTCGACACCCATCGAGCGCTTGGCCATGGTCTTGGACAGCGCGAGCGAGATGAACGAACCCATGAAACCTACGACCAGCGAGCCCACGAGCACCGCCTGCAGGTTGAGATCGACATTGTTGGCAGCGAGGTAGCTCTCGATGCCCAACAGTTTGAACACCACGCTGATGACGACCAGAATGGCGGCGTTTGTCAGCAGGAACAGCGCAATTCGCAGCATAAGCTCCTCTTAAGCACGGTTTGTTGGAGTTGCTGAAAACGTGGGGGCGGTTGACCGGTTTTCAATCCGGCCGGGCGCCGACTCACGTTTCTAACCACACCAGTTGTAGCATGGATCAATGTTGCACAACTATCGCCCTCACCAGCGCGACGAAATTTTACGACGCGGCGCTCATGGCTCAGTCAGCAACCCGTCCACCTTCTGAAAGCCCTGCGGCAGCTTGCGCCCGCGCTGGGCGCGCTCGCCCGTGTACTCCGCGATTTCCGCGGCGCCGAGCCTTTTTGTGCGCTTGCCGGCCTCGACGACCAGCTTCGCATCACGTGGCACGATGGCAAGCGCCGCCAGCCGCTCCTCGCCACTTTCGACCTTGGCCGTCGGGATGCCGATGATGCGGTTGCCCTTACCCTTGGCGAGCTGCGGCAGCGCGGCGAGCGGTGTGACCAGCAGGTGCCCCGCGCTGGTCACCGCCGCGATTTGGTCGGTCTCGACGTGACCCACGGGCAGTGGCGGCAGGATGCGCGCCCCTTCCGGCACTGTGAGCAGGGTCTTGCCCGACTTGTTGCGGCTCTGCATGTCGTCGAACTTGCACAAGAAGCCGTAGCCGTGATCCGTCGCAAGCAGGAACAAGTCATCAGGCTTGCCCATCAACACGGCGACGAACTGCGCACCGGCCGGCGGCTCGACGCGGCCCGACAACGGCTCGCCCTGTCCGCGCGCCGAGGGCAAGGTGTGCGCCGGCAGGCTGTAGCTGCGACCCGTCGAGTCGATGAACACCACCGGCTGGTTGCTGCGTCCGCGGGCGGCGGCGAGGTAGCCGTCTCCGGCCTTGAAGCCGAACGTGGTCGGGTCGACGTCGTGACCCTTCGCCGCCTTGACCCAGCCTTTTTGCGACAACACGACGGTCACCGGCTCGGCCGGTGCGATCGCCGCGGCGTCCAGCGCCTGGGCCTGCTGCCGGGCCACGAGCGGCGAGCGGCGCGCATCGCCATAGGTCGCGGCGTCGGCCTCGATTTCGCGCTTGATCAGTGCCTTGAGCAGCGCATCCGACCCCAGCGTGGCCTCGATCTCGGCGCGCTCGCGGGCGAGTTCCTCCTGCTCGGCGCGGATTCTCATCTCCTCGAGCCGTGCGAGCTGCCGCAGGCGGGTATCGAGCACATAGTCGGCCTGCGCCTCGGAGAGTGCGAAGCTTGCCATGAGCACCGGCTTCGGCTCGTCTTCGCTGCGCACGATGCGGATCACCTCATCGAGATTGAGAAAGGCGATCAGCAGACCCTCCAACAAATGCAGGCGCTCCAGCACCTTCGCGAGCCGCCACTCGAGACGCCGCCGCACCGTCTGCGTGCGGAACGTGAGCCACTCCGCGAGCAGCGTGCGCAGGTTCTTCACCTGCGGGCGGCCGTTGACGCCGATCATGTTCAGGTTGACGCGGTAGCTGCGCTCGAGTTCGGTGGTCGCGAACAGGTGACTCATGAGCTCCTCTCGGTCCACGCGGCTCGAGCGCGGCACGATGACGAGCCGCGTCGGGTGCTCGTGATCGGACTCGTCACGCAGGTCCTCGACCATCGGCAGCTTTTTGGCATTCATCTGCTGCGCGATCTGCTCGAGCACCTTGCTGCCGGAGACCTGGTGCGGCAGCGCGGTGATGACGATATCGCCGTCCTCGAGCTCCCACTTCGCGCGCATGCGCAGCGTGCCGTTGCCGCTTTCGTAAAGTCGCACCAGCTCCTCGCGCGGCGTGATGATCTCGGCATCGGTCGGGAAGTCCGGTCCCGGCACCAGGGCGCAGAGCTCGGCCACCGTCGCCTCGGGGTGATCAAGCAGATGCACGCAGGCCGCCGCCACTTCGCACAGGTTGTGCGGCGGGATGTCGGTGGCCATGCCGACCGCAATACCGGTCGTGCCGTTGAGCAGCACGTTGGGCAGCCGCGCCGGCAGCAGGGCCGGCTCTTCCAGCGTCCCGTCGAAGTTCGGTTGCCAGTCCACCGTCCCCTGCCCGAGTTCCTGCAACAGCACCTTCGCATAGGCCGTGAGCCGCGACTCGGTGTAGCGCATCGCGGCGAAGGACTTGGGGTCGTCCGGCGAGCCCCAGTTGCCCTGCCCGTCGATCAGCGGGTAACGGTAGGAAAACGGTTGCGCCATCAGCACCATGGCCTCGTAGCAGGCCGAGTCGCCGTGCGGGTGGAACTTGCCGATCACATCACCCACCGTGCGCGCCGACTTCTTGTGTTTAGCGCTCGCCGAGAGCCCCAGTTCGGACATGGCATAAATGATGCGCCGCTGCACCGGCTTCAGACCGTCGCCGATGTGCGGCAGCGCCCGGTCCATGATCACGTACATCGAGTAATCGAGATAGGCCTTCTCGGTGAAGGCCTTCAGCGGCTGGCGTTCGACGCCTTCGAAATCGAGGGAGAGGTTCTCTGGCATGCGGAATCGCGTCGTGTTGAATCGGGGTCCGCGGCATGGTAGCCGAAGCGCTCGCGAGCGTCATGCCAACTTCCGGCCCGTTGCCCGGTGGGCAACACCCCGTTGATTGCCTCGCACCGGCGATTGCCCCGGCGATGCCGGGGCACGCAGCAGCTGCCTTACCTCACGTCAGGCGCCCTCGTCGAATGGCGAGGCCGAACGCTGGGAACCCACGGATTGACCGAGCCGATTGATGGCGTTGCCCAGGGCCTCGAAGCCATTGGTGACCTCGGCCTTGGCCCACACGCCACCGCTGGCGAGTTTCTCACCCAGGGCCCGCGCACCGGCCGTGGCGTCGGCGATCGCCGCCTCACCGTGGGCATCGGCCCAGCGTGCCGCGCTCTCCAGGCCATGTGCCGCCGCCTTCAGCTCATAGCCAGCCTCATCGAACGCCTTGCTCGACCACGACCGCGCCGCCTGCTCGCGATGCGCCAGGGCGAGGGCATGACTGGCCTTGGCAAAGGTCCGGTCGAGTGCCGCGTCCGTGACGTTCACCCCGCTGCGCAGATCCTGCGCCAGCTTCTGTAGGTCGGCGTTCTCGTCTGCAAGCGCCTGCCTTGCCGCACCCATGGCGCGGGCAGCCTCCAGGCGGATGTAGGCGGCCGCCTTTTGGACCTCGTCCGCCGCGGCCTTGAACTGCCGCTTCGCGTAAGCATCGGCGGCCGCGAGGAAGTGGCGCTGGGGCTCCTCCGCCACGGGGTACCACGTGGTGACGTCCGTCACCAGCCAACGGCGCTCCAGATCGGCACGCCCGGCGGCGCCCAGCACGTCGTCCAGTGCGGCGTTGTTCGGCACCTTGCCTGCGCGGATCTGCTGGGCAACCTCACCAAGCCGCGCCGAGAGCGCAGTCATCCGGACATGGGCCTCCTTAGCGGCCTGCAGATCCGCGGCAGCCTGCCGGAGATCCGCCTTCGCCGCACGCTCCCCTTGCGCCTTGAGTGCGGCCGCAACGGCTTGCAGAGCATCGGCGGCCTTGGCACCGTCCTTTGCCGCCAGCGCGGCCCGTGCCGCCGCGAGGTGTGCGCTCACGTCATCGACCACCGGGGTGAACGTGGTGTCCTCATACTGGATCCATGCCTCGGGCGACTTCGCGGCAATCGGTGGCTTCACGGTGACGGCAGTCGCTGCTGGCGCCGGTGCAGTAGCAGGTGTCGAAGGGTCCGCGAGGGCGCCGGCCTGAAGCTGCGTCAACGCCAGCACGACCGCGGTAGAAACGAGGGTGGGATGGAATTTCATGACGGCTTTACTCCATCAGTGGATTCGAACTTTGCATCGGCTGATGTAGGTCGGTGTTGCTCACGCCCCGGCGTGGTGGGCCTGGACGTCCGTGCTGCCGGCCCCTGCAAGCAGCTCGCGTGCCCGCGCGATGACGTCACCATCGCCGTGGACCATGACGAGGAACTTGTCGGCCTTGAGCTCCGTGGTATAGCGCTGCACGGAGTCCTTCGGCACGCCGACCGCGGAGAGCGCGCCGGCCAGCGCACCGATGCCGCCACCTAGCGCCGCGCCTTGCAGGCCGCCGGCAATCGCCGAGGCAATCGGCCCCAGCACCACGAGATGCCCCAGCACAGGCACGAACAGAAACGCGGAGCTGAACAGCAAACCCGCCAGCCCGCCCCACAGTGCGCCGAACTTGCCAAAGAACACGGCGCGGTCACCGGCGTTGAAATAACCCACGAATTGCTCTTCGGTGTGATAGTCCTTGCCGATGATCGAAACCTTCTTCATATCAAAGCCCGCCTCGTACAGCGTGCGGATGGCTTGCTCGGCCTGGGAATGCGTGTCGAAAACGGCAACCACGAGATCCTTGGTGTTCATGTCTGACTACTGCGGATTGGATGATCGGTTGAGCGCGAACCCACCACGAGGCGGGCGCCGCCGCCCTGCACGGCGCGGCGGCCGGCCCGTCCCCGTGTCGGCTATTTCGGCGTGCCCTGCCAGTGGAAGGACACGTCGCGTCCGCTCTTGCCATCCAGCGTGACCTCGCGGGTTTCCGATTGCCCCTTGAAGCGCGCGGTGATGCGGTATTTGCCGGGCGGCAGCATGGCGTAGGTCATCGGACCGGCGTTCGAGAGCATGAGGTAGGGCGAGCCCTTCGCATCGACGATGAGCACATCGACATCCGCGACGAACTCGTTGTCCTTGCGCTCGGAGAAGGTCATGCGCAGCGGCCAGTCTGCCGCGATCTTGCGCATGTAGGCCTCTTCGTCCTTGCCGATGCCACCGTTGAGATACAGCGTGGCGCGTACCGGTTCGACGACGATCAGTTCATCCTGGGCGTGAGCGGGCATCGTGGCCGCGCCGAGCATGGCGGCTGCCGCGAGCGCACTGACGATGGCGCGTTGGGTACGGGTGTTGCGTTGCATGTGGATCTCCTTACATAGATGGGAATGACGGCGCCCTGTCCGTTACGGCATCAGCCGATGGCATTGCGCTGATCCACACTTTAGGGAGATACCCGCACTGGGCGTAGTGTCATCGGTCACCGATAGCACGTGACCAAGGTCACGATGGGGTCAGGCCAGTTTTGGGGAATAAGGGGCGGCACACCGCGCGGCGCTCCATCCCGGTGTCAGACCGCAAGCGCCACGCGCGGGGTAGTCCCACGCCCTTGTGCGCTATCCCACTCCACCTGTGCACCGATCAGCGCCGCCTGCTCGCGGATGCCGGCGAGCCCGTAGTGGCCCGGCGGCACCCGGGCGGGGTCGAAACCTACGCCGTCGTCAGCGACACTGAGTACCACGCTACCCGAAGGCCCACTCGTGCGGTCAGGTGACGCGAGAGAGACACTGACGCTGCGGGCACGGGCGTGGCGCTCGACGTTGCGCAAGGCCTCCTCGGCGATGCGAAACAGCGTCTCGGCCGTCGCATCCGCCCAGTCCTTGGCACAACCGCGTGCGCTAAAGTGCGTGTGCAAGCCGCTGCGTTCAGCTAGCCGGCTGAGCAGGCCAGCGATGGCAGGCCCAAGTCCCTGGTCGCGCACCCCGTTGTCGCGCATCTGCGCGATGGCTGCACGCGCCTCGGCCAGTCCACTCGCGGCCGCCTCCTCCGCGCGCGCCATCTCCTCCTCCAGCGCCTGCGGCGATAGCCGGCCACGGAGCTTGCGGATCATGCGAATCTGCGTGAGCAGGGCCATCAGCGAGTGGGCCAGTGTGTCGTGCAGGTCGCGCGCCATGCGCAGGCGCTCACGCGTGACCGCCGCGTGACGGGCCTCGTCGGCCATGCGCTGGATGCGGGCCGTGCGCTCGGCAACGCGCGCCTCCAGCTCCGTGTTGAGGCTCGCCAGTGCGGCCTTTTCGCGTTGCAGGTGCCCGATCAGCTCCGCGATGGTCTGGCCGAGGCGGCTCGCCTCGTCCTGGCCCGGCGGCACATCGACGACGAGACGCTCGCCACGCCGCACCGCCTGCGCATCAGCGTCGAGCCGGGCAAGCCGGCGCGTCAGTGCCCCCGCCAGCGCAAACGCGGCCAGCCCAGACAGGACGCCTGCCGCGACGACCGTGCCCAGGACCTTGGCACGCAGCGCCCGCACTGGGGCCGTGGCCTCGGCGACCGGCTCGCGCACGACGATCTGCCAGGCGAGGCGTGCATCGTCCCCGGGGTGGACGGCGGAGCGGCCGACGGCAAATGCCCCACCTTCGGTGAGATCCGCTGCGGCGGGCAGCGGAAGGCCGCGCCACGTGGGCGGGCCCGCCATGACGACCCCCGCGCTGCCGACCACCAGCAGCTCAAGCTGCCGGTGCGTCTCCAGGGCGCCGAGCAACCGCGTCTGGAACCGCGCGATCCAGCGCCAGGACAGGTAGCCGCCGATGATCCCGAGCAGGCGGGCCGTCGGGGCGCGGATGGGTACCGCCACGACCACGAAATCCGTGGGTTGATCGGCACCGGGCGCTGCCGGTACCGACATAGGCGTTTCGTGGACCTCGCCGACGAAGGGTGCGACGCGGGCAGCTTGAAACCACGGCTGCGCCGTCACGTCATCGCCCACGGCCGCCTCGCCGACCGCGGCGACGACCCGCCCGTCCGGGTCGGCCACCCCCAGCCACGCAAATTCGGGAAACTGGGCCTGGATGGCGGCGAGGTGCCGTTCCAGCGCCTCGGAACCCCGGTCCTCCGAGACGAGCACCTGAGCGGCCGAAGCCATGACGATCGAGCGCCGGGTCTGTATGCTCATCGACAGCCCGTGGCCGATCTGGGTGGCGAACTGGCGCAGCAGGCGCTCGTTGTCCGCAGCCACGGCACGACCAGTCGGGGCGGAGACCAGCTGAGCGGCGATGACGGAGACGATCACGATGACGGCCAGCGATGTCCAACCGATCGCGGAAGACAGCCGGCGCCGCGGGTCCAGACGGATCAACAAGCCCTCGAGTCGGCCCGCTGGCGGCGGCGCAACGGGTTCCGGGCTCGACGATGACTCCGCAGTGCCGTTCGTCACTGGGCGCGCGGGTTGCTGTTCGCTTAGATTCGGAGGCATGTCGATATCGCCATCCCCCAGGACGGGGTGTTGAGAACCGAACCCGATCGAGGTTATGCGAGGAAGTCTGCCATGATGGACGAGTTGATCCTAGCCGTTGTCCGCGAGGCGGGTTTGTCACCCGAACAAGCCGCCTTGGCGGTGACCACGGTGGTGAATTTTCTGACCGCGCGGCTACCGTCCCCGCTCGTCGGCGAGTTGCGTGAGCGCCTGGGCGCCCTGCCGGGCAACGTAGGCGGCACCCCGCGTAGTGCGTCCCGACCCCCAGGCTCGGCGTGACCAGCACAGCGACGGGCGACCCGGCGCGAATCTTGCGCCTGCTGATCGTGGACGATCAGCCACTCATCCGCCGCGGACTCGCGATGATCCTCGACGCGGAAGCCGACATCGAAGTGGTCGGCCAGGCCGTCGACGGGCTCGACGCCATCGAACAGGCGCTGGCGCTGCGGCCTGACGTGATCGTCATGGACCTGCGCATGCCCCGCGCGAGCGGCGTGGTCGCCACGCGCGAAATCAATGCCCGGCTTCCGAACATCGGCGTGGTCGTGCTCACCACCTACGATGAGGACGATCTCGTTTTCGATGCCATCCTCGCCGGCGCGCGCGCCTACCTGCTGAAAGACGCCTCGGAGGCGGAAATCCTCGACACCATCCGCGCGGTCGCCCGCCATGAAACGCGCCTCTCGCCTAGCATCGCCTGCAAGGTGCTGGAGCGGTTCCGGCAGCTGGCGAAACCGGGCGCGCCCGCCATGAGGCCGGCAGAGGGCGTGGAGAGCACCACGCCAGCACCCATGCCCGGCACGCCACCACCGGTCCGCCCTGCTCACGAGGGCGCGCCACTGACGCTGGAGGAACCCCTGACAGCGAAGGAACAGCGCATCCTCGAACTCATCGCACAGGGGCTCAGCAACAAGCAGATCGGGGCGAAGGTATTCCTCGCCGAAGGGACGGTGAAGAACTACGTCAGCCGCATCATGGAGAAGCTCCACGCCCGCAGCCGCACCGAACTCGCCGTGCGCGCCACGGAGCGGCGCGACTGAACCCGCTGGGGCCCCTCAACCCAGCCAGCCGCGCGCGGCGAGCGCGTGTTTGCCTTGCGCGTAGATGATCGGCGCGGTGATCAGCCCCGCCAGCCCGAATGCTGCCTCCATGACCAGCATCGCGATCAAGAGCTCCCAGGCCTGGGCGCGGATGCGCGTGCCGATGATGTGGGCATTGAGGAAGTATTCCAGCTTGTGGATGCCAACCAGCCACGCCAACGCCAGTGCTGCGTCCACCAGCGAGCTGCTCAGGGCGAAGATCACAATGACGGTGTTCGAGATCAGGTTGCCGACCACGGGAATCAGGCCCATGACGAACGTGATGGCCACCAATGTCCCCGCCATCGGCAAGGGTCGCCCGACCAGCGGCATGACCCCCAGAAGGAAAACGGCCGTTAGCACGGCATTGATCGTGGCGATGCGGGCCTGCGCGAACACCACATTGGAAAAACTCGCCACGAGCGCGTCGAGGTGTCCGCGTGAACGCGCGGCGAGCGCGCTGCTTGCGCCCGGGGCGGCTCCTTGCGCGGGCAACTGGATGACCGCCAGCGCCCCGATGACCAGGCCCGCTATGACGTAGCCGAAGCCCCGCAGCGTGTGACCACCCCATAACTGCACCTGGGCAGCATGCTTGCGCAGCCAGTTCGCAGCCGCCTCGCGCAAGGCATCGACCGACGCGGGCACATGGTCGGCGATGCCCTGGGGTAGCGCAGTGCGCACCTGGTCAAGGATAAGCGCCATGCGGCGCAGTACGCCCGGCAATGTCACATGAGCATCCGCGGCGTAATCGACCAGCGCGGCGATCACCAGGCCGAGCACCAGCAGGATGCACAACAGCGCGAGCCCCTCGGAGTGCGGCAACCGCGGCAGCCACACACGCAGACGCGCAGCCAACGCCCGCGTGGCCGCGTAGGTGAGCAGTGCGGCGAACAGCGCGGGCGTGAGGTGCAGGGCCAGCACCGGCAACCACAGCACGGCAACGCCGAGGAGCACACCCACAACCTCGGCAAGCGAAGGTGCAGTCGAGTTTGGATCGACGGCGGTCACGGGGTTCGATGGTTCCATGGGGGCCTCACACCGGGGTCTCCGCCAAGTCTGCCCACTCAGGCCCCCGACGTCGATAGCGCCCGAAGTGCCCCGCGCTGTGCCGCGCCCGGCGAGCGGGATCGGCTCCCGGTTCGTTGACTATGATCAATGTCGCCGGTTGCGCTTGCCGGTAGAAAGCCGGATTGCGTACATCCAGCGGACCCGCAGCCCTTGTCGGAACACTTCACGTCCACACGCCTTTCCGAGGTCGCCCATACCTTCGGCCAGTGGCTGCGAGTGCGCCACGGCGAGCGCGTGCACAAGATCGCCATCGACGCAGGCTTCACCTGCCCAAACCGCGACGGCGCGAAGGGCATCGGCGGCTGCACGTTTTGCAACAACGCCTCGTTCAGCCCCAATGGCCGCGCGCCGGCACCGCTCGAAGCGCAGGTGGCTGCCGGGCAGCTGGGCACAGCGCGACGCACGCGGGCCCGTAAGTACCTGGCCTACTTCCAGGCGTACACCAACACCTATGCGGATGTGGCGACACTGAAGACGCAGTACGACGCGGCCTTGAGCTTCCCGGGCGTGATCGGCCTGTCGGTCGGCACGCGGCCGGATTGCGTGCCGCCAGCCGTGCTCGACCTGCTCGCGAGCTATCGCGACCAAGGGCACGAGGTGTGGCTCGAACTCGGTCTGCAATCGGCTTTCGACGCCACACTGGTGCGCGTGAACCGCGGCCACGGCCTGCGCGAATACATCGAGGCCTGCCGCGCCGCGCGCGCCCGCGGCCTGCCAGTGTGCACTCACCTCATCCTCGGCCTGCCCGGCGAGGACGACTGGCACTACCGCGCGACACTGGACACCGTGCTCGACATCGGTACCGACGGGCTCAAGCTGCACCCGCTGCACGTGGTCAAGGGCACGCAACTCGCCAACGCGTGGCGGCGCGGCGAGAACGTGCCCCTAACCCGAGAGGACTACGTCCGCAACGCCGCCGACCTGATCGAGCGCACACCGTGGGCGGTGGTCATGCACCGCGTGACCGGCACTGCCCCCGCCACGCTGCTACTCGCGCCATCGTGGTGCTCGCAGAAATGGCCGGTCATCAACGCGATCGTCTCGGAACTCACCCGCCGCGGCACTCGCCAGGGTGCGCGCGTGGACAAGCCCGCCCTCGCCAGCCTACGCATTCCGGACTACGCCGATGCCGAACCCACCCTTGCTTGAATTGATCTGCCCCGCTGGCAGCCTTCCGGCACTGAAGGCCGCGGTCGATCACGGCGCGGATGGCGTTTACCTCGGACTCAAGGACAACACCAACGCGCGCAACTTCAGCGGGCTCAACTTCGACGCGAAGTCGCTCGCCGAGGGCATCCGATACGCCCACGGCGAGGGCCGCAAAGTGCTGATGGCGCTCAACACCTACCCGCAACCGGCCACACTCGCGCGCTGGCAGCGCGCCGTGGATCAGGCAGCGGATCAGGGGGTCGATGCGGTGATCCTCGCCGACCCTGGCTTGATGGCCTATGCGGTGAAAACGCATCCCAGCCTGCGCCTGCACCTCTCGGTGCAGGGCTCGGCGACGAACTACGAGGCGATCCACTTCTATCGGGAACGCTTCGGCATCCAGCGCGCCGTGCTGCCGCGCGTGCTTTCGCTGCCGCAGGTGGAGAACGTCGTGCGGCACACCGACGTGGAGCTCGAGCTGTTCGGCTTCGGCGGGCTGTGCGTGATGGTCGAGGGGCGCTGTCTGCTGTCCTCCTACGCCTGCGGCGACTCGCCCAATACCTTTGGCGCCTGCTCGCCCGGCCACGCAGTGCGCTGGCAGCAGACCCCGCAGGGCATGGAAACGCGGCTCAACGGCGTGCTGATCGACCGTTACGCTGACCACGAGAAGGCCAGCTACCCGACGCTGTGCAAGGGGCGGTTCAGCGTGGGTGGCGAGACCTACTATGCGCTCGAGGAACCCACTAGCCTCAACACCCTGGAGCTGCTGCCCGAGATGCATCGCATGGGCATCGCCGCCATCAAGATCGAAGGCCGCCAGCGCAGCCCCGCCTACGTCGCGCAGGTCACCCAGGTCTGGCGCGCGGCGATCGACGCCGTGAAGCGCGCGCCGTCGGCATTTCAGCCGCAAGCGGCGTGGCTTGCACAGCTCGACAAGGTCTCCGAGGGCAGCATGCACACGCTCGGGGCGTATTACCGGCCGTGGAAGTGACTTTGCTGGCCAACACCGAACTTGCACCTCGACAACCAGCGCCGCATACGATGAAACTTGCCTTGGGACCCCTGCTCTACTACTGGCCACGCGCCGATGTGCTGGCGTTCTACGGGAACGCCGCGACCTGGCCGGTGGACGTGATCTACTTGGGCGAGACGGTCTGCTCGAGGCGTCACGAGCTGCGCGCACCGGACTGGCTGGCGCTGGCCGCGGAGCTCTCGCAGGCGGGCAAGGAAGTGGTGCTGTCCACGCTCGCGCTCGTTGAATCCGAATCCGACCTCAAGGCGCTGCGCAAGCTCGTGGCTGAAAGCCCGTTTCCGGTCGAGGCCAACGACTTCGGCGCCGTGCGGCTGCTTGCAGAAGCCCGCAAGCCGTTCGTCGCCGGACCGACGTTGAACGTCTACAACCCCGACACCCTTGCGCTGCTGGCCGAAGCCGGCGCCACGCGCTGGGTGCCGCCGGTGGAGATGCCGCGCGAGATGCTCGCCACGATGGCCATCCCGAACGGCATGGAAACCGAACTGTTCGCCTACGGCCGCCTGCCGCTCGCCTACTCCGCGCGCTGCTTCACCGCACGACACTACAACCTGCAAAAGGATGCCTGCGGCTGCGGCTTCCGCTGCCTCGACCACCCGGACGGCCTGCCGCTCGACACCCGCGAGGGCGAGGAATTCCTCGTCTTGAACGGCATTCAGACGCAATCCGCACACGTCTACAGCCTCGCCCACCGCATCAATGAGGTCGCCGCGACCGGCGTCGGGCTGCTGCGCCTCTCGCCGCAATCGCGCGACATGCAGGGCGTCGTGCTCGCGTTCCGCGAACTGCTGGACGACGCCGACCCAGCGCACGCGGCCGCCCGGGTCGAGGCCCTCATGCCCGGCAAGCCCTGCGACGGCTACTGGGACGGCCAGGCCGGACTCGCCCGAACGGCGTAGGACTCGTCAGTCGGAGGCAAGACACACGGACACCACGACAGCCCGGATGCGTCTGCGCAACAGAAATCCTCAACCTCGAACCCCGGAACACGCGATGCCCGCCATTCCCGCCACCCTTGCACGATTGGTCGCCCGCCTGCCGGTCTTCCCCGGCTCGGTTGCATTCACAACGGCCTTCAACCTGATCGCCTGGCCGGCACTGCGCGAGCTCGACTGGGCCTGCGTGGAAGGCAAGCGCTTCGCCATCCACCTCCGTGACCTCGGCGCCCGCGCCCGCTTCTCAGTCTCGCCCCGCGGGCTCAAGGCCGAGCAGGACGCCCGCGCCGACGTCACCTTTACGGCGACCACGATGGACTTCCTGCGCCTCGCGCTGCGCCTCGAAGACCCTGACACACTGTTTTTCAACCGCCGGCTCGTCATCGAGGGCGACACCGATCTTGGTCTGACGGTCAAGAACCTGCTCGACGCCGTGGAGTTCGACGCGGTGCTCGCGGCACTGCCCGCGCCAGTGCGGCACGTAACGAACGCGCTGCGCACCCGCATGGAAACCATCGACACGCACGCTTGAGCGGACCTCCCTACGCAGACCCGCTTTGGGCGCTCGAACCCGCGGCGTGAGAGCCAGTGCCCCGCCGCGCAGATCGCATCGCGGCAACGACCCGGCCTCAACGATAGCGTGACGTAGCTGATTGACTCGGGATTCGGCTGCGGACAACCTTTGGCGTAACAGCGCGACACCGTGCCAGGATCGCGCAAGGGCGAAGGACACCGCACCCGGTCAGGCTGCGGATAGTTTCAGGGAGGAACCGTGGCTGTACGCGAAGCGCAAACCGAGCATCTCACGCTGGCGCTGCAACAGCGCATCACCGCACACGACCTGCGCATTCCGGTGTTGCCGGAAATCGCCTGGCTGATCATGCGCATCGCCAACGACCCGGAATCCAACGCCAACCAACTCGTCAACCTCGTCCAGACCGAGCCCGTGCTCGCGGCAAACGTCATGCGCGTGGCCAACTCCGCCGCGTTCTGGCGCGGGACGCGACTTTCAAGCCTCCCGCAGGCCATCGCCAGGCTCGGCATGACGCTGGTCCGCGACATCGCCTTCGCGACCGCTATAAATGCACGGATTTTCGACGCCGCGATATATGACCGGCAGATCCGGCAAATCGGCCAGCATGCACTCGCCACGGCGCTCTGGGCCAAGGAAATCGCCCAAATGACCAAGCGCGATGCCGAGAAGGCCTTCCTCTGCGGACTTCTGCACTCAATCGGCAAACCGGTCCTGCTACGGGCAACACTCGATGTCGATGGCTTACAACCCGAGCTGATCGCCACGGACATCCTGATGGCCCACATCGACGCGCTGCACGTAGACGCAGCCGTAGTGGTTCTGGAGCACTGGAACATGCCGCCGACCGTCATCGAAACAGTCGCCGCGCAGCAGGATACCGCCGCATGTACCAGGACCGAGGCCCACATCCTGCGACTCGCGAAAAGGCTAGCCTCGCTCACGCTGAGCGGTGATCCCCTACGCGAGGCCATCGCCGCGCACCCCGCCCTGTCCGCCCTGAACATCGGGGACGACCGGCTTGAAAAGCTCTTTGCGCGGCAGGGCAGCGTGCTTGCGACCGTGGAAGCCATTCGCGGCTGACCGAGCCGTCTCTGATCGGTCAAGGAGAGCGCTTGCGGCCTTCGTCGAACACCGGTGCGCCCGCTGTTTACAGACCCCATCAAAACCGCTAGGCTTCTCGCTCGCCTGAAGGTCTTCAGTCCGCAACCGCGGCCGTGCGCGAGACCCGATGCGAAGCGGAGAGGTGTCCGAGCGGTCGAAGGAGCACGCCTGGAAAGTGTGTATACGGCAAAACCGTATCGAGGGTTCGAATCCCTCCCTCTCCGCCAGTTACTAAACAAGCCATTGATAACTATAAACTTACCATATTTTCAATGGCTTAGCCTCGCAGAATGGTACGCCAAGTTGGTACACCGATACCCTTGGAGATTCCCCCAACATGAAAAACCAGACCCATCTATTCAAGCGCACAGGCGTATGTCAGCTGCGTGCGTGTTCCTTGCGACCTCGTCCAACAGCTCGGTAGGCGGCGTGAAATTCGGGCGTGAAATTCGATTGTCTCTGCGTACCAGGGATAAACCCGAGGCGGTGCGTCGTTTGCGTCACAGCCTCGCCACGCTCGCCGAGTTCTTTGATGAGTGCGCGGGCAAAGCTCAACTGGACGCATACAGGAACTTGCGCTCGCATTGTCGATCTACTAATTTTGGTTTTACGATTGGCTTTCTGGCGAGCCTCCCGCTGCAGAGATATGCTCAAACGCACCCTGCTGCTTCTGCTTGTACTGATCCTGCCCATCCAGGGGATGGCCGGGGTCAGCATGAGTGCGTGTGCGTCTGGCATGCACCACGCCTTTACTCCTGCAGCCGGTGCGAAACACGAGGGCGTCATCTGTCACCATCACGAGGCTCTGGCCGGGGATGAGGTAGGTGATGAAACCTCTTCCATCCTCGGCGACGACTGCCCGCACTGCTTCGCCATCTCCCACTTCACTGCCCACGCCTCGTACGACCTCGCAAGCGAGCGGCCGGTTTACCTACCCAGCGCCTTCATCGCTGTCCACTTTGTCTCTTTGACCCTCGACCTGCCCGAGCGGCCCCCCGCCTCCCTGTAACCGTCATCATGATCCCGTGGCCCAAACGCCACGGCCTTAGCGGTTTTCATGGAGTTTTCATTATGCCTACTCACCTTCGGCGAGTGCATGTTTGCACCCTGCTGCTGACCCTCTTCACCTCTGCCATGGCGGCTACCCCAGGGCCGGAACGGCCCGAAGTGACCGTCCCACCGGTGGATTACCGTTCTGCCTTCACCGACTACTTCCCCTTCCGCCCCTCAGAACTCGCAGGCTGGCGCGAGGTGAACGACACCGCCCGTGAACTGGGCGGCCACTTGGGACACATGGGTGCCCCTTCCCCCCAACCCGCATCACCTGAGCCCCATCATCATGGGCATGGAGGTACGCCATGATGCGAGGCCATCTTTCCACGTGGGGGGCTGCGGGCCTGACCACCGCAGCCCTCCTGATCCTGCCGGCCTGCACCACGCTCAAGAAGGATGCGCGCCTTGGCGAGCTACGGACCGAGGTGGATGCCCGTCTTACCACCGCTGAACACCCACCACTCCTCCTGCCCGACACACCCGAGCGCCAGCAGCAGGCCGCATCCGAGGTGGGCACGCTGTTGGCCGAAGGACCGCTCACGGCCGAGCATGCCGTGCGCATTGCCCTGCTCAACAACCCGGGCCTGCGGATGACCCTGACCGAACTGGGTATCGCCGACGCCGACCGGGTGCAGGCTGGACGCCTGCGCAACCCCGGTTTCAGTTACGGCCGTCTGGAGCGGGCAGGCGAGGTCGAGATCGAACGTACCTTTCTGTTCGACATCTTTGGCCTCCTCACTCTGCCAGCAAGGACGGCGATCGAGGAGCGCCGCGTGGAGGAAGCCAAGCTGCGCGTGGCCGGCGAGGTCATGCGCATCGCGCTGGAAACCCGCAAGGCGTGGATCGACGCAGTAGCCGCCGCGCAGGCGGAAGACTATTGGCAGCAGGTCCGCGAGGCCGCCGAGGCAAGTAGCCTGCTTGGCAAGCGCATGGCCGAGGTGGGCAACTGGGGCGTGCTCGATCAAGCGCGCGAGCAGGGCGTTTACGCCGATGCCACGACGCGCCTCGCCCTCGCCCGCCCGCAAACGGCCCAGACGCGCGAGCGGCTGATTCGCCTGCCCGGCCTGTGGGGCGAACAGACCGCTTTCAAGCTGCCCGATCGCCTGCCGGACCTGCCCGCTAGTCCCCCCGAGGATGGCCAGGGGATCGAGGCACGCGCCATCCGCGATCGTCTTGATGTGCAGCTTGCGAAGCAGCAGGCGGAAGGACTGGCGAAGTCACTCGGGCTCACCCGCGCCACGCGCTTCGTCAACGTGCTGGAGGCCGGCGTGATGAACAACACCTCCAATGAGGCCCCGGTTCAGCGCGGTTACGAGATCGAGCTGGTCCTGCCCGTGTTTGACTGGGGGGATGCCAAGGTGGCGCGGGCCGAGGCGGTCTATATGCAGGCCGTGGAGAACGTCCGCGCGACCGCCATCCGCGCCCGCTCAGAGGCCCGCGAGGCCTGGCTGCGCTACCGCACGGCCTTCGACCTCGCTCGCCACTATCGTGACGAGATCGTCCCGCTGCGGCAGCGCATCGCGGAGGAAAACGTGCTCCGCTACAACGGCATGCTGATCGGCGTATTCGAGCTGCTGCTGGAGGCGCGAGAACAGATCCAGTCCGGGATTGGCGCAATCGAGGCAAGCCGCGACTTCTGGCGCGCCGAGCCCGACCTGCGCATGACCCTGACCGTCGGCTCCCCCGCCGCCTCCAGCCTTTCCGGCCCTCGTCCAGCCGCAAGCCCGGCGGCGGCCGACCACTGATCCCTGAGGAGAACCCCATGGTTTCCCGTAGAGACTTCCTGATGAAGACCGGGCTTGCCGCCCTCGGCAGCGGCCTGGTC
>CAYSFW010000027.1:0-41340 GCA_964430355.1 uncultured Thiotrichales bacterium
GCCCTGGCGCGTGGCTCCAACGACAAACTCTCCGGGTTGGGGCATTTCATCCTGCGCGACAAGTCGCAGCCCCCTGGGAGCAATCCCAAGACCGGCGAGGAGATACTCATCACGGCGCAGCGTGTGGTAACGATCAGCTCGGTTTAAAAGATCATGGCGCGGGTCGAAGGATATGCTGGAAGCGAGCAACACCAACGTACTTCCCGCGATGCCTGGACAGCTCTCCTTCTCCAGCTGCATAGTCAGTGATGTGGGTCGAGTGAAGCTGCACGCACTCCACCACATCGAGTAGAACTCGATGTCTCGCACCAACACCATCTCCTCACAGGGCTCCTCGAATACCGCGTCCTTGACGACCTCGGCCACCGTGCTCTTGTAGCCGCTGGTGAGGAAATCGAGCGCCTTCGCCACCCGCATCGGCGTGCGCTTCAGCCCCTCGCGCTCCGGATCCTCGCCGAAGCGCACCAGCATCGCCCGCACCAGCGCTTCAAACTCCGGGTCGTAGGACTCGCCGCTCGCGGCGTCCAAGTTGTTCGCGTAACGCCCGGTCACCACGAAAGGCAGTTTCTTGTCACTCATTGGCGTGTTCCGCTCGTTTTGATTGGCCCGACATTTGTAGACCGAAAACCCGCGGCATACCAATTCCAAACCGTGACGGCGGGAAATGAGAACGGGACAGGAAGCGGATAGACGGTAATCGGGCTAGCCGCGCGCCACAGGCGTTGCGTGTTTGTGCGACCAGGAAATACCGCCAACAAGCCGGTGGCATTGAGTGCTTGGAGAGCGAAAAATGGTCGGGACGGAAGGATTTGAACCTTCGACCCCCACAACCCCATTGTGGTGCGCTACCAGACTGCGCTACGCCCCGACGAAGGCGAGTCGCGGACTATAGAAGACTACTTGAGCAATTTCAACAGATCCTCGAGCTCCGCGACGATCTGCCGGATGATCTGATGACTCTGTGAGAGATCCTCGCGCGCCTCGGAACCTGAAAGCTTCTGCCGGGCCCCGCCGATGGTGTAACCGTGCTCATAGAGCAGGCTTCGAATCTGGCGGATGAGGATGACATCCTGACGCTGGTAGTAGCGACGGTTACCCCGACGCTTGACGGGCTTCAACGACGGGAATTCCTGCTCCCAGTAGCGCAGCACGTGCGGCTTCACACCACACAGCTCGCTGACTTCGCCGATGGTGAAGTAGCGCTTGCCCGGGATCGCGGGGAGTTCGTTGTTGTTACTCGCTTCCAGCATGTCCTTCTACCCGCGCCTTGAGCTTTTGACCCGGCCTGAACGTTACCACACGCCGCGCCGTGATGGGTATCTCCTCGCCGGTCTTGGGATTGCGCCCAGGCCGCTGCGACTTGTCGCGCAGGATGAAATTCCCAAACCCGGAGAGTTTGACGTTGGAGCCACGCTCCAGGGCCGTGCGGATCTCCTCGAAAAACAACTCGACGAGCTCCTTGGCTTCCCGCTTGTTGAGGCCGAGTTCCTCGAACAGCCGCTCGGCCATTTCTGCTTTCGTCAGTGCCATGATCAATCCCGCAACGTCGCGCCCAAGTCTGCGTTCAGTTTCGCAAGCACGGTCATGATCGTTTGCTCCACGTCGTCATCCTCTAGGGTGCGGGACATGTCTTGTAAAATCAAGCCCAAAGCAAAGCTTTTTCGACCGCTTGCTACGCCACTTCCACTATATACATCAAAAATCATGAAGTCGCTAATCAGGGGGTGCTGCAGGGCGCGCACACTCGCCGCGACGCGCCCAAAACTCACGTCGGCGTCGACGACCACAGCCAGGTCACGGCGTACGGAAGGGAAGCGGCTCAGCGGCTGGAAGCGCGGCACTCGACCCTGCGAGAGCACACCGATATCGAGATCGAAAAGATAAACGGGCTGACCCAGATCCATCCTCTCAGCCAGCGCTGGATGCAGTGCGCCCGCAAGCCCGATCTCCCGACCATCGAGCAGCAGACGCGCGCTTTGTCCTGGGTGCAGCGCCGGGTGGCTGCACGGCTCCCAGACCACGCGCTGCGCCAGCGCCGCAGCACTCAGGAGCGATTCGATGTCGCCCTTGAGATCATAGAAGTCGACAGCCCGCGCAGGACTCCCCCATTGCTCGTGCAGCAACGGCCCCGTGATCGCGCCACCCAGCCGCGGATCTTGGGTCAATCCGCCGTCCCGCAGCCGATAGACCAGCCCCTGCTCGAACACGCGCATCCGGTTCTGCTGGCGCCGCAGGTTGTGCAGCACCACCTCGATGAGACCCGGCCACATCGTCGTGCGCATCACCGCGAGTTCGCTGGAGATCGGGTTGGCGAGCCGCATGGCTTCTGCATCCGGGTCGACGGCTGCCTGGACGGCCGGATCGACGAAGCTGTAGGTCACGACCTCTTGATACCCGAGATCCACGAGGTGTGCCTTGAGCGCACGGGGTGAGACGTGGGCCTCGGGCCGCGCACGCACCGGCGACTTCCAGGCCCGCGTGTTGGCCGGAATGCGATCGTAGCTATACACCCTCGCGAGTTCCTCGATCAGGTCCATCTCGATGCGCAGATCGAAGCGCCACGTCGGCGGCGTCACGTCCCAATGGTCTTCCGCGGCATCGATCCGGCACCCGAGCGCGGTCAGGATGCGTGTGATTTCGCCATCGTCAAGCGCGATGCCCAGGCGCTGCTCGACCCGCCCGCGCGCCAGCCGAATGACGGGCAACACCGGCAATGCATCCGCTGCGACCCGTTCGATCACCGGCCCCGGCGAACCGCCAGCGATCTCGACGATGAGCGCTGTTGCCCGCTCGATGGCGCGGACCTGGAGGTTGAAGTCCACCCCCCGCTCGAAACGGTGTGACGATTCAGTGTGCAGCCCATGAGCGCGGGCTCGCCCGGCGAGCGCGGTGGGGCTGAAAAATGCGCTCTCGAGGAACACGTCCCGGGTCGAACTGTTCACGCCGCTGTCGGCACCCCCCATGACGCCGGCCAGCGCCAGCGACCCACCGGCATCAGCGATCACGAGGTCCTTGTCCGTGAGTTCCAGCGACTTGCCATCGAGCAGCGTCAGCGACTCGCCTCTGGTTGCCCAGCGCACGCGGATGCCCCCACGCAGGCGCGAGAGATCGAAGGCGTGCATCGGCTGCCCCATTTCGAGCATCACGTAGTTCGTGACATCGACCAGTGGCGCGATGCTGCGCACCCCGCTGCGCTCGAGCCGCTCGCGCATCCAGGCGGGCGTGGCTGCGTCGGCCCGGATCCCGCGTATGACACGGCCGGCATATCGCGGGCATGCCTCGGGGGCATCGATGTGGACCGGGAAGGTCGCCTCGTGCACCGCGGCAACGGGCTCGACGACAGGGAACAGGGGCGAACGTCCGGTCAGCGCCCCAAGTTCGCGTGCGATGCCCCAAACCGACAGGCAATCCGAGCGGTTGGGCGTGAGGTCCACCTCGAACAACCCGTCGTCGAGATTGAGCGCCTCACGCACCGACTGCCCCAGCGGCAGCGTCTCGTCCAGCTCCAGGATGCCCGAGCCATCTGAGTCGATGCCCAGTTCGGTTGCGGAGCACAACATGCCCGAGGACTCGACACCGCGCAGCTTCGCCTGCTTGATCTGCACGCCGTTGGGAAGTTCAGCCCCGACCCGCGCCAATGCAGTGACCAACCCGGCGCGCGCGTTCGGCGCTCCGCAAACGACCTGTAGCCGCGCCCCACTGCCATCCTCCACCTGACACACACGCAGCTTGGCCGCGTCCGGGTGGGGCGCGATTTCGGCGATGCGCGCCACCACCACGTTACTGAACGGCGGTGCAGCCGGGGTCAGCGCGTCGAGCTCCAGGCCGGACATCGTCAACAAATGTCCGATCTGCCGAGCGTCGAGACCAGGATCAATCAGGCTGCGCAGCCAGGATTCGGGAAACTTCATCGCTTAGGCCCTATCGTCCGTCTGTGGTTCAGGCACCGGATACGCGGCACGGCGCATCTTGCTTAGGCGAACTGCGACAGGAATCGCAGGTCGTTCTCGAAGAACAGGCGCAGGTCATTGACGCCATACCGCAGCATGGCCAGTCGCTCGACACCGAGTCCGAACGCGTAACCCGAGTACTGATCGGCGTCGATGCCGACCTGGCGGAAGACCTCCGGATGCACCATGCCGCAGCCCATGACCTCCAGCCAGCCGGTCTGCTTGCAGACACGGCACCCCGCACCCTCACAGATCACGCACTCGATGTCCACCTCGGCCGAGGGCTCCGTGAACGGAAAGTAGGAGGGACGGAAGCGGGTCGCCAGCCGGTCGTTCTCGAAGAAGGCGCGCAGAAACTGATCGATCACGCCCTTGAGGTCGGCGAAGGTCACATCCTCCTCGACGAGCAAGCCCTCCACCTGGTGGAACATCGGTGTGTGGGTCAGGTCCGAGTCGCAACGATAGACGCGCCCCGGGGCGATGATCCGCAGTGGCGGTTTTTGATCCCGCATCACCCGCACCTGGACGGGCGAGGTGTGCGTGCGCAGCAGCAGACCCGAGGGGAAGTAGAACGTGTCGTGCATGGCGCGCGCGGGGTGGTGCGCCGGTATGTTGAGGGCCTCGAAGTTGTGGTAATCGTCCTCGATCTCCGGCCCTTCCGCCACGGCGAAGCCGACTTCAGCGAGCAGATCCGTGATCCGGTCGATGGTTCGCGTGACCGGGTGCAGACCGCCCGGTCGCATGCCCCGCCCCGGCAGGGTGACATCGACGCGCTCGGCGACGAGACGCGCCGCCAGCGCGGCTTCCGCAAGCTCGGACTTGCGCCCTGTGAGCAATTCCGAAACCGTCTGCTTGGCGTCGTTGACCGCCTGGCCCACCAAGGGACGCTCCGCAGGTGGCAGCGTGCCGAGGGTCTTCAGAAACTCCGTCAACTGACCTTTCTTTCCGAGGATGCGAACGCGCAACTCTTCGAGCTCGCGCAGATCAGCGGCACCGGCAATCGCCTTACGCGCCTCGGTCAGGATCTCGGCAAGGGCTTCTTGTGCGCTCATCAGGGGTCACCTTGTCAAGTCGGGATTCCAGAAACGCAGCGGGGAAAGGCCCAGCCTTTCCCCGCGAGTTTGCAGCCTCGGCCGCGTGAGACCGCCGGCCCGATCAGCTCGCCAGTGCGCCCTTGGCCCGACCCGCGATCTGCTCGAACGTTGCCATGTCGTGCACGGCCAGGTCCGCGAGCACCTTACGGTCGATGGCGACGTCCGCCTTGTTGAGACCGTCGATCAGACGACTGTAGGAAATGCCGCACAGCCGCGCCGCCGCGTTGATGCGGGCGATCCACAGGGCGCGGAATTGACGTTTGCGCTGACGCCGGTCGCGGTAAGCATACTGGCCGGCCTTGGTCACGGCTTGTTTGGCGACCCTAAACACACGGCTACGGGCACCGTAGTAACCCTTTGCCTTGTCTAAGATTTTCTTGTGCCGGGCGCGGGCGATAACGCCTCTTTTGACTCTTGCCATGGTTGATTACCGTACTGCTGAAAATTAACTGTAAGGCAGCAAACCCTCGATCGCCCCCGTGTCACACGCTGCGACGTGCAGCGGCGAGCGCAGGTGACGCTTACGCTTGGTGCTCTTTTTGGTCAGGATGTGGTTGCGAAAGCCCTGCCGACGCTTGAACGCCCCGGAGGCGGTGCGACGGAAGCGCTTGGCGGCGCCACGGTTGGATTTGAGTTTGGGCATGACTTACTCCGGTTTCACCAACGGAGCCTAGGCCCCGTAACACTTTCAAAAACTCGGCCGACCGAATCGCTATTTCTGCTTCTTCGGCGCAAGCACCATCACCATCTGACGGCCTTCCAGCTTGGGTTTCTGCTCCACCACCGCCAGATCGGCCAGCTCGCTCTCGATGCGCTGAAGCACATCCATCCCGAGCTCCTTATGCGACATCTCCCGACCGCGGTAACGAATCGTCACCTTGCCCTTGTTCCCTTCGTTGAGGAAGCGCGTCAGGTTCCGCATCTTGACCTGATAATCGGCCTCGTCCGTAGAGGGACGGAACTTGACCTCCTTGATCTCGATCTGCTTCTGACGCTTGCGGGCCTGCTGGGCCTTCTTGCCTTCCTCGAACTTGAACTTCCCGTAGTCCATCACCCGACAGACCGGGGGGTTCGCATTCGGGACGATTTCAACCAGATCCAGTTCAGCCTCTTCGGCAATGCGGCTCGCTTCGTCTATCGAGACCACGCCGATATTCTCGCCGTTCTTGCCTATCAGCCGGACCTGCGGAACCCGGATCTCGTTGTTGATGCGATGACCTTTTGCGGTCGCGGTAGAGATACGCTAGCCCTCCAAAATAGTGCGGCCGCGGTTCGCGATCTCGGCTGCGAGGCGATCCATGAGCGCGTCAAGCTTCATGGAACCTAAATCCTCGCCGGCTCGCGTACGCACGGCCACTGAATCCGACTCAAGCTCTTTATCGCCCACCACAACGAGGTAGGGAACCCGCTTGAGCGTGTGTTCACGGATTTTAAAGCCGATTTTTTCATTTCTCAAGTCGGCACTGGCGCGGAACCCTCGTTTTTTCAACGCGTTCGACACCTGGACGGCGTAATTCGCCTGGCGATCGGTGATATTCATCACAACCACCTGCTCCGGCGCGAGCCACAGCGGGAAGCGTCCCTCGTGGTGCTCGATGAGGATGCCGATGAAACGCTCGAAAGACCCGAGGATCGCGCGGTGCAGCATCACTGGCACGCGGCGTGATCCGTCCTCTGCGACGTACTGCGCATCGAGCCGCTCAGGCATGGAAAAATCGACCTGAATGGTACCGAGCTGCCAATGCCGCCCGATGCAGTCCTTGAGGGTGAATTCGATCTTGGGGCCATAGAAAGCCCCCTCGCCCGGCTGCTCTTCCCAGGTGAGCCCCTTGGCGTTGAGCGCATCGGCCAGCGCCTTTTCAGCCTTGTCCCAAACCTCGTCGCTGCCGACCCGCTTCTCCGGGCGCGTCGAGAGCTTGTAGATCACGTCCGTGAACCCGAAGTCTGTATAGACGTCGTGCAGGAAATCAATAAACGCCGCGACCTCGCCCTGAATCTGATCCTCGGTGCAGAAGATGTGCGCATCGTCCTGCACGAAGGCCCGCACGCGCATCAACCCGTGCAGGGCGCCCGAAAGCTCGTTACGATGGCACGAGCCGAACTCGGCAAGCCGTAGCGGCAGGTCGCGATAACTGCGCAACCCCTGATTGTAGATCTGGACGTGGCACGGGCAGTTCATCGGCTTGACGGCATACTCGCGCTCGTCGGCCACTACGGCGAACATGTTTTCGCGGTACTTGCCCGCGTGCCCCGACCGCTCCCACAGCGAGAAATCCACGAGCTGCGGGGTCTTGACCTCTTTGTAGCCACGCGCGCGCTGCTCGGCGCGCATGTACTGCTCGATCGTCTGGTAGATCAACCAGCCCTTCTCGTGCCAAAAAACCTGCCCAGGCGCCTCGTCCTGTAAGTGGAACAGGTCGAGCTGACGACCAAGCTTGCGATGGTCGCGCTTTTCGGCCTCCTCCAGGAAGGTTAGGTATGCCTGGAGGTCCTTGCGACTGGCAAAGGCCGTGCCGTAGATGCGTTGCAGCATCTCGTTGTTCTGGTCACCTCGCCAGTAGGCGCCGGCCACCTTCATCACCTTGACCGCCGGAATCTTTCCCGTACTCGGCACATGCGGACCGCGGCAGAGGTCGATGAAGTCTCCCTGCCGATACAGCGAAATCTCCTCGTTGGCAGGAATGCTCGCGATGATCTCGGCCTTGTAGCGCTCCCCGAGGTTTTCGAAGAAGGTCACCGCCTCGTCGCGCGGCATCACGCTGCGCTCCACGGGGATGTCTTGCTGGATCAACTCCTGCATGCGCTGTTCGATCGCCGCAAGATCCTCCGGCGTGAACGGACGCTCAATCGAAAAATCGTAGTAGAAGCCATTCTCCACCACCGGCCCGATGGTCACCTGCGCCTGCGGGAACAGCTGCTTGACCGCCTGCGCCATCAAATGGGCGGACGAATGGCGGATGATCTCCAGACCTTCTGGGTCCTTGCCGGTCACGATGCTCAGATTCACATCGCGGTCGATCGTGTGGCTCGTATCGACGAGTTTGCCGTTGACCTTGCCAGCCAGCGCCGCCTTGGCTAGACCCGGGCCGATACTTGCGGCGACAGCCTGTACGGTTACGGGGTGCGGGAACTCGCGCTGACTGCCGTCGGGAAGCGTGATGATGGGCATGATCGCTTGCTCCAGTGGTGACCTATACGAGGGGCCACGTGGTTGTTCGGAAGTGACCGGGGCCTCGGGCGTGCGCACATGCCCCGGCGATAAAGAGCGCTGCAGTGTAGCGACTCGCCCAGCGTGAATCAAGGGCGTAATTGGTGCCCACTTTTGATGTCAACGCCGACGGGCGCGCGGATATTGCCCTCCGTGCGCGGCGAATCCCTGTACAATCCTGCGCAGCATTCAGCAACGCGACATCGAACAGAGGGGTACATGGGGTTCCTCATCACCGTCCGCCCGAGCGGCAAGACATTCCAGGCCGAACCGCACGAGACCTTGCTCGACGCGGCGGCGCGTCAGGATCTGCGGTTTCCCTACGGCTGCCGGAGCGGCACCTGCGGCACCTGCGCGGGCAAAGTGCTCGCCGGCACGGTCGATTACCCGAACGGCCTGCCGCCCGCACTGTCGACCGACGAGCTCAACGCGCACAAGGCCCTGCTGTGTCAGGCACACGCCCAGTCCGATCTGGAAATCGAAGTCGCGGAAATCGACACGCCCGCCGGGATCACCGTCAAGACACTCCCCGCGCGGGTGATCACCCTGCAAAAGCTCTGCCACGACGTCATGCTCCTGCGGCTGAAGCTCCCCGCCAGCGAACGGATGCAGTTCCTCGCCGGGCAATACCTCGAGATCCTGCTGAAAGGTGGGAAAACACGCGCGTTCTCGCTGGCCAACGCCCCGCATGACGACGAGGCGCTAGAACTGCACATTCGCGAGGTGCCTGGCGGGTACTTCACGCACCAGGTCTTTCACGAAATGCAGGAAAAGACCCTGCTGCGCATTCGCGGTCCGCTCGGCACGTTTTTCCTGCGCGAGCGCAGCGACCGACCCGTGATTCTCGTGGCAGGCGGCACCGGCTTCGCGCCCGTGAAGTCCATCGTCGAACATGCCCTGCACATCGGGGACCCGCGGCCTTTCCACATCTTCTGGGGCGTACGCGCTCGCCGCGACCTGTATCTTGGCGAGCTGCCGACACGTTGGGCCAACGAGCACGCGAACATCGACTATTGTCCGGTGCTGTCCGAGCCGGGCGATGATAGTGACTGGCAAGGTGAAACGGGCTTCGTGCATGAGGCGGTCTTGCGCCGCATCCCCGATTTGAGCGGGTTCGACGTCTACCTCTGCGGCCCGCCACCGATGATCAACGCAGCCAAAACCGCGTTCCTCGCTCGCGGCTTGCCCGAGACGCACCTTTTCTACGACAGCTTCGAATACAGCGCCGATGCCCAGCAGGCGCTGCGCGCGCAGCAGCCCGCCTAGGTTCGCCCTCAGAACGCCTTGCGGATACGCGCAAAGGCGTCGCGGATTTCGCCGCCCACGAGCTGGGCTGCCTCCCACACATCCTTGGCACCCTCGCCGCTCGCTTCGGCGACCGCGGCGGCCTTTGACTTCAGGTGTTCCATCCGCTGCTCGATCTGATCCCACTCATCGGTGAGATCGGCCTTCGCCAAGTGCATCTGCAACCGAAGCTCGTCCCGCTCGGTCTTCAGTTCGTCGATGAGCTTGCCCAGCTCTGCACGCCACTCGCTCATGGTCATCACCTCAACCGCTGACTGCTTTGCGTTGCTTATTACTTAGCGCGGGTACGGCTGCAGGTGTTGACCTGGGTCAAACTCGTGCCTATCCGAGCGGATGTGCCCCGCCGTAGTCGGCGATGGTGACATCCACGCCGCGACTATCGCGCATTTTCCGAGCCAGCGTCTGGCGCGCCGCGTCCTCGCCATGCACGAGGACGACAGGCGGGCAGGCGCAGAAGCCGTCGTACCAGCGCAGAAGGTCGCCTTGGTCGCCGTGGGCGGACACGCCGCCGACCGTGTGGATGGTCGCAGCAACGCGCACCGTCTCGCCCCACAGGCGAACATGCCGAGCCCCGTCGACGAGCGCCCGTCCCAGTGTGCCGCGTGCCTGAAAACCCGCAAACAGCACGTGACAGTTCTCCCGCCACAGATTGTGCTTGAGGTGGTGCTTGATCCGCCCACCCGTGCACATGCCGCTCGCAGCGATGATGATCGCGCCCGATTCGATCTCGTTGAGCGCCATTGACTGTCTCGGGGTGCGCGCAACCCGAAGATTGGGTAGCAGCGCCTGCTCCAGGTGGCGCTGCCACAAACGCTGGGCCTCCTCGTCGTACAGGTTCGCATGGCGCAGATAAACCTCGGTGGCTTCGATGGCGAGCGGACTGTCCAGCCACACCTGCCAGTCGCGCAGCCCCCACTCATCGAAGTACTTGCCCATGAGGTAGAGCAGGTCTTGCGTGCGACCAACGGCAAAGGCAGGGATCAGCACGTTGCCGCGCGCTGCGCTCGCACTGCTCAAGATCTGCCGGATTTCCTGCGAGGTTTCCGTCCAGGGACGATGCCGACGGTCACCGTATGTGCTCTCCATCAGCACGAGATCCGCGGCATCGATCAACGTCGGGTCGCGCAGGATGGGCGCATCCCACGCACCCAAGTCACCGGAGTAGACCAGCTTGCGCGTCGGGCCTTGCGCCTCCAGCCACAGCTCGACGACGGCAGAACCGAGAATGTGCCCCGCGTCGCGCAGACGCAGGCGCACACCGGGAAGAATCTCGCGAATCTCGTCGTAGTGAAGGGAACGGAACTGGCGCAGGCAGGCCTGCGCCTCATCGATTGAGTAGAGCGGCGCGATCGGGCGCAGCCCCTTGCGTTGACGCTTGCGGTTCTCGATCTCCGCCTCGCGCTCCTGGAGGTATGCGCTGTCCTTGAGCAGGATCCGGCACAGGTCGCGGCTCGCGGCATGCGCGTAAATCAAACCCCGGAAGCCCTCGCGCACGAGCAGAGGCAGGCGCCCGGAATGGTCGATATGCGCGTGACTGAGCACGACTGCATCGATCGTGCGCGGATCGAAGGGAAAGGGCTCCGCGTTGCGCGCCTCCTCCTGGCGCTGCCCCTGAAACAGGCCACAATCAAGCAGAAGGCGGAAACGTCCGACTTCGATCAGGTGACAAGAGCCGGTGACCCCACCGGCCGCACCCCAGAATTGAATCTGCATGGAAGTCCTCCCGTTTCCCGTGCGCGAAGCAAGAACCGGCCTCGCCCCGGCGGAGCGGGACTCGCCCCCCGCTCAGAACAGCAAGGCGCGCGGGCGCCAAACGACGTCAGAAGGCCAGCTTTTCGGGACTCGCGCGATACATCGTGACGCCATCGAGGATCTCCTTCTTCGCCGCATCAGCACCGAGCCAGCCACGCACGCGGACCCACTTGCCCTCTTCCAGATCCTTGTAATGCTCGAAGAAGTGAGCGACCTGGTTGAGCAGCAACTGCGGCATGTCCTCCGGACCCGCCGCCTTGCGATAGAGCGAACAGAGCTTTTCGATGGGCACGGCGAGCACCTTGTTGTCATCGCCCGACTCATCGGTCATTTGCAGCAACGCGACGGGCCGACAACGGATGACGGACCCCGGAATCAGGGGCACCGGCGTGACCACGAGCACGTCCACGGGATCGCCGTCGTTGGACAGGGTGTGCGGGATATACCCGTAATTGCAGGGATAGTGCATCGCAGTGGACATGAAGCGGTCGACGAACATCGCACCGGTTTCCTTGTCCACCTCGTACTTCACGGGGTCAGAATGCGCGGGGATTTCGATGATGACGTTGACATCGTCGGGGACGCTCACGCCCGAGCTCACGCGATCGAGATTCATAACTTGCTGAAGTCCTTTCGAGTAGGGGGGGGATTCGGGGAGTATAACCGCTCACCCGGCGAAAATGCGTGATGCGTTACGGCGAAGCACGCGACCCACGTGGGGCCGCGTGCTGCCTCGCTAGAAGCTGCCGACGAAGTCGATGAACCAGCCGCGGCTCTTGTAGTCGAGGCGGGTCAGGTCGTCGTCGTAGTCCGTGAAGTTGTAGCCGCCACCCACACGGAAATTGTCGTTGACGTGGAAGTAGAGGCCGACGAGCGCGCCCTGGCGGAGGTTGTCGTCCGCCTCGGCCTGCAACCAACGGTACTCGACCATGCCATCCCAACGCTTCACGAAGTGATAGCGCCCGCGGATGAGCGCAAGCCGCGCCCCTGACTCGAACCACGGCCCCCCGTCACGACGCAGGCGGGTCTCACCGCGCCGCCACGCCAGCTTGCCACCCACCTCCCAGCGCCGGGTGAGGTCGTACAACGCTTCCAGCGCCAGCACGTGCGCACGCTCATCGGGCGAAGGCTCGCTCTGGCCGGCGCTCGCGAGGTCGTACAGGTAGCTGTATTTCGCGAGCAGGTTGAGGCGGTCGTTGAACGCCGGGCGGTAAGCCGCGCCGAGGTCCCCCTCGACGAATTGGGCGTCGAGGCGGCCCGTTGCGTCGTTCATGGTACGCGACAGATTGAGTTTGATCAGCCAGCGCAGGTGCGGGTTTTGCGCCCAGTTCAGCACATTGCTGGTCAACCATTGGGTCGTATCGCCCGCCTCACTCGCACCGTCGGGTGTGCGGTCGCGGCGGTACTCGAGGCGCGTGCCGGCCTTCAGGTCGCGATCCCGATAGCGCAGGCCCGCGGTGACGGCGTCACGCTCGAGATCTCCGCGCAGCGTGTCGAAGGTGCTGTGCTGCAGGCTGCCGGAAACCGTGAAATTGCGCCCGAGGTCATGATCGACGCCGAACACGTGGCCAACACCCGCATCGCCGTCACGGGTGGCAAACTGCTGTTCACCGAATAGCTGGGTGGCGTTGCCGAAGCGCTTACGCTGACCCATCGTGAAGGTCCGCTGCTCGACGTCGGTGCGATCGGTGCTGACCGCGTAGCCGCCATACAGCTCGGTGCCACCGGCCGTGGTGTAGCTGGTGCCGACCTGGCTCGTTGCGCCATCACCGAAGCCGGCGGCCAGGTTGACGGTAAGGTCGCGGGTAACGGCGTAATCGCCACCCAGCGTCACCGCGTTACCGCGGTCGCCGCTGCTGACCTCACCGAGCACGGCGAGCGCGTCGGTAACCTGGCGCTTGGCACCCAGTGTCACCAGGTCATTGTCCTTGTAGGCGTCATTCTTGTCGGCGACGAACTGCGCCGCACCGTAGACGCCGGTCTGCTCGTCGTAGGCGTACTCGAAGCCGACCGCGCCCAGCGTAGCGCGAGCCACCGGCTGTTTGCCTCCGGTGGCTAGCGGCGTGAGGCTCTGCTCCTCGGTGTGCCGGACCTCGGCGATGAGATCGAGCTTCTCGTTGGTTTGCACGCGTGCCTGGACGCTCACGTCCCGCTCCTTGCGCGGGTCGCCGCTCGTCAGCAGCCCCGTGTTGGCACCCTCCGTTTCGACCTCACTCGCCCGCGCGGACAGCGTGACGCGCTCGCTGGCCTGCCATTGCGCGTCCACGCCGACCTCTTGCTTGAGCTGGTTGCTGTCGGTGCGCGCCGAACTGAAGCCGGCCTCGCGCTCCTTCCACCACGCCTGGATGCGGCCTTGGGTCTGCCCGCCACTGAGCTCGGAGAGATTCACCTGACCTTCGATGGCTTGGGCCGTGCCCTTGCGGCGGTCGTTGGCGCGGTTCTGGATGCGCCCGAAACTCAGCCCCCCGTTGGAGGATACCCAGCCACCTTCGGTCTGCGTGGCGCGGCTCTCGGCCACCTCCGCCTTGAGGTAGGTGCCCTTCCCGGCCTTGAAGGTGGCATCGACACCGCGCAACTCGTAGTTCCTGCCGACGTCCCGCTCCTCGTTGACCACCGTGCCACCGACGGCGACGTGGTCGGTCAGCCAGGCCTTGCCGCGCGCACCGGCCGTGATGTCCTGACCGCTGTAGGCATCAGGCACGTACTCGTAGTCCACGAGCAGGACGACATCGTTACCGTCGAGCGGACGGTCCTTGATGATGCTGCCGCCAGTCCCGACTCGGCTGACCTGCGACAGCGGCCGGTTGAGAATGATGCGGCCCTGGATGTAATCGATGTCGTAGTCAGCCCCGACACGGTAGGTCTGTGTTTCGAGCACCCTGCCCGAATCGCGGTCGCGAACCTCCACCCAGACCTTCTCGCTGCCCTCCACGACCTCGCGATCGCGCAGGTAGTACAAGCTTCCGCCCGTAGCGATGAATTCATTGTGTCCGAACGCCGTCGCTGCCTCGGACGCGAATGCGTAGGCCTCGGTCTTGCGGTCACCGAATCCCGTCAGACGGGTGTCACGATGGATGAGCTGGGCGCCGTAGAGCGTGCGGTTGTACTGCGCGAACTCGTTGCCCGTGAACAGCGTGTTGAAGTTACCCCACATCGCAAGGCTCTGATCCCACTCCAAGCGGACGTAGAACGCACCCTGGGAGTTGACGTCCCGCTGCGCGGTCGAGTCGTCACCGTACACTGGGTAGTAGCGGTCCGGATCCAGCCTGCGGAACAGCGACTGCGGATCCTTGCGACGCAGGTGATCACCGAGCTGGTGCAGTTCATCCTCGGTCGTATCCATCTGCGCGGTGATCAGATACTTGCCCTTGATCTTACCCTTCAGATAGAAGGCCGCGCGGCCGTCGACAAAGACATCCTCATCGAAGTGCTCGTCGCCATTGAGCGCCTCTACACTGCCGGAGACATCGTTTTGCCCGATGGTGAGGTTGGCCAGGCCGACGAGGAAGAAATACTGACCTGTGACGTCGACACCGAGGGCGCGGTCCCACTGCATACCGTTCTTGTCGATCACGCGGACGTCGAAGCGGTAGCTGCCCACGGGCAGTTGCTGCTCGATGGCGAAACGACCGCTCTCGCCAATGCGCACCGGCTCATCGTTGATGGTCAAGGTGTACCCCGGGTCGAGATCAGCGCCGTGGATACGTACGCGCGAGCCCGCCACGGGGATGGTCTGCCGCGCAAGCTGGGTCTGCCCGTAGATGCCGTCGGCGGCTTGTTGCATCAGCTTGGCGAGCGCCTTGTCGTCCTTGCGGATGAGCCGGCGATCGACCACCTGCAGCACACGCGGCACGGTCTCGTCATACCGGCCTTCCTTATCGAACACACGCAGGACGTAGAGCAGGTTACGCCCCGCCTTGGGGATGTCGCCGTTCTCGAACCGGCCGTCCCACTCGATGGCTCGTGCATTCGACAGGTCCTTACCCGAGAGCACTTTGACCGGCTGCACCAGATCCTTGTCGCTGTCCTTGTAGATCGCGATCTCCCAGCGATCGATGAAACTCGGGTAGTTGCTGTAGAGCTGGAACGACACCGGCTCCGGATTACCGTCGCGGCCCAGCATGACCGGCTTGAGCGCCTGGGCCACCAGCCGCGGATCGACTTTCGCCGGGTCCTCGGTAACCCAGAGCACGCCGCCGTGCGGCAGACGAACCACCTTCTCGATCTTTTCCTCGCGCGTGGTCTTTTCGTCGTAAGCGCCCTTGATCTCGGCGCGCCGGTTTTGCGCCATGTTCTTGCGATCCCAGGCGCCATTGGGCTTCTTGTTGTCGGCCACAGGGCGGGTCTCGGCGAAGCCTTGCGTCTTTACGGCGCTGTCGGGCAGGTCGAGCTTCTCCTGCAGGTAGTCACCGACGCGCTCGGCACGCGCTTTGCCCAGACGTACGTTGTTGCCGAACTTCTTGACCGTGAGCGGCTTGCCGACACGCTCGGCATCGGTGTGTCCCGAGATGTCGAACTCGATGTTTTCCTTGCCCTGCAACTTGGATACCGTGTCGTTCAGTATGCCAAGCGAGCGGGCGGTGAGGTCGTCTTTGCCGGAGTCGAAGTGGACGTTCGGCACGCCAACCAGCGGCACGCGCTTGCGCTCGACCACCTCGCGGGTCTCGGTCACCATCTGCTCCGGGGTCCCCTGTTCGGGCAGCTTCACCCCGAAGTTGAAGCGCGTCATCAGCGACTTGCCGAGCCGCAGCACCCGCGGGTTCTCGGTGGTGAACTCCGCCCCTGCGGGCAACGTCGCCGGGTCGACCTTGACGATGTAGTTTGCACCGCGATCGATGCGCCCGGTATCGACGCCGGCGATGTGGTAGCGACCATAGAGATCGGTCTCGACCACGAGCCCGTCCACCGTGGCCACGCGCACGCCCGGGATGCCGTCTTCCTGTACGCCCCGGTTGGCGATGACGAGCAGGTGCTGACCACCCTCTTCGGCGTAGGACAGCTGCAGATCCTGCCCGGTCATGCCGCGCGCCTTGTCGCCCGTGTGCTGCTCGGTGACCTTGCCGTCCGCGTCGATCTCCACGACGGAGCCTTCCGCCGATGTCAGCCGATACTTTCCGCGTGGCGCGGGGACACGCATCTGGTGGTCCTCGATGGGATCGGTTTCTCGCAAGCGACCCGCAAGGCTCCCAAGCGACTTGCCCGCGGCCCCGAACTCACCGCCGCTCAGCTTGAGACCTGTGGCGTTTGCCTCGTCCTGGTAGCCGTCACCGTCGCGGTCGTTGAAGACCTTACCGATGATGGTGGTCTGCTCGAGGATCGGATCCTGCGTGAGCGATACCCCCGCGCGCCCCTCGTTGGAGATGCGGAATCCGGTCGGGTCCTTCACGGCGGCCAGGTTGACGTATTCGCCCTGATTGACGCCGGTGGATACCCGCAACAGGTAGCGGATCTGCACGACCTCACGCGGCGCCATATCGAAACCGGCAAAGACCAGGTCACGCCCGCGCTGCTCCGGAGCGATGGCGGTGACGACATCGTCGGTCGTGTCGAATCGGGCGTCGGCACCAGCCTTGACGAGCAGCGCCGAATCCTGCACGTAGTTGAAGCCGGGAGGCGTGGTGTCGACCACGCGCACCTGCGGCAGCGTGATGTTCAAGTTGTTTTCGGCACGCAGCGTGTAGGGCACGATGTCGCCGACCGAGACCTCGGCCTTGCTCACCGACTTGCTCAGGGTGATCAGGTTGAGGTCTGGCCGCGTGACCGGCGTCGGGTCGTTCTCGCCGGGCTCATCGGCGATCCTATCGCCGTCGCTGTCCGGCACCAGCCCGGCGTCGGAGAGGTCACGCACCGGCGTACCCAAGGGCGTGACGCCCGTGCCAAGCGCCTGGTTGAACAACGCGGTCTGGTTGCCATTCAGGTCGAAGCGCACGGTAAAGCTCACCGTCTCCTTTGCGCCTGCCGCGAGCGTGCTGCGCGTGGCATCGAGAAGATTCACGTCGGTGCGCCCGTTATAGCCTGGGTTCGCCACCAGCGTGCCGGTTGCGCGCACGCCACTGACCTGCTGGATGACGATCGGCGCAGGGAAGGTCTGCTTCAGGTCATCGATCACCTGGAGATTGCGAATCGAAACGTTACCGAGGTTTTCCACCACGATGGTGAACTTAGCCTCGCACTGAAGCTGGTAGCGGCCGCCGTCGACGCTGACGTTGGTCAGCTCGATGCTATCGAGGTTTTTCGCCAGCCCGAGCGATGCCTTCTCGCGAAACTCGACAGGCGTCGGATCGTTCTCGCCCGGCTCATTGGGGTTGCCGTCGCGATCACTGTCGGAAACCAGACCATCGTCGGAAAGATCCGTCGTGTCGCCGTTCGGCGTCCCGTTCGGTGTGACGTCACCGCTCGCCAGCGCCTGATTCCACAGCTGCACGGTTGCCGCGGTGGGGATGAAGTGCAGTTCGAATTGCAACACGACGCTCTCGGCGAGCGCCATGAACCCACCAGCCGCAGGGTTGAGCATGCCCTGGTTCGCACCGGCCCCGTTGTAGGCCGGGTTGACGGACAGCGGCGCCCGGCTGTTTTGCACGATGCGCAGGTCTTTCACCGCGTATTGGCCCGGCGAGCGCAGCTGGTCGAGCGCAACCGGCGTGCCAGACTGGTCCGAGAGATTGTCGGTGACCTGCACGTCGTAGAGCGGCTTGCCGCCAAGATTGTCCAGCACGATCGTGATGCGCGAGACGAAGATACCCGGGCCGTAGGCGTCGAGCATTTCTGCCTTTTTCGCCGCACCAATCACCGGCCGGAGGGTAAGCGGAATCGGTGTGGGGTCGTCTTCGCCCGGATCGTCCGCGCGCCCGTTGCCGTTGGGATCGGGTTCGGTGCCGTTGTCGGACTTGTCCGTCGCAACCGGTGGGCCGTTCGGGGAGAGCGAGGAGCTCAGGATGGCCTGGTTGAAGTAGGTCCGCTCGTTTGCGCCCGCATCGACGCGCACGCGCAGCGCGACAGTCGCAGAGGCCCCGGGGGCCAGCGTCTGCGACCCCGTCAACAAACGCGTGTCGGTCACGCCGTTGTAGGCAGGGTTCACCTCCGTCAGGCCACCACTCGCCACGGGCGGGCTCAGTACCGCTACACTCGCAACACCACGGAAGGTTGCGGCCAGATCATCGACGATCTGAACGTTGGGCGCGGCCCGGGTCGCACTCAGGTTGCGCACGGTGAACAGCAGGTCCACGTCGGCAACGGAGAGGCTGTTGCCGACGGGTGTCACGGCGACGAGCTGCTTGGCGATGCCGATGGCGACGTTGTACTGGTAGCCGAAGTTGACGTCAGTCAGGCGGCTGTCCGGCAGCAGGCTCACCGGGCGTGGGTTAGTGCCGGAGACGAGCCGGTAATCGGCCAGCACGTTGCCTGTGTCTGTCACCGTGACGAGGTAGCGCCCAGGAGAGAGGTTCAGGAACGAGTAGGCACCGTCGTTGGCCGTCGTGGCCTGCAGAACGGCCCGTTCGCCCGGGTCACGCACGCCGTTGCCGTTGGCATCCAGCACGAGATCGACGGACACGTTGCCGAACCCACGCTCGCCGCTATCGCGCACGCCGTTCGCATTGACATCTTCCCAGACGAAGCCAGCGATGCTCGCAAACTGAAGATCGGCGGGGGCGTAGAACGTTCCACCACCGCCGAAGTGGTCTCCGCAGTCGTAAGCGGGCGGCCCGTCCGAGGTATTCAGTGGCACATTCGAAAGCCCAACGAGATCCATGCCCGCCGTAACGTCGGCGTGGAACATGGAGTAACCGTAGAAACGCTGCCCAGGCGCGAGCCCCAGCTCTTGCAACGAATGGAACTGCGCCTGCCACCCTTGGCCGTAAACCTCGAACTGCTCGGTCGGCAACTGCCCCGGCACGGAGCTGTCGGCCGGTTCGCGCAAGATCCGCAGCGTGGTGTCCGGGTTGTACAGCGGCGGCCCGTAACTCGCGACATCACCGAGCACCAGAGGACCGAATGCGGTCGGGTTGCCAGCGGCATCGATGGCCGTCACCGCGGCCAACTTGAAGGGGTTGTTGCCAAAGCGCTCGCCAATGACGAAACCTGAGCGCTGCGTGCCTTCGACGGTCGTCGGCGCCAGCATTCCCCGGGTACTGAGAATGTCGACGCGCTCGATGTTGTTGGGACGCGCGCCGACGTTGCAAAACAGATCGTTGTTGCCCGAGTTGACCTGGACGGTCCCGAGCGTGTCCTCCATGGAGAAAAAGCGGCTCGAGCGGATGTTTACGACATTCCCCTCGCGCGTGCCTTCATACTGGAAATAGAGCCGCTCACCCCGGATGCCGGAGGCGTTGGCACCGGTCAGGTTAGACTCGACGCGCTTGACGTTGACCCTGTCGAAGGTTGCCGAGGGCACGAGAATTTCGCGCCGGCCATTGACGTCGACGCCTACATTCAGGACAAATACGTCGCTGCCGGTACCAAAGTTGTACGTGACTCCGTCGGGGCCGACGTATGAAGAAGGGCGCGCTGGCACCTCGCGGGTCGCAAGCTCAACGACGGGCGTCGCCGCCCACAGGGTTGCGGGCAATAGCGCGGCAAGTAGCACATGCGTACCGATCGCAAGCCGGAATCGGCGCCACGTCCCAGTGTCTGCCGATGATCGTTCTTCTGATTCTATCCCGGACCGCACCGCCTTCGGTGGGCCACTGCAACAGTCTTTGCGCATGTCAGTCTCTGCATTCCCCGTTCAAGTAACGGCTCGGTTTTCGTTTTCCTCTATCCACCCAGCCGAGTCCGTTCGAACCTGGCGTGGTTTTCGTATTGTTGTTATCCGAACCAGCGTTACGCTTTCTTCTTCATAGAATGCTTCAGCAATTCCACGCCAGCCTTCTGTTTTACAGAGGGTTTTACCGCTGCTCTGGATTCTATGAGACTTTGTCGCTTGACGATGTGAGACCTGTCGCGAAACCAATCATACACTGGAAAACGGGCCACACCAGAGCCCCGAGACCCAAAACCTATTGATTGAACTTCGATTTTTATTGCGCACCAGGATGCAACTCCGACGCGAACCACAGCCGCCACGGCGCAGTGTTGCCCGGTTACTGGTGTACAGGACCACACCAGCATCCTTTAAGTTCAATTAGTTAACGCAAGCGAATGGTGGCCTCGCCAAGCGTGAGCCCGGCAACCAGCGCTGTCAGAGCGGGCGATCAAGTTTGCACTTGATTACAAATTCACTGACAAAAAACCCACAGTCGGCCGCAACGATTGCGGTATTTTTACAACGAAGGTTTGTTACAGACTGTTAAACGTACATCTGTCAAGTCTGCAGTGGCCGCCACCGGGACCGGACTCGGTGGCGCTGCAGAGGGACCTCAAAGGGTGTGGGTCGGGCGGTCTGACTGCATCATCCCGCCCAGCATGGCCTCGATCTTGTTGCGGGTCTGGCCTTTGTCCTGCTCGCTGAATTGCACGCCCACACCTGGCGTGCGGGAGCCACTGGATCCTTTGGGGGTAATCCAGACAATCTTGCCGGCGACGGGGATCTTCTCTGGCTCGTCCATAAGACTCAGCAACATAAAGACTTCGTCACCGAGCTTGTAGTTCTTGGTGGTCGGGATGAACAAGCCGCCGTTTTTGACAAACGGGATGTAGGCGGCATAGAGCGAGGAGCGCTCGCGGATCGACAACGAGAGGATACTCTGGGTGACGGTCGGAGACCGCCGGGATTCGTCGCTCATCTTCGTGCTACGTGTCGCCTGGGTTGGTTGCTTGCCAAGGTCAGCCAGTCAAAGAGCAGGCGGTCGCGAGCCAGGTCAGGGTTGACCGGGTGCGCCAGCGCGCTGACCAACCCGAGCAACTTTTCCTGCATAAGACCGATGGCTTCGGAGTCTATCAGCCTCGCAGCGCGCTGCAATTCTCGGCTTGCGGGAGGGTTCTCAAAAAGGCTTGGCGAGACGCCGGCCTGCGCCCGCATGAGGTCGCGCGAAAGGCCAAGCAACAGCCGCGCGAGCGCCGGCAACGCGAGCTTTTGCCACGCCGCGCGCAGGCTCGCAGCGGAAACGCCCCCGACCAGGGCACGCAGCGCAGCCGCCACCCCGGCCTCATAGGCGCGTTGCTCGTCAGGGTTGACGGCCAGTGCCAGTATCGGCATGCCGTCGGCCAACCGCAGGGCTGCCTCGCCATCCGCCACCCCTTGTGTGCGCAGCCAGTCCAGCGCCTCCGACTGTGGCGGCTTGACGAACTTGATGATCTGACAGCGGCTGCGGATGGTCGCAGGCAACCGATTGAGCTGCTCGCTGATGAGCATGAACAACGCAGGGCCTGGCGGCTCTTCCAGCGTTTTCAGCAGGCTGTTTGCCGCGTTGACGTTCATGGCGTCCGCCGGATCGATCAGCGCGATCTTACCCGCGGCGCGTCCGTGGGTAAGGCTCAAGAATTCCGCGAGTTCACGGATCTGCTCGACGGTGATCTGGGACTTGTCCTCGCCGATGGTGACTGCGCGAAAGTCGGGGTGCAGCCCCTGCGCGAACTGCCGACAAGGCGTGCACAACCCGCAGGGTGTCCCGGCGTCCCGACGGTCCACACACAACAACGCCTGTGACAAGAGTCGGGCAAAGTGCGCCGTGCCCAGCCCGGCTGGCGCATGCAGCAGTATCGCGTGCGGCAGCCTGCCCTGCGCGTGCGCCGCTTGCAGACGCTGCCACTGTTCGCGCTGCCAGGGGTAAGCGGTCAGCGTCGCCGAAGCCATGGTTCGATGTGCGCGCGCAGGGATTCGGCCACGACATCCACCGGGTGCCGCGCATCGACCACACGCACGCGCCCGGGCTCGTTGCAAGCCAGATCCAGATAGCCCTGGCGTATACGCTCGAAGAAGGCCAAGGATTCGGCCTCAAACCGATCGGGTGCCGCGCGGGTGTGCGCCCGGGCGAGACCCTCGGCGACGGGCATGTCGAGCACCACAGTCAAATCCGGGCGGAAATCCCCCAGGGTCCAGTGCGCCAGCGCGGCTATGCGCTCGGTGTCGATGCCGCGCCCGGTGCCTTGGTAGACGAAACTGGCATCGGTAAACCGATCCGAGAGCACCCACTGCCCGGCAGCTAGCGCCGGCTCGATCACGCGGTGTACATGTTCGGCGCGGGCGGCGAACATCAGCAACAGCTCAGTGTCCGCGTGCATCGCAGGGAGCGAGCGGTCGAGTAACAGCCCGCGAATGGCCTCGCCGACGGGCGAACCCCCAGGCTCGCGGGTGACGACGACCGCGATGCCCTGCGCCTCCAGCCAGTCGCGCAGACGCTGGGTCTGGGTGGTCTTGCCGACTCCCTCCCCGCCCTCCAGCGTGACGAAGACCCCGCGCGTCATCGCCGATTCTTGCCACCAGGCGTCTTTTTTTGGCCCGCCGTCGCCTTCGGACGAACCGCCGCACTCGCGCTGCCCGATTTTCGCGATGTGCCCCGACTTACGGTTGCGTTGCGCTCGACCGGCACCACCTCCGCCGGCGCAGCAGATTGGTCACCGGTGTAGCGTTCGCGGTGCCCGCCGAGCTGGTAACGTACCACGGCGTCCCGATGCTCCGCGTAGGTCCGCGAGAAATGGTGCGCGCCCCCGCCCTTGGCTACGAAGTACAGGGCATCCGTGTGTTGCGGATTGAGTACGGCCTCGATCGCCGCCTTGCCCGGCATGGCGATCGGCGTCGGCGGCAATCCAAGGCGGGTATAGGTGTTGTAGGGTGTGTCGGTTTGCAGGTCAGACTTGCGAATGTTGCCGTCGTAATCCTCGCCCATGCCGTAGATCACCGTCGGGTCGGTCTGCAGCAGCATGTTGGCCTTCAGGCGATTGATAAAAACGCCCGCGATGAGGGGGCGTTCCTCCGCTATCCCGGTTTCCTTCTCGACGATGGAGGCAAGGATCAGCGCCTCGTAGGGCTTCTTGAACGGTAGACCGTCCTTGCGTCGGTCCCACGCGGCGCCGAGGGTCTCCTTCATGCTGCGATGCGCCAGCATGAGCAGCTCCTTGTCCGATATGCCGCGCGCAAACAGATAAGTGTCTGGAAAAATCCAGCCCTCTGGATGCTCGAGGCCCGTCCACTGCACAAAGGCCTTAGGCAACTGGGTAGGCTCCGTGGTCTTGCGCACCAGACCCTGCGCCACCAGCTCCTGCATGGCGTCCACGACCTCCCGGAAGATGCTGCCCTCTGTGATCGTGAACTTGTGCTGCACCATCTCGCCGCGTCGCAACTGATCGAGCAGCTTGACGATGGTGGCTCCGGGCTCGAACCGGTACTCCCCCGCACGCACGCCTCGCTCCCCGCCTTGCCAGCGCGCCCAGGCTTCCAAGGCCCAACGGCTGCTGATAATCCCTTTCTCCTCGAGGTCGCGGCCCAAGGCGCGCAGCGAGGTACCCGGCTGCAGCTGATAAACAACGCCCTCCGGAGGCAGCTCCAGCGGCCGGTGCGCCTCGTGATGCACCCAATAAGCACCCGCGGCGACGACTAATGCTGCCGCGAGCACCGTGCCGAGCAGTGCCCAGAGCCACTTCATGCGCGATCTCCCAGGGTTTCCATCAATGCCTGACATAGCGGGTGCGGCGACCAGTGCCTGTCTTCGAACACCCGGATCGGCCACAAGCCAATGAGCGCGTTGGTCAGGAACGCACCATCTGCCGAACGCAGGTCGCCGAGGGATAGATCGACCTCTTCGACCACGACACCGGCCGCGTGCGCGGCCTCGACCACCACGCCGCGCATGATACCGCGCACCCCGCAGCGCGTGATGGCCGGCGTGCGCAAGCGGTGCCGATCGATAAGAAACAGATTGCTCATCGTACCCGCCACCAGCCGCCCTTCGACATCCAGCATCAATCCCTCCTCGAACTCATCCTGCCACTCGGCTCGAGCCAATACCTGCTCGAGGCGATTGAGGTGTTTGAGTCCTGCCAGCGCGGGATTGATGCCTAGCCGCGTCGCGCACAACCGTACCGCAACACCCGACTGCCGTCGCGCGGGCGGGTGGTCGGGCCAAGGGTGAAGTTGCAGGATGCGCGTCGGCTCGGCAGCTGCCGGCGGTCTGTAGCCACGACCGCCGGAGCCGCGCGTAACGATCAGTTTGAGAACCGCGCGCTCGGGTGCCATGGATAGCAACAAGTCGACCTCACGCTCCAGCACTGCGATCGAGGGGCGAGCGATGGCCAAGCGGTCGCACCCCTCCAGCAAGCGCTGTAAATGGGCAGACCACGAAGGCACCCTGCCACTGTCCACGCGCATCGTCTCGAACAGCCCGTCACCGTACAGCAGGCCGCGGTCCACCGGACTCACTACGGCCTCAGGCGAACCATTCACAAGGATGGTTAGCGCGGCGGCATGCATGGTACCAACTTCCCCACCGGCGGACATGCTGGGGGATGCTGGCGCACGCCGGAGCGCCAGACACCCGCCCCGCCGTCACAGCCGGCGGAATACCAAGGTGCCGTTGGTGCCACCGAAGCCGAAGGAATTGGAAAGCACGACTTCGATTTGGGCCTGACGCGCGACGTTCGGGACGTAGTCGAGGTCGCAGGCGGGATCTGGATTGTCGAGATTGATCGTGGGCGGCAACACCTGATCTCGCAAAGCGAGCACCGAGAACACCGCCTCAATGCCACCCGCAGCACCCAGGAGGTGACCCGTCATCGATTTGGTGGAACTGACCGCCAGCTTGTACGCATGGTCACCAAATGCGCGTTTTATGGCTTGCGTCTCGGCAACATCGCCCGCCGGGGTCGAAGTGCCGTGCGCGTTGATGTAACTGACCTCATCGGGGTTCAGGGCCGCATCGCGCAGGGCGTTGATCATGCACCGCGCAGCCCCCTCGCCGCCCTCCGAGGGTAGCGTCATGTGATAGGCATCCCCGCTCATGCCGAAGCCGGCCAGCTCGCAGTAGATCCGGGCGCCGCGTCGCTTCGCGTGCTCGAACTCCTCCAGGACCAGCACGCCGGCGCCATCGCCGAGCACAAAACCATCCCGGTCCCGGTCCCAAGGGCGGCTCGCCCTCTCCGGCTCGTCGTTGCGCGTCGAAAGCGCCCGCGCCGCGGCAAACCCACCGACACCCAGCGGGGTGGATGCCATTTCCGCACCACCGGCGATCATCACGTCAGCATCGCCATACGCGATTGTGCGAGCGGCCAGCCCGATGTTGTGGGTCCCTGTCGTGCAGGCGGTCACCGTGCACAGATTTGGCCCCTTCACACCCAGCATGATCGAGAGGTTGCCCGAGATCATGTTGATGATCGCTGCCGGCACGAAGAACGGCGAGATCTTCCGCGGCGAGCCATTGAGCAGGGCCAGGTGGTTCTTTTCGATCGAGCCGATGCCGCCGATGCCCGCACCAACCGACACGCCAATCCGCTCGGCCGTTGCCTCCGTGACCTCGATCCCCGCGTCGCGTACGGCATCGATGGACGCCGCGATCCCGTAATGGATGAACGGGTCCATCTTCTTTTGCTCTTTGGGGGGAATGTAGGCGTCGGCGTCGAAATCCGGCACGGTCCCGGCGAATTTGACCGGGAACTCGCTCACGTCGAACCCAGTGATCGGACGGATGCCGCTGCGACCAGCACAGATGTTGCTCCATGCCACCGGAATCGACGAACCGACCGGCGAGACGATTCCAACTCCGGTCACGACAACGCGGCGTTTAGTCACTTTGGCTTCCAGTCAGGGACTTGCGCAGAGGCCACTCGCCTGCAGCGGATGCAGAACGCGGGGGCCGTTACCGTTCAGGATGCCTGATGACTGAGGATGTAGTCGACCGCTTGCTGAACGGTGGTAATTTTTTCGGCTTCCTCATCAGAAATCTCGGTTTCGAATTCCTCTTCGAGCGCCATCACCAGCTCCACCGTATCCAGGGAGTCAGCCCCTAGATCGTTGACGAACGAGGACTCGGGCTTGACATCCTCCTCCTTCACGCCCAGCTGCTCGCAAACGATCTTGATGACACGCTCTTGTATGTTGCTCATGCTCGGTTCCCTTTTGAAAACTTGGGTTTATAAAAGACAAGGCGCTTATTGTAGTGAATTCGATTTCCACTCGCTACCAGTGCGGCCTTACGCCATATACATCCCGCCATTGACATGCAAGGTCTCACCCGTGATGTAGGCCGCTTCCGCAGAGGCCAGAAACGCGACCGCCTTGGCAACCTCCTCGGCGAGCCCGAAACGCTGCAGGGGGATGTTTGCGAGCAGCGCGTTGCGTTGGTCTTCTGCGAGCGCGCGGGTCATGTCCGTGTCGATAAATCCCGGCGCGACCGTATTGACCGTGATCGCGCGCGAGCCAACTTCCCGCGCCAGCGCCTTGGAAAAACCGATCGTGCCGGCCTTGGCTGCCGCATAGTTGGCCTGGCCCGGGTTGCCGGACACACCGACAACGGAGGCGATGTTGATGATCCGCCCATGCCGGGCCTTCATCATCCCGCGCAGACACGCCTTGCTCAGGCGAAACACCGAGGAGAGGTCGGTGTTGATGACCTCATCCCACTCTTCGTCCTTCATGCGCATGAGCAGGTTGTCGCGGGTGATGCCAGCGTTGTTGACCAACACCGTGATCGCGCCATGGGCCTTGGTGATGGCATCCACAACCTGCCGCACACTCTCGGCATCGGCCACATCAAGCCGCATGCCCTCGCCTTGGATGCTGGCGCTCGACAGCCACTTCGAGATTTCAGCCGCCCCCGCCTCTGTCGTCGCTGTACCGATGACCACCGCACCGCGCTCGCCGAGCGTCTGCGCAATGGCTCGACCAATGCCGCGACTCGCACCCGTCACCAGCGCAATTTCACCTTGCAGATTCATGATCCTACACTCCGGAACAGGCCGCGAGGGCCGCGTCGAGGCTCGCGGGGTCTTGCACAAACAAGCCCTGCAATTGTTTATCGATGCGCTTGACCAGGCCGGTCAACACCTTGCCCGGACCAAACTCCACGAGGTGGGTAACCCCCTCGGATGCCATCCGCTGGACCGTCTCGACCCAGCGCACCGGCTGGTATAGCTGTGTTTCCAGCGCGAAGCGGATGGCCGCCGGATCGGCGTGGGTCGACACGTCCACATTGTGAATGACCGGAATCCGCGGCATGGCAACCTGCACCACGTCGAGGTGTGGTCGCAGCGCATCGGCCGCACCGCGCATGAGCGCGCAGTGCGAGGGCACGCTCACCGGCAACTTCACGACCCGCTTTGCACCGGCCGCCTGCGCGAAGCCCATGGCCCGCTCGACGGCGTCGGCTTCGCCGGCGATCACCACCTGACCTGGCGAATTGAAGTTCACTGCCGCGACCACCTGGCCCTGCGCCGCATCGGCGCAAGCCTGGCGCACCTGCTCATCCTCCAGACCGAGGACGGCGGCCATCGCGCCACGCCCTTCCGGCACGGCCGCCTGCATGCGCCGACCCCGTTCAGCCACGAGCCGCACCGCATCGGAAAATCCCATCGCCCCCGCGCAGACCAGCGCCGTATACTCGCCGAGACTGTGGCCGGCCATGACGACCGGCTCGGGTCCGCTCGCGGCCTGCCAGACGCGCCACACCGCAACCCCCGCAGCGAGCATCGCCGGCTGGGTGTTCTCGGTCGTGTTTAGCGCCGACTCGGGACCGGACTGCACCAAAGCCCAGAGATCAAACCCCAGCGCATCAGAGGCTTCCTGAAACGTATCGCGCACTTGCGTATGCGCTTCGGCTAGCTCCCGCAGCATCCCCACCGACTGCGAACCCTGCCCCGGGAACACGGCAGCGAACTTCATCCAACCACCCCAGTCTGCGTCAATAAGGCGTGGTAGTGTAGGCAACGACCGTCGAGTGATACAAGCCACATGGCTTAAACCCTCAATCAGGCCGGTCAGGTCCGCGCTGTACCAGGCATATTCCTTGTTGCTACTTGGTTTTACGCGCGCCGTTGTTGATAATTGCGCCGTTGTAATACCTTGGAGTGTCTACCCAGCATGGGTAAGGAAGACGTCATTGAGATGCAAGGCACGGTTACCGATACCCTGCCTAACACCATGTTTCGTGTCCGTCTGGACAATGGACACATGGTCACGGCCCATATCTCGGGCCGCATGCGCAAACACTACATTCGAATCCTGACGGGCGATCGTGTGACGGTGGAACTGACACCCTACGATCTGACGAAGGGTCGCATCTCGTTCCGTAACAAGTAACCCGCTGACCCGTGCTTGCGGTTGAGTAAAACACCCAACCGCCGTAGTCGGTCAGGTCTCCGCCACCTCGGCGCCGATGTACTCGAACTTCAGCTCGCCGTCCTCGTAACGCACCCTGACCTCGCCACCCTTGGCAAGCCGTCCGAAGAGGATTTCTTCCGCCAGTGGCTTCTTGAGGTGGTCCTGGATCAGGCGCGCCATCGGTCGAGCCCCCATCTTCTCGTCGTAGCCCGCTTCGGCCATCCAGGCTCGCGCCGAATCCTCGACGATCATGGACACCTTCTTCTCCTCGAGCTGCGCCTCGAGCTCGATGATGAACTTGTCGACCACGTTGCGGATGAAGCGCGGCGTCAGCGGCTTGAACTGGATGATCGCATCCAGCCGGTTGCGGAATTCCGGCGTGAAGGCGCGCTTGAGCACTTCCATCGCATCCGTGGAGTGATCCTGTCGCGTGAAGCCCACCGAGGCGCGACTTGACTCCTGCGCGCCGATGTTGCTCGTCATCACCAAGATCACATTGCGGAAGTCGACCTTGCGGCCATTCGTGTCTGTCAGCGTGCCGTGATCCATGACCTGCAGCAGCAGATTGAAGACATCCGGATGCGCCTTTTCCACCTCGTCGAGCAACAGTACCGCATGCGGCGCTTTTAGGATCGCATCCGTCAGCAAGCCACCCTCATCGTAGCCGACATAGCCCGGAGGGGCTCCGATCAGCCGTGAAACGGTATGCCGCTCCATGTACTCGGACATATCGAAGCGCACCAGCTCGATGCCGAGAATCTTCGCAAGCTGGCGCGTGACCTCGGTCTTACCCACGCCGGTTGGGCCGGAGAATAGGAATGAACCGATCGGCTTGTCGCGACTACCCAGCCCGGAGCGCGCCATCTTGATAGCCGCCACCAGGTGCTCGATCGCCTCGTCCTGACCGAACACGACCATTTTCAGATCGCGATCCAGGTTGCGCAGCACCTCTTTGTCCGAGGCCGAAACCGTTTTTGGTGGGATCCGCGCGATCTTCGCGACGATCTCCTCGATGTCATGAACCGTGATCACCTTCCGCCGCGTAGCCGCTGGCTCAAGCCGACGGCGGGCGCCCGCCTCGTCGATCACGTCGATCGCCTTGTCGGGCAGGTGCCGGTCGGTGATGTACCGGTCGGACAGTTCAGCCGCCGAACGCAACGCGGCGTTGGCGTACTTCACGTCGTGGTGCTCTTCGAAGCGGCCCTTGAGCCCGCGCAGGATTTCGTAGGTCTCATCCACCGTGGGCTCGGCGATGTCGATTTTCTGGAAACGCCGGGCGAGCGCGTGGTCCTTTTCAAAAATCGAGCGGTACTCGCTGTAGGTTGTCGAGCCGATGCACTTCAACTGCCCATTGGCGAGCATCGGCTTGATCAGGTTGGAGGCGTCCATGACACCACCCGAGGCCGAGCCCGCGCCGATGATGGTGTGAATCTCATCGATAAACAGGATGGCCCCCGGATTGCGCCGCAGGTGAGCAAGCACACCCTTGAGACGCTTCTCGAAATCACCGCGGTACTTGGTGCCTGCAACGAGCGCGCCGAGGTCAAGCGAATAGATCGTCGCGTCTTTCAGCACCTCGGGCACTTGCCCATCGACGATTTTCTTGGCAAGCCCTTCAGCGATCGCCGTCTTGCCCACGCCGGCCTCGCCAACGAACAACGGGTTGTTCTTGCGCCGGCGACAGAGGATCTGGATGGTACGCTCGACCTCCTGCTCGCGACCGATCAACGGGTCGATTTGCCCGATCTGGGCGAGCTGGTTGAGGTTGGTGGCGAACTCCTCTAGCGGGTTGGAGCGCGGCTCATCCGTTGTCTCCGCATCTTCACCCAGACCCTCGCGACGCTCTGGTTCGTCGTCGCGCACCTTGGTGATGCCGTGGGAGATGTAGTTGACGACGTCAAGCCGCGTGACATCCTGCTTGGCGAGCAGATAGACGGCGTGCGATTCCTGTTCGCCGAAGATGGCCACAAGGACGTTGGCACCCGTAACCTCCTTTTTGCCGGAGGACTGCACGTGAAAGACGGCGCGCTGCAACACGCGCTGAAAGCCCAAGGTCGGCTGCGTGTCGCGGTTGTCATCAGGCGGCAGCAGGGGCGTGTTGGCCTCGATGAAGGCCCGCAAATCACGCGCAAGCTTATCCACGTCAGCCCCACAAACCTTGAGCAGACGTGCAGCCGTCGCGTTATCGAGCAACGCGAGGAGCAGATGCTCCACGGTCATGAACTCGTGCCGCTTTTCGCGGGCCTGCTTGAACGCTTGATTCAGAGTATGTTCGAGCTCTTTGCTCAACATACGCGCCTTACCTCACACCTTTTCCATGACGCACAACAACGGGTGGTTGTGCTCACGCGAGTATTGATTGACCTGGGCCGTCTTGGTCTCCGCGATGTCGCGGGTATACGTGCCACACACGCCTTTTCCCTTGGTGTGCACGTTGAGCATGATGCGCGTGGCCTTCTCCCGGTTCATGCCAAAGAATTGCTCCAACACGATGACCACGAACTCCATTGGAGTATAGTCATCGTTGAGCAGGACCACATGATAGAGGGAAGGCTCCTGGAGCTTTGGTGGAGCGGGTTCCACCATCAAGCCCTGCGAATCGTCTTGCCTCGTCTTCTCAGCCATGACCCGTACAACAAACCATCAAAGCCACTGAACCGCACGCAATCGAGTATATCAACAGCGTTGGGGATTACTGCGAATTGGCGCAACCCCGATGGTGAATCGCCAACCGCAGCTCACATGCAGCGCACGATCTGCTCGCCGAACCCGGAACACGACACCTCGTTTGCACCCGCCATCAAGCGCGCAAAGTCGTACGTCACGTTGCCCGACTGGATCGCGCCTCCCATGCCTTTGACAACCAGGTCCGCCGCCGCGACCCACCCCATGTGACGCAGCATCATCTCCGCCGAGAGGATGAGTGAGCCCGGGTTGACCTTGTTCTGACCCGCGTACTTGGGCGCCGTGCCGTGCGTCGCCTCAAACATAGCGACGGTGTCGGAGAGATTCGCACCCGGCGCGATGCCGATGCCGCCCACCTGCGCGGCGAGCGCATCGGAGATGTAATCGCCGTTGAGGTTGAGCGTGGCGATCACGTCGTACTCCTTGGGCCGCAGCAGGATCTGCTGCAGGAAGGCATCGGCGATGACGTCCTTGATGACGATCTCGCGCCCGGTCCGCGGGTTCTTGAACGAACACCAAGGCCCGCCATCGATTTCCGTCGCGCCGAACTCTTCCTTGGCGAGCTCATAGCCCCAGTTTTTGAAGGCCCCTTCGGTGTATTTCATGATGTTGCCTTTGTGGACCAAGGTCACGCTGGCGCGATCGTTGTCGATGGCGTAACGGATCGCCTTGCGTACGAGGCGCTTTGTGCCCTCGCTGGAGACCGGCTTCACGCCAATGCCACAGGTTTGCGGGAAGCGGATCTTGCGCACGCCCATCTCGTCAGTCAGGAATTTGACCACCTTCTGCACCTCTGGCGAACCGGCTGCCCACTCGATGCCTGCGTAGATGTCCTCCGAGTTCTCCCGGAAAATCACCATATCGGTATGTTCGGGATGCTTGAGCGGGCTGGGCGTCCCGGCGTAGTAGCGGACCGGGCGCAGGCAAACGTACAGATCGAGTTCCTGCCGCAAGGCGACGTTGAGCGAGCGAATCCCGCCCCCGACCGGGGTGGTCAGCGGTCCCTTGATCGACACCACGAACTCCTTTACGGCGCGCAACGTTTCCTCTGGCAGCCAGACATCGCCGCCATACAGGCGATTGGCCTTCTCGCCGGCGAAAATCTCCATCCATTCGATCTTTTTCGCGCCACCGTAAGCTTTGTCGACCGCCGCATCGATCACGCGCTTCATCACCGGTGTGATGTCGACGCCGATACCATCACCCTCGATGTACGGGATGATCGGGTTATCCGGCACATTCAGGCTGTTGTCGGGATTGGTGGTGATCTTTGCCCCCGCGGCGGGGACCTGAATGTGCTGGTAATCCATCGCGAAACTCCGGAAGTGAAGGATAGGGGCATGGCCGAGGCGGCGATGTTACATCGGCATCGTGCGTCTGGCTCCGCGCCGGCGCCCGGGAGTTGGATTATATCGCAAGAGCACGTACGCTCCCGCCAGCCGAGATTTTACTTACAGCGCTGACTTCCCGTGGCAAAGCACCCCTGGACGCCCCATGTCACCGTCGCCTGCGTCATCGAGCGCGGCGGCCAGTTCCTGATGGTCGAAGAAGAAATCGACGGTCGCATCGTGTGGAATCAACCCGCCGGCCACCTCGACCCCGGCGAGTCGCTCGTCGCTGCTGTTCGGCGGGAAACGCTCGAGGAAACCGGCTGGACGTTCACGCCTTGTGCATTGGTTGGAGTCTATCGTTGGGCCCACGCGGACAGCGGCGCGACTTACGTGCGCTTCGTGTTCACCGGCGAGCTGCACGACGAGCCGACCCGACAGCGCGCCGCGCTGGATGCCGACATCCTCGGCACCCGCTGGGCGACGGTTGAGGACCTGCTCGCCACGCCCGAGCGGTTGCGCAGCCCGCTGGTGATGCGCGCAGTCCAAGACTATCTGGCCGGCCATCGCTACCCGCTCACGCTCCTGCATGAGCTCGACGTCGTGGCACCGGATCGATCCAGCCGCGCGTGATGATTCCCAGTATCGCAGCCCATATACCGCCGCCGGCACGCGTCGTGGTCGGCCTCTCCGGTGGCGTGGACTCGTCCGTCGCCGCCCTGCTCCTGCTCGAACAGGGTTACTCCGTCGAGGGCGTGTTCATGAAGAACTGGGAGGAAGATGACGATGCCGACTACTGTGCGGCCGCGGTCGATCTCGCCGATGCGCGGTCGGTGGCAGAGCGCCTCGGCATCCGCCTGCACGCCGTCAACTTCTCTGCCGAATACTGGGATCGGGTCTTCGAATACTTTCTCGCCGAGTACAGGACCGGGCGCACGCCGAACCCCGACGTCATGTGCAACAAGGAAATCAAGTTCAAGGCCTTTCTGGAGCATGCGCGCACGCTCGGGGCTGAGGCCATCGCCACCGGCCACTATGCCCGCATCGGCACGCTCGCAGGCCGATTGCAACTACTGACCGGGCTCGACCCGAACAAAGACCAGAGCTACTTCCTGTACACACTGGGACAGCCGCAGCTGCAACACAGCCTGTTCCCGGTCGGCACGCTCGCCAAGCCCGACGTACGCGCCCTCGCTGAGCGCGCCGGCCTCGCCACGGCGCGGAAAAAGGACAGCACCGGGATCTGCTTTATCGGCGAGCGCAAGTTCCGCGACTTCCTGCAACGTTACCTGCCGGCGCAGCCTGGGCCCATCGTCACGCCTCAGGGTGAGGTGATCGGCGAGCACGCCGGTCTCATGTACTACACCCTCGGACAACGGCACGGCATTGGGATCGGCGGGCGGCGCGATGCGGGTGATGAACCGTGGTTCGTGGTCGGCAAAGACCTCGATCACAACCGGCTCATCGTCGCTCAGGGTCACGACCACCCGCTTATGTTCCACCGTGAGCTCACGGCCGACCAGGTCAGCTGGGTGACTGGCGACGAGCCGGCCTGGCCACTGCGCTGCACGGCCAAGATCCGCTATCGACAGACTGCCCAGCCATGCGAGACCGAGCGGATCGACGAAAACACCATCCGGGTGCGCTTCGACACCCCGCAACGCGCCATCACGCCAGGGCAGTCGGTGGTTTTCTACGACGGAGAGACATGTCTGGGCGGGGCGATCATCGCCAACGCAGCACACTAAGGGGCCACTGGTTTATTCATTCCGCCCCGCTTGCGGGTGAGAGAGTTGGGGTGAGTGGGTAACCTGCTGAATCAGCGTAACTTCTCCCTCACCCCTGCCCCACTCCCAGAGGGAGAGCGGATTCAATCCGTGTTTCCCCAAGTCTCTGGGATCGCAGCCGATGCGCGCTGCGATCCGCATCCTCCGCATCCAAGAAATGTCCGGCCCATCGTCGAGCGCGGCGACGCCGCCCGACACAATCAGGGCACGCCGTTGACGCAACGTCATCCGGCTCTTTTCGACGTCGAAAACCGTGGTTCCGTCACAAATTTCAACAATTTGCCCCCATGTGACCGAACCGCGAGCAACTGATCCAGCGCCGGGAGGTCCCTGTTACGCGTGGTCGCCGTAACTCGCAAGCCGCCAAGCAGGTCAGAGCGTTGTCTGGCACAGGATGCCGGGACCGTCGCAAACCTGCGGCGCGAGGCATATCGGGCACCGCCGCCAAAACCAACACACAACCTCACGAGAGAGCAATAAATGATCAAATCGTCGGCCTTGACCTTCTCCTCGCTGGCAGCAGCGACGCTGCTGGCGCTGGGCGCCTGCTCCGACAGCAACGACCTTTACCCCTCGAGCGAGGCATCGCTGACGGTAGAGGCATCTTTGGGTGCGGTTTCCGGTCCGACCGTTCGTCTCTACGAGGCCGATGGCCAGACGCTGCTTGCGTCCGCGGAAGTGGGGGCTGACGGGCGGGCGACGCTCCGTTTCCGGCGCTACCTCGGCCCCGTGGTGATCGAGGTCGCTGGCGACAGCGACGCGCAGTACTTCGACGAGGGTAACGGCAGCGTGGTGCGGTTTCCCGAGGGCGCAAAAATCCGCGCACTCTCACCATCGGCCAGTGGTACGATCGCAGTAACCGCCCTGACCGAACTGGCCTATCAAGGCGCCATGGCCAATAACCTGCTGCCACTTGACGAGGCCAAGATCCAGCGGGTGAACGAGGCGATTCGCGCGGCGCTCGCGCCGGAGATCTCGAGCATCCTGACGCCTGCGACCCGCTTTGACGCGGCCACGACCGCTGGCAGCCTGCCGGATACCGAGGCGGGGCGCTATGCGCTCAGGCTCGCTGCACTCGCACGGCTTGGCGCAACGCAGGCCGCGCCCGCTTTGGCTGTGCTCGAGGCGCTGATTGCCGACCTGCAGGACGGATTGATCGATGGCGCCCGCAGCGGTGCACCGTTTAGCGCCCCCTACGTTGACTTTGCTGCGACGTGGCAGGCAGCGATCCTCGCCATTGCGGACGCGTACGGCAGCGGCGAATTGCGTGCGGCGGCCGGCCAGTTTGCCCGTGCCAGCACCCGTGTCAATTTCTCGACCGGCACGGCCAGTGGCGGAAGTGGCACCGGCACGACGACATCCGCCGTCGTAAAGGGCGTCAAGACCAGCAGCTGCAGCGCCGAGGGCAGCCTCAAATCATCGAGCGGCGCAGCGACCAACCTAACGTTCGAGAACGCGACAGGCGGTGAAATCAGCCTTTACTGGCTGGACTACCAAGGCCAGCGCGTGCTGTACAAAAAGCTCCCCGCCGGGCAGACCTACCTCCAGGGCACCTTCGTCACTCATCCTTGGCTACTCACCGATGCGCAGGGCGCTTGCATCGGCATCTATACGCCGGAAGTCGGGGGCACGACCAGCCTGAAACTGGTACCGCAGACTGGCGGCACGGCCTCGAACAGCAACGCGACGAGCACGGGCACCACCCAGAGCGGATCAGCGACTGGCAACTTCGAGGTAACATGCAACACCAACATGTTTACCCCGGGTGCTGTCGAACTGCCCACTGCGGTGCAGTTAGCGGCCTACGCCGGCACTTACAACGGAGACGAGGGCACCTACGCCGCCGGAACGGGCGCTTTCGTCAAGTCGGGATCGACCAGTTTGACCCTGGCGAACGACGGGAGAGTAATCTACAATGGCACGGCTTACACACCGACATCGATCTGCCTCGACAAGGTGGCGGGACCCTACGGTCGCGTCCTTTACGTCATGGCTGGAAACGGCCACTTCGATATTGCACCGACAGCCAACCCCACTCTAGGACAGGCTTGGGGCGTCTCGCCGGTGGACGGATTGACGATTTTCACCAAGGGCGTGAAGTAATCCGAAGTCCGTCCTGATCCAACGGCGAAACGTCATAGGAATAACTCGACGCGGCATCCGGGCAAAACTCCGGATGCAGGGGGTTGGCCTCAGGGGGGGGTAACGGACTATCGGGGCCCTCCGTGCGATGCTGTGCCGTGCATGCATATCGCAGCGGGCGAGACCTTCGCGCTGCAGTGCAGTAAACCGACAGGCCGCATCGCTCGATTTCCCTTGACGGTTACGCTGTGGAGAAAACTGACCGCAACCGCACCATCGCACTCGGCGCCATGTTCATGGCCGCCGAGGTCGTGCGCCAGATTGCCTACACCGGCCAGGCAAGCCAGTCCGCGCTGCGCACCTTGATCAACAGCCTGTTCGTCAATGAACCTCGCGTCATCGACGACGTGTACGGCGGTGTGGCCAATCTGCGGTCGGGCTTCCAGGTGCTGCGCGGGACACTCAGCCGTCCGGGCCAGGTACCTGAAGCGATGGACGCGACACGCTACCTGATCGGACTGCTGCACCTCGAGAAGCTGCTGCAAAAGCAGCCGGCACTCGGCAAGAGGCTGATCGAGGGCATTGAGGAGACGCGACGTCAGATCGAGTTCTTTGGTGATCTCATGCACCAAAGCGTGATCGCGCGCCTGGCCGATCTATACCAGGAAATCATCAGCCCGCTGGGCTCTCGCATCATCGTGCGCGGTGAGCAGCGCCACCTGAGCAATCCCGAGAACGCGGCGCTGATCCGCGCCATTTTGCTGGCCGGCATACGGGCCGCCGTGCTCTGGCGACAAGCCGATGGTAGTCGGTTCAAGCTGCTGTTCAGACGACGGCAGATTCTTGCCGAAGCACAGGCACTTATGAATTCGGCGGTATAATTGCGCACCTTGGGTGCGCGGCACGACAGCACGCCAGGTATCCCAAGGCGACCCACTCATTAAGGAGAGCATGATGGCCAACAGCTTCAACTGTCGCTCGACCCTCGAAGTCAACGGAAAGCACTACGAGATCTTCCGGTTGACCGACCTTCCGCAGGCCGCGCGGCTTCCGTTCTCGCTGAAGATCCTTCTCGAGAACCTGCTGCGCAATGAAGATGACCGCACCGTGACGAGGGCAGACATTGAGGCACTGTTGAACTGGGATTCAAAAGCCGAGCCGGACAAGGAAATCGCCTACCGGCCGGCACGCGTGGTGATGCAGGACTTCACCGGGGTGCCTGCCGTAGTGGACTTGGCGGCAATGCGCGACGCGATGCGGGCCTTGGGCGGTGACCCAAGCAAGATCAATCCCTTGCAGCCTGCGGAGCTCGTCATCGACCACTCCGTCCAGGTCGACTATTTCGGCAGCCGTGAAGCGCTTGCCAAGAATGCGGAACTGGAATTTGAACGGAACCGGGAGCGCTATGAGTTCCTCAAGTGGGGGCAAAACGCTTTCGAAAATTTCAAGGTCGTGCCGCCCGACACGGGTATCGTTCACCAGGTCAACATTGAATACCTTGCGCGCGTGGTCATGACGCAGGAGCGCGACGGTGTGCTGAGTGCGTTTCCTGACACGTGCGTGGGCACCGATTCGCACACGACCATGGTAAACGGCATCGGCGTACTCGGCTGGGGTGTTGGCGGCATCGAAGCCGAAGCGTCCATGCTCGGGCAGCCCGTGTCCATGCTGATACCCAAAGTGGTCGGTTTCAAGCTCACGGGCAGTCTCAAAGAGGGCGTCACGGCAACGGACCTGGTACTCACGATCACACAGATGCTGCGCAAGCACGGCGTGGTCGGGAAGTTCGTCGAGTTCTACGGTCCCGCGATCAGCATGCTGCCCATTGGTGAGCGCACGACCATCGCGAACATGGCACCCGAGTACGGTGCGACCTGTGGGCTGTTCCCTATCGATCAAGCCACGCTGGACTACTTGCGGTTGACAGGCCGCACCGAAGAGCAAATTGCGCTCGTCGAGGCCTACACGAAGGCACAGGGCATGTTCCACACGGACGAAAGCCCAGATGCGGAATACTCCGAAACACTGGAACTCGATCTTTCGACGATCGAGCCCAGCCTGGCAGGTCCCAAGCGCCCGCAGGACCGCGTCACCCTGGCCGATATCAAGAGCGAGTTTCCGAAGGCACTCCGCGCGCTAAAAGCCGAGCGCAACATTCCGGACAAAGGGCCGGCGACAGCCATCATCGACGGAGAAGTCGTAGAGATACGCGATGGCTCCGTGGTAATCGCGGCCATCACCTCATGCACCAACACCTCAAACCCGTCGGTCATGCTGGCGGCAGGCCTGCTCGCCAAAAAGGCGAGCGAGCGCGGTTTGAAGCGTAAGCCTTGGGTAAAGACCTCGCTTGGCCCGGGGTCGCTCGCCGTCACGCGCTACCTCGAAAAGGCCGGGCTGCTGGAGGCACTCGAGAAAATCGGGTTTTACCTCACTGGGTACGGCTGTACGGTGTGCATCGGCAACACTGGACCGTTACCTGCTGAGGTTTCCAGCGCTATCGCGAGTCATGACTTGTGTGCTGTCTCGGTACTCTCTGGCAACCGGAATTTTGAGGGTCGCGTGCACCCTGAGGTGCGCATGAACTACCTGGCCTCACCGCCGTTGGTGGTGGCTTACGCCATTGCCGGGCGCATCGACTTCGATCCGTTCTTCGAGCCTTTGGCCTACGACGATCAAGGCGCCCCCGTCTACCTCCGCGACATTTGGCCAACGCAGCATGAAATCAGTAACGCGATTGCTGCGTATGTAACGCGCGCTGACTTCCAGGCGTCGTACGCGTCAATCTTCGAGGGTGACGCGCGCTGGCAAAGCCTCAAGGCACCGAGCGACCAGGTGTTCAACTGGCCCGCGCAGTCAACCTACGTGCAAAATCCGCCGTACTTCAGGAACATGCGTATGCAGCCCGATGGCGTCACAGACATCGTCAACGCGCGCTGCCTCGCCCTGCTTGGCGATTCCGTCACCACTGACCACATCTCCCCGGCAGGCTCGATTAAGCCGAACTCACCGGCCGGCCAGTATCTCATGGCAAAAGGGGTCGAGCCGAAGGACTTCAACTCGCTTGGCTCGCGCCGAGGCAATCACGAAGTGATGATGCGCGGAACCTTTGCGAACATTCGGCTGCGCAACCTTATGGCGCCGGGGACGGAGGGCGGGGTGACCCGGCACCAGCCGAGCGGCGAACAAATGTCCATCTATGACGCAGCAATGCGCTACCTCGCCGAAGGGACCCCTGTCATTGTCATCGCGGGCAAAGAGTACGGATCAGGCTCATCGCGAGACTGGGCGGCCAAAGGGCCCCGACTGCTCGGCGTGCGAGCCGTGATTGCGGAGACCTACGAGCGTATTCACCGCTCAAACCTGGTCGGAATGGGCGTGCTCCCCCTCCAGTTCAAGGCCGGAGTCAACGCACAAACGCTGGGCTTAACTGGGTACGAGCGCTACAGCATTACCGGATTAGGTGATGGATCCGCCAAGGAAGTCACCGTAATGGCGACGCGGGACGACGGAACATGCACAACTTTCGTCGCCGACGTCCGCATCGAAACCCCCCAAGAGGTCGACTACTATCGGCACGGTGGGATCTTGCATTACGTGTTGCGGCAACTAGCTAGTTGATTCTCATCCTGCTGCAGTAAATGGACTTCATGGGCTGGATCGCTTCGAAGCGGTCCAGGCAGGCAAGCAACCTCCTCCTGATCCATCGCCACCCATCAGGAGTTCGGCGTCGGTGGCAAGATCATGTGCCGGGAGGTGGTGTAAGCGCGTGAGGGAGTGAGGTGTTCGCGGTGGTGGAGATGCAGGGCCGCCATGGCGTGCAGGAACTCGGCGGATCATCGGAAATCTTCGGTAAGGTAGGAGCTGCAACACGTCAACCGAAGCATGAGCCAGACCCCGATGCGCCAAGGAAGGATGTAGCGCTCCGGGCTGCTCGAGAAGGCCGGTGCCGGCGACATCGAGCGCGAGGTGATCGGCTGCGTGGCCGAGTGCCTGATGGAGCTGGACGAGGCAAACTGCGGTGGCGCAACGCATCCCGAAGCAGCGCGCGGGCAGCGACTTCCCGCCCTTCCTGAAGCCGCGCCGCACGGCCGAGAAGGCGCTCGCGGCGGTGATCCAGGATGCCTACGTGCAAGGCATCTCGACGTGCTCGGTCGATGAGCGGGTGCAAGCCATGGGCATGAGTGGCCTACGCCGAAGTTGGTGACAATTCCAGTATCAGCCTGACTGCGCTCCGCCCAAACCGGAGATGCGATGACCCGCTGACCGCTTCTGCTGACGCTTCTTACACCACGTCCCGGGATACGATTGACGCTACGTGGTGCACGAGCACGCGAATCCTGAGGACATGGGGCGGTCGCATGCATGAATCAGGCGACAACTATCTCGACTTGTTCCGATGGGCCAGCGCCACCGGATTATACGAGCAGGCCGCTACACTAGGCATGAGAAAAGCTGACACCACTGGCGTCTGCATGCGCGCCAGCGGGGTGCATTGGCTTACGGTTCGTGACATTCGGCATTTCCCAGCCAGCCGCCCAGTTATTCGAATCAACGCGGGCCTCCGGAATACAGGCAATCTAATCGAGGCCTTTATTCGTCAGTTGCTGCATCGCGCGTAACTCACGCCCCAGATGCGCTAATCCACCCATAAATGACACCCTTTCGGAATCGGGATAGGGGCGGTCAGGATACCTGACCGATCCCCTCCCACACCACCCGGCATGCGGGTCCGCACCGGGCGGTTCGAGGAGTTGAGGTCATGAGAGTCGGGGCACGCCAAGTTTGTCGAAATAAGCGATGGTCAGCACCCGTTTGATGTCGCCATCGGTAGTGTCCCGATTTATGTGCAAAAACGTTTCTGTATGGGAACGCAGGGGTGGTCATGGTAAGAGGTTGATTGTGCGATCGACCTTGAACCCTAAGGAGGGCAAACCATGACCGTGAAAGAGCATAAGACGAAGTTG
>CAYSFW010000028.1:0-3810 GCA_964430355.1 uncultured Thiotrichales bacterium
GCGTAGGATGGGTATAGGGAACATCAGTTGCCCCTTCTGCAAGGGGGTCAGCCCCGGCTCTGTGACCATGAAGGCTTCGAAATATAGGACTTTCTCGATGTCGCGCAGGGTCATGTCGAGCATCAAACCGATGCGTGACGGCAGGGACTTTAGGAACCAGATGTGCGCGCAAGGTGCAGCAAGTTCGATATGCCCCATGCGCTCACGACGCACTTTGGAGAGGGTGACTTCAACGCCGCATTTCTCGCACACTACACCGCGGTGCTTCAGGCGCTTGTATTTGCCGCACAGGCACTCATAGTCTTTCACAGGGCCAAAGAGTTTGGCGCAGAACAGGCCGTCACGCTCCGGCTTGAAGGTCCGGTAGTTGATCGTCTCGGGCTTCTTCACCTCGCCGTAGGACCAGGCGCGGATCGTCTCGGGCGATGCCAGCCCGATCCTGATCGCGTCGAAATGCTCGCGCTCGGTGGTACGTTTGTAGAGATTCAAAAGATCTTTCATGTCAGCTCACCGTGTAGAGTTGGCTGCGTGTTCCATAAAACTCGTGTGCGAAGTAGGGAGCGGATTCCGCCAACCCCGGAGCACTAGTCCTGCTCCAGCTCGATGTCGAGCGCGAGCGACCGAATCTCCTTCATCAACACGTTGAAGGATTCGGGCATGCTGGCCTCCAGGCGGTGCTCGCCATCGACGATGTTCTTGTACATCTTGTTGCGCCCGGTGACGTCGTCGGACTTCACCGTGAGCATCTCCTGCAGCGTGTAGGAAGCCCCATAAGCCTCCAGCGCCCAGACCTCCATCTCCCCGAAACGCTGGCCGCCGAACTGGGCCTTGCCTCCGAGCGGCTGCTGCGTGACGAGGCTGTAGGGTCCCGTGGAACGCGCGTGCATCTTGTCGTCGACCAGGTGGTTGAGCTTGAGCATGTGCATGTAGCCCACGGTGATCGGCCGATCGAACGGCTGCCCGGTACGCCCATCCCAAAGTTGGGTTTGCCCACTCTTGGGCAAGCCCGCGAGCTCGAGCATGGCCTTGATCTCCTCCTCGGTGGCGCCATCGAACACCGGGGTGGCCATCGGGACACCAGTGCGCAAGTTATGAGCGAGCTCAAGGATTTCCTCATCCGTCAGGCTGTTGAGGTCTACCGGCTTGCCGCTGGTGTTGTAGATCTGGTCGAGGTAGGCCCGGATGGCCTCTACCTTGGTGTGGGTGTCGAGCATTTGCCCGATCCGCAGCCCCACGCCCTTGGCCGCCCAACCCAGGTGAACCTCTAGTACCTGGCCGACGTTCATCCGCGAAGGCACACCGAGAGGATTGAGCACGATGTCGACCGGCGTGCCATCCGCGGTATGCGGCATGTCCTCGACCGGCACGATCATGGAAACCACACCCTTGTTACCGTGGCGACCGGCCATCTTGTCGCCGGGCTGCATGCGACGCTTCACCGCCAGATACACCTTGACCATCTTCAGCACGCCCGGCGGCAGATCGTCGCCCTGGGCGAGCTTCTGCTTGGCGATCGCAAGACGCTTCTCGAAGTTCTCGTGCTGCATTTCGATTTGCGCCGCGAGCTGCTCGAGCTGGACGTTGACCTCCTCATTGCGCATACGGATCTCGAACCACTGCTTGCGGTCGAGTTCCTTGAGGTAGGACTTGGCCACCTTCGCCCCGGGCTCCAACCCCTTCGGTCCACCCTCGGCGATCTTGCCGACGATCAGCCGCTCCACGCGGTCGTAGATGTCGCCCTCGTGGATGCGCAGCTGGTCGCGGAGGTCGTGACGGACCTTCTCGAGCTCCATCGCCTCGATCTGCAGCGCGCGCTTGTCCTTTTTCACGCCATCCCGCGTAAACACGCGCACATCGATCACCGTGCCCTCCATGCCGGAAGGCACGCGCAGTGAGGTGTCCTTCACGTCCGAGGCCTTTTCGCCGAAGATCGCGCGTAGCAGCTTTTCCTCGGGGGTGAGCTGCGTTTCGCCCTTGGGCGTGACCTTGCCGACCAAAATGTCGCCCGGTTTCACCTCAGCGCCGATGTAAACAATCCCCGCCTCATCAAGCTTGGCAAGCAGGCTCTCGCTGACATTCGGGATGTCCGCCGTGATCTCCTCCGGCCCGAGCTTCGTGTCGCGCGAGACGCAGGAGAGTTCCTCAATGTGGATGCTCGTGAAGCGGTCTTCCTGGACGACGCGCTCGGAGACCAGGATGGAGTCCTCGAAGTTGTAGCCGTTCCACGGCATGAAAGCGACCAGCATGTTCTGGCCGAGGGCGAGCTCGCCCATGTCCGTTGACGAGCCGTCGGCGAGTACGTCACCCCGCGCGATGTGATCGCCGGGCTTGACCAATGGCCGCTGGTTGATGCAGGTGTTCTGGTTGGAGCGGCTGTACTTGCGCAGGTTGTAGATATCCACCCCCGGCTCGTCGGCCGAGGTTTCCTCCTCGTTGACCCGCACGACGATGCGCGCAGCGTCCACCGAATCCACCACTCCACCGCGCCGCGCCGAGACGGTCGCACCGGAGTCTACGGCAACCACCCGCTCCATGCCGGTGCCGACGAGCGGCTTCTCGGCGCGCAGGCAAGGTACGGCCTGCCGCTGCATGTTCGAGCCCATGAGCGCGCGGTTCGCGTCGTCGTGCTCCAGGAACGGAATCAACGAGGCCGCCACCGAGACGATCTGCCGCGGCGAGACGTCCATGAACTCCACGCGGTCCGGCGTCGAGAGCGCAAATTCGTTGCGGTGCCGGCACGACACGAGTTCGTCAATCAGTTTGCCGTTGGCATCGACGCTCGCGTTGGCCTGCGCGATGACGTAGTTGGATTCCTCGATCGCGGAGAGGTAGACGATCTCGTCGGTCGCATATCCATCGACCACCTTGCGATACGGCGACTCCAGGAATCCGTAATCGTTCGTGCGCGCATAGACGGCGAGTGAGTTGATCAGACCAATGTTCGGACCTTCCGGCGTCTCGATCGGGCACACGCGACCGTAGTGGGTCGGATGCACGTCGCGCACTTCGAAGCCCGCGCGCTCTCGGGTCAAGCCACCCGGACCGAGTGCCGAGATCCGCCGCTTGTGGGTGACCTCCGACAACGGGTTGTTCTGGTCCATAAACTGCGAGAGCTGGCTCGAGCCGAAGAACTCCTTCAGCGCGGCCGAGATCGGCTTCGCGTTGATGAGGTCATGCGGCATGAGGTTCTCGCTCTCGGCCTGGCCGAGGCGTTCCTTCACCGCACGTTCGACGCGGGCCAGACCGGATCGGAACTGGTTTTCGGCGAGCTCACCCACCGAGCGCACACGCCGATTGCCGAGGTGGTCGATGTCGTCCACCTCGCCGCGGCCATTGCGCAGGTCGAGGATGACGCCCACCACGTCGAGGATGTCCTCATGCGTGAGCACCATCGGCCCTTCGATCGTGTCGCGACCGAGGCGGCGGTTGAACTTCATGCGTCCCACGCGCGAGAGGTCATAGCTCTCCGGCAGGAAGAACATTCGGTTGAAGAGCGCTTCCACAGCCTCGGCCGTCGGCGGCTCGCCGGGGCGCATCATGCGGTAGATCGCCACCCGCGCGGTGGTCTTGTCCGGCACGTCATCGGTGCGGAGCGTCATCGAGATCCACGGACCCTCGTCGAGCTCGTTGATGTAGAGGGTCTGGATATGCTCGATGCCGGCTTCGACGATCTTCTTGACCGACTCTTCGTTCAGCTCGTCGTTGGCCTTCACGAGGACTTCGCCGGTCTCGGGGTCGACGATGTTCTTCGCCGAGATGCGGCCGTAGAGGTCCTCGATCGGGAGGTTCAGGCGCTGGGTGCCGGCGTTG
>CAYSFW010000029.1:0-19404 GCA_964430355.1 uncultured Thiotrichales bacterium
GGACCGGCGGGGCGGCTGGGGCGGGGTGCCGATGGACGACCCAGGTGCCGGCCACGATGTCGCCAAGGCGCTGGTCATGGCGGTTCAGGATCACGCTGATTAGCCCCAGGGTGTAGGTGCCGGGGAGCAGGTCGATGATCCGCACCAGGTTGCGCAGTGCCGAGGCGCCGAGCTCCACCGGGGTCCCGTCGGCATGGACAACCGCGATCCCAAGCAGCCGCTTGCCGGGTGTCGCGCCGTCGTTCCACACCTCGAACAGCACCGGGTAGAACCACTCGCCTGCGAACAGGATGAGAAAGATCAGGCCGCTACCGAGATCGCCCAGATACGCCAGGGGGATGAGGGTTGCCACGTAAAACGCGCCACGCAGCAGCAGGTCGATGGTCCAGGCGTAGAAGCGCACGACGAAACCGGCCGTCACCAAGGGCAGCTGAGCGCCCTCCGGGGTCTCGATCCAGCGTCCAGGCGCGGGCGACACCGGCTTAGCCCTCGTCGGGGCGGGCGGCACCTTTGCAGGGCACGGCGACCGGCTCGGCCACCTCGGCGTCAAGGCGCAGGGCCGTGAGGTAGCCACCCCAGACGCAGCCGGTATCGATGGCGTAGACATTGTCGCGGTCGTGGAAGCCGAGCGTGGACCAGTGGCCGAACACGATGCGTGTGCCCTTGAGTCGGCGCCACGGTATGCGGAACCAGGGCAGCAGGTGCAGGGGTTGGTTGCCGGGACCGAGCTTGTGCTTGAAGTCGAGCTGCCCGGCGGGGTCACAGTAGCGCATGCGGGTGAAGGCGTTGACGCAGTAGCGCAGGCGGTCGTAGCCGGTGAGCGCGGGCGACCACAGCGCTGGCTTGTTGCCGTACATCTCGGTGAAGAACCGTTTGTAGCCCTCGCCACGGAGCGCCGATTCGACCTCGCGTGCGCAGCCGAGCGCAGTGACGAGGTCCCACTGCGGGGGCAGCCCGGCGTGGACCATCGCCACATCGAGCGCAACGTCGTAGTGCATCAGCGGCAGGTGGCGCAGCCAGTGGAGCAGCTCATCGGCGTCCTCGGCGTGCAGTACGTCCTGAAACGTATCCTTGCTGCGGCGCGGTTCCGCGCCCAGGCTCACGGCGAGCAGGTGCAGGTCGTGGTTGCCAAGCACCGTGACGGCGGCCTCGCCCAGACTTTTCACGAAGCGCAGTGTCGCCAGTGAATCCGGCCCGCGGTTGACCAGATCTCCAACAAACCAGAGGCGGTCGCGCGTGGGATCGAACGCGATGCGGTCCAGCAGGCGCTGGAGTTCAACGAAGCAACCCTGAAGATCCCCGATGGCGTAGATGGACATGGCGGCTCTAAGCGGTCGACGAGCCGCAAAGGTTGGCACAACGGACGCCGGGTTTACAGACCACCCGAGGTCCACGTGCGCCGTCGGTGCAGCTCCTGCTACCCGGCGGTCGACGGCGAATGCTGCACGCGCCGGAGCTGGCGGATCACCAGCTTCTCGATCTCGACGGCACCGTAGACGAGGAGTCCGAACAGCAGGATGCGTCCCCAGGCCGCGAGGTCGATGGCCGCGGTGTCGAACAGCACCTGGGCGACTGGCAGGTACGTGAAGACCAGTTGCAGGACGGCCAGGATGCCGATGGCAATGAGCACGGCGGGGTTGCCGACGAAGCCCGACCAGCCGTAGATCGGCGCGATGAGCCGTCGGCAGTTGAACAGGTAGAACACCTCGCCCATCACCAGGGCGTTGACTGCCGCGGTGCGCGCGACCCCGACCGCTGCCCCGCGGTCCAGTTCCCACAGGAAGAAGCCGAGCGCACCTCCGACCAGAAAGATCGTCACGAACACGATGCGCCATGCCATGAAGCGCGTGAGCAGGGACTCCTTCGGGTTGCGGGGCGGCTCGCGCATCACATTGGGCTCGGGGTGCTCGAAGGCGATGGCGAGCGCGAGCGTCACCGCGGTGACCATGTTGATCCAGAGGATCTGTACCGGGGTGATCGGGAGGCTCAAGCCGAACAGGATGGAGATCAGCACCACACTGGCCTGCGCCATGTTGGTCGGCAGGATAAAGACGATGGCCTTTTTCAGGTTGCCGTAGACGGTGCGGCCTTCCTCCACGGCGTGGGCGATGGAGGCGAAGTTGTCGTCGGCGAGCACCATCTCGGCGGCTTCCTTGGCCGCCTCGGTGCCCTTCCGGCCCATGGCGACACCCACGTCGGCGCGCTTGAGGGCCGGCGCATCGTTGACGCCATCACCGGTCATGGCAGTGACGTGCCCTTGGGCCTGCAACGCCTCGACGAGCCGCAGCTTGTGCTCGGGGCTGGCGCGCGCGAAGACGTCGATGGTGCCGACCGCGGCAGCGAGTGCCTCATCGCTCAGTTGTTCGATCTCGCTGCCGGTCAGCGCCCGCGCAGTCTCCTTGAGGCCCAGTTGCCGGCCGACGGCCTGCGCGGTGGCGGCGTGGTCCCCGGTGATCATCTTGACCTGAATGCCGGCCCGCTGACAGGTGGCAACCGCACGGATGGCCTCCTCGCGGGGTGGATCGGACAGCGCGAGCACGGCAAGCAGGGTGAAGCCGCCCGACTCGACATCGCCGAAGGTCAGGGTCGAGCCGAGGGTGCTGCGGCGCGCGATGGCCAGCAGCCGCATGCCGTCAGCCGCCGCTGCGTGCATGCGCGGCAGCCAGGCATCGGGATCGAGTGGCTCGACACCCGTGCCGTGACGCTGGCTCTCACACAGGGCGAGAACCTTTTCCGGTGCGCCCTTGAGGTAGATAATGCCTTGGCCGCTGTGGTCCTGGTGCAGAGTGGCCATGAAGCGGTGTTCGGACTCGAAGGGGATCGCGTCGATGCGTGGGCGCTCGCTGCGCACGAGGTGGAAGTCGAGCCCGGCCTTCAGCGCCAGCGTGAGTAGCGCGCCCTCCGTGGGGTCGCCGGCAAGCTCCCAGCCGCTCTCGGTCTCGCGTAGCTCCGCGTCGTTGCACAGCAGGGCCGCGACGGCGATCTCCTGGAGCGCGGGATCGGTATCTGCGGCGATGTGCTCGCCATTGCGCAGGAAGCCGCCCGCTGGCTCGTAGCCACTGCCTGTGACCGTGTAGCCCGCCTCTGCCGTCAGCACGCGCTGTACCGTCATTTCGTTGCGGGTGAGCGTGCCGGTCTTGTCCGAGCAGATGACAGTCACAGCGCCCAGCGTCTCCACTGCGGGCAGGCGGCGGATGATGGCGTGACGCCTGGCCATGCGGGTGACGCCGATGGCGAGCGTGATGGTCATGATAGCCGGCAGACCCTCTGGAATCGCGGCCACGGCAAGCCCGACGGCTGCCAGGAACATCTCCCCGGCGGCGTAACCCCGCCACCACACGCCGAACGCGAAGGTGAAGGTGGCGAGCGCCACGATTGCAGCGGCTAGCCAGCGACCAAACCCGGCCATCTGTTGGATGAGCGGCGTCTCGAGCGGCTCGACGGCAGCAAGCAGGCTGCTGATGCGTCCGATCTCGGTGGCGGCGCCAGTCGCCACCACCACACCCATGCCCTGACCGTAGGTCACCAGCGTGCCTGACCACGCCATGCTGGCGCGGTCAGCGAGTGGGGCATTCACATCGACTGCGTCGACCTGTTTGTCCACCGCTACGGACTCGCCCGTGAGCGCGGCTTCCATGACCCGCAGGCTTTTCACGTCCAGCAGCCGGAGGTCGGCAGGCACGCGGTCACCGGAGGCAAGGTAGACGATGTCGCCCGGCACCAGCTCCTCCGCCGGGATCTCCTGACGCACGCCGGCGCGGCTGATGTGGGCATGCGGCGCGAGCATGTGGCGAATGGCATCGATGGCCTGTTCGGCGCGGCCCTCCTGGACGTAGCCGATCAGCGCATTGATCACCACCACGCCGAAGATCACGCCGCTGTCAACGGCGTGTCCGAGCAAGGCCGTGATGACGCCGGCCACCAGCAGGACGTAGATCAGGACATCGTGAAACTGGAGCAGGAAGCGCTTCCAGCTTGGGGTACGCGCTGGCGGCGGCAGGCGGTTGGCGCCGTAACGCGCACGACGGCCTTCGACTTCCGCAGGACTGAGACCCTCCCGGCTAGCGCCGAGTTGCGCAAGGACCTTTTTCGGCGACAGGCTGTGCCACATCAGGGGGCGCTCGTCAGTGTCCACTCATCGGCTCCGTTGTCTGCGCCAGGGCAGACGGTGCGTTGGTTACGCGGGTGCAGCGAACCGGGGAGAGTCTTAGAATCGTCGCTCATTCTGGTGATACACACGCACTCATGTCCATCTCTTCGATTGCGAGTGGTCTGGCAGGCGGGATAGGCCTGTTTCTGCTCGGTATGTGGTTGATGACCGACGGTTTGAAGCTGGCTGCCGGCCCTGCGCTGGAACGCGTCCTGGCACGCTCTACCGACACGCGTCTCAAGGGGTTGGTCGCGGGCATCCTGATCACGGCGATTGTGCAGTCGTCCACCGCCGTGACCGTTGCCGCCATCGGTTTCGTCAACGCGGGCCTCCTCTCGCTGGGCAATGCCCTGTGGGTACTGTTCGGCGCCAACCTGGGTACGACCATGACGGGGTGGTTGGTGGCGTTGGTCGGTCTGAGTTTCAAAATCGAGACGCTGGCGCTGCCGATGGTTGGACTGGGGATGGTGTTGCACTTCACCGGCGAGGGGCGTCGGCGAGGTGCAGTGGGGCTCGCCATCGCCGGGTTTGGCGTGCTGTTCCTCGGCATCGACACCATGAAGACAACGTTCACGGACTTGGGCGGGCAGGTGAGCCTGCCCGAAGGCCAGGGGCTCGCAGGGGTCGTGGCTCACGTCGGTGTCGGTGTACTGCTGACGGTGCTGATGCAGTCCTCGAGTGCGGCGCTCGCCGTGGCGCTGACCTCAGCCCAAGGGGGTCTGATTGGCATGAGTGACGTTGCTGCGGTGGTGGTCGGTGCAAACATCGGCACAACGGTGACCGCCATACTGGCGGCCCTGAACGCCACGGCTAACGCCAAGCGGGCTGCGGCAGCGCACGTTTTGTTCAACCTGATGACCGGCGCGGTGGCGATCCTTTTGCTGCCATGGATGCTGGCTACGATCGAACACTTGCGCATGCTTCTCGACCTGGATGCCGCGCCCGCCGTGACGTTGGCCCTGTTTCACACAGCTTTCAACGGCCTTGGCATCCTGTTGATCTGGCCAATGGCCGGGCGCCTGGCGGTCTTTTTGGGACGGCGTTTCCGAACGGCTGACGCAGATGAGTCACGGCCGCATTACCTGGATGATACCGTGCTGAACTTCCCGGCACTGGCCCTGGATGCACTGGAAGCAGAGGTCCGCCGCAGTGGAGAGATTGCGCTACGTGCCGGCAGACGGGTGCTCAAGCCAGAGGGAGGAGACTCTGGGAAGTTTTCGGATCCCGTCGTGGTCGCGCGGCTCAATGATGCGATTGCCCACTTTGTAACGCGGTTGAACAGGGTCAGCATGGAAGCGGAGAGCGCCCAGCGCTTGCCGCGTATTCTCAGGATCGCCCGGTACTACACGTCGGTGGCCGAGTTGGCTGGCGAGATCGCATCCATGCCAGACATGTCACCGTTGCCAGACAAGGAACTGGCCGAGCGCATGGATCAGTTCGTCAAGAGGGTGGCGGGCAGCTGGTTCGAGGCGGACACGCAGACGCCGAAAGCGACGGACGCAACGCTGACCGGCCAAGACTTCAGCGAGCAATATCAGTCGTTTAAGGCGGCGCTGCTGGATGCCGGTGCGCGCGGCGACCTGTCGGTATCTGACATGGAACGTGGCCTGCGCCGCCTGAGTCGCATTCGGCGGATGACTGAGCAGGCCATGAAGGCCGCGGCGTCGTTGCGCGCGCTCAAGGCTGACTTGCCTGACTCCGTGGGCGCGCCGTGACATGTCAATGCTGGATCGTCTAAGGCGTTGGCTGCCGGATCCGCACGCCGTGCGCAAGTACAGGATCCTGCGCTGGCTCGGTCCGTTGACGCATCAGCCGAGGCTCTGGCACGTCACGCGTCGGGGTGTTGCTTCGGGGCTGGCTATCGGCGTGTTCTTCGGGCTGCTCGTGCCCATCGCGCAAATTCCACTCGCTGTCATTGCCGCCGTCCTGTCGCGCGCTTATGTGCCCGCCGCAGTGGGCAGCACCCTGGTCACCAATCCGATCACATTTGCCCCCGTCTACTACGCTGCATACCACGTGGGTGCGTGGCTGCTTGGACGCCATGGCACGGCCAGCGATGCGGAACTGGTGATGGTGGAGGAACAGGCCTTGACGGGTTTGGCGTTGTGGGTAGACCGCTTCGCCACGATCGGTGCGCCGCTTGCGCTTGGCCTGCTCACTTTGGCGGCTGTCATATCCGTATCCTTTTATTTTGCCGTGCACTGGATCTGGCGCCTGAAGATCGTCAGGGAGTGGAACCGACGGAAAACAAAACGGAACAGGCCGCTTCGCTGAGTGGCTAGCGGGGTTCGACGAGCCGGCGCGTAAGCGTACACGGGGGACCGTGGTTGGCCGATCATGCTCGATCGGTGCCACGATCCCTCACCAACGGGAGCGGGCTGCGTCGACCCTGATTGGTTTGCTACTGGCGTGTGCTGCGACTTGATCAGTGCAGCTTTTGCGGAACGCAGAGCGTGAACGGACGGATTTCCGCGTCGAAGCTCTCACCGTTGTCGGCGATCATCTGGTAGCTGCCCTGCATGATGCCGAAGGGTGTCTCGAGCATCGTCCCGCTCGTGTACTGAAAGCCTTCCCCCGGCTTTAGGTAGGGCTGCTCACCGACCACGCCGGCGCCACGCACATCTTGCACCTTGCCGTTGCCGTCGGTGATCACCCAGTGTCGGGCGAGCAACTTGGCGGGGACGTGGCCGTGGTTCTCGATGGTGACGGTGTAGGCAAAGACGTAGCGCTTGTTTTCCGGGTCGGATTCCGAAGGAATGTACGCCGAATCCACTTTTACATCGATCTCGTGACTCAGGTTGTCAGCCATGGTCCGCTCTCGTTTGATTAGCTTCCGTGTGAGTATGTAAAAAACGCCGACGAAAGGTAAGTTTACCCCTCGTTCGTTGCGCTGAGAATGTTACACAGCTTCACAAAATCTGTAATCGCGAGGCGCTCCGGACGCAGGGTCGGTTCAATGCCTGCCGCGACGATCTGTTGCGGGCTGGCCAGCCCGCGCAAGCTGCGCCCGAGCATCTTGCGCCGCTGCGAAAACGCCTGCTGCACGACACGCTGGAGCAGCGCAAAATCATTGGCCTGCACCGTGGGCTGCGAGCGGGTGCGCAGCCGCACCACCGCTGAATCTACCTTGGGCGGCGGCGTGAAGGCGCCGGGGCCGACATCGAAGAGCTTTTCCACCGCACACGCGTATTGGACCATCACGCTGAGCCGTCCGTAGGCGGGCTCGCCGGGCCCCGCGGCGAGGCGTTCCACGACCTCCTTCTGCAAGAGGAAGTGCATGTCTTGAATATCCGTCTTGAACGACAGCAGGTGGAAAATCAACGGCGTTGAGATGTTGTACGGTAGGTTGCCAACGACCCGCAGCGGCCGCGCGTCGCGGCGCAGATCTGCGAAATCGACGGTGAGTGCATCCGCCTGGATGAGCCCGAGCCGGCCCTCGGTACGCGGGTCGCGGACCAGGCGAGCGGCAAGGTCGCGATCGATTTCCACTGCCGTCAGTTCGCGAACCCGGTCGAGCAGCCGCCAGGTGAGCGCGCCCTGACCCGGGCCAATCTCCACTACGCAGTCATCGGGCTGGGGTGCGATCGCTTCCACGATGCCCGTGAGTACCCGTTGATCATGCAGGAAATGCTGGCCGAAGCGTTTGCGCGGTCGGTGGTCGTCCACGGAGGGGTACTGGCGGGAAGGGGTGAGGGTTGGCCGCCGGCGCTCAGAGGTAGCGCCGCAGGTGATCCGGCCGGTCGTCACGGCAGCCGTGCTCGAGTTGGCGGTAGCGCGAGGCGAAGATCTGCCGGGCACAGTGCTGTGAGCAGGAAAGCCGTTCGAGGCCGAGGTTCGTGCGCTCGTTGGCTTCGGTGTAGTAGTACAGCGCGCGTTTGAGTTTGCTCATCAGGCTGTTGTCGAGATGGAAGCCAACGTGAGACAGCGCGGTTTCGATTTGCTCGAAGGTGATGATAAACAGGTCGTAAGCGACCTCGAAGTGATAATCACCGAGCAGCCTGACATCATGCACCCCGTTGGTCCCGTTGAGCAGATACATGGCCGCAGGCGCGCGCAAGCCCGGATCACAAGGTGCCCTCAGTGAAATTACGCGGCGCTTGATGAGACGTGCGATCTCGCTCATGACCTAAATAGCCTAATCGCCATTTTCCGGTTTGCAAATGCCGACCTGCCATCCGTTGATCCGCGCGCCGAGATCCGCGATTTACCGCCGGCCGGCCAGTTTGCCAACCAGCCGATCCAGTTCCTCGAGCATTCCCTCGAGGTTGTCCTCGACGGCGGTTTGTCGCGGCGTGCTTACCGACGTGGACGGCGGTGTGGGTGACGGCGCCGAGGCTGCCGCGCTGAGCGTGTGGCGGAAACGGGGTTCGGCGGGGGGAGAGGATGCCCGATCGCGGATGACCAAGGGGCCGTGCTTGATCAGCTCGAGGCTTTCCAGGGTAGCGGTCACGGCGCCCACGTCACGAAACGGGTAGAGGCGGTGATCGACGCCGACGAGCTCACTGGCGGTCAGCGGGCCGTGGATGCACAGCAGAGCGAGCGCGGCAACTTGCGCTGGGTCGAGGTCGTAGTGGTCACTTACGGTCGGTGTATAGGCGCCACCGTTGCTCATAACGCGGACGGGTCGCAGAAGACCGCGGCGAATGAGGGAGTCGGCGATCGGCTCCAGGTCTGACCGCTCAAGCGTTGCACCTGCGCTCGATGCCCGCAGCGCAGCAAGCCATGTGCCGATGTCCACCGACGGACCCGTGGCTTCGAGCAGCGATTCGCGCAGCAGCGCGCCCAATGCCCAGGCCTCAATGTCTGTCAAACTCGGGTTCATGATCGTGACTTTCCGTAGCCCACCTTTTCGCGTGTACCCGCGGGCCGTACGAGGTAGCCCGCAATGGGTTTCACGTCTGCCGTTGGCCAAGTGTAGCACGGGGCAAACCGGCCAGATCCACGTGGGTGGCGATCGCCACAAAGCCGTGTTGATGAAGCAAGGATCGCACCGAAGGACCTTGGCTTGCGCCGTGTTCAAGGATCAGCCAGCCGCCGTCGACGAGGTAGGCGCTGGCGGTTGTACAGAGCGTGCGCAAGGCGTCGAGCCCATCGCTGCCACTGGCGAGAGCGGCGCGTGGCTCGAATGGCAGGCCGGATTGGTCGAGGTGCGGATCGCCCGCGGCGATGTAAGGGGGATTGCTGACGATCAGTGCGTAGTCTCGCCGCTTCAGGGCGGCGCACCAGTCGCCGAGTGCGAATTCGACGTTGGCCAGTCCGAGTCGCGTGGCATTGCCGCGGGCGATGGCGAGTGCGGCCTCGCTGCAGTCGGTCGCGGTGATTCGCCAGGCCGGCGCCTCACTTGCCAGCGCCAGGGCGATGGCGCCGCTGCCGGTGCCAAGGTCGGCGACGGGCTGTGGCGTGGCTCGCGGGCACAAGCGGAGCGCGAGTTCCACGACGAGTTCAGTCTCTGGGCGCGGGATCAGTACGTCGGGCGTGACTTGCAGCCGCAGTGACCAGAATTCGCGCTCGCCGGTGAGATAGGCCAAGGGTTCGCCGCACAGGCGACGCCCGAGCAGGTCCGCGAAGCGTGCCTGCGCGGGGGTGTCCAGCGGGCGTTCCGGCCAGGCAAACAGGTGGGCGCGGCTCGTGCCCAACACGTGCGCCAGCAGGGCTTCGGCCTCCAGGCGGGGCGTGTCGGTCGTGGGGGCGAGTTGACGGGTCGCGTCGGCCAGGGCCGAGCCGATGGTGATGGCTGCGGGCAATCTCAATCCTGATTGGCGAGCGCGGCCAGTTGCTCGGCCTGGTACTCGTTGAGCAACGGGTCGATGATCTGGTCGAGGTCGCCCTGCATGATCTCGTCGATCCGGTAGAGGGTGAGGTTGATCCGGTGATCGGTGACCCGGCCCTGCGGAAAGTTGTACGTGCGGATGCGTTCGGAGCGGTCGCCCGAGCCGACGAGGTTCTTGCGCAACGCGCTCTCGGCGGCGGCCTGACGGCTGCGCTCGCCCTCGAGGATGCGCGACTGGAGCAGGGACATGGCACGGGCGCGGTTCTTGTGCTGTGAGCGTTCGTCCTGACACTCGACGACGATCCCGGTGGGGATGTGTGTGATGCGGATCGCCGACTCCGTCTTGTTGACGTGCTGGCCACCGGCACCGGAGGCGCGGTAGGTGTCGATCTTGAGGTCCGCCGGGTTGATGTCGGGCACCTCGATCTCGTCGAGCTCCGGAAGGATGGCCACCGTGGCGGCCGAGGTGTGCACGCGCCCCTGGGCCTCGGTCTCGGGCACGCGCTGCACGCGGTGGGCGCCGGACTCGAATTTCAGCCGCGAGTACGCCCCGTGGCCGATCACGCGGGCAATCACCTCCTTGTAGCCACCGTGTTCGCCGGGGCTTTCGCTCAACGGTTCGATCTGCCAGCCGCGGCGTTCTGCGTAGCGCGTGTACAGCCGCAGCAGGTCGCCGGCGAAGATCGCGGCCTCGTCGCCGCCCGTGCCGGCGCGGATCTCGAGAAAGACGTTGCTCGCGTCGTGCGGGTCCGCCGGGATGAGGTGCCGATGCAGGGTCTGCTCCAGTTCATCGAGTCGCCTTTCGATCGCCTTGCGTTCCTCCAGGGCGAGGGCGCGCAGTTCGGGATCGCTCTCCTGCAGCATCTCCTCGGCCTGCGCGTGGTCGAGTTGCGCACGCTCGTAGGCTGCGAAGGCCTGCACCACCGGCTCGAGCTTCGCGTATTCCTGTGACAGCGCGCGGAAGCGCTCCTGGTCGTTCGCGGCGCCGGGTTCGGCCAGCAGGCCGGTGATTTCCTCGAAGCGTTCCTTGAGTCCTTCGAGTTTGCGCAGGATGGAGGGTTTCAAGTCTCTGTCTTTCCGGGGGCTTGGTTGAGTCGGAACAGCTCGCGGGCGGCTTCCAGCAGGTCATGACGGCCGCCGCGCGCGGCTTCGTTGAGCGTGCTCGTCGCGTCGTGCAGCAACTTATTGGTTAGCGTGTTGGCGAGGTAGGTGAGTACCTCGTCGACGGGGCGGCCTTGCGTGGCCTGACGCCTGGCCTCCTGCAGCACGGCCTCGCGCAATTGGCTGGCCTTGTCGCGGTAAGCGCGGATGGTGTGCACGGCATCCTGCGCCTTGAGCCAGCCGAGGAAGGACTCGACTTGCACGTCCACCAGTTCCTCGGCCTGCTTGGCCGCCTCGCGTCGCGACTCGAGGTTTTCCTGGATGACGTCATGCAGGTTGTCCACCGTGTAGAGATAGATGTCGTCCAGCGCGCCAACTTCGGGTTCGATGTCCCGCGGCACGGCGATGTCGACCATAAAGATGGGCCGATGCTTGCGCAGTTTGAGCGCGCGCTCGACCATGCCCTTGCCAAGGATGGGCAGGGGGCTTGCCGTGGAGGAGATGACGATGTCGGCGCGCGGCAGGGCCAGTGGCAGATCGGGCAGGGCGAGGGCCTCGGCGCCGAACTGTTCGGCGAGCACTTCGGCGCGCTCCACCGTGCGGTTGGCAATGAGCATCTTGCCGATGCGCTTGCCATGCAGATGGCGCGCGGCAAGTTCGATGGTCTCGCCGGCCCCGATCAGCAAGGCGGTGCTGCGTTCGAGGTTGCCAAAGATCTGCTCAGCGAGGCGCACGGCCGCGAAGGCAACCGATACGGGACTGGACCCGATCGCTGTCTCGGTGCGAACCTGCTTGGCGGTGGCGAAGGTGTGCTGGTAGAGGCGGCTCAAGTAGCGGCCGAGCGAGCGATTTTCCAGCGCGTACTGGTAGGCCAGTTTGAGCTGGCCGAGGATCTGCGGCTCGCCGAGCACCATGGAATCCAGTCCGCAGGCGACGCGCAGGGTATGGCGCACCGCTTTGTCGTCCCGGTGGATGTAGAGATAGGGCTTGAGCAAGTCGTCCTCGAAATGGCGCTGGCGGGCGAGCCAGGCGGGCAGCAGGATCTCCGGCGCGGCACTGTGGTGCCAGCACAGCACCTCGGTGCGGTTGCAGGTGGAAAGGACTGAGGCTTCCTCAATGCCCGGCAATTTGACCAGGGATTGGAGCGTGGCTGGCAACTGCTCCGGCGCGAACGCCACCCGCTCGCGGATTTCAACCGGCGCAGTGGTGTGGTTCAAGCCTATGGAGATCAGGGACATGCCGCGAGGGAGCAGGAGCAAAGGCTCGGCATTCTCAGTGATCGCAAGATTCGTTACAAGCGAAGGGGCGAGAGCATGTCACACGCTGCAACCGGCGGATGCTCAAGTCATCTGGCTTATGGCGTTACCGAAATGTGATAATACCGCACGAGATAGGCGCCCAGAACCTGCTACGCTGCGGGCCCCTGAATTCTAGGAATATTATGGAAATTCGTCTCCTGTTGTCCGCGCTTGCGGCTGTAGTCGGGCTTGCCGCGTGTGCATCGCTTGCTCCCGTGGGTTCTGGTAAGCCCGTCGGTGACCTGGCAGAAATCCAGACGGCGGAGATTTCGAAATCGCCCATGCCCGTCGAGGCAACACGACAGGCCGATCTGTTGTATGAGTTGTTGGCCGGCGAATTTTCGGGTGTCTCCGGCAAGTTGCAGGATGCAGTTGGGCACTATTCCCGGGCGAGCGATCTCACCAATGACCCCGCCGTAGCCGCCCGCACGGCGCGCATCGCGCTGTTTGCCAAGCAATACCCGCGCGCGCTGCGGGCCACGGAGCGGTGGCTTGCGCTAGCGCCCAACAATGTCGAAGCACACCAAATGGCCGGTCTCCTGCTGGTGCGAATGGATCGCCCGGAGGAGGCCGTCGAGCATCTCAGTCAGGTCATCGAGCACGGGCAGAAAAATTACGACGTGGCGTTTACCCAGCTGGGTCTGCTGCTAGGGCAGGATTCGGTGACACCGGCCGAGCTCAAGGCCATGCAGTTGCTGCGTGAGCGTTACGCGAAGGTGGCACGCGCCCAGCGGGCCTATGCCGAGCTGGCTTTCCGCGCGGGTGACATGGGCGGTGCGCTGGCCGCGATCGAGGATGCGCTGAAGCTCGAGCCCAATGATGCCACGAGCCGCACCCTGCGCAGCCGCATTCTCATCACCCAGGGGCGCGGCGAGGAGGCGATCGCAGACATGCGCAAGCTGGTCCGCGAGAACCCGGAGGATGAGGGTTCCCGGCAGAACTACGCGCGCATGCTGGTTCAGGTCAAGCGCTACGACGAGGCCCTGCGCGAGTTTGAACGTCTGCTAAAGGCCTTTCCCGGTAACGCCGACCTTCAGTACAGCGTGGCCTTGCTGCTGATCGAGCTCAAGCGCTATCCGAAGGCCAAGATCCAGCTTGAGCGTCTGCTCGAGAGCGATCAGTACGAGGATGAGGCCCTCTATTACCTGGGTCGCATCGCGCAGGAGGAAAAGGACTACGCCATGGCGATGGCGCGCTATCTGCGCGTGCAGGAGGGGGAGTTTGCGGTTGAGGCGCAGATCCGCGTTTCGGACATGCTCAACAAGCTCGGGCAGATGGGCAAGGCCCGCGATCATCTGCGGCGGGTGCGCGCACAGGTCCATGACGACGGCGTCAAGTTGCGCCTGTTGCTCGCTGAGGGGCAGTTGTTGCGCGACAGCAAGCGCTATCAGGAGGCGTACGACTTCTACACCGAGGCGCTGCGCGCGCGGCCGGACGATCAGGACCTGCTCTACGCCCGCTCGATGGTGGCCGAGAAGCTCGATCGGCTCGACTTGCTCGAGCAGGATTTGCGGGCCATTCTCGCGAAGGAGCCGGACAATGCAACAGCGCTGAACGCGCTCGGCTACACGCTGGCCGATCGTACGGATCGCTACGCCGAGGCGCTGCAGTACATCGAAAAGGCGCTCGCGCAAAAGCCGGACGACCCCGCCATCCTCGATAGCATGGGGTGGGTCAAGTACCGGCTGGGTGCTTTGGATGAGGCCGAGCAATACCTGCGCCAGGCCTATGCAAAATTACAGGACGCCGAGATCGCGGCGCACCTCGCCGAGGTGCTGCTGGCGAAAGGGGATTCATCGAAAGCCAGGGAGTTGGTGCGCAAGGCACTCGAGACGGCGCCAGAGGATGAGCGCCTGGTCGAGTTGCGTAAGCGGCTCGGCTTGTGATCCGCACCGGATTGCCGCTCGCGCTGATGTTAGCGGCGCTGTCCGGATGCGCGGCGTTGCCGCCCGAGTCCATGACCATAGAGGGCGGCGCGACGCCCGTGGAGCGTGCGCAGGATCGGCGGGCTCATCTGGAAAAGATCAGATCCTGGCAAATCAAGGGGCGCCTCGGCATCCAAAGGGCCGATGAAGGCTTCTCGGCGGCGATGGAGTGGCAGCAAAACGGCGGCGTTTACGACATCCGTCTGTTCGATCCACTGGGCAAGCGCGTGGCCTGGCTGGTGGGCAATGAGCGAGACGTCAGTCTTCTGACCCCTGATGGGCGGGACCTTCGCTCCAACAATCCGCAACAACTGCTGCAGGACGAACTCGGTTGGTCCTTTCCGGTCACGAGCCTCCTTTACTGGGTACGTGGCTTGCCTGATCCGGCGAGCATTGCCTGGCGTGAAGAGTACGACGCGCTGGGTCGTCTGAGCGTTCTCGAACAGGCCGGCTGGACGGTGAATTTCGACAGCTTCCTCTCCGACGATGCGTTGGCCTTGCCGAAGCTCACGCGGCTGGCGCGCGACGATACGCGGTTGAAGCTGCTTGTGAGCGAATGGCGGTGACGGGCAGTGGCGTCGTTTCCAGTGAGCGAAACCACCAGGGCATGGCCCGAAGGCCTCACGCGCTGGATCGCGCCCGCGAAACTCAACCTGTTCCTGCACATCACTGGGCGTCGGCAAGACGGCTACCACAACCTGCAAACCCTGTTCCAGTTGCTCGATTACGGCGATGCACTGGGTTTCGAGGTCGCTGACTCCGGCGCCATCACGCGGCGAACCGAGGTGGCGGGGGTCCCCCCAGAGCGGGACCTGACCGTCCGTGCGGCCACGTTGCTGCGCGAGGCATCGGGCGTGCGTTTGGGGGTGGCGATCTACGTCGAGAAGCGCCTGCCGATGGGCGGCGGGCTGGGCGGCGGGAGCTCCGATGCCGCGACCACGCTGCTCGTGCTCAACCAGTTGTGGGGCTGTGGGTTGTCCGTGGACGAGCTGGCCGCGCTCGCGATCAAGCTCGGGGCCGACGTTCCGGTGTTCGTTCGTGGACGCACGGCCTGGGGCGAGGGCATCGGTGAGCGCCTCACGCCAGTCGCCATGCCGGCGTGCTGGTACCTGGTCATCAAGCCGCCTGTGGAAGTCCCGACCGCGCCGCTCTTCGCCGAGCAGGAATTGACACGAAACTGCCCGCCGATCACAATACCGGCCTTTCTCGCGAAGGGTGGTGCGAACGTGTTCGAACCGCTGGTGCGGCGAAAGTATGCCGAAGTCGATCAGGCGATGCGCTGGCTCGGAGCATTCGGGCAGCCACGCCTGACGGGATCCGGTTCCTGTGTGTTTGCTCGCTTCGATGTGGAGGAGCGGGCACTCGACGTGATCCGGCACCTGCCTCGACAGTATCAGGGGTTCGTCGCGAGAGGGGTGAATGAGTCTCCCTTGTTCGCGCAGCTCGAGCTGATGCGCAGCTGAATTATTGGGCCGTCGCCAAGCGGTAAGGCACTGGATTTTGATTCCAGCATACCTAGGTTCGAATCCTAGCGGCCCAGCCAAATCAACGGGTCAGCGTTGGGTCATGCCCGGCGCGACCCTTTCTTTTTTGATGGCAGTACAGGTGCCCCGTGTCTGACGTATCCGGCATGATGATCTTTGCGGGCAACGCAACCCCGCAGCTTGCGCAAGCCGTGGCCGATCACATCGGCCTGCCGCTCGGTAAGGCGGCAGTGGGACGGTTCAGCGACGGTGAAATCCAGGTGGAGATCCTGGAAAACGTGCGCGGCCATGATGTGTTCATCATCCAGTCGACCTGTCAGCCGACCAACGATCACCTGATGGAACTGCTGATCATGGTCGATGCGCTGCGGCGCTCTTCCGCTGGGCGCATCACGGCGGTGATCCCCTACTTTGGCTACTCCCGGCAGGACCGTCGCGTGCGTTCCAAGCGCGTGCCGATCTCGGCAAAGGTGGTTGCCAACCTGGTGACCGTCGTGGGTGTGGACCGCGTGTTGACCGTCGACCTACACGCCGACCAGGTACAGGGCTTCTTCGACCTGCCCGTGGACAACATCTACGGCTCGAAAGTGCTGGTCGAGGACATCATCGCCCACAAGCACGGCAACGGGAACTGGACCGTGGTCTCGCCGGATGTCGGCGGTGTGGTGCGGGCCCGCGCCTTCGCCAAGCGCATGGGTGATGAGCTGGCGATTATCGACAAGCGCCGGCCGCGGCCGAACCAGGCAAAGGTGATGCACATCATCGGTGATGTTGACGGGCGTAACTGCATCATTGTTGATGACCTCGTCGATACGGCCGGGACGCTCTGCGAGGCGGCCAAGGCGCTCAAGGAACACGGCGCGGCGTGGGTGTCGGCCTATGTCACGCACCCCGTGCTGTCGGGGCCAGCCATCCAGAACATCGAGAATTCCGTGCTGGACGAACTCGTCGTGACGGACACGATTCCGCTGCGTCCCGATGCGCAGGCCTGCGCGAAGATCCGTGTGCTGACGATCAGCCGGCTGCTGGCCGAGACCATGCGGCGCATCAACCGCGAGGAGTCGGTCTCCGAGCTGTTCGAGGAGTAGCGCGCCGATACGAATTCGCGAACCGCCAGCCGGTTCGCGACTGCCTTCCCTGGTCGCGGGGAGGGCCGGGCAATCGCCCAAACCCCAACTGACCTAACTGGAGTCGAATTGAAATGAGCACGGATTTTGTTTTGAAGGCCGAGCCGCGCGAAGATCAGGGCAAGGGTGCGAGCCGCCGCCTGCGTCGCGACGGCAAGACCCCTGCCATCATCTATGGTGCCGGCAAGGCGCCAGGGCCGATCTCACTGGTGCATCACGAGGTGCTGCATCAACTCGAGAACGAGGCGTTCTACTCGCACATCCTCACCGTCGAGCTCGGCTCGCAAACGGAGCGAGTGGTGTTGCGCGACGTGCAGCGTCACCCGTACAAGCCCGTGATCCTGCACCTCGATCTGCAGCGCGTGAGTGAGAACGAAAAGATCCGTGTGCACGTGCCGCTGCACTTCATCCATGAGGATACCTGCAAGGGCGTCAAGGCCGGCGGCCTGATCAGCCACCTCCAGGTCGAGGTCGAGGTCATGTGTCTGCCGAAGGACCTGCCAGAGTTCATTGAGGTGGATCTCGCTGACGTCGAAGTCGGCCAGACCGTCCACCTCTCCGAGCTCAAGTTGCCAGCGGGCGTGGAGATTCCGGCGCTCGCGCACGGTGCCGAGCATGATCTCGGCGTGGTCAACGTACACAAGCCGGGCGGTGGCCTGGAGACCGAGGAAGGCGAGGGCGCTGCCGGCTGATCGAGCGCCGCGCGGCGGGTGTGACCGATGGAAGCGCTGCGCCTGATCGTCGGCCTCGGCAACCCCGGCACCCAGTACGAACAGACCCGGCACAATGCCGGGTTCTGGTTTGTGGAGCGTCTGGCGCGTCGGCATCATGGTCAGTTTCGCTGCGAGGCTCGCTTCTCGGCTGACGTCGCGCGCATTCAGGTCGCGGGGCACGAGGTGTGGCTCCTGCAGCCGCAGACCTTCATGAACCGCAGCGGACAGGCCGTGCGACCCTTCGCGGACTTCTATAAGATCGCCCCCGAGGCGATCCTGGTTGCGCACGACGAGATCGACCTTCCGCCTGGCGAGGTGCGGCTGAAAAAGGGCGGCGGCCACGGCGGGCACAACGGTCTGCGCGACCTCGTCCAGCATCTCGGCCCGGACTTCTGGCGGCTGCGCTTCGGTGTCGGGCACCCCGGGCACCGCGATCTGGTGGCGGGGTATGTGTTGAGCCGGGCCCCAAGCGCCGAGCAGACGCTGCTCGATGCTGGGATCGAGCGCGCTGCCGACCACTTACCCATGCTGCTGCGTGGCGAGTTCAGCAAGGTTCAGCAGTCTCTGCACACGGCGGCGTAGCGGGGTGCCAAAGCCGGTCGGCGGCTGTGGACTTCGCGTTGCCCATCGCCTCACCATGCCCGAATGCGCACACGCGCCGTGTGCGCACGTCTCGTTCGGTCCGTTGTTTCGGGGCGTATCGGCGGGCACCACATTCATCAACACCCTGACAGGGGAAATCCGATGGGATTCAAATGCGGCATCGTGGGTCTGCCAAACGTCGGCAAGTCCACGCTCTTCAATGCACTGACCCGCGCCGGTATTCAGGCGGCCAACTACCCCTTCTGCACCATCGAGCCGAACGTTGGTGTCGTGCCCATGCCCGACCCGCGGCTCGACGTGCTGGCCGCGATCGCCAAGCCGGAGAAGGTCATTCCCACCACAATGGAGTTCGTCGACATCGCCGGTCTGGTCAAGGGCGCCTCGCAGGGTGAGGGCCTCGGCAACCAGTTTCTTGCGCACATCCGCGAAACGGATGCAATCGCGCAGGTCGTGCGCTGCTTCGAGGACCCGGACATCGTCCACGTGGCCGGCAAGATCGATCCGGCCTCGGATATCGAGATCATCAACACCGAGCTGATCCTGGCGGACCTCGACACGACCGAGAAGGCGCTCAACCGCATCGCACGAGGCGCCAAGTCAGGCGCGAAGGAAGCCATCGCCCAGAAGCAGGTGGTCGAGCAACTGCTCGCGCATCTGAGTGAGGGACGATCGGCGCGCACGTTCCCGCTGTCGCCGGAGGAACGCCTGCTTGCGCGAGACCTGCACCTGCTGACGCTCAAGCCGCTGATGTTCATCGCCAACGTCGCCGAAGACGGCTTTGAGAACAATGCCTTTCTCGACGCTGTGAACGCCGCCGCTGTCGTCGAGGGCGCGGACGTCGTGCCGATCTGCGCCTCGCTCGAAGCCGAGATCGCGGAGCTCGCCGATGACGAGAAGCTCGAATTCCTCTCCGCGATGGGGCTCGATGAGCCGGGCCTGAACCGCGTGATCCGCGCCGGTTACCACCTGCTAGGACTGCAGACCTTCTTCACCGTTGGCCAGAAGGAGGTGCGCGCCTGGACCATCCCGCAGGGCGCCACCGCGCCCCAGGCGGCGGGCCGTATCCACAGCGACTTCGAAAAGGGCTTCATCCGTGCCGAAGTCATCGCCTACGACGACTTCGTTGCCTGCAAGGGCGAGCAGGGCGCCAAGGAGGCCGGCAAGTGGCGACTCGAGGGCAAGGACTACGTGATGCACGAGGGGGACATCGTACATTTCCGTTTCAATGTCTGA
>CAYSFW010000030.1:0-27487 GCA_964430355.1 uncultured Thiotrichales bacterium
CATTTCGGACCCTCCGGTTTGCCTGTGAAGATCATCCAATCTTCCACCTTGGGCACTTGTGATGCCGTCGGCCCGTGAGGGTCCGCCTCCTCGCTTCCGCTCAACTTCCCTCACGGGGGGAGGCGTCCATACCATTTCTCCTTGGGTGATCGTTGTTGAACTTGTGTTGTACGTTGTGAGGGTCTCGAGACCCAATCCAAACTACGCGCCGGACTTCAACCGTCTCGTCTGCCCGGCCTCGAGTCGTGCCACGTGAGGCGAACAGGGTATTGAATAACGCAGAGAAGGGTGCTCAGGCGAGGCGCAGCTGGCCATGGGCGCGCAGTTTACACGGAAAAAGCCAACAACTTTGAGGTGAGTTGCAACGCAGCACCAGCGCCTCACGGTGGCTTTTCCACGCCTTGCCAAATGTCTTTCTCCTCTATCGAACCCGGTCAATCGCCACATCGACCGCGCTCACGGTCGTGGGCGAGAGGGGTGCGCTCAGGCCCTCCAGATCGCCCGGTTGGGGCGTGGGCGAATTCGACTTGCTGATGCGCGCGCCCACCACGACCTCGGCCGCACTGGAGAGCGTGCGCTCCGGCATCATCGCCTGGGAGTCGTCGAGCGTGACCGTCTTGGGCAGCTCGGCGACGCGAAGCTTCTGCGCGGCCAGCGGCATGGGTGGCCCGTTGGCCGCCCGCGCAAAGACAAACACGGTGTCCTCAGGGGCCACTTTATCGGCCAGCTCGGGCGCGAGGCTTACCCGCACGTCGAGCGATGCCCGGCGGGCAGCAGGGGCGGAGGCGCTCGCCTGTCCACGTGCCCGCTCGATGGCCTGCTTGAGCAGCGCAACCGACTCCGGATTGTCCGCGACCAGAATGAGCGCCCGCTCCCAGTAGCCAATGGCCTTGTCCACCTGGCCGCGCTGTTCCGCACCGATACCGGCGAGCCACAGTGCCTCGGCATGATTGGCGTCGAGGCTGAGTGCCTTTTCCACGAGGGCGAACGCCTGATCGGTCACCTTGCCGCCCGCGGCCATCGTCAGCGCATCGGCGTACTGCAACACCACATCCGGCTGGTCGCTCGCGGCGGCATAGACCTTCTCCATGGCGGCGGCACCTTTGTCGTATTGCTGCAGCGACATGTACGACCGCGCAAGCATATACCAGCCCTCGATGTTGTCCGGCTCGGCCTTAAGCTTTTGCTCGAGGGCCGCAACCATCGACTCGAGCGATGGCGCGCCACCCTGACCTTGGGTGCCGGCGGCGCCTGGAGCACCCACGCCCTGCAACATCACGGGGGAACCGATCCGCAGGTAAAGGCCGATGGCAAGCGCCGGCACTATCACGGCCACCATGCCGGCGATCCAGCGCGCACGCATGGGTGGTTGGACCGTGGTCGTCTCCGCGCGTTCAATGTCCATTAGGAGATCGAGCGCAAGCTTCTCACGCGCGGCGGCGTACCCTTTACCGCCGAGCTCGCCATCCTGGTAGCGCTGTCTGAGCTCACGCAGTGCTGCGCGATAGGCTTCCAGCTCCACCGATGGCTGCTCGCGACGGCCACGGATCAGCGGTGGCAGCAGCATCCACAGCGCAAAGAACACCAGCAGGCTGGCGATGACGGCAAAGGCCTGAATCATGAATTGCTCCGAAATTCAATTCGTCCAGAGATACACGAGTTGAGCGACCGTGCAGCTCGAGCACAGTGTGAGGGCGCGCCAAGCGCCCGCACTCGCTCTCGCAGGTGAAAAAGACAGGTCGGCGGCGACTGTTAGGGGTGCACGCGAGTGGCCGCAATTGCCAATTAGCCGGATTCACTGACTCCGCGCACCGTCTTCGGATTCAGTCGTTTCACCGGGTGCTAGCCGGTGCCGCCTCGCGAAAATTATCGCAATGACGATGCCCATGCCGACGATCAAAAAGGGGCCGATCCACAGGAATGCAGTATTGCCCTGCAACGGCGGGCGGTACAGGACGAAGTCCCCGTAGCGGGCAACCATAAAGTCCAACACTTCACGATCGCTCTTGCCTGCCTCGATCATCCGAAAGACCTCCTTGCGCAGGTCGTGGGCGAGCTCCGCGTCGGAGTCTGCCAGATTCTGGTTCTGGCAAACCAGGCAGCGCAGTTCCTCGATCAGGTCCTTGTAACGCGCCTCGTTGGCCGACGTGCTGAAAGGCAGGTCGGCTATGCTGTTGGCCAACGCCGGGTGTGCCAGCGTCAGAAAAAGGGCGAGCCAGAACGCCTTCATGCGCCGGCCTCCTGACGCAGCTTTTCCACGAGCGGCAGGATTTGCTGCGTGAGCGCCGCGGGCGTCACCGGACCGATGTGCTTGTGGCGTATCCGCCCCTGCTTGTCGATGACGTAGGTCTCCGGCGCGCCGTACACGCCCCAGTCGATGGCGATGCGACCATCGGCATCCACAGCGGTGACCTGATAGGGGTTGCCTAGGGTGGCGAGCCATTTCTTGGCCGCCTCGTTGTCATCCTTGTAGTTGAGACCGACGATCGGGACGACGTTCTGCTTCGCGAGGCGCACCAGCGTCTCGTGCTCAGCGCGGCAAGAGACGCACCAGGTTGCCCAAACATTCATCAACCAGACCTGACCCTTGAAGTCGGCAGGCGACACGGTGCGGCTCGGGTCGTCCAGGCTCGGCAGGCTGAACGCCGGTGCGGGCTTGCCGATCAGCGGCGAGGGGACTTCGCGGGGATTGAGGTTCAGGCCGACGTAGAGAAAGCCGACCATCACCAAGAACAGGACGAGCGGAATCAGGAACTTGGCTTTCATGCCGCCTCCGCACCGGGCAGGGTCTGCGCAGCAGGTTGGCGGGCCTCGCGCTGCGCCATCCGGTAGCGGCGGTCGGTGGCCGCAAGCAGGCCGCCCGCGGCCATGAACAGCGCGCCGAGCCAGATCCAGCGCACGTAGGCCTTATGGTAGATACGCAGGCTCCAACGCTCACCGCCGATGGGCTCACCCAATGCCACGTAGATGTCGCGTGTCAGGCCTGGGTCGATGGCGGCCTCGGTCATCGGGTTGCTCTGGCTGCGGTAGTTGCGCTTTTCGGGGTGCAGAATGGCGACCTCGCGGCCGTCCTTCAGCACCCGCACCGTGCCACGCTTGGCCACATAGTTCGGACCCGGCCGGTCGGCGACGCCCTCGAAGATGAAGGTGTGACCGGCGAGTTCGTAGGACTGGCCTTTTTCGAGGCCGACATCCTTCTCGACGCTGTAAAGGCTGGTCAGCGTGACACCGACGACGAAAACAGCAATGCCGAAGTGACCCAGCATCATGCCGACGAAATGGCGTGGCGTCTGCGCGAGCGCGTGCAGCTTGTGCGTGCGGAGGGCGATGCGCTCCCACAGGCCGTACAGGGTGCTCAACGTGACCCAGAACGCGAGCGTCATGCCCATCGCGGCAACCAGCGAGTAGTGCGGTAGCGCGAGCGCGGGGAAGGCGAAGCCGGCGACGACGCTGGCCGCGAAGGGCAGGGTGAGCGGTCCGAGCAGCTGCCTCGGATCGTGGTGCTTCCAGCGCGCGATCGCGCCGACCCCGACCAGCAACGCGAGCGGCGCGGTCAGCGGGACGAACACGCTGTTGAAGTACGGCGGACCGACAGAGATCTTGCCCAGGTTGAGGGCATCGAGCACCAGCGGATAGAGCGTGCCAAGCAGCACCGTCGCCGCCGCCGAGAGGAGTAGCACGTTGTTGATGAGCAGCGCCGTCTCCCGAGAGATGAAGCCGAAGCGGACATCGGATCGCACTGCGGCGGCCCGCCAGGCGTAGAGCGCCAGGGATCCGCCGACGACGATGCCGAGGAAAATGAGAATGAAAACGCCCCGCGTCGGGTCGGTTGCGAAGGCGTGCACCGAGGTAAGTACGCCGGAGCGCACGAGGAACGTCCCGAGCAGCGAGAGCGAAAACGCGATCACCGCGAGCAGCACGGTCCAGGCCTTGAAGACACCGCGCTTCTCTGTGGCCGCAAGCGAGTGAACCAGCGCTGTGCCGACCAGCCAGGGCATGAACGAGGCGTTCTCCACCGGGTCCCAGAACCACCAGCCACCCCAACCGAGTTCGTAGTAGGCCCACCAGCTCCCGAGGGCGATGCCGATGGTCAGGAATACCCAGGCGATGTTGGTCCACGGACGCGCCCAGCGCGCCCAAGCAGCGTCCATTCGGCCATCGATCAGCGCGGCGATGGCGAAGGCGAATGCCACCGAGAATCCGACATAGCCAAAATAGAGCATCGGCGGGTGCAGCACGAGCCCCGGGTCCTGGAGCAACGGGTTGAGATCACGCCCCTCGGGGGGAGGGGTGAGCAAGCGGTCGAAGGGATTGGAAGTCAGCAGGATGAATAACAGGAAGCCGATGCCGATCAGCCCCATCACCGCAAGTACGCGGGCAACGAACTGATCCGGCATCCCGCGACTGAACCAGCCCACTGCCGCCGTCCACATGGCCAGAATCAGCACCCACAGCAGCAGCGAGCCCTCGTGTGCGCCCCACACGGCGGCGATGCGGTAGGCGAGCGGCAAGGCGGTGTTGGAGTTGGTGGCGACGTAGGCCACCGAAAAGTCGTTGACGACGAAGGCGTAGGTCAGCGCAACGAACGACAGCCCCACGAAAAACAACAGTGCCGAGGCCGCTGGCCGGGCGACGGCCATCCAGTTGGGCCAACCGAGCTGCGCGCCAGCCAGCGGGACCGCAGCCAGAACGATCGAAACGCCCAACGCGAGGATGAGCGAAAACAGGCCAAGCTCTGGAATCATGCGAACTCTCTCCGGTTGACGGTGCTTGGGACGGGGACTCGCGGCTCCGCTGTGACGGCCGAACCTAGATGCCGGGTTTCTGCAGCGACTTGGCCGCCTCGATCGCCTGACCCGCCTCGGGCGGCATGTAGGTCTCGTCGTGCTTGGCGAGCACCTCCTCGGCGTGGAACACCCCATCTGGGCCCAGGCGGCCCTTGGTCACCACGCCCTGACCCTCCTTGAAGAGGTCCGGCAGGATGCCGTTGTAGACGACCTTGACGTTGGCCGCGGTGTCGGTCACCACGAACTCGACGTTGAGGTCCTTGTCGGCGCGCTTGAGGCTGCCTTCCTTGACCATGCCGCCAATGCGAAACAGTTCACCCGTCGGTGCCTCGTTGGCCACGACCTGACTGGGGCTGAAGAAGTAGGCCATGTTGCTGCGCAACGCGTTGATGACCAGCGTTGCGGCGATCGCCACGCCGGCCAGGGCGATGGCGGCGAACAAAAAGCGCTTCTGGCGCGGTTTCATGCGTTGTTCCTCTGAAGTTTCGCGAGCCGTTTCAGGCGTTTGAGTACAGTCTGCCGCTGCTGACGGAGGAACAACAATTCCGCCACCAGCAGCGCGGCTGTCATGCCAAACGAGCTCCAGATGTAGAAGCCGTACCCACTGGCGTGAAAGAACTCCCCGATGCTCACCCCGCGACCTCCGGCAATTCCTTGACCCAGCTCGTGTTTCGCTCACGCTCCAGAATGATGTTGCGCACCCGCATGAGGATCGCCGCGAAGGCGTACATCCACAGCCCGAAGGCGGTTATCAGCATGGCGAACAGGATGTTGCCCTCCACCGTCTTGAGTGAGGACTGCTGGTGCAAGGCCGCGCACTGGTTCGGGTCCGGGCAATTGATCGACCAGAAGATCACCGGCACCATGACCAGTCCAACGATGGCCAGCAGCGCCGAGGCGCGGTCCGCGCGGCGCGTGTCGTCGATGGCCGACTGCAGGGCCATGTAGCCGATGTAGAGGAACAGCAGGATCAGTTCCGAGGTCATGCGTGGATCCCAGTCCCACCACGTGCCCCAGCTCGTCTTGCCCCAGAACGCACCCGTCCACAGCGCGATGAAGGTGAACAGCGCCCCGGTTGGCGCGGTGGCGGCAGCCATCATGAACGACAGCCGCGTGTTGAACACCAACCCGGCCACTGCCCAGCCGACCATGACGATGTACAGCCACATCGACAGCCAGGCGGCGCCCACATGGGGGTAGATGATGCGGTAGTACTGCTTTTGCTCGCTCAGCACCTCCGGGGTTTGAAAGAACCCCCAGTACAGCCCGAACGCGACGCAAATGAACGCCACCCCGCCGAACCACGGGATGAGCCGCCCGGCCACTGGATAAAACGACGCGGGGGATGAAAACCTGAACCAGCCTTTGACCACTCGGCACCTTAATCGATCGAGATCCGCAGCGCAGCTGCCGTCGCCCAAGGAGAGAAGACGAGCGCCAGAATGAGGAAAGCCGACAGCAGCAGGAAGTACGCCTGCACGTCAGCGCCCTGAACCATGCTGGCACCGACCGCCCCAGCCCCGTAGACCAGCACGGGTACGTACAGCGGAAGCACCAACAACGACAGCAGGATGCCACCGCCGCGCAGCCCCAGCGTGAGCGCGGCACCGATGGCGCCGATCAGGCTCAAAACGGGTGTACCGAGCAGCAACGCAAGCATCAGTGTCGAGGTGGCAACGCCGGGCAGATCGTATTGCAGCCCAACCAGCGGTGCAATCAACACCAGCGGCAGCCCGGTCAGCAGCCAATGCGCGGTGACCTTCCCGAGCACCAGCACCGCGAGCGGCTGCGGCGCGAGCAGCATCTGCTCCAGCGTGCCGTCGGTGTGGTCGTTGGCGAACAATCGTTCGAGGGCGAGCATCGACGCAAGCAGGGCGGCGATCCAGGCCACGCCCGGGGCGATGAAGCGCAGGATCTTGGCCTCCGCCCCCACGCCGAGCGGGAACAGGCTCACCACGATGACGAAGAAGAACAGCGTCGTCAGCACGTCCGTGCGGCGGCGCATGGCCAGTGTCAGATCGCGACCCAGGACGGTGCGAAACGCGCTCAGCATCGCATCAACTCGCCAGGTGCAGGCGCTGGATCTGCCCGGAGGTCAGCGGGACCTCCTGGTGGGTGGTCAGCACGACACTACCGCCGCGCGCGACGAACGCGGCGATGATGGATTGCAGTTGCTCGACGGCGGCGACATCGAGCGCGGTGAACGGTTCATCGAGCACCCAGAGCCGGGTGCGGGTGAGCAGCAGCCGGGCCAGCGCGACGCGGCGCTTCTGGCCCTGCGAAAGCACCTTGGCGGGCAGATCCTCGAACCCCCCGAGACCGATCTCGACCAGTGCCTCTCCGATATCGCGCTCGCCGACGCCATCTTCATCGAGCGCGACGGCCACGCGCAGGTTCTCCTCGGCCGTGAGATCGAGCTTGATGCCGTTGAGGTGGCCGAGGTAGAGCAGGTCGCGGCGCGCCTCCTCGTCGAGTGCGTGCACGTCGTGCCCCTGCCATCGCACCGCGCCCCGTGTGGGCAGGAACAGGCCGCAGAGCGCGCGCAGCAGGGTGGTCTTGCCGCTGCCGTTGCGACCCAGCACATGCAGCAACGACCCCGGCTCCAGCGTGAAACTCAGGTCCTCGAACAGCAGACGGTCGCCACGTTCGCAGGTCAGGGACTGGGCTTCGAGCATGCGGGGTCGTCAGGGGCAGGATGCGTAAAACTCGAGATTCTACGCGATGCACGTCGCGTTGCGAGCTTTTTCACGAAAGGGTAGCGAACGATTAATTAAATAGCAATAAAAAACAATCTAATAAACTATATTTGTAATATTTTATATTAGAAAAAGTTTTGGGTCCTGGTGGGGTGGTTGTCGTTACGACAGAATGATATTTATATAAATCATCATGATAGTGGATATATCTACATTTGGACTCAAAAAAACAAGATATCATTATGATTCAAGTACATTTGAAAGATATTTACAGTGCTTTATGAGGAAAATTGCGCAGCACCGATTGTAGTGTCTTCCGTTCAGTCCGGGCGTGCCTGCGGGCTGCTCAAGTACGCGTTGATGTTAAATCCCTTCGCGGGCGGCCGACTGGCCGGGGCTGCTCGGTGAACCTGCACATGGCGCTCAACGCAGCCGGGTCGGTAACCGTGATTGGCCACATGCCGCCCGAGATGATGCCGCGCTCACGCGGATGCTTTCATGCACGCAGTATTACGCCACTCGCGCGATCCGCGTCCGTGTCCCAAATCTAGGGTCCTGTGGCGACGACGGGCAGTCGGATGCACTGTCGATCGTGGCGCTGTGGCGGAAATGAGAAACGGCTTTCGCATCGCTGCGCTCCGGTTTGATTTCGATTAAACTTGGGTTGTCGCAATCTCTGTATATTAGAATACAGTAATATTCTGATTGACTATCTGTGTGCTTGGCGCTTGCGACCGCACAAGGGCGCCAAAGCTCGGCATTGTGATGAGGTGAAACCATGAAAAAGCAGGCAAACAGGGCGTCGATCGCCACGCTGACCCTAGCCATGTGGGTGGCGGCGTCGGTGGCAGTGGCGGAGGGGCGTTCGGACGCAGCAGTGAGCAAAGAGGCCTATCAGGCAGCGATTCAAAGCTTCGGCGTGAGCAGCGCCGAGGCCGAGAAGGCGGCAGAGCGAAGCGTGGCGATCGTTGCGCAGACCAAGGCGCCGAAAGGGAAGTCCGATCACGCCAAGGCCGACGCTTACGCCAAGGTCGTGGCCGACTTGCAGAAGTAAGCGGCGCCGATTCGTTTTCAGTCGGGCGAGCCAAGGTGACCCCGGGGGGGGGTCGCCTTGACTCGTCGTCATCTCGTTGCGATGGACAACCTACAACCTAACCTCTGAGTAGGCCGCGCGGCGCATCTGCTTGAGGTCGTCGCCAAGTACCGGGCCGAGTTTCTCAAGCAGCGGGGGCGAGAGCAGGTTGTAGAGCAGCTCGGCACGCACGGTTTTCACGCCCGCGGCGGGTACCTTGTACTCCACGACGCGCTCGCTGTTGGGCTCCAGGCGCGAGTCCTTGAGGATCTTAGTCGCTACCGGGGGCATGGCGGGCTTGTTTTCGTCATCGCCGAGCACGAGCATGAATGCCGCAGGCGGATCGTCCTTGCTCGGATGGGTCTTGAAGTTCTTCCAGATTTCCTCGCCTTTTTCGTCGTAGGCCGTGACCTTGAGGATCGCGGTGCGGAAGGGCGCGCCGGTCGGAAACTTGTGCGGCAGCTTGTTCGTCATTCTGATCGACAAGGCGAGCTGGTCGGCTTCCGGCTTCGCATCGAGCACCATCGTGAGGGCGCGGCGCACCATCCCCGCGTCGTGCCCGCCAGCCTGGGCGTGACTCGCGTGCCCGTTGACGGTCGGCATGTGGCAGGACTGGCAGGACACGAACTGTTTGCTGTCGGAGATCTCCGTGCCGGTTGCGCACAGCGGGACGCCATGCGGGTTGTTGCGGCGGTCATGGCAGCCCATGCACACGTCGTTGGTCTTGTGCACTGCCGCCGTGCGTCCCTCCATCGGGAACGGGTGGAAAGGCGGCGTGGTGGCGGTGACCGTCTCGGGCGTGGGTGCGGTGCTGTAGGTCATGCCAGATGGCGCCTGCAGGTGCGTCTTCGACAGCTCGTAGGCCGCCACACCAAGCCGCAAGCCGCCCTCCGGGTTGTCCACCCCCTTGAACCCACTGATCGTGTGGCAAAAGATGCAGTTGACGCCCTCGGAAAACGCCTCTTTCGCATCGAGCTTGGTGGTCTTCTGGATCGCGGCGTTGGGGGCGTGACAGTTGAGACAGACCGGAAACTTGCCGTCCTTCATCGTCTGGCCTTCCAGCGTGGGGTCGCCGATCTCTGAGCGGTAGAAGGCGCCATGGATGGGGTCGCTCAGCGCCGTGCTCTGTGCATGCATCGAGCCTTTCCACTCCTCGAAGATTTCCTTGTGGCATTCGCCGCAGACGCGCGCCGACACCTCGTGCGGTGCGGTGGGCTTGGGCACGGACACGACGCCGGGGTCTGGGTTCGCGAACGTGCCCACGGGCAGCAGCAGCGCGCCCGCGCAGAGCAGTCCCTTCAGGATGCGTTGAGCCAAACCGACACGGCTTGCGCGGATCTCACTCAGGCTGATCATGCTTCTTCTCCTGTCTGGTGTACTCGATTGGTGTTGTTGGTTTGTATGTCGAGCACCACGCCCGCGCGGTGACCCCGTCAACGCTGGGGAACTGCCACTCCGTCGAATCCACCGACGCTGCGTGGAACATTATGTGATTTATATACCACCGGAGCCGAGATCGTTGTCACTACATAGATTAAGAATCCATAAAAATTCCTTACCCATACCTCTGTTGAGGCGTTAAATGGTAGTTTTTCATCGTTACTAAACAGTTGAATTAAAATAACAATAATTTGTTATTTTAAAATATTAGGATAATTTTATAACTCAGCGTTCCTGAAGCCTGAAGATAGAAGCCATGACGGACGTGATCGGTACGCTTCGGCAGGCTAACATTGAATATCGAACCGCTCGGTATACGTGTAGGGTTGGGTCCACGCGAACATCGGGCAGGGCCATGCGATCAGTTCAGGGGGTGGATCGTGTATTTAGTTCATTAATAAATGACTTGATACAAGATTAATAAAAGATATACTTCCGTTCGTCGGCAGCGGTCGGCCACGATCGAGATTCACCAGGACCGCGAGGTGCTCGGCACCCTCGTACCTCTGACCTGATCGGCGCGGGCACGCGGGCTGCAGGAGCGTCCATCGTGGCACGCACACCGAAACACACAGATGCCACTCGGCCCAGAGGAGGTAACCGCACCATGAGTCGGTACGACGACGTCTATGCGCGCGCGCTGCGCGATCCCGAAGGCTTCTGGGGCGAGGCCGCCAAAGGCATCGACTGGTATCGCCCGTGGGACACCGTCCTCGACGCGAGCCAGGCGCCCTTCTTCCGCTGGTTCAGCGGTGGCGAGCTCAACACCTGCCACAACGCGGTGGACCGGCACGTTGAGGGCGGGCGCGCGCACCAGGTGGCGCTGATCCATGACAGCCCGGTGACTGGTCTCGTGCGCAAGTTCACCTATCGTGAGTTGCGCGATGAAGTCGCCCGGCTCGCCGGGGCGTTGCGGGACCTCGGCGTGACCAAAGGCGATCGGGTCATCATCTATATGCCGATGGTCCCCGAGGCGGTCTTCGCGATGCTGGCCTGCGCGCGCCTCGGGGCGATCCACTCGGTGGTGTTCGGCGGATTCGCCGCCAACGAGCTCGCCACGCGCATCGACGACGCAAAGCCAAGGGTCATCCTGAGCGCCTCCTGCGGCATCGAAGTCAACCGCATCGTCCCATACAAGCCGTTGCTCGATGCCGCGATCGAACTGGCCTCGCACAAGCCGGAGCGCTGCCTGATCCTGCAACGTCCGCAGGCAGAGGCCGCGCGTATCGAAGGCCGCGATGTGGACTGGCACACCGCGGTGTCCAGCGCGGCGTCGGCCGATTGCGTGCCTGTGGCGGCGACCGATCCGCTCTACATCCTGTACACCTCGGGGACGACCGGTCAGCCCAAGGGGGTGGTGCGGGACAACGGCGGCCACGCGGTGGCCATGCGCTGGTCGATGCAGAACGTCTACGGCGTGAATCCGGGCGAGGTGTTCTGGGCGGCCTCGGACGTAGGCTGGGTCGTTGGTCACTCCTACATCGTCTACGGGCCATTGCTGCACGGTTGCACCACGATCGTCTACGAAGGCAAGCCGGTCGGCACGCCCGACCCCGGCGCATTCTGGCGCGTGATCAGCGAACATGGCGTGAGCGTCATGTTCACCGCGCCCACGGCATTCCGGGCCATCAAGAAGGAAGACCCAAAAGGCGAGCACATCGCCCGTTACAAGCGATCCAAATTCCGCACGCTGTTCCTCGCGGGCGAGCGCTGCGACCCGGATACGCTGCAATGGGCGCAACAGCGCCTCAATGTGCCGGTCATCGACCACTGGTGGCAGACGGAGACCGGCTGGGCGATTGCCGCCAACTGCATGGGCATCGAACAGCTACCCGTCAAACCCGGGTCGCCGACGCGGGCAGTGCCGGGCTACGACGTGCGGGTGCTGGATGCGCAGGGCAACGAAGTCGCGGCGGGTGAGATGGGCAACATCGTCGTCAAGCTGCCGATGCCGCCCGGCTGCCTGCGCACCCTGTGGGGTAACGACCAACGCTTCGTGGATGCTTACTTGAGCCGCTACCCGGGTTATTACCTCTCGGGCGATGCCGGCTACAAGGATGCGGACGGCTACCTCTGGATCATGAGCCGCATCGACGATGTGATCAACGTCGCCGGACACCGGCTGTCCACCGGGCAGATGGAGGAGGTGCTGGCCGGGCACCCGGACGTGGCCGAGTGTGCGGTCATCGGGGCGGCAGATGCCCTAAAAGGACAGATCCCGGTCGGTTTCGTCGTGCTCAAGGCCGGTGTGCAACGCGATAATGCTGAGATCGCCGCCGAACTGGTCAAGCGGGTGCGCGACCAGATCGGACCGGTCGCGGCCTTCAAGCAGGTACTGGTGGTCAAACGCCTGCCCAAGACCCGTTCCGGCAAGGTGCTGCGCGGCACCATGCGCAGCATCGCCGACGGACAGGCCTACAAGCCCCCGGCAACCATCGACGACCCGGCGATTCTCGAGGAGATCACCGAATCGCTGCACGCGATCGGGTACGGGAAGACGTCGGCGCCTTAGGCAGGCGCTCGATGTCCCCACAGATCGCAACGGATTCAGGAGCCAACGTCATGTCGAACCGTTCCCCCGGCGCGCGTTTCCGCGCCGCCGTCGCCGCCGAGAGGCCACTGCAATGCGTCGGCGCGATCAACGCCTATCATGCCCGGCTGGCCGAGGCGAGCGGTTTCCGGTCACTGTACATTTCCGGCGGCGGGGTGGCGGCCGGGTCCTGCGGCATCCCGGATCTCGGCATCACGACGATGGAGGATGTGCTCACCGATCTGCGCCGCATCACCGACGTGACGGACCTGCCGGTGCTCGTCGACATCGACACCGGCTGGGGTGGGGCGTTCAACATCGCGCGCACCATCCGCTCGATGATCAAGTGCGGCGCGGCCGCCGTGCATATCGAGGACCAGGTGCAACAGAAGCGCTGCGGCCATCGGCCCAACAAGGCGGTGGTCCCGCTCGGCGAGATGGTCGATCGCATCAAGGCCGCGGTGGATGCGAAAACCGACCCGGAGTTCGTGATCATGGCCCGCACCGACGCCCTCGCCGTCGAAGGCATGCAGGCCGCCATTGAGCGTGCCTGCGCGTGCGTGGAGGCCGGCGCGGATATGATCTTTCCCGAGGCGATGACCGAGCTCGCGCAGTACCGTGAATTCGTCGAGGCGGTGAAGGTGCCGGTGCTCGCGAACATCACCGAGTTCGGCGCGACCCCCCTGTTCACGACGGAGGAGCTGGCGAGCGCCGGGGTGAGCATCGCGCTCTATCCCTTGTCTGCATTCCGAGCCGCCAACGCAGCGGCGCTCAACGTCTACCGGAGGCTGCGCGCAGAAGGCACTCAGAAAGGCGTGGTCGCGACCATGCAGACGCGCGCCGAGCTCTACCAATACCTCGGCTACCACGACTTCGAACAGAAACTCGACGCCTTGTTCCGCCAGGAGGACCAGTCATGACCGAGCCTGTCGCCGAACCGCCCAAGGTCAAGAAGGGCGTGGCCCTGTCCGGCGTCGTCGCCGGCAATTCCGCGATCTGCACCGTTGGACGAACCGGCAACGACCTGCACTACCGCGGCTACGACATCCAGGATCTCGCCGAGCAGGCAAGCTTCGAGGAGGTGGCCTACCTGCTGCTGCGCGGCGAGCTGCCTAACGCCTCGGAGCTGGCCGCCTACCGCCGGCGACTGCAACGGCTGCGGGGGCTGCCCGCGCCGCTGAAGGCCGTGCTCGAGCAACTGCCGGCGGCGAGTCACCCCATGGACGTGATGCGCACGGCCTGTTCGGCGCTCGGCTCCCTGCTGCCTGAGAAGGACGACCGCAACGAGGTCGGCGCCCTGGAGATCGCCGACCGGCTGCTGGCCTCCTTCGGCTCGATGCTGTTGTACTGGTATCACTACAGCCACAACGGCCGCCGCGTTGAGGTCGAAACCGACGACGAGAGCATCGCCGGGCACTTTCTGCATGTCTTGCACGGCCGCGAGCCCCCGCAGCTGCACACCCGCTCGCTGGACCAGTCGTTGATCCTCTATGCCGAGCACGAGTTCAACGCCTCGACCTTCGCCGCGCGGGTAATCGCGGGGACGAACTCGGACTTCTACTCCGCCATCACCGGTGCCATCGGCGCCTTGCGCGGCCCGAAGCACGGTGGCGCGAACGAGGCCGCGATGGAGATTATCCAGCGCTACCGCACGCCGGATCAGGCCGAGGCGGACATCCGCGAGCGCGTCGCGCGCAAGGAGATCATCATCGGCTTCGGGCACCCCGTGTACACCGTCTCCGACCCGCGCAACCCCATCATCAAGCGGATCTCCCGCCGGCTCTGCGAAGATGGCGACAACCTGAATCTCTACCTCGTCTCCGAGCGCATCGAACAGGTGATGTGGGAGGTGAAGCGGATGTTTCCCAACCTCGACTGGTTCAGCGCCTCGAGCTACCACATGATGGGCGTGCCCACACCGATGTTCACGCCACTGTTCGTCATCTCGCGCACCAGCGGTTGGTCTGCGCACGTCATCGAACAGCGCAGGGACGGCAAGATCATCCGTCCGAGCGCCAACTACACCGGCCCGGAAGACCGCGAGTACGTGCCGATCGAACGGCGGTAGACTGGTTGCTGCACGGCGAGGGGCGCCATCCGCAGGGCAGGGCGGGCGAGGCCGTACCCCCCGATCCGGCGCGACGGCCTGTCCCTCGTGGTGAGAAGATTGAGACTTTTCCGAGAGAAACCCCATGTCCAGCCATGACCTGCGCGCTGCAGAGCGCCCCGATTTCGACCCCGAACTGAAGGCCATCGCCGATTACGTGATGGATTACGACGTCACGCAGAGCGAGGAGGCGATGCGCACCGCGCGCTACTGCCTGATGGACACCCTCGGCTGCGGCCTGCTGGCACTGAACTATCCCGCCTGCACCAAGCTGCTCGGCCCGGTCGTGCCCGGTGCGGGCATGCAGGGCGGGGCGCGTGTGCCCGGGACCTCCTACGAGCTCGACCCCGTGCAGGCGGCGTTCAACATCGGCGCGATGGTGCGCTGGCTCGACTTCAACGACACCTGGCTCGCCGCCGAGTGGGGGCACCCCTCGGACAACCTGGGCGGCATCCTGGCCGTGGCAGACTGGCTGTCGCGGGACCGCCTCGCCCATGGCAAGCCGCCATTGACGATGAAGACGGTGCTGGAGGCGATGGTCAAGGCGCACGAGATCCAGGGCGTCATCGCGCTGGAGAACGGCTTCAACCGCGTCGGCCTCGATCACGTCATGCTGGTGCGCATCGCCTCGACGGCCGTCTGCGCCGGGCTGCTCGGAGGCAGCCGCGAGGAGGTACGCAACGCGGTCTCCCATGCCTGGATCGATGGCTGTGCGCTGCGCACCTACCGCCACGCGCCGAACACCGGCTCCCGCAAGAGTTGGGCCGCGGGTGATGCGACCGCCCGCGGCGTGCGCCTCGCGCTGATCGCGCTTTCCGGCGAGATGGGCTACCCCTCCGCGCTGTCAGCCAGGCTCTGGGGTTTCCAGGACGTGCTGTTCAAGGGCCAGTCGCTCAAATTCACGCAGGGTTACGGCACCTACGTCATGGAAAACGTCCTGTTTAAGATTGCTTTCCCGGCGGAGTTCCACGCCCAGACCGCCGTCGAGGCCGCCGTCGCCCTGCACCCGCAGGTCAAGGATCGGCTCGAGGAGATCGAGCGCATCGAGATCGAGACCCAGGAATCCGGCGTGCGCATCATCGACAAGACCGGCCCGCTGCATAACCCAGCCGACCGCGACCACTGCATCCAGTACATGGTCGCCGTGCCCCTCATCAAAGGCACACTGACGGCCAAGGACTACGAGGACGCCGTCGCTGCCGATCCGCGCATCGACGCACTGCGCAGCAAAATGGTCGTGCGCGAGAATCCGCGCTTCACCTGGGAGTACCTCGACCCCGACAAGCGCTCCATCGGTAACGCCGTGCAGGTGTTTTTCAAGGACGGCACGGCCACCGCGCAGGTTTCTGTGGACTACCCCATCGGCCACCGCCGCCGTCGCGCCGAAGGCATCCCGCTGCTAGAGGAAAAATTCGCCCGCAACATCGCCACCCGGCTCTCCCCCAAGCAGACTGCCGCGCTGATCCACGTTTGCGCCGACCAGGCTCGCCTGGAGGCCATGCCGGTCAATGAGTTCATGGAGCTGATGGTGGTCTAGCAGGGTGTTGAAAAGCTACTGCGGTGTGCTGATGCTGCGTTGCAAGTCGCCTCAAAATGCCCATTTACTCCGTGTGAACTGCGCTTTTCGGCGATTTGCGCCTTGCCTGCGCACCCCGCGCTACGTTTCTTGACACCCTGCTAGCCGCCGCGCCTGCAGGTATTGCCGCTGATCCCCCATGGCGAGTCCGCCGCGGCCGGAGGAACCCGGTGAGGGACCCGCGCGGCGTCACACCAGGTCCCGCGCACGAGTCCCTTCGGGTATCCTTGCGGCCCAGTCCCCTCAGCGCGAGAGCCGCTCCGGTTACCGATGGACCGTCCGACAATTGCCGTTTTCATGTCCACCTCCGGGCACAGTGGTGTGGACCGCGCCGTCCAGCACCTCATCCCGGCGCTGGCACGGCGGGGCTATCCGGTGGACTTGCTCAAGGTGCGCCGCCACGGCCCCAACCTGCGCGAGACACCCCCAGGCGTGCGCGTCATCGACCTCGGCACGCGCCACACCTACACCGCGCTACCCGCCGTGGCGCGATACCTGCGCCGCGAGCGGCCCGCGGTCATGCTCTCCGACAAGGACCGTGTCAACCGCACGGCGTTCCTCGCGCGGTGGCTCTCGGGCGCGCCCACACGGCTCGTATTCAGCCAGGGCACGACCATCTCGCTCTACCTCGCCAACGTCGGCCGCTTCGAGCGCTGGCTGCAGCGCGCATCGATCCGCCACCTCTACCCCTGGGCCGACAACTTCATCGTGACCTGCGCGGGCGTGGCCGACGACATGGCGGCCTACACCGGCATCGCACGCGAGCATGTCCAGGTCGTGGAAAGCCCGGTGGTGCCTGAACGCCTGTTCCACGAACCCCAGCCGCGACCAATCCACCCCTGGTTCGGGCCGGGTGAGCCGCCGGTGATCGTGAGTGTGGGGGAACTCTCGGGCGACAAGGACCAGGAAACCCTGCTGCGTGCCTTCGCCCGCGTGCGCGCCAGGCGTGCTTGCAGGCTGCTCATCCTGGGTGAAGGCAAGCTGCGCGGACATCTACTCACGCTCGCTGCCGAACTGGGTGTCGCAGATGACTTTGCCCTGCCGGGCTTCGACCCGAATCCATACCCCTTCATGGCGCACGCGGCGGTGTTCGGCTTCACCTCGCGCCGCGAGGGTTTGGGCTTCGTCGTCATCGAGGCGCTCGCAGTCGGCACGCCGGTGGTTTCGACCGACTGCCCGAGCGGGCCCCGCGAGATCCTCCAAGACGGCAAGTACGGAACACTGGTGCCCATGGGTGACGTGGAAGCGACCGCGGCGGCCCTGAGTGCAGCACTCGACGGCCCGCGCCCCCCGCGCGACTTCCTGCGCGAGGCCGCCTGGCCGTATGAGATTGAGCGCGCGACCAGCGCGTATCTGCGCGCGATGGGACTTGAGTAGCCGCCGGACATGCCTGCACTGCTCGCGCTACTGATCTGGCTGCTTGCGCTGCTGCCCGTGCACGCCGAGTCCATCCTCCACCGCGGCAGCGGTGCGGAGCCGGAGACGCTCGATGTGCATCGCTCGAGCGGGGTGCCGGAGGCGAACATCCAGCGCGATTTGTTCGAAGGCTTGCTGACCGAGGGGCCGGACGGGGCCTTGCTGCCGGGGGTGGCGGAGCGCTGGAGCGTGAGTGACGACGGTCTGACTTATCGCTTCTTCCTGCGCGGTGATGCACGCTGGTCGGACGGGTCGCCGGTGGTTGCCGAGGATTTCGTCTATGCCTTCCGCCGGGCGCTCGCGCCGGAAACGGCCTCCGACTATGCCTTCATCCTGTGGCCGATTGCGGGGGCAGAGGCGCTCGGCAAGGGCGAGCTCAAGGACCCGGCTGGCCTCGGCGTGCGCGCGCTGGGGCCGCGCGAGCTGGAAATCCGCCTCGCCGCGCCGACGCCGTACTTCCTCGGGTTGTTGACGCACCACATGACCTATCCGGTGCAGCGCAAGGCGATCGAGGCACACGGCGGGCAGTGGACCCGGCCTGGCAACCTCGTCGGCAACGGCGCGTACCGCCTGGCCGAGTGGGTGCCGCAGTCGCACGTGAAGCTCGTGCGTAACGAGCACTTCCACGCTGCGCGCTCGGTAGCGATCGACGCGGTCGTCTATTACCCGACGGAGGACAAGCACAGTGAACTCAAGCGCTTCCGCGCCGGCGAACTCGACATCACCGAGGACGTGCCCTCCACGCAGATCCCGTGGGTGCGGGAGCATTTTCCGCAGGCCTTCCGCAGTGCGCCCTACAGCGGTGTCTACTACCTGGCGTTCAACCTGACCCGCCCGCCGTTTCGCGACCAGGCCAAGCTGCGCCGGGCGCTCACGCTGGCCATCGACCGTGACATCCTCACCGCGAAGGTCACCCACGGCGGTGAGCTACCCGCTTGGAGCTGGGTGCCGGACGGCATACGGGAGTACGCAGCGCAGCGCATGCCCGAGGCCGCACTCACCAAGCCCGAGCGCGAGGAACTCGCGCGCCGGCTCTACGCCGAGTCCGGTTACGACCGGGGCAGCCCGCTCGTCGTGGAGCTGCTCTACAACACGAGCGACAACCACAAGAAGATTGCCATCGCTGTCGCCGCGATGTGGAAGCAGGTGCTGGGCGTCAGGACGCGCCTGCGCAACGAGGAGTGGAAGGTCTATCTCGACTCGCGCAAGCGCCGCAACTTCGAGGTGATCCGCGGCGGCTGGATCGCCGATTACAACGACGCCTATTCCTTCCTTGGCCTGTTCAAGTCGAACGTCGGCGACATGAACCCCGCCGGTTACGGCAATCCCGAGTTCGACCGCCTGATCGGCGAGGCGGAACGAACCCTCGACGTGACGCGCCGTGCGGAACTGATGCAGCACGCCGAGCGCATCCTACTCGATGAGCTGCCGGTGATCCCGGTGTACCACTACACGACACAGCACCTCGTGAGCCCCAGGGTCGTGGGCTGGATCGACAATATTATGGACGTGCACCCCACGCGCTGGTTGCAGTTGAAGTAGGCTCTGCGCTGAGGTCAGCGGCGCTCGCGCCCGTTGGCGGACGGCAGGGGCAAGCGCACGGTGACGCGCAACCCGCGCCGCGTCTGACTATCGGCGTAGTCGAGGTCGACGCGCGCGCCGAGGCGCTGGGCGAGCGTTCGCACGATGGCAAGCCCCAGCCCAGAGCCCGTCTCCGCGTTGCCGACGATGCGGTAAAAGGGGTCGAAGACCCGCTCGCGCTCCCCGGGCGGGATGCCGGGGCCGGTGTCCGTGACGGTCAGGTTCACGTGGGTCGTCGCAGGCTCGATGGCGATGTCCACGCGCCCACCGGTCGGGGTATAGCGGATGGCGTTGTCCACCAGATTGCGGATGAGCGTGTACAGGGCCTCGCCGCTCGCGGTGAGCTCCGCATCGCGCTCGCCGACGAGGCCAACGTCGATCGCCTTGGCCTCGGCGACCGGCAGCAGGTCAGCGAGGACCCGGTGACAGACCGCCCGCAGCCCCACCTTGCGGGGCGCGCCCGCGTCGGGGCGGACGTTCTGGGCGTGGGCCAGTCCCAGCAACTGGTTGAGCAGTTGCTGGGTGCGCGCGATGCCCTGCTTGAGCGTGGTCAGCCGCTCGCGTGTGCCGTCCGGCAGGTCGGTGGCCTGCAGCCGCTCGGCTTGCAGCGACAAGGCCGTCATCGGGGTGCGCAGTTCATGCGCGGCGTCGGCGATGAAGCGGCGCTGCGCCTCCATGGCTAGCCCAAGGCGGGCGAGCAGGCGATTGATGGCGAGGACGAAAGGCCGGATTTCCTGCGGAATGTCCGTCGCCGGCAGCGTTTGCAGATCATCTTCGCCCCTGGCGTCCAGCGCGGCGGCAAGGCGTCGCACGGGCAACAGCATTCGGCTGACCAGCAACACAATGATGCCGAGCAGGATCGGCAGCAGGACGAGCAGCGGCAGCACGGTGCGCAGGGCGCCGTCCAGGGCGATCTGGTCGCGCAGTTCGGTCGGCTGGGCAACCGCCACGCGCCGGCCCGCGCCGAGCGTCCGGACGTACACCCGAAAGCGTTCGCCTTCCGAGGTCAGCGTGTGCAGGCCATCCGGCAACGCCGGGGTGAGCAGGCGCGGCGTGGCATCTGGCGATGGTTCGGGCAGCCTCTCGATGAGCAACTCCGACTCTTCATCCACCTCCTCATCGTCCGTTTTGACCTCGGGCGCGGACGGCGCCTGCCGCGCGGCGAGCCCGGCAATCTGCTGCAACAGCTCGTCCTGCAGCTCGTGGGCCTCGTCAAAGGCGGTGGAGAAGGAAATGGCACCTGCGAGCAGCGTCACGCCGATGATCGCACCTGACATCCAGCCGGCCAGGCGCCAGCGGATCGAGCCGCTCACGACGCGCGCGGGATCATCCACCCCGCGCCCCGCACGTTTTTGATGACATCGCGGCCGAGCTTTTTGCGCAGGGCATGGATCAGGAATTCTATGGCGTTGCTCTCCACTTCATCACCCCAGCCGTACACACGATCTTCGAGTTCCGCACGCGAGAGGATCGTCCCGGGACGCGTGAGCAGTGCCTGCAGCACGGCAAATTCGCGATTGGTGAGCTGCACGGTTGGCTCGTTGCCGACGGTTGCCTCGTGGGTGGCCGGATCGAGCGTGACCAGCCCGTTGGTGAGCCGGGGGCTGGCGTTGCCGCCCTTGCGCCGCATCACGGCACGCAGGCGGGCGAGCAGCTCCGCAATGGCAAAGGGCTTGGTCAGATAGTCGTCAGCGCCGCCGTCGAGGCCTGCGATGCGTTCTTCGATGGCGTCGCGGGCGGTCATGATGAGGACGGGTAGGGGGTCCTGGCGGTCCCGGACTGCTTTGAGCACGGCATGGCCGTCCTTGCCTGGCAGTCCGAGATCGAGCAGAGCCGCGTCGTAGTGCTGACTGGCCAGGGCCGCGAGCGCCTCGCGCCCGTCGCGGACCCAGTCCGCAGCATACGCGGCATCGCGCAGCGCGCCCTGCACCGCCTCGCCGATCATGGGGTCATCTTCGATCACCAGTACGCGCATCGCAAATCAGTCAGGCCAGCGGGTCACAAGAGTATAGGGCGCAGCCGCGATCGTGCGAGCGCTGCCCCCTGATCCCAGGGTGAGCGCGGAGCACTACGCCCCGCGACACCCGTTGCCTTAAGTCGGCGATCGATCAATCATCGTCGTCTTCACCGTCGTCGGTCTTGTCGAGCCGGCTGCTCAGCACCCGGCCGTCGGTTGCGTCGATGCGCACGTCGAAGACCTGCTTGTCCTGGGTGACGACTTCCACGTCGTAGAAGACCGAGCCCCGCTTGGCCTCCAGCTCGGCGCGCGTGGCCTTGCCGTGCGCCTGCGCCTCGGCGGCCGCGATGGCGTCATTCAGCGACAGCCGGGTGCTTGCGAGACTCGCGATGGCGTCGTTCTCCTGGTCGGCTTTCTGCGCGGCGTAGGCAAGCCCCCCGGCGGCGGTGATGCCAGCGACGACGATAAGGGTAGAGATCAGTGCTTTGCGGTTCATGATGATACCTCGTTTGAAGTTGAGTCGAAGCGGAATTGCCTGCGACTGGGAGGCATCGTACGGGGCGAAACTTAGGGCAGTGTTAGGACCTTTGCGGAGTCGAACAACGCGTTGAAGGGAAGGCCGGACCAGCGGCTGTTGTCAGGGTGGCATCCTGCCGGCTTTCGCCCGCTCCCCTGCGGGCGAGTCCCTTTTCTTTGCTTGTCCGAAGAAAAGGAACCAAAAGAAAGGACACCCCGACCGTCCGCCTGACCGCTGCGCTTCTCGCCGCTGGCGGGGTCTGCGAATGGCCCATCCCTGGACCTATCGCAGACGCGCGCGCTCCATCGCGCGCCCCTTCGGGCTGTTCTCGCCATCGGCTGCGATGCTCGCGGCGGACAAACGGGGCCCAGAACACCCGGCTGCCAAGCCGCTACAACGGAGTTGTTTTTCCTCCACCCACCCTGTGGGAAAGGGGGCGGGGTGAGGGGCTGAATGTTTGATTTGCGCCTTCGTAGCGGTTTTATAAACACGCTCTTATGAAATTCCGATCAAACGGTTGCGTGGGTACAGCGCCGCGTCTGCTCAGCTTGCCTTGCGCCGACGCTTCGCGTTGCGCGGTGCGGTGAGCAGCTTGGCGAGGAATTCGCCGGTGTACGAGCCAGGGGTCGCGGCGATCGTCTCGGGCGTGCCAGCAGCCAGTATCCGGCCTCCGCGGTTTCCGCCCTCCGGGCCCAGGTCCACGACCCAGTCGGCGGTCTTGATCACGTCCAGGTTGTGTTCGATGACCACGATGGTGTTGCCAGCATCGCGCAGACGCAGGAGGACCGTGAGCAACTGTTCGACGTCGTGAAAGTGCAGGCCAGTGGTGGGTTCGTCGAGGATGTAGAGGGTGCGGCCGGCCTCGCGCTTGGAGAGCTCGCGCGCGAGCTTGATGCGCTGGGCCTCGCCGCCGGAGAGGGTGGTCGCGCTCTGGCCGAGGGTGATGTATGAGAGGCCGACGTCGAGCAGGGTTTGCAGCTTGCGGGCGATGACCGGGACGGCGCTGAAGAAGCCAAGCGCGTCCTCCACCGTCATCTCCAGCACTTCGTGGATGTTCTTGCCCTTGTAGCGGATGTCGAGCGTCTCGCGGTTGTAGCGCTTGCCGTGGCAGACGTCGCAGGGCACGTAGAGATCCGGCAGGAAGTGCATCTCCACCTTGATCAGCCCGTCGCCCTGGCAAGCCTCGCAGCGCCCGCCCTTGACGTTGAACGAGAAGCGCCCCGGGCCGTAGCCGCGCGAGCGCGCTTCGGCCGTGCCGGCGAAGAGTTCGCGAATCGGGGTGAACAGGCCCGTGTAGGTGGCGGGGTTGGAGCGCGGGGTGCGGCCGATGGGGCTCTGGTCAATGTCGATGATGCTGTCGAAATGCTCCACACCTTGCAGGCCGTCGTAGGGCGCAGGGTCGTCGACCGCGAGGCCCAAGTGGCGGGCGACGGCGCGGTAGAGCGTGTCGTTGATCAGCGTGGATTTGCCGGAGCCGGAGACGCCGGTCACACAGGTGAACAGTCCCACGGGGATTTCGAGGTCCACACCCGCGAGATTGTTGCCACATGCCCCATGCACGCGCAGCCACCGATTGGGATCGGGTGGCCGACGCTCGGACGGCACCGCGATTTTGCGGCGGCCGGAAAGGTACTGACCGGTGAGCGAGGCCGGGTTGGCCTCGATGGCCGCGACAGGGCCCTCGGCGACGATCTGCCCACCGTGCACGCCCGCCCCAGGGCCGATGTCGACGACATAGTCGGCGCTGCGGATCGCGTCCTCGTCGTGCTCGACCACGATGACGGTGTTGCCGAGGTCGCGCAGGCGCAGTAGCGAATCGAGCAGCCGCTGGTTGTCGCGCTGGTGCAGCCCGATGGAGGGTTCGTCGAGGACGTACATCACGCCCACCAGCCCCGCGCCGATCTGGCTGGCGAGCCGGATGCGCTGGGCCTCGCCACCGGAGAGGGTATCCGCGCTGCGGTCGAGGGTGAGGTAATCGAGCCCGACGTTGACGAGGAACGACAACCGCTCGCCGATCTCGCGCACGATCTTCTCGGCGATCTGCGCGCGCTGGCCGGTCAAAGACAGGGTGCGGAAGAACTCGAGCGCCGCGCCGACCGGCAGCGACGTGAGATCGGGCAGCGTGCGCCCGGCGACATAGACGTGACGCGCGGCCTCATTGAGCCGGGTGCCGCCGCAGCTTGCGCAGGGCTTGCTGCTCATGAACCGGGCGAGCTCCTCGCGCACGGCGGCGGATTCCGTTTCCCGGTAGCGCCGCTCCATGTTGTGCAGGATGCCCTCGAAGGGGTGGCTGCGCCGGTAGACCGAGCCGCGTTCGTTGACGTATTCAAACTCGATGTCCTCGCCGCCGCTGCCGTAGAGGATGGCCTCGCGGTGCGCGGCGCTCAGCGTGCGGAAGGGGGCCTCGACGTCGAACCCGTAGTGCCGCGCGAGCGAGGAGATCATCTGGAAGTAGTAGGCATTGCGCCGGTCCCAACCGCGTACCGCACCGCCGGCGAGCGACAAATCCGGGTTCGCGACGATCTTCTCTGGGTCGAAGGACTGCATCACGCCGAGCCCGTCGCACTCGGGGCAGGCGCCGCTCGGGTTGTTGAAGGAAAACAGGCGCGGCTCCAGCTCGACAAGCGCGTAACCGCAGTGCGGGCAGGCAAAGCGCGAGGAGAACACGAGCGGTGCCCTGTCGGGCTCGTCCATGAAGGCCACCTGTGCGATGCCGTCGGCGAGCTTGAGCGCGGTCTCGAACGACTCGGCGAGCCGCAGGCCCAGGTCGCCGCGCACCTTGAAGCGGTCGACGACGACCTCGATGGTGTGGTTGACCTTGGGTGAGAGCTTCGGCGGTTGGTCGAGTTCGACCACTGCGCCATCCACCCGCGCGCGGATGTAGCCCTGCGCCTTGAGCTGCTCGAAGAGCTGCACGTGCTCCCCCTTGCGCGCCTGTACCACGGGCGCGAGCAGCATCAGCCGCGTGCCCTCGGGCAGGGCGAGCACCTGGTCGACCATCTGCGAGACGGTCTGCGCGGCGAGGTCCACGCCGTGCTCCGGGCAGCGCGGGATGCCGGCCCGAGCGAACAGCAGGCGCAGGTAGTCATAGATCTCGGTGATCGTCCCGACGGTCGAGCGCGGGTTGTGCGAGGTGGTCTTCTGCTCGATGGAGATCGCCGGCGAGAGCCCCTCGATGTGGTCCACATCCGGCTTCTCCATCATCGACAGGAACTGCCGGGCGTAGGCCGAGAGGGATTCCACGTAGCGCCGCTGACCCTCGGCGTAGATCGTGTCGAAGGCGAGCGAGGACTTGCCCGATCCCGACAGCCCGGTGATGACGATCAGCTTGCCGCGCGGCAGGCTGAGGTCGATGTTCTTCAGGTTGTGCGTGCGCGCGCCGCGGATGAGGATGTGGTCCATGCGCAAGGGTGGGGCGATGACGTGAGCGCGCTACTATACGCCGCGCGCCGGAAGTCCCGCAAAATCCGGGCTCGCGCGCCGCGCTGTAGGGAATGGGGCGGCCATGCCGTTTAGTTGGTAAACTCTGACGCCTCGTCAACCCGTTACTTCCTGTTCTTACCATGAACGTCTCACCCGCCCACGACCACAAGGGACTGACCGTGCTGGAACGGCGCGCGGCAATCGGTCTGTCGGGCGTCTACGGGGTGCGCATGTTCGGGCTGTTCCTGATCCTGCCGGTGTTCTCGCTCTACGCGGTCAACCTGGAAGGGGTGACGCCCACGCTGGTGGGGCTCGCCATCGGCATCTACGGGCTCGCGCAGGCGCTGCTGCAGATCCCGCTCGGCATCCTGTCCGACGGCATGGGGCGCAAGTCGGTCATTGTCGCGGGGCTGCTGGTGTTCGCCCTGGGCAGCGTGGTGGCCGCGCTCTCGACCACGATCTGGGGGGTGATCATCGGGCGCGCCCTGCAAGGGGCAGGGGCGATCGCGGGAGCAACGCTCGCGCTGGCGGCCGACCTCACGCGCGACTCGGTGCGCACCGCGGTCATGGCCATCATCGGCATGAGCATTGGGCTTGCCTTCGCGCTCGCGATGGTGCTCGGGCCGTTGCTCAATGGCTACATTGGCGTGCCGGGGCTGTTCTGGGTCACCGCGGGGCTCGCACTTATCGTCATCGCTATCGTGGTCCTCTACATCCCGACGCCCACCCACGCGCGCAAGGTACGCGATGCGAGCTGGATGGGGGATTACCTCGCCGTGGTGCTCGGCAACCGCGAGCTGCTGCGGCTCAACCTCGGCGTGTTCGTGCTGCACATGATGCTCACGGCCACCTTCGTCGTGGTGCCGATCCAGCTCAAGGAGGGCTTCGGCCTGCCGACGGCGCAGCACGGCATGATCTACCTCGGGGAGATGCTGCTCGGTTTCGCACTGATGCTGCCGTTCATCATCATTGGGGAGAAGCGGCGCCGGATCAAAGGCGTGTTCGTCGGCGCGGTGGCCACGCTGCTGATCGGCGAGCTGCTGCTGTACTTCACGCAGTCGCACTTCTGGGGCCTGCTGGGGGGGCTGCTCGTGTTCTTCGCGGCCTTCAATCTGCTCGAGGCCTCGCTGCCCTCGCTGGTCTCCAAGGTGGCGCCCGCGGATGCGAAAGGCACCGCGATGGGGATCTACGCCACCGCGCAGTTCCTCGGCATCTTCTGCGGCGGGGTCATCGGCGGATACCTCCACCAGCACTTCGGGATTCCCAGCGTGTTCCTGTTTGGCGCCGGCATGGTGGCGGTGTGGCTGAGCTTTGCGGCGACCATGCGGCAGCCGCGCTATTTGAGCACCTATGTGCTCAACGTCGGCCCCCTGGAGCCCGGCCCGGCGCAAGACCTCGTCGCGCGGCTCACCCAGGTGCCCGGCGTGGCCGAGGCGGTCGTCGTGGCCAAGGAGGGCATGGCCTACTTGAAGGTCGACAAGCGTGCGCTCGATGAACAGGCACTGATGGCATACTCCGCGGAGGCAGCCTGACGCACCGCGGCTGCCAGACTCTCAAACTGCATCACACAGGCGAACCGACATGGCGAAAGGCATCAACAAAGTCATCCTCATTGGCAATCTCGGCCAGGACCCCGAGACGCGCTACATGCCGAGCGGCGGCGCGGTCACCAACCTGCGCATCGCCACCACCGAGAGCTGGAAGGATCGCGAGACCGGCGAGAAGCAGGAACGCACCGAGTGGCACAGCGTGACGCTCTACCAGAAGCTCGCGGAGATCGCCGGGCAGTATCTGCGCAAGGGCTCGCAGGTGTACATCGAAGGGAGCCTGCGCACCCGCAAGTGGCAGGACAAGAACGGGCAGGACCGCTACACCACCGAGATCATCGCGAGCGACATGCAGATGCTCGGCGGACGGTCCGGCGGGGGCGGCGGTGCCATGGCGCGCGATGACTACGACGCAGGCGGCTTCGACGAACCGCCACCGCGTGCACAGCCACAGCCAGCGGGCGGTGGCCGCAAGCCCGAGCCGCGCAAGCCAATTCACGACGACTTCGACGACGACATTCCGTTCTAGGCACCGCGTCGTTCTGCGCGTTGCGCAAGCACTATCGAAGGCCCTGTTTGTACAGGGTCTTTTTTTTCGTGTGATCGCCGCACCGCGTTGCTGACTCTGAAGCTCGAACCAACAGGGTGCTGAAAGAGGCAGTGAAGAACGCTCAGGCAACTCGGCATCCACACCCCGCAGTCGTTCTCCGCACCCTGTTAGAATCGGCGGATCGCGCTGTTGGCATGGGCCAAGCCTGGCTTGAACCCGGTCAACGCCGATCTTGCGGCTACGCGGTCGGCATGCGGCATTGGGCGGTGCGCGCGCCCCACGCCACCG
>CAYSFW010000031.1:0-21986 GCA_964430355.1 uncultured Thiotrichales bacterium
CGGAGAAATGAGGCGCGGGTTGCGCGGATTCCATCAGGGCCAGCAGGCATCCGCCTGCACTACAGGCCGGATATAAAACTGCAGCCTATCTGTCCCAGCACACCCAAACCGATCTTGGCAAACGGGAGGCGTCCATATAACCCCTCACCATGTTCGAATCACTCGTCGAGACGCTGTCCGCCCAGCTGCAGAATCAGGTCGTTTCCGGGGGGCTGCTGCTCGGCTTCGTCGGGCTGTTCATTGCCTGGGCGCGCAAGTTGCCGGGGATGATCTGGAACTACGCCAAGCGGCTGATGATCGTCACGGCGGTGATCGACAACCGCAACGATCTGTTCAACGCGCTGATCGCCTGGCTGAACGAGCTGCCGTTCGGGCGCAAGAGCCGTTTCTTCACAGTCATCCAGCAGACGGGCGGACAAGCCGACGAGGGGCGCGAGGATGGGCTGCCCACACTGCTGTTCAGCCCCGCACCCGGGTTTCACATCTTTTGGCACGAGGGGCGGCCGATGTGGATCCACCGCGACATCTAGGTCAACCTGCAGGTGGTCGAGACGCTGAAGATCAACGTCCTGCTCGCCAACCGGGCGTACCTTGAGAACCTGCTCGAAGACGTGCTCAAGCGCACCTACGGGCGCTTTGCCGACCACACGCTGCTCTACACCGTTGATATGTGGGCGGAAAACTGGCGGCAGGCCGACGCGCGGCCCCGCCGGCGCATCGACTCAGTGGTGCTCGATGGCGAGATCCGCGACCGTCTGCTCGACGACGTGCAGGGGTTTTTCCAGAAACGCGCCTGGTATGCGCAGATGGGCATCCCGTGGCGGCGCGGGTATCTGCTGCATGGCCCGCCGGGCACCGGCAAGACGAGCATCGCCTACGCCATCGCCGGGGAACTGCGCCTGAACCTCTGCTGGCTCTCGCTGACCAACGTCAAGCTCACTGACCAGACGATCTCGGGGCTTTTGCAGAAGACGCCGCCGCGCTCGCTGATCCTCATCGAGGACGTGGATGCCTTCTTCACCGCCCGCCAGAAGCAGGACAACCGCATCGCGGTGAGCTTCAGCGGCCTACTCAACGCGCTGGACGGTGTAGCCGCGCAGGAGGGGCGCATCGTCTTCCTCACCACCAACCACAAGGAACTGCTGGACCCGGCACTGATCCGCCCCGGGCGCATCGATGTGACCTACGAACTAGGGCTTGCCTCGCGCGAGCAGGTGCGCGCGCTGTTCCTGCGCTTCCACCCGGAGGCGGTCGACGAGGCCGACCGCGCGGCTCTCGGGATCGTGGAACGCAGCATCAGCCCGGCACAGATCCAGCAGGCCCTGCTGACCCACCCCGAGGCGCGCGCCGCTGCCGACGCCATCATCGCACTGGCTGCAACGGGCGCGACCGCCAGCCCGGCAAGCGCGGATTGACTGGCCGCAGGGCGAGACGCCGCAGCGTGCGGCATCCACCGTCCGGGCGTCGGCCAGCCGGGCTCGCCGCCGTGTGCGTGAAGACGGACCCGTGGCTGGCCCGGTCCCCGTTGCGCTAGCGCGAGCGCTCGTAGAGACCGACGAGCTCTGTCTCGGCGAGCACATGCCCCCGCATCTCGCGTTCGAGCCGGTCACGTGTGGCCGCGCCTAGGTTTGGCAGCAGGGTGTCCAGGGCATACAGTTTGTGGAAATACCGGTGCCGGCCGACCGGCGGACACGGGCCGCCGTAGTCACGGCGCTTGAAATCGGTCATCCCCTTGAGTGTACCCGGCGGCAGTGCCTGGACCGCCTCGGGCAGCTCACGGGTGGTGGCGGGCAGGTTGTAGAGCACCCAATGCACCCAGCGCATGCGCGGGGCGCGCGGGTCCGGGGCATCGGGGTCGTCGACGATCAGGACGAAGCTCTGCGTGCCCTCCGGCACGCCCGTCCAGGCGAGAGGAGGGGAGACGTCCTGGCCGTCGCAGGTGTAACGCCTCGGGATCGCGCCGCCGTCGGCGAATGCACTGGATGTGAGTATCAGTGTCATGCGTTGGTCTCCGTTCTCGGCAGGGTGGTTGAAATCTGCTGCGGGGTGCTGATGCTACGTTGCAAATCGCCTCAACAGGCTCATTTACGCCCAGTAAACTGCGCTTTTTCGGCGATTCGCGCCTTGCCTGAGCAACCCCTCGCTACGTTTTTCAACACCCTGTCAGCGGGACACCTCTAACCCCTAGCCGGCTGCACCCCGCGCAGTGCGCCAGTGGCGACGGCAACTTCAGCCGTTCGGCACGATCAGCACCGGGACCGTGGCGTGCTGAGTTACCTTGCGTGCGGTGGTGCCCAGCGTGCGCTGCCCGAGCAGGGTGTGATCGCCCGTGCCCATCACGATCAGATCGGCGCGCACCTCCTCGGCCGTCTTCAGGATCTGCTCGGCGATCTGGCCGGCGACGACCTTGATCTTGCGCACGAGTGGCGAGCCCTCGGTGCAGGACTCACCTTCCTCCTCGCAGAACTTTTCCAGCCTGCGCTGCATGGTCTGCGCGACCTGCACCAGGCCGTCGCGCTCGATCGCCCGCACGTCCGCGTCGGGGAGATAGGCGTTGAGCACCGCATGGCTCGTCGGGCCGAGCGGCTCCATGACGTGCAGCATGACGATCGAACCGCCGAACTTGCGCGCGATGCTCACCGCGTGTCGGAACACGGGCCGTGTGCGGTCACTGAGGTCAGTCGCGTAGAGGAGGGTCTGGTAGACGGGCAGGGTGCTCATCGGTGTGCGGCATCGGTCGTGGGGTCTGCTCAAAGCGTAGCACCGGGTCCGGCACCGCGCGAACGCCAGCCCCCCAGCAGGCTTTCGACAGATGCGGTGCAGTCTTGCGCCCGTTTCAGACCCAACCCGGTTTGCCCGTCGTCGATACGCGTTCAAAGCGATGGGCAACGTGCCTCTCGCCGCCGCGCGTTGGCGCCAGGTCAAAACGCCGCGACGATGCCGAGCACGATACCCACCAGCAGCAGCACGCCGACCAGCAGCAGCGACACCACCCCAAGCAGGAGCGACAGTGGGTTAACGAGCGTCCCGATGCTGACGTAGTGCCCAGCGACCTCGCTCAGTTGCCCGAGCAGCGAGCGGATCTCGAAGAGCCTCCGGGCCTGGCCGAGGATGTTGAGCGCCTTGGCCCGATCACCCGAGGCGAGGCCGCGCACGGCGTCCTGCATCTCGCGCCGCAGCCCGCTGCCCATGTCGCGGAATTGCTCGGGCAGGTTGCGCAGATCTTCCACGGCGAGCCAGAAGCGCAGCAGTACCAGTACCGGCAGCGCGGCCAGGCCAGTCACCACCGCTGAGCTCACCGGCCCGAATCCCTTGAGCCAGAACATCCACGCAAACAGCCAGAGGACGGCGGCGACGCCGAGCAGCGTCACCCAGCGCAGACCGCTCGCGACGCCCGCCGCCAGGGGCAGCAGCCGGGTCAGGACGGCACCGACGCGCTCTGGTGTGGTGGCAGTGGTTGCATCTGGTTGAGTCTGTGTGGCATGGGTCGTGGTCATACGGCGGAACGAGGCTGCCTGAACGATGGCCGGAGTATATCCGCGACCCGCGGGGCGCTTCATCCTTGGCGCGGCGCCGCTCAGCGCTTCGTCCGGGTGCTGAAAAGCGCCCGCGGGGTGCAATGCAAGGTTGCCACTCGCCGCCAAGCGCCCATTTCCGCCGTGTAAGTCGCGCGTTTTACTCGGGGCCTACCGACCTGATCCCTTCGGGCCAACCCTTCGGCTGCTCCCGTTCGTTCCCGGTGAACGGGCCGGCGATGGGTGCCTTGCCCGTGCACCCTTCGCGACGTTTTTCAGCGCCCTGCTATATTCCTCCAACCTTTTCCGCACCACACGGATGCAAACCCAACGGAGCAACGACGGCATGACTCAGCGGCTTGGCTACATCGGACTCGGCATCATGGGGCGCCCGATGGCGCTCAATCTCATCAAGGCGGGTCACTCGCTGTACGTCTGGGCGCGGCGACCGGAGGCCATGCAGCCGCTGGTCGAGGCCGGCGCCGTGGCCTGCACGTCGGCGGCCGAGGTCGCGCGTTACGCGGATATCGTCTTTACCAACGTCTCGGATTCCCCGGACGTCGAGCAAGTGGTGCTTGGCGAGGGTGGCATCGTCGAGGGGGCGCGGCCGGGCTCGGTCGTTGTTGACAACAGCACGATCTCGCCGGGCATGACCCGAGCCATCGCCGAGCGGCTGCGTCAGCGCGAGATCGAGATGCTCGATGCCCCGGTCTCCGGCGGCGAGGCGGGCGCGATCGCCGGCACACTCTCGATCATGGTCGGCGGCCGGTACGACGTGTTCGAGCGCGTGCTGCCGTACTTCCAGGCGCTCGGTAAGAACATCGTGCGGGTTGGCGGAAACGGCGCCGGCCAGGTCGCCAAGACCTGCAACCAGATCCTCGTGGCGCAGACCATCGCCGCGGTCGGTGAGGTGATGGTGCTCGCCGAGGCCTCGGGCGTCGACCCGGCCAAGGTGCGCGAGGCGCTGCTCGGCGGCTTTGCCTACTCGAAGATTCTGGAGGTTCACGGCCAGCGCATGCTAGAGGACAACTTCGCCCCTGGCTTCAAGGCCCGCCTGCACAAGAAGGACATGGGCATCGCCCTGCAGACCGCCGCCGACCTCGGCATCGCGCTGCCGGGTGCCGCGCTCGCCGCGCAGCTCATCAACGCCCTGGTCGGTCACGGGGACGGCGAGCTCGACTCCTCGGCCGTGGTCAAGCTGCAGCGTCAGCTTTCCTCGACGCGCCACGGTTGAGGTCGAAGCCGCCCGTCGGGGGCGGCCTCACGGTCGTTCGTAAGGCAAGTGGAGTCGCGTCGTCGTTGTCGGATACCATCCGCACATCACGATCATCGTCCCAAGCGCATGAAACACGTCAAAAAGATCCTCTCCTACTCCATCGCCGGGAGCCTCGGGCTTGCGGTGGTTGCCGGTCTGCAGGGCTGCGACTCGAAACAGCCTGGGCAGCCGGGCACGCCGAACAAGGACAGCATCGCCGAGAACGCCAAAGCCGAGAACGTCTTTCTCGTCATCCAGCAGACCGGTGAGAACCCCGATACTTACGAGTTGGCCGAGAAGATGCCGACCTCCGGTCCGTCGCGTGCCATCCTGCGCGACCTCTCCGGCAACGAGCGCATCCTCAGTCAGGAGGAGCTCAAGAAACTCGCCGAGGAGGAGGCCGCCAAGGTCGAGGCCGGCACGTCGAACCTGACCAAGGAGCCGAGCGCGACGAGCTCGGGCCTGAGCCTGGGTGAGACCATCCTCGCCTCGGCGGCCGGTGCGCTGATCGGGAGCTGGCTCGCGAGCAAGCTGATGGGTAACGCGAACTACCAGCGCCATCAGGAGCGCGTCGGCGCGGGGCGCCCCGCGACCACCATTTCGCGCCCGGCGGGTACGCTACAGCAGGGGCGCTTCGACCCCACCAAGCCGATCGACGCGCAGAAGGAACGCGACCGCCTGGCCACGGAGAAGAACGCGGCGGGCAAGGGTGCCGCCAGCCCGTCCGCGCAGCCCAAGAGCGGGTTCTTCGGCGGTGGCGCGGGTGCGTCCAGCTCGTCGAGCAGCGGTTCGAGTTCATTCGGAGGCTGACCGTGATCCAGACGCACAAGGTCCAGCCGCTGGATACGTCGGTGCTGGAGTCCATCGGCATGACCTGGCACACCGATCGCGACGGCAGCTCGTACATCACCGACGAGATCATCACCCTCACCGAAGCCGAGGCGGAGGCCTACTACGAGGCCGGCAACGCGCTCTACGCGATGTTCGCGGAGGCCGGCGAGCACGCCATCGAGCATGATCTCCTCGGGGCGCTGGGCATTCCCGACAACCTCCACGAGATGGTGCGCGAAAGCTGGGAGCGCGACGACCTGCACCTCTACGGGCGCTTTGACCTCGCCGGAGGTCTCGACGGGCTGCCGATCAAGCTGCTCGAGTTCAACGCCGATACGCCGACCAGCCTGTTCGAGACGGCCATCGTGCAGTGGGCGCTGCTCAAGTCCAACGGGATGGACGAGACTAGGCAGTTCAACAACGCCTATGAGGCGATCCGCGACAATTTCCGCCGCCTGCTGCTGGGCGACGACGAGGACCTCGAGCGCTTCGAGGCGGTTTATGAGGGCCAGCGCATCCTCTTCTCGAGCCTCGCCGGCCACGCCGAGGACGAGCAGACCACGCGCCTGTTGCAGCTCATGGCGCGGGACGCCGGCTATCTCACAGACTACTGCTACCTCCACGAGGTCGGGTTTCTCGAAAACGAGGGCGTTTTCAGCCCGCGGCAGGACCAGGCGACGTGGTGGTTCAAGCTGTTCCCCTGGGAGGACATCGGCGTGCGGGAGACCGAACTGGCCGACATCCTCAACGAGATTTCACGCAGTGGCTCGACGATCTTTCTCAATCCGGCCTACACACTGCTGTTCCAGAGCAAGGGTATGCTGAAGCTGCTCTGGGAGTTGTTCCCCGATTCGCCGTACCTGCTCGAGACGAGCGACCGGCCGCTGGCTGGGAAGCGGCAGGTCGAGAAGCGCCTGTTCGGGCGGGAGGGTGCCAACACCCGCATCCTTGACGCGAGTGGCCGCATCGTGCAGGAGACCGGCGGCGATTACGCCCATCACCCAGCGATCTTTCAGGCCTGGGCGGAGCTGCCGCGCGATGCGGCGGGGCGCAGCTATCAGGCCGGGTTGTTCTACGCCTGGGAGCCCTGCGGTCTCGGCTTCCGGCGAGGCGGGGAGATCCTCGACAACCTGAGTAAGTTCGTCAGTCACGCGATGGAGTGAGCCGCATGGCCGGAACCAGTTTGCTCGCGCTCATCGACGACATCGCCTCGATCCTCGACGACGTGTCGGTCATGACCAAGGTCGCCGCTAAGAAGACCGCTGGCGTGCTGGGGGATGATCTTGCGCTCAACGCCCAGCAGGTGGCCGGGGTCCGTGCCGACCGGGAGTTGCCGGTGGTGTGGGCGGTGGCCAAGGGGTCGTTCGTCAACAAGCTCATCCTCGTGCCGGCCGCGCTCGTCATCAGCGCGGTCGCCCCCTGGGCGGTCATGCCCTTGCTGATGATTGGCGGCGCCTATCTTTGCTACGAGGGGTTCGAGAAGCTCGCCCACAAGTTCCATCGATCGCACGCAGCGGGCTCGGCAAGGCATGCCGAACTGGTCGAGGCGCTCGCCGATCCGGCAGTGGACATGGTGGCGCACGAGCGGGAGAAGATCCGTGGCGCGATCCGCACCGATTTCATCCTATCGGCCGAAATCATCATCATTGCGCTGGGTACGGTGGCCGACAAGCCATTCGGCATCCAGGTCGCGGTGCTGGCCGGTATCGGCGTGATCATGACGGTTGGGGTCTACGGGCTGGTCGCAGGCATCGTCAAGCTCGATGACGCCGGGCTGTACCTCGCGAGCCAGCGTGGCGACGGGCCGTCGGGACGGCTACGCCGGGGCGTGGGTCGGATGCTGCTCGTCGGTGCGCCCTACCTGATGAAGACGCTTTCAGTGGTCGGTACCGCAGCCATGTTCCTCGTGGGCGGCGGCATTCTCCTGCATGGCATCCCTGCCTTGCATCACCAGGTCGAGCACTGGGCGCACGCCGTTGGCGGCGTGCTGGGCGCGGTGACGCCCACGCTCGCGAGCGGACTGGTGGGGATTGTGGCGGGGGCGGTGGCACTTGGCGTGGCCACGCTCACCCTGCGGGCATTCAGGCCGCAGTCGGAGGCTTGAGCGCCGGTTAGTGTGCCCTCGGTGATTCCAGCGGACCTGCAGCACGTGGTTCGTTTGACCGGTCCGCGCAGCGCACCGGTTAGGACCAGTTGGTTAGCGAGCCGTGCGCCCTTCGCTGCAGGCGTTGTAGCCCCGCAGTCACTCGCTCACGCCACTCAGGTCCAGAGCGCACGTACGCCAAAAAACGCCGTGTCCTTCACGCGTCGCGCGATCGCTTTGGGCAGCGAGGCGCGTGAGTCGGTGCAGAAGGTCATACTCAGCATCACCCGCAACTCGCCTTCGTCGAGCCGCGTCACTTTGTGCAGCACGCGGTTGCCCTCAAACATGATCAGCGTATTCGGCGGCGTGGGGATCTCCACCTCCGCGCCGTCGAGCCTCGCGAACAGTCGGGCGGAGGACAACGCCTGGGGTTCGGCCTTGCGCTGGTTGACGAGGGCGAGCAGCACCGTGAAATGTCGGCCCTGATAAAAGTCGTAATCGTAGTGCCAGCCGATGTGGTCGCGGGGGCGGTTGTAGACGAGCAGCGAGCAGGAGCTCTGGTCATGCACCGGGGTGGGTTCGACCCGTGCACCGATCACCGCTGAGCACAGGCGGCGCAGGTAATCCGACTGGTAGAACGCCACGATCTCCGGGGCCATCTCGTGCAGTGTCTCGTAGGCGATCGTCCCGCCCTGCTTGTGGCCCGGGATGTAGTTGCGTTCGGTCTCGACGAACCGCAGGGCGGCATCCCGAAGACAGGTGAACGTCGGGTCCGGCAGGGCCGCGGGCAGCGTGGCGAGGTGTCGCGAGAAATCCGGCAGTGTCTCCGGCAGCGCGGTCGGCAGGGCGAGCGAGGCAGCGTGATCCCGCATGATCCGCGCGTGGGAGGATTGCAGCCCGCGATAGTGGCGGGACTTGTGGATCTTAAGGCCAGCAAAGGCCGCCGCGCCGGCGGCAGGGAGCAACAGGGCTTCTAGGACCATGGGGTACATCCGGATGTTGGCAAGGCACACCGCGGCTTCGAAATTGGCGACTTCGACGAGCTACAGCATCCGGCAGCTTACCGCGCTCAGTTGACGCCCTCGTGACAATTCCCGTCCGCCCGACAGTTGCCGGGCTACCGACCGCACAGTTGCAGTGCCCGCCGGCCGCGCAGCACCGCTACCTCGCTTGAGTTTTAGCGCACCCTGATACACTAGCGGCCATCGTTACTCTCACACTCACTGGAGCCCGCATGCAGTCCGGACCGCGCGAGATCGTCACCCCGTTTCGTCCCATTCCGCTCGAAGTGCCCGAGGGCATGAAGCCCAACGAGTTCTTCAACAGCACGGAGAACCTCAAGGACCTGGTCCACAACAACGGCCTGTTGGTCAATCCCGAGAACTTGCTGCTTTACCGCAAGGCACTCGGACACAGCAACGAGTTTGATGCCTCGATCATCTACAATACCTCGCAGGTGATTCTCGACCCGCTGGGCCGCCCGGTGCGCCGCACTCAGGTGCCGGAGGCCGTGCTGCGGGTGTGGAACCGCATGAACCTGATCATGATCGAGTACATGCTCGAACGGTATCCCGACCCGGACGAGGCGCTGGTGCTCGCGGGCGAGGCGAGCCTCGATGCGACCTGGCCGCTGACGGCCCCGGGCGTGCCGAGCATCCGCATGCTGCACAACCACTTCATCGTGTTTCCGATGGAGCAATTGCGCAACGCCAAACTGGCCGACCCCGCCAACCCGAACCTCACCGACGGCGGTCAGCACAGCCTGTTCCAGGCGTACATGCGCGATGTCTACCGCGAGTTCTTCGACAAGGCGCTGGATCTGCGCATCCTCAAGCCGCTGCCCGCGGCCGAATCGCGGCTGGCGCTCACCGGTTACCCGCAGGGCCTGCCTTGCTGGGAAATCCAGGGCGGGCTGGATGCGTTGCGGGACATCCGCTTCTGGCAGGAATACGATGCCATCCTCAAGGGCTTTCTCGACTTCTACCGCACGTTCTTCTCGCAGGTCTCCACGCGCAACGCGCCCATGCCGAAGGACGTGTACTTCCCCGAGCAGGTCGAGGCCGTCCTGCTGTTCAACAACGACTTCCTCAAGACCGCGAAGAAAGTCCGCGACCGCTGCATCGTCGATGCGCTCTACGCCAACTCGATCCGCTGGCAGCCGGCCTTCAAGCAGCTCATCTACCGCAACGACGACGGCAAGCTGGTGGTCACCATCAGCCAGAACTCGATTGGCAATGCCATCACCGAACTGCTGGGCGTCGTTGTCAAGCGCGTGCCGGACGCCGAGGGCTACGGCAGGACCGAGCCCGAGCTGATCGCGAAGCTCCTCGAAGTGCGTGCCCGCCTGATCGAAGCGGACCTCGGCAACGGCATCGCCACCGCGTACTGGGCGGCGGAGTAACGCGCCGTCATCGTCCGCCGGGTTGGCCTCCGCGCCAGCCCGTCGCGCGCGCGGACCCGCCGTCGGCTGCTGCGCCTCGCTGTGGCGCTGCCATTGCGCTGACCTTCAGGCAGGCACGGGTCTTAGTTGCGTAAAGGCGGCGATGTGCTGCTGTCAGAAATAATTCCGGTAGTGCACACCCACCGTCGATTGGCTCTCGGTGTCTCCCGCGAGGATGCCGAGTGCTTGGTCGTAGACGAACCGGAAGCCGAGTTCATCGCTGCCGAGCACGCGCACGCCCGCGCCGGCATCGAGTTGTAGCCCGATATCGTTGCCGGGCCAGCTACGCGCCAGTTGCATGCGCAGGTGGTAGCGCGGCGCGCTGGTCAGCGGAAAGTCGGACTTGATGCCGCCGCGCATCAGGCCAGCGCCAAAGGCAAGGCTCGTGTAGCGTTCGGCGATGACGCTGTCGAAGCCAGCATCCGGGCCGATGATCGCGCGAAGCGTCGCGGGAATGGCGATGCGGTCGTTGCGTTCGGTCTGGGCGATCGCGCTCAACTGCCAGGTGTTGCTGCCGACGGCACCGAGCAGGCCGACCTCGAGCGTGGCGCCAAAGCCCTCGGCGATGGTTTCGCCGTCGCGCGTCGCGTAGCGGTGGCCATCGGTGGTGATCTGCGCGTATTCGCGCTGGCCGAGCAGCGTGCGGAAGGCAAGTTGCAGGCGGTCGCGCTGGGCTCCGGCGCGCAGCGCAGCGCCGTTGTCGGCGAGGGCATTGAGGTCGAGATTCGCGCGGAACTCCTGCCGGCCGTTCTCTGTGCGATGGTAGTAGCCACCGAGCAGGTAGTTGAGCACGGCATCGTCGCGCTGGTTGGTGCCGACGGTGACATGCCCGCCATGTCGCTGGTTGCCGTAGTGCAGCCCGAGGGCGAGGTCGTCCTCGAGGTTGCGACCCCTGAGGTCGTAGGTGTCGCTGGCAAGCCGGTTGCGACCGTACTGGACGGCGATGCCGAAATCGGAGCCCTCGAAGGTGTGACGCACGCTGGCGCCGGCGTGCTCGACGTCCAGTGCGCCGATGGTCCTGCGCTCGAGCTCGCCGCCCGCGTGGCTCGGGCGTTGCTGCTTCAAGTGCATGGCCTGGTTGCGGGCGATCTCCCGGTCGATCGGCGCGGCGTCCTCGTTTACGGTCTCCTCGGCGAGCGCGAGCGCCTCGGCCTCACGTCCGAGTTTCTCTAGGGCGAGCACGCGATCCCCCGCGGTCAAGCCCTTGCCGTGCTTGAGTAGGTTGTCGAGCGTCGGCTTGTCGTTCTCGTGCAGGGCGACCACGATCTTTTGCCAGTCCGGCAGTTGCGTGCGGCGGGCGTGCTGCTCGGCGAGCAGCAGCTTGGCTTGGCCAAAGCGCTGGGTGGACAGCAGCCAGCTCACGGCGACTTCCTCGCGCTGGGCGCGCGTGGCCTCGTCGCCGGAGGCGAGCAACTTCCGGCTGAGCGCCTCGTTGTGCTCCGCGCCGGCGAAGCGCTGGGCGAGCGCAGCATAGTCCCGGACGATGTCCTTGAGCTTGCCCGGGTGCTGGAGCTCGGCCACGGCGCGTGGACGCATCTGCTTCAACGCGTAGGTGCGCGCGCGATACGCCCGGTCGGCGTTGCCCGTCTTTTCCAGCGCGTCGGCGTAGGCGAGCAGCACCGCGTAGTCGGGCTCGCTGCCGGTGGCGAGCGTTTTCTCGAACCACGGCACGGCGGCCTGCGCGCGGCCGAGGTTCAGCTCGGCCATCGCCGTGGTGGCCCACAGCGGTGGCAGGTCGGTGAGTGTGCCGCGGTGCTGGTCCAGGGTAGCGGAGAGGGCAGCCTGGTCGCCCGTGGTCATCAGCGTCCAGAGCAAACCGTCGAGTGCCGCCTCATCCCGACCGTCAAGGGCGAGAATCTCGCGGTAGGCCCCGGCCGCCTCGGCCTGGTTGCCCGCGGCGAGGGCCTGTTCCGCGCGCAGCATCCAGTATCCCTTCTCTTTGCGCAGCTCGGGCTTGCGCTCGGCGTCGGCGAGCAGCGTCTGCGCTTGCCTGGGCAGGTTGTTCTGCCGTGCCAGTTCGATCGCCCGGAACAGATAGGCAGGGTCGCTGGTTTTCCGCCACACCGAGGCGGCCTCCTCGACCGCACGCTGGGGCTCCTTGGCGTCGACCCAGGACTTCACCATGCGTTGCCCGTAGTGCAGTTTCTCCGACTCGTTGAACGCCGCGCTGATCTGCGGAACGGCGGCCTGAACCAGGGCTGGCTTGCGGTAGCGCCAGCCGAGTTCGGCGAGCAGCTTGAGTTGGTAGGTCGATGCCTCGCCTTTGAGCGCGCCGTTCCACGACTCGACGACTTTCAGTGCGCGCTCCGGCTGACGCAGGCGCCAGTGCAGTTCGGCGCGGTTGAGCGTCTCCTCGGCCGACCGGCCAAAGCGCTCGGCGTAGCGCTCCCATGCAGCAAGCGCGGCTTCGAACTGGTTGGCCCGCTGGTGCAGGGCAGCAATCTCTCGCCGGTAGGCGGGGTTGTCCGGATGCCGTTTGTCCATTTCCTCCAGGGCCTCCAGCGCGCCTTGGCTGTTGCCGTACATCTCGTAGAGCTTGACCAGCCGCAGCGTCTCCTCGGTGTTGAGCGGCTGGTGGCGTGCGCTGCGGCGCAGGGCTGCGGCGGCGATCTCCGGCTGCCAGTTGAGCTCTGCAACCCGCACGAGCTGGCGCTCGGCTTCCAGGGATGGCTGGTGTTGTGCCAACCATTGCCACTGTGTGAGGGCCCGGTCGGGGTGGCCGCTCCATTCCTCGAGTTGCGCGAGCTTGGTGCGTGCGGCGGGATCGTCGGGTTGGACCTCGACCCAGCGCGCGGCCCAATCACGGGCGGCTTCGACCTGCTTCTGCGCGATGGCCAGATCCACCTGGAGGGCCAGAGCCTCGACGTCCCTTGGCGTCTGCGCGAGTAGCTGACGGTTCCAGCGCTCGGCACGGTCGAATTGCGCGGTCGCGCGCGCGAGGCGCACCCCCTCCTGGAGCAATGCCGTGTCATCGGGCGCAGCCTCGATGCGTTGGGCGAGCAGTTGCAGCGCTTCGTCGTTGCGGCCGGCGTAGGTGAGCATTTGCTGGTGGCGTGCACGGATTTCTGCGCGTTCACTTGAGTTGGCCGCGCCTGCGGCCTTGTCGAGATAATCGGCCGCGAGTCCCGGCTGGTTGGCAGCGGCCGCCCAAGTCGCCGCCTCGTCGAGCCAGTGGGCGCGCCGGGCCATATCTGCCTCCGCGAGACGGGCAAACAGCGGGAAGGCATGCTCGGGATGACCGGCTCGCAGGCTGGCCCGAGCCAGCCGCTCGAGGTCGGCGGGTAGCAGGCTGGGTTCCTTGGCGAGCGATTCCAGCGTTGCCGCCACCCCGACCTGGTCACCCGCCGCAGCCTGGTTTTCGGCGAGCCACAGCCCCGTCTCGAAGCGCGCGGCGGGCTCGTGGGTGCGGCCCATCGCCTCGCGATAGCATTCAGCGGCCGCGGCGTAGCGCCCCCCCGTGTTGAAGGCCTGGCCGCAGGACTGCCACCACTGGGCGCCGGCGCCTGGGTCGAGCGCGGCCAGCCGGCGGTAGAGTCCGCCCGCGAGCTGGGTCTGCGCCGCGCTGTCGGCAATCGCCGCGGCGCGCGCGAGCGTGTCGCGGTCGGCGCTTGCGCCGGGTTCGAGCAGGCGCGCGAGGCGCTGCACGAGCGCTGCTTCGTAGCTCGCGCGCTCGGCGGCCTGCGCCGAGCGGTTCAGACCGGCGGCTTGGTATTCCAGGTCGAGCAGGAGGCCCGCTGGTCCGGCGAGTAGGTTCTCTGGACTCTGCTCCAGCAGCGCCTGGGCGTCGTCCCAGCGGTCGTTGCGCAGCAGGTTCGCGATCAACCCGCGCAACTCCTCCGGCGGGGTGAGGTGCGCGGCCTGGCGCGCGCGTTGGTAGGCGAGATCCAGTTCGTCGATACCCGCTGCTTGGGTAGATCGGGGGGACGGCGAGTCGTAACGCAACAGGCTCTCGTCGGTGGGGCGTAGCAGCGCGAAGGCAAGGATCAGCCCAAGCCCGATCTCAACGAGCACCAAAGGCGGCAGCAGCCGCTCACGCTGGACAGTCGAGTACGGCATTTCCGGTGTCACTCCTTGGAAAATCGAATCGCAGGCCGGTCGCCGTCGGCTTACCCTTGAGCGCGCCGCCTTGCCAGCGCACCTCGCAGCCCTTGGCACCGCCGATCTCGAGCATCACCGGCAGATGGCCACTGAGCCGGAACTTCGCGCCCTTGGGCTGACGTTGCCAGCCCAGCAGGGGGGCGTTGGCCTGCTGGAGGTAGGGGCCGTCTGGCGTGCGGGGTTTCAGCATGAGGTCGATGCGCTCGCCGCCCTGGGTGTGGACGTACACACCATCGTGCAGCTCGCGCGCGCCGGCCACGGCAGGTGAGGCGGCGAGGTCCGGCCACCCAAGCCCGGCAGGCAGGCGCAGCGTGCGCAGCGTCCCCATGCCTGTGATGCGCCAACCGCCGTCCGCCCTGCGTGCCACACCCACGTCGCGGAAGGCCTGCACCTTGGGGATGAATTCGCTGGCGTAGAGGGGCAGGATTTCCTGGCGCAGTGTCCAGTCGTAGACCTCGCGCAGGGCGTTGAGCGCGGCCTGTTTCGAGCCCGAGTAGAAGTGGTAGTAGATGTTGATCGGCTTCAGGCGATACGGCTTATCGGTCAGTTCGAAGGTCTCGACCACTTGCCGGAAGCCGTAGAACGGGCCAGTCCAGTTGTTGGTATAGACGTTCTCGTTCATCACCGGCGCGTAGACCTGGAGCTGCTCGCCGACCGGGCGCGCCATCGGGCTGACGTTGGTCAGGCTGGGGAGTGCCCGGGTGGCGATGGTATTGCCGCCGTTTAGGTTGAGCAGCCCGGCGTCGCTGGCGATGCGCAGGCCCTCCTCGGTGGCGAGTGCCTCGCCGGACCAGAGCACGACCTTGGTGCGCTTGCCAGGCGGGGCGAGGTGTTTGTCGATGTATTCTGCCGAGCCGACGATCTCGCGCCGGACGTCGTAGGCGTAGTCCGGCACCGGCAGGTTGTACTGTCCGCTCGGCGCGAAGCTCGCGAGCTTGCGCCAATTGAACGGGTGGCTGAATGTGTGGGTGGCGATCTCGACGTTCGGCAGCGCGAAGATCTCTTGCGCCACCTTGATCATCCGGGATTCGAGCGGCTTGTACTGGGGCAGGCCGTGGATCTCGCCCTCGACCACCGACACGGTGTGCGGCAGGCCCCGCGGGCGGATAATCTCATCGCGCAGCACCTCGGCGGCGAGCAGCTTGCCCGGCATTTCCGCGAGCGAGGGCAGGGCGTCGCCGTCGATGTGTGCCATCCACAGCCGCCGGCCGTTCTCGGTGGTCACCTCGGGCACCGGCATGTCCGGCAGATGCAGGGCTTCCTTGAGGAAGGCGATGGGATCGACGAGCCAGAAGGCATCGTGGTTGAAGTCCTCGTCGATGAGCGTCGGGTCCAACGCAAGCCCACCCCATGGTGCGGAGAGCACGGTATCGACGCGGTTCTGACGCCCGTCGGTGAGGCTCAGGTGCACCTTGATCGAAGTCTTCCCCGAGGCCGCCAGCCCAGGCAGGGCATCGAAGCGCGGTGGCAGGTCCTTCTCGTAGCCGATCATCCGGTCGCGGTGGGTGACCTTGGCGGAGTCGGCATCCACGCCCTTGACCGCCCGCAGCCCCATGCGCTTGAGCAGGCCAGCGTCCAGTTCGATCCCCGGCTGTCCGAGGATGACCACGGGTACGCCGTCATCGATCTGGCGGGTCAGCCACGCCCCCAGGTCCCGCGAGTCGGTCTCACCCTCGAACCAGCTCACCACACCGGCGTAGCGGCCCTTGAGCGTGCCTTGGGGAAGCCCGGCGCGGATGTCATGGTACGTGGGGACGTAGCCCAGGTACTCGATGGGTGTGGCAGCAAAGGTGTGCAGGCGCGCATCCGCGATGTCCGGCGTCTCCTTGCTGTCGTACAGCATCAGCACCTCGCGTGGCATCGCCTCGATCGCGCCGACGCCTACGTAGTCGAGCTCTGGATTCGCGACCCAGGGGATGAAGCCGTCGGCACGGATCGCCGCGGCCACCTGGCGTGCCTCATCGCGCCGGGCAGGCGGCAGGTAGTCGATGACAATGACGTCGAGGCGGTGTTGTTGTTTGATCGCGGCGAGTTTGTCCTTCAGCCACTGTCGGTTGGCTGCAGGCACCGCGGTGTAGGACTTCTTCGCGTTGTCCCAGCCCATGTACAGCGACTCCGCCGCGACGGCCTTGAGCAGGGGTGCGATACCGTCCATCACCTCGAAGCCGCGATTGGCGATCAGTTTCGCCTCGGGGTGCCGCTGCTTGAGGGCCTTCAGGAGGCTCGTGAGCGCGGCGGCCTGCCGGTCACGGGCGGGCTGCGTCCCGATGACCTCGACATAGCTGTCGAGCGTGTCGAGGAAAAAGCCGCGGTAGCCCTGTGCCCAGAGCTTGTCGAAGTAATCGAGCAGAAATTTCTGCCAACCCGGGTGAGCGAGGTCCGTTACCTGTGCGTCCCAGACCTCGTTGCGGCCGATCACCCACTCCGGCGGCAGCTTCTTCGCCCACGGGCGGGTGGGCTCGACCTCGCCCACGCTGACGTAGGCGTACACCTCCGCCCCGTGCTTGCGCAGGGCTTTAAGCTCGGGCGGATGCAGGTTTTCCGGCTCGACCACGATGCGGTCGAACTGCGCCAGCACCCGCACGGGCGGCTTGGCGCCGTAATAGAACGCCACGCTGGGCAGATCGCCGGCGGGGGCCAACCCCGCCCAGCTCAGCAGCGCGATGAGCGCGATCCAGACAGTGCGCGCGTGCATGGGGTGACGACTCCTGTGTTTATGTTTTTTCCCTCGCCGGCCTGCCCCGGCCGGGCGTTTGCTGCCGCCTCGCCTCGCGGGGCAGTCGATGCTCAGCGCAGCGTCTCCGCGGCCACACCGGTCGGGTCCCTGGGTTCGTCGGGGATTACGATCGGCACGCGGTTACGGCGGCGCATAAAGGTGTGAAACTCGATGTTTTCGAGCTCGCGGGCCAGGAGCCAGACGCCGAGGAAGGCGCTGACCATCATCGCCACGCCGAAACCGTAGCCGTAGTACACGGGCCCCAGCATGAAGCTGAGCCAGGTGAAGCCGATGTTCGTGACGACCAGCGTGCCCGTGAGCAGCAGCGCGTCACGCAGCTTGTCGAGGTAGAACAGGACGTTGAGCACCGCGAGCATGAGCACCTGCACGGCCACGCCGACGAGGTCCACGTAGTAGATGTGGATGAACTTGGGCGAGATGCCGAGCCATTCGATGATGCGCGGGCCGAGCAGGAACAGGATGAGCACAGTCAGGCCCTGTACCTTGACGATCTGGTAGATCCCCTCGCGCACCGCGCGGATCATGGCGTTGCCGAGGGTTTCGATCTCCTGCAGGCTCGCGTTGCCGCGCACCGCGCGGAAGAACGCGTCGTAAGCCTCGGCGAAGTCGGTCTCGATACGCAGCAGGAACACGGCCATGCCTGGGATGATCGAAAGGTAGGCCATGAAGATCGGGAGGTCGTAGATCAGCGAGGCGCGCAACGGCCCGATCACCGGGTTGGAAGTTGCTGGGTTGAGCCAAAACAGGAACTTGTCGGACCAGATGCCCAGGTTGTAGCAGACCCCGACCACCACCAGGATGGGGAACACCAGCCGCCGCTCGAGGAAGTCGAAGCGGACCAACTCGGGCATGGGGTATTCGCGCAGGATGAGCCCGAGCATCAAAAACAGCAGCAGCGCATGCCCGCCGAGCAGTCCGGTGAGCAGCCCGTTAAGGCCGTAGGGAAACAGCAGCACGGAAAGGCCCACGGTGGCCACGTAGCCGACCAAGAAGGCCGTCAGGATCAGCTTGAAGCGGCGCAGCCCCGCCACGAAGATGACTACGATCCAGATGTTGGAGAGCGTGACGAAGTTCGCCACCATCAGGACTTCATACGCGAAGCCGGTGTCGAACAAGAGCCCGACGGCCAGGCTGCCGAGCACCCCGCTGACCAGGGTCGTCAGCGCGATCGCACCCATCAGGTTCGGGTTGATGATCGCGTCGCGCCGCTCGAACAGGCGGTCTGCGACGAAGCGCGTGAACAGCAGCTGCAACGCGCCGGTGAGGATCAGCGACAGGCCCATCAGCCAGGTGACCGAGGTGGTGAATTGCTCCACCTCCCGGCCGCTGACATTGGAGGCTACGCCGATCAGGCCGATGAGCATCACACCGAGAATCGAAAGCACCCAAGGGCCTGCGCCGATCAGCCCGGCGAAGCCGTAGGCCTTCAGCGTGCCGGTGAAGGAGTCCTCATTGAGATACCTGCGCAGCTCGAATCCTATGCCGACCATGGCTCAACCTCGTGCGGTCCTGGGGGTTGCTGTCGGGGTGCGGGAGCGCTCGCGCGCCTCGCGGTAGATGTCGCGATAGCGTTTGAACAGCAGCGGTTCGTCGTAGTACTTCTCGACCCGGCGCATGGCGGCCACGCTGGCACGCGTCCAGCGGCGCCGGTCGGTGAGCAGGGTGAGCGCGGCATCGGCGGTTTCTCCGGGGCTCGCGATGGGGACGATCGCCCCGGCTTGGCCGAGCGCGCGGTCTTCTTCCCTGCCGCCCTCGATCAGCTCGCGGCAACTGCCGACGTCGGTCGTGACGGCCGGGATGCCCGCGGCGAAGCTCTCCAGGAGCACCAGTGGCTGTCCCTCGGAGATCGACGTGAGGACCGTCAGCCCGATCCTCGGTAGGACTTCCTCCATGCGCTGAAAGCCGAGGAAGCGCACGTTGCGCTCGAGCCCCAGGTTCCTCACCAGCGCCTTGCACTCGGCGACGTAGGCGGGATCTTCCTCCTCCGGGCCGATGAGCCAGCCCTCGGCTTCGGGCAATCGCGTGCAGAGCACACGCATCGTGCGCACGAAGGTCTTGACGTCCTTGATCGGCACGATGCGGCCGATCAAAGCGAGCACGGGTGGCACCGGCGCGTCCGGCGCGCGGCGCACTGCCCGGAAGCGCTCGATGGCGATGCCGTTGGGGATTACACGGGTACGTGCGCCCGGTGCGCCGTCCTGAATCTGCCGGGCTCGGTTGCCGCCGTAGAGTGAGATGATGGGGTCGGCGGCCTGGTAGGTCATCCTGCCCAGGCTATAGAAGAAGCGGATCCAGAGCTGGCGCAGGTAGCCCATGCTGTCGTCGATGCCGGCGCGAAACGGGTCGGCCTCCTCGGGTATCCAATCCACGTGCGAGAGGTCGATTTCGCGCTCCTTGGTGTAGATGCCGTGCTCGGTGAGCACCATGGGCCGACCGGTCCGGCGTTGCAGCAGGGCGCCGAGGAAGCCCGCATAGCCGGTGGACACCGAGTGGTAGAGCGCCGCTGGCGGGGCGTTGCGGGCAATGGCAGCCAGCTTGAATAGGGGGGCGTGCATGGTGCGCACGGTCCAGAAGTAATGGTTGAAGTCCAGGCCAGGCGGGGCTTCGAGATAGCGGTCGCGCAGCAACTTCCATGCGCCTTCGGACTCCTCCAGGTGATGTCGGGCAATGCCCTCCGGTTCGAGCAGCAGATTCAGCAGGTCGCCCGCCCGGTAAGGGTCGCCTTCCGTGTCGCGCAGAGGTTCGTGCGCCGCCCGCAGGCGGGCGAACACCGACCGCAGCGAACGCCGCTGCTGCAGACGCGCGGGCTCGTCGGGTTCGTCTTCGAGCAGGAAGTGGCTCTCCAGATGCACGACATTACGCGGCAGGGGATACACGGGCGCGCCGTGGTTCTCGCGGCTCCAGCCAAGGAACACCAGCGAAAAGCGCAGCTCCGGGAGCCCCTTGATGAGCTGGTTGACCCAGCTCGACACGCCGCCGCGCACGTAGGGGAAGGTGCCCTCGAGCAGCAGGCACACGTCGGCCACGGGTGCGGGGTAATCCTGCACCCCCGGCCCCTCTCCCGCGGGGAGAGGGGAGTGAGCATGTGGCGCCTTCCGCCAACGGTTTATCTTCATAGCCAGTACTCCGCGAGTTGCGCGACGGGCGGGTAGGTGCGGAACGCCGACGGCAGCGCCCGCAGGTGGTCGCGCACGCTGGCGAACCGGCGCTGCTGGAAGGCGACCTCTGCCAGATAGGGGAGCACCTTCTCGTTGGGCATGCCGAGGTGCATGGCCAGCCGCAGCGACCGCTCGGCCTGCTCGGGGCGGCGCAGGCGCAGTTCGACGAGCCCGAGGGTGAAGTGGCCGTTGACGTTGCCAGGGTCAATGGCGGTCGCCTTGGCGGCGTGCCAGCGCACCTTTTCCAGCAGCTGGTTGCGCATGGTGGCTTCGGCGTCCTCCAGCGACAGCAGTTCCCAGTAGTTGCTGGCGAGCTGCAGGTGTGTGTTGGCGCGCACTTCGCCATTGCCGGCCTCGGCCAGCGCCTCGAGCCGGGCGATGCGCCGGTTGATGCGCTCGATCTTTTTGTCGAGCATCGAGTACGCGAGCAGCCGGATTTTTTCGCTACGGTGGTGCAGGGCGCTGCGCAGGATGGGTGCGGCCTGACTGTCGCGCATGTGGCGGGTGGCGACGATGCGGTTGAACAGGCGCTGTGATTCGCCCTCGAAGCGGATCTGCTCGATGAAGCCGCGGCCGTCCACGCGCTCCGGGCTGCGGTTTTGCGGGGGGGCGAACGGCAGCTCGACCGGTGGAGTGAGCTCCCAGAACGCCTCCTCTTTCTCGCGGCTGCCTGCGTAGCGCACCGCAACGCCGAGGGCCGCGCCCCCCAGGGCGCCGGCCACGGGCATGAAGAAGCTCAGCGCGAACAGCAAGCCGAGCGCGTCCCGGAGTTCTGCCCGGCAAACCGGCGCGAGTGCCCGCCACGTACCGAAGGCGACCAGCATGCTCGCCAGCGCGTGCGCGGCGATCCAGGCGTGGTTGATGCCTGCGTGGGCGCCCGAGCCGAGCAGCCGCGCCGCGCACCAGATCTCGAGGGCGAGCCCGGCGCCGACCAGCGCGAGGGTGGCGGCGTCAGGCAGCCTTGGCGGGTTTTGCGCCATGGGACGCCTCCTGGATCAGGTCAAGACAGGCCGCCTTCTGGGTGCCACGCTGGACGGGCAGGCTGGATACGTCGGCAACCACGGTCGCGAACGGCAGCCGCAGGCGCTCTTCCACGTCCTTGCGGATGCGGGTGAGATAGCCCTCGCACTGGCGCACGTCGGTGAGCGGCAGCAGGACCAGGACCGTGATCCGGCCGCCCGGCGCGGTGAGTCGCCAGGAGCTGTCCAGCGAGCGGACCCGTTCGCCGAGGATGTCCGCGGCAGCGCCCGCTTCGGCGTGCGCGCGCAGCTTGAAGGCCACGAGCGTGGATTCCACGCCGTACTCGTTGGCAAAGCGCAGTGCACTGTCGAGCTCCGCGAGGAAGCCGGCGCTGACCAGCCCGTTGGCGAGGCTCGCATTGCGGGTGCGGGTGAGCATGTCGCCGACGTAGCCGCCGAGCAGTGCGAGCAGGTTGAGGTTCTCCCGCTGAAAGGCCATGAAGTGCATCTCGCGTACAGCGAGCACGCCATGGATCCGTCCGTGCGAGTCGACGAGCGGCACCACGGCGAGCAGCGCGCTTTTCTGGGCCTCGAGCGCGTGGGCATCGAGCTTGACGCTGGCGAGCTGGCCCTCCTTGATGGCCACCCGCAGCAGCGGGTCGATGACGGGCAGTGCGATCATGCCGCCCAGGGTGGCCAGCGGGCGCGGATCGACCATGCCTTTATCGTTGCAGGCGTAAAGCCCGGCAACCTGGATCGAGCCAAAGTGGGAGAAATGGTATGGACGCCTCCCCCCGTGAGGGAAGTTGAGCGGAAGCGAGGAGGCGGACCCTCACGGGCCGACGGCATCACAAGTGCCCAAGGTGGAAGATTGGATGATCTTCACAGGCAAACCGGAGGGTCCGAAATG
>CAYSFW010000032.1:0-81794 GCA_964430355.1 uncultured Thiotrichales bacterium
CAAACTCACGATTTCTCCGGTCTCCCTGTCGATCCAGTGCAACTGAAACACCCGCTTGGCGATATCGATGCCGACGACTGTTTTGCTACCATTCATTTCGGACCCTCCGGTTTGCCTGTGAAGATCATCCAATCTTCCACCTTGGGCACTTGTCATGCCGTCGGCCCGTGAGGGTCCGCCTCCTCGCTTCCGCTCAACTTCCCTCACGGGGGGAGGCGTCCATACCATTTCTCCGGTGCGCGATGACCAGGTTGCGATTCTGGCACCCAAGGCAAGCCGGCGATAGCACAGCGCAAGGCGTGCCGGGGTTCATCCGCGGGAAATGGTGCTCCGGTGCTATATCGATCGACCTATTCAAATCGCCGATTGAAAGAACTACTTTTGGATTGTCGCCGATTCCAAGAATCGGTAACGATGGTTTGGCTAGGCGTCTCAACTTTCCAGGAGTGCTTCGCGCAAGCGCAAGCCCGCACTAAACTGGCTTAAAAACTCAGGAGGCGAATCATGACTTTCGGCATACATAGCTGTCGCCCGTAGCTGTCGCCCGCAACACGTTCCCAATATGGGCCCCTGGTCTCCCGGACAATCTGGAGGCATGGGCGGCGGTAGTTGGTCGGGCGGATTTCCAGGTGGCACAGGGGGCAGCCCGGTGCAATTCAACTCGCAACTCAACGGGTTGATCATGCAGCTGCTCGGCGCCCTGGGGAGTGGCCAGTCCGGTGGTAGCGGGAGTGGCAGTTACGGAGGCTGGATGCCTCACGGCTACGGCTTCCCCGGCGGGTGGAACATCTTTGCTGGCAACCACATCGGCAATACTACGCAGACACCTGCACCAAGCGTCCCCGCCGGCTATTTCGGGGGCTTCAGCCGGGGTGGAAGCAGCTGAGCGGACGTCTGCATGGATGTAGGCTCACCCCCGTCGGGCCGATCTCGACGGGGGTGGAACACAACGAAAGGGCTGCCCTGAATCCGAATTCGTAGCGCTTTCCGATGACACACCCCCCCCCTCCTGCATCCACTTCGTGGAATACATTACCGGCGGCGTACGCTTTCCGGACGAACCTCGACAAATCGGAGCGATCCTGGCAAGGCCCCTTGTTTCAGCTCCCCCACCAGCCGCCGACAAGGCGGAAGCCACGCCGGCACCTGAAGCATCCGATTCCAACGTCCGACGCTTCGCGCCGCAGGGGTGAAGTCAGATCCTCCTCAACAACTGCGTCGAGACCCAATCATTGGATAACTCAAATCATGACGAAGCAGCCTATCGCGATTACGAGCGATTTCTCGATACCCAGTGCGTGAGGTTTTTCGGTTCAGGAATCGAGGCGATCGAACATCCTGGGGGCGTACGACGGAAATCGATCCGCATACGGCTTAAGAACGGTACCTCCGTCATCTGTACCTATCGGTTATCTCAACAAAGAACCGCCTTTGAAGCGTATGTGCTCGATAAACTGAGCCGCCAGGGAGCTGCCGTACCGAAGATGCTGGTGTTCGACGGGCAGCTCCTGTGGCAGGAAGATCTGGGCGGATCGCGACTTTCAGAATTACTCGATGGCGCCAGCGCACCTGAACGGGAGCGTGCCTTGGCCTCAGCCATTGATCGATTGTTGGGCATCCACGGCGCGGCCGACCGTGCAATGCTGAACGAAGGCCCTTACGTGCCTGCGCTCGGCACCGACCCCGCCTGGGTCACTACGTTGTTTGACCGACCAAGGGTCATCGGAAACTATCTGCGCATCATGGCGCCAGAGCCACGTTGGGAGGCGCTGCGCAACCAACTCCTGGCCCGAGACCGCTATTTCGTCAAGTGGGATGCCAAACCCGGCAACGCGATGATACAACCGGGCGGCGCCATTGCATGGTTCGACTGGGAACACAGCGGTCGGCGGCGTCGCATCGATGATCTGGTGTGGCTGCTCGCCGATGAGGCCGTTCCCTACGACGATGCACTCGAAACCCGGCTCGTAGGCGAGTACTTACCGCTGTTTGCCAACGGGGAAACCCGCTCTGAGATGTGCGAGTATTTTTACGGTTACGGCACGCTGCACATTTGTGTGCGCTTGGGACGGCTGCTGCAAAAGCGTATCGAGGGCGACTACGACATGCACCGCCGCTATCTGACAGCCGACGCATCGGGCTTCGACGCCGGACTGGCCACAAACTTGTGTCGCCGCGGTGCCGCCTGGGCGAGCCGTTGCGTAGACACCCGCACACTGTCCAATTGGTTCCGCGACGTCGAATCCGCGTTGTACGCCTGACGGCCGTACCCATCCAGGGCTACGACTACCCGACAGCGCAGCTCATTCACCGACATCGAGCAGCGGTGCCAGCAATGCGCTCATCTGCTGCCAATGGGAACCCTCCCAGTACACCCGGCCGCAAACGTCGCAGGTCAGGAAACGCGAGTACCGAGCGTAGACGCGTGGCGGCACGCGGTCCCGAACCTCGGGCTTCGGAATCTCGCGCAGCGGCGTGTTGCAGCGCAGGCACCGGGTAAAGGGCCGCACGGCACGCGCGAGGTCCAATCGTTCGAACACCTCGCGCAACTGCTCGGCAGATTTGCGCGCATGCACATAGCAGCCGTGCGTCACCTCGCGACGCTTGAGCAGTTCCCGGTCGCGGGTCAGCACCACGCGGCCGTCGCGTACCGCGACGGCGACGATTTCAGCGTCCGCGCAGTGGTTGTCGTAGCGCGTGTCGAACCCGGCCATGCGCAGCATCTGCGCTAGCCCGCCGAGGTGGGCGTCGGCGATGAAACGGATCTCGCGCAGGGGGTGCGCGCGCACGCGCAGCAGCGGCGTGATGTCCAGCGACTCGAACTTCGGGTAGACCGCGACCCGATCCCCATCGGCCAGAATGCGGTCGAAACCCACCGACTCGCCGTTGACCAGTATCAGCTCCACCTCCGTGTGCGGCACGCCCAGCGCCTCGATCATGTGCTTCGTCGTCGCGGCTCGCGCGCAGACCGCCTCGAACGCCCGACGCCTCCGCTCTGGGGAAAGAAAGTCGTTGAGTTCCTCGTAAAAGCGGAATGTGGCCTTCACCATGTCATCCCAGCCCGCAGAAAACGGCTCCGCAGATCATGCGCCGCCCGCTCACAAGGCGCACAAAGCCAACATTCACCCCCTACCCAAACGAACCTGTAATGTTGTAATTGCACAATTTTTATATAAACTGATTCATATACAGCAAACCGAGAAGCCGTCATGCTCGCCCTTCAACTCCCGCAACCCGACGAACGCGCCGTGCTCTCCAAGGCGCTGCTGAATGCAGGCAAGGCCTTGGGCCTATCGCAGGCCGAAATCGGCAGGATCATCGGCAAGGATCGCAGCTCGATCCAGCGCGGGCTCGACCCCGCCAGCAAATCCGGTGAACTCGCCCTGCTGCTGATCCGCTGCTACCGCAGCCTCTACGCCCTGGTCGGCGGCCGTACCGAGGACATACGCCACTGGATGCGCACGCCCAACCTGCACACCGGCGGTATCCCCGCGCAGCAGCTGCTCACCGTGCAAGGGCTCAACGAAGTGCTGGGCTACCTCGACGCCATTCGCGGGAAAGGCTGAAAGTGATCGATCCATGGACGGATTGCCGTGATCGACTGCAGCCGGGGCCGCTCTCCGGTGAGTTGATTCGCATCGTCGAGAGCCAGGAGCACGTGGCCACCACCGCGCTGGTCGACAACCTGGCCGAACAGTCCCTGCTCGAGCAGCTCCTCGAGACCGTCAAGCCCCCGGCGCACAGTGGCACCGCCCAGCTCCACTACCTGCTGTCCACGCCCTTCCGTTACCCGCCGCTGCGCCACGGCTCCCGCTTCGGCGGGCGCTACAAACCCAGCCTGTTTTACGCCTCCCAGACGCTCGCGACCGCCTTCGCCGAGGTCGCCTACTATCGCTGGGTGTTCTGGCAGGGCATGGGTGCGCCGCCGGCATCCGGCCGCCTGCTCACGCAACACACCGCTTTTGGCGCCGCCTACGCCAGCGCTCGCGGAGTGCGCCTACAGGAACCACCCTGCGCGGCGCACCGCGAGACCCTCACCGATCCGGCGCGCTACGACGCCACCCAAGCCCTTGGTGGTGCGCTACGCAGCGCGGGGGTCGAGGTGATCGAGTACACCTCCGCGCGCGATCCGCAACACGGCATCAACGTCGCGCTGTTCACTCCCGGAGCATTGCCGGAACGCAACCCCCGCTGGCAGCAGAGCTGGCTCTGCGAGACGACCTCCGACATCGTCCGCGCCCGCAGCCGTGACGCTGCGCAGATCTTCACGTTTGAAAAGGTCGATTTTCTGGTCGGCGGCACCCTGCCGACACCAGCCACGTGAGCCGCCCTTCGCTCATCCACGCACGCGCACCCGGGCGCTGACCCGATCCCGACGCCCATCGCCGTCAGCCGCACGCCCTGCATGCGGCCCCCCAACCGCGTTCTGCGACTATCCAAAGCCGAGGGTGAAGTCGATCTTTGTTGCCCATTGCGGTCGGTCGATCAGGGGGTTGCGGTTGCCCTGCCGCTCAAAGATCGCCTGGTTGCGGTGCTGTTCGTAGCGCGTGACCGGGTGCCGGGCGTGCCAGTCGAGCAGCAGCGCGATGCGTCCCTTGCGGAACTCCTTACCCGTCACGTGGATCTCCCCCGGATAGCGCAACAGGAAGTACAGCGTCGCCCGGGCGATTTCGCCCTTGCCCGCGGCGGGCTCGAAGCCGGGTGCGTCGTCGTCCGTAGCCATCTCGCGCTTGCCGCAATGCTCGCGCACGACGCGCTGGAAATCCGGAAAATCAAAGTACGGGGTGTTGCCGCGGAAGCTGTTGCAGGCGGATTCACAGGCAAAGAGATGATGCAGGTCGCCCCGCATCGGTTCGCGCTTGTCGAACCAGGATTGCGGCACTACGTGCTCGCAGTTGAATGGCAGCGCACGCTCGAGCGCCGCGAGCTGCTGCCGCAGCGCAAAGCCCTGGATGCTGGGTTGCTCCTCCAGCAGGCGTTGCACGCGCTCGCGCTCCTGCAGGATGCGCTGGTCGGCCTCGATGAAGGCGCGCGCATCGAACAGTTGACCGGAGTAGATGCTCCTGACCCGCGGCCGCGGCGCCACCTCGACCAAATCCACCCAGGGGTAGAGCTCGCGGGCGGGGTTGTAGGGCGGGCGCCTCGCGTGCGTATCCGTGACCAGGCGCTGTAGCGCCTCGTAGAGCCGCTGCCTCGAACGCCGACCGCGGATCGGTTGGTAGTACGCCGTGGCGTCGCGGCGGTCCCGCTCGGCGTCGTAGTACGGCCGCTCGGAGGCTCGGGCCAGCTCCGTCAGCGCGTGACGCAAGCCGCCGCGGATCTCCGCCAGTTCAGCCCGGATCGCAGCCGACTCAGGGGTTGGGTTTGACATCGATCCGCCCTCCCAGGCCAGAAGAACAGTCGGCGCATGGGCGCGCTCGCCAACACAACCGGGACGGCCGCCGCGTGCACCGTATTGAAGGGAGCGTAGCGGAGAACTCCGGCTACGCAACGCCAGACACCTGCCCCACGCCGATCGGGCGGCAGCCCCCCGGCGGTCGTGGAGCCCCGCTATGCCCCGCCACGGGGAGGCACGCGCACCCGGATGCACCAAAGTCGTGCTACGTTTATCTCTGTACGAGTGTCGCTCGTCAGATTTCATGTCGGGCGAGATGGTTGGTTATCCATTACCGAATCGTGTTCACGATCTCTTAAGCGAACGCGCCCTACCATCAGGCCAACGGGAAGCACAAGCGGGCGCGAGGTGCGCACCGAGGGCGAGACCAGCGGCCATCAGTCCGGTGTTTCGGGTTGGAACCTCTGGCAGGCGAAGCAGGATCGCTAGCCCGCGTTCCTTAACGGTGCGCACGAAGAGGGTGCACAGCATTCAATCCCTGACCCCGACATGCGGATTTGCACGGCGCCATCGCCACGGTGGGAGAATGCCAAGGTGGCCTGATGTGTGCATGTAGCGCCTGTAGACAGTCAGTCAAAGAGGCTTGATCCCGGCGCGGCCTTGAGATTATGCAGCGAGGCAAGAGAGAGTAACTGATGAGTGTGTTCAAACATTTCACCTCCCGCTACCGCAGGGAGGAAGACGAGTTCTCCCTCGAGGAGTACCTGAACATCTGCAAGCATGACCGCATGGCCTACGCCAGCGCGGCCGAGAGGATGCTCACCGCCATCGGTGAGCCGGAGCTTGTCGACACGCGGCTAGATCCGCGTCTGTCGCGCATCTTTTCCAACAAGATCATCAAGCGCTACCCGGCGTTCAAGGACTTCTACGGCATGGAGGAGACCGTCGAACAGATCGTCTCCTACTTCCGTCACGCCGCGCAGGGTCTCGAGGAGAAAAAGCAGATCCTCTACCTGCTCGGCCCGGTAGGCGGCGGCAAGTCCTCGCTCGCCGAGAAGCTCAAGCACCTGATGGAGAAAGTGCCGTTCTACGCGATCAAGGGCTCGCCGGTGAACGACTCGCCGCTCGCCCTGTTCTCGCCCGACGAAGACGGCGAGATCCTCGAACAGGAATACGGCATCCCGCGCCGGTATCTGGGGCGCGTGCTTTCGCCGTGGGCGGTCAAGCGCCTACACGAGTTCAACGGCGACATCACCAAATTCCGCGTCGTACGGCGCTGGCCTTCGGTGCTCGGGCAGGTCGCGATCTCCAAGACCGAGCCGGGCGACGAGAACAACCAGGACATCTCCTCGCTGGTCGGCAAGGTCGATATCCGCAAGCTCGAAAAGTTCTCCCAGGACGACCCGGATGCTTACAGCTACTCCGGCGGGCTGTGCCTGGCCAACCAGGGTCTGATGGAGTTCGTCGAGATGTTCAAGGCACCAATCAAGGTGCTGCACCCCCTGCTCACCGCCACCCAGGAGGGCAACTACAAGGGTACTGAAGGCTTCGGCGCCATCCCCTTCGACGGCGTGATCCTCGCGCACTCCAACGAGTCGGAGTGGCAGAGCTTCCGCAACAACAAGAACAACGAAGCGTTCCTCGACCGCATCTACATCGTCAAGGTGCCGTACTGCCTGCGTGTCTCCGACGAGGTGCGCATCTACCAGAAGCTGCTGCGCGAGAGTTCGCTCGCCGAGGCCCCCTGCGCACCCGGCACGCTCGAGATGCTCGCGCAGTTCTCCGTGCTCACGCGCATCAAGCCACCCGACAACTCCAGCATCTACTCCAAGATGCGGATCTACGACGGGGAGAACCTGAAGGACATCGACCCCAAGGCGAAGTCCTATCAGGAATACCGCGACTTCGCGGGTGTCGACGAGGGCATGAGCGGTATCTCGACGCGGTTTGCGTTCAAGATTCTGTCAAAAGTGTTCAATTTCGATCACGTAGAGGTCGCGGCCAACCCCGTGCACCTGCTCTACGTGCTTGAACAACAAATCGAACAGGAACAGTTCACCCCGGAGGTCGAGCAGCGCTACATCGCCTACCTCAAGGAATACCTCGCGCCGCGTTACAAGGAATTCATCGAGAAAGAACTGCAGACCGCCTACCTCGAGTCGTACTCGGAGTACGGTCAGAACATCTTCGACCGCTACGTGATCTACGCCGACATGTGGATCCAGGATCAGGAGTACCGCGATCCGGACACTGGCGAGATCCTCGACCGCGCGCAGCTCAATGCCGAACTCGAAAAGATCGAAAAGCCGGCGGGCATTGCCAACCCGAAGGATTTCCGGCACGAGGTGGTGAATTTCGTCCTGCGTGCCCGCGCCAACAACGCCGGCAAGAACCCGTCCTGGACCAGTTACGAGAAGCTGCGCACGGTCATCGAGCGCAAGATGTTCTCGAGCACCGAGGACCTGCTGCCGGTCATTTCCTTCAACGCCAAGGCCTCCAGTGAGGAGCAGAAGAAACATGCGGACTTCGTCCAGCGCATGGTCGCGCGCGGCTACACCGAGAAGCAGGTCCGCCTGCTCGCCGAGTGGTATCTGCGTGCGCGCAAGGCGTCATGATCACCTCACACGGGGGGTAGGACCGCAGCCTCTGGCCTTCTCGGCCCGAGGTCCGCGGTCGGTCCCTGCTCTGCTCACCTCTCCCCGCCGGAGAAAGTGCGGTGGGGATGACGCTGGGCGCCGCGGCGACCTCTGCGCTCGACTGTCACTTGTGATTCAGCGTTTTCGCACCCAACCATGAGCCAGCTCATCGACCGCCGCGCCTCAGGCAAGAACAAGAGCGCCGTCAACCGCCAGCGCTTTCTGCGCCGCTTCAAGCAGCAGATCCGCAAGGCGGTCTCCGAGGCGGTCTCCGGGCGCAAACTCGGCGACCTCGACCGTGGCGAAAAGGTCTCGATTCCCGCCAAGGACCTCAAGGAGCCCACCTTCCAGCACGGCCCCGGTGGACGGCGCACCTACGTCAACCCGGGCAACAAGGAATTTTCGACCGGCGACAAGCTGCCACGCCCGCAGGGCGGAGAGGGAAAAGGCGGCAGTAAAGCCTCCAACGACGGTGAGGGGCTGGATGACTTCGTCTTCGAGCTCACGCGCGAAGAATTCCTGAATTTTTTCTTTGAGGATCTCGCCCTGCCCGATCTAGTGAAGAAGGAGCTGTCGGCCTCACCGGAGACCAAGCGCGTGCGTGCCGGTTTCAGCAGCGACGGCAATCCCGCGAACCTGCATGTCGTGCGCTCGCTGCGCAGCGCGATCGGGCGGCGGCTCGCCATGGCGGCCGGGCCGCGCGAGCGGCTGGCCGAAGCACTCAAGGAACTCGAGGCCCTGGAGAGCCGTGGTGAGGCCGACAGCCCGGCCGCCAGCGAGCTGCGCGAAGAGATCCAGGGCCTGCGCGCACGCATCGCCGCCGTGCCCTTCCTCGATACGCACGACCTGCGCTACACCCACCGCGTGGACCGGCCGATCCCCAGTTCCAAGGCGGTGATGTTCTGCCTGATGGACGTCTCGGGCTCGATGGACCAGCCCCGCAAGGACATCGCCAAGCGCTTTTTCATGCTGCTCTACCTGTTCCTGCAGCGGAACTATGAGCGCATCGACGTGGTGTTCATCCGCCACCACACCGTGGCCAAGGAGGTCAACGAGGAGGACTTCTTCAGCTCGCGGGAAACCGGTGGCACCGTGGTCTCCAGCGCGCTCGAGCTGATGCTGGAGATCGTGCGCGAACGCTACCCGCCAGCCGCCTGGAACATCTACGCCGCGCAAGCGAGCGACGGCGACAACTGGGAGAACGACTCCCCGCACTGCCGCGACCTGCTCATCGGCTCGATCCTCCCGCTCGTGCAGTACTTCGCCTACGTCGAGATCAAGGCGCACAGCCCGCAGAGCCTGTGGTACGAGTACGAGCGCGTGAAGGCCGCCTCGCGCCAGTTCGCCATGCAACGCATCGACTCGGTGGAGGAAATCTATCCGGTGTTTCGTGAGCTGTTCAAGAGAAAGACCGCATGAGGGACGGACTGATTTCGACAGGGTCGGAATGGACCTTCGAGTTGATCGCCGAGTACGACCGCGAGATCGCGCGCATTGCCGGCGAGTACGGGCTCGACACCTACCCCAACCAGATCGAGATCATCTCCTCGGAGCAGATGATCGACGCCTACTCCTCGGTCGGCATGCCGGTGGGCTACCACCACTGGTCGTTCGGCAAGGAGTTCATGAACATCCAGAAGAGCTACCAGCGCGGCCAGATGGGGCTCGCCTACGAGATCGTCATCAACTCCAATCCCTGTATCGCCTACCTCATGGAAGAAAACACCATGATGATGCAGGCGCTGGTGATCGCGCACGCCAGCTATGGCCACAATTCGTTCTTCAAGGGCAACTACCTGTTCCGCACCTGGACGGACGCCGAGGGCATCCTCGATTACCTGGTGTTCGCGCGCAACTACATCATGCAGTGCGAGGAACGTTACGGCGAGGAGCGCGTGGAGGAACTGCTCGACTCCTGCCATGCGCTGATGAACCAGGGCGTGGACCGCTATAAGCGCCCCAGCCGTCTGTCGATGGTCAAGGAGGAGCAGCGCATGCGCGAGCGCGAGGCATACCTTCAGTCGCGCGTGAACGATCTGTGGCGAACCATCCCCGTCGCGCAGGCCACGGAGCAGGCGAAAAAGGAACAGCGCTTCCCGCCCGAGCCGCAGGAAAATCTCCTGTATTTCATCGAAAAGCACGCCCCGCGGCTCGAGCCGTGGGAGCGCGAGATCGTGCGCATCGTGCGCAAGATCGCGCAGTACTTCTATCCTCAGCGCCAGACTCAAGTCATGAACGAAGGCTGGGCGACCTTCTGGCATTTCACGCTGATCAACAAGCTGCACGAGGAAGGCAAGGTCGACGATGGCTTCATGCTGGAATTCCTGCAGAGCCACACCAACGTCATCTTCCAGCCACCCTTCCACCACCGTGGCTACAGCGGCATCAACCCCTATGCGCTCGGCTTCGCGATGTACCGCGACATCCAGCGCATCTGCCAGAACCCCACCGACGAAGATCGTGCATGGTTTCCGGAGATCGCCGGCACGGACTGGCGCAAGACGCTCGACTTCGCCATGCGCAATTTCAAGGACGAGAGTTTCATCGCCCAGTACCTCTCGCCGCGGCTGATGCGCGAATTCCGCCTGTTCGCCGTGACCGATGACGATCGGGAGGAGACCATGGAGGTCAGCGCCATTCACGATGAGGCTGGCTACCGCGCCGTGCGCCAAGCGCTCGCCGACCAGTACAACCTCGGCAACCGGGAGCCGAACATTCAGGTCTACAACGTGGATGTGTACGGCGACCGCTCCCTGACACTACGCCACTATCAGTCCAACCGTCGACCGTTGGGCGAGACCACCCAGGAAATGCTCAAGCACATCGGTCGACTATGGGGCTACACGGTGCGCATCGAGACCGTGGACGCCAACGGGAGAGTGGTGTGGGGGGCGGAGTGCGCACAATAGCCGAGCCGAGGCGACGACCGTCACTGATGACGCCACCGACAGCAGGGATGGCCATCGCGACCCACCCGCGAGGCTAAGCGCGCTGCCGCCGTTATCGGTAGATATCCACGTTCTTGCCCTGCTCGCGCAGGTGCTCAGCACGAGCGGAGATGTAGCGCTGGAAGCTCGGCTGGCTTTTATATGCACCGCTCAGAACGTAGTCGAAGATCGACTGGGTGTGGAAGGTCCTGAACTCCGCTTCAGAACGAATGATCTCCTTGCCCTCCGGGTTGAACACGATGATGGTCGGCGCGTAGGCCACGCCTAGATCCTTGGCCCAATCGCGCGCGGTCGATGGCTTGCCGTCGGGCAGGACGACGGGTGTATCCGCCCACATGTCGAGCTGGACGTTGTGAAACTGCCGGATGACGGCGCGCGTGTCGCCATCGGTCAGCACGCTCGTGTGCAGCCGCTCACAGTCAGGGCAGTGCTTTTGCTCGAAAAACACTGCAAAAGGCTGGCCTGGCGTGCGCTTGCTCAGGTCCGTGGGCTGGGTGCTGAAGAAGTCCTGCCGGGTGAGCTCTCCCGCCGATGTGCGGGGCGCGTTCGACGCCAGGTATTCCCGGAAGGTTTGGCGTTTTTCCTGCTTGCCGATCACGTAGTCGAGCGCCACACCGAACCGCTCGGGCGGCAAGTACCCGTTCAGGCGCAGCGCCTCCTTGCCCTGCTCGTCGAAGAACAGCACCGTGGGCGTGAACTGCACCTTCAGCGCGGCACCGAACGTCTTTTCGGTGTACGGCTTGCCGTCCAGCGCGGTCACCTCGCGATCGCCCCAGAGGTTCAGCGCGATCACGTCCAGGTGCTTGCGCACCTTGTCCTCGATACTGCGTTGCGCAAGATTTCTCTCCACCAGCGCATTGCAGTACGGGCAACCGTCCTGATAGAACAGAACCATCAGCCGCTTGCCCGCCCTGGCCGCTTCCGCGACGTCGGCGGGCAGATCGAGAAAGCTCGCCTTGAACCAGGCGGGATACTCCGTGGCCTTCGCGCCGCGATACTCGCCTTTTACCGCGGTACCAGCCGATGGCCCCGCGTCTGCGAGGGCAGCGACAGCGACGACGAACCACGCGGTTGCGAAAACCCACCCCAATAAAACCTTAGCCACCCGCATAGCTGCCTCCCGACGCGACACCGAAACCTAAGCATAGCGGGAAAGCGAAGGCCAGAGCATACCCACCCCGCGGATGCTGCACCTTTTCCCTGCTGCTACGGTTCGGACCACCGCTCGGCCTGCCACACGGCGCGGCAACCCACGTCATCGCTCAGCGCGCCTTGGGCATGTTCGGCGGCGAAGCGGCCTTCAAGCCGCCACACTGGCGAGGGATCACTCTGCCGGATCACCCCGTCCGCGTCGACCCTCGCGTTCACGGCAATCCACTGGCCTGCCGCGTCCCACAACTCCCCTCTGAGGCGACCCGCCTCGATCTGGAGTAGCCCTTGCGCCGGACCGCAATGCCCGCCGACTGGTCCGTGCTCACTTCCCGCCTCCACCGCGACGCGCCAGACGCTGCTCGTGAGCACGTCACTATCCGGCAAGGCGCTCACTTCCGCCGACCGGCCCTCTGTGAGACTCCAAAACCCAGCACAACCACCCGTGGTGCTCCAGGTTCGCGTGTCCTGGTCTCCCCAGGCAAGCCCCGAGAAGGACCCGAACAAGTAGGCCTGGGCGCTGCTGATGCTGCCGGTCACCCGGCCCGTGGTCTTTTCCATGGATGCAGTGACTTGCGCGACCTGATCCGAGGCGCTGATGGCCGAACCGCTCAGATGGTAGTAGCTCTCGCCGGTCAAGGTGTTGACCAGGGATCCCGCCGCGCTGAGGCATGGACGGCCGTAGATGTCGACACTACCCGGCGGCTGCGGCATGAAGTTGATCCGGTAGATCAACGCGCCAGCGGCAGACCCGCTCCCCGATGCCACCGCGGGGGAAGCGACGTCCCCACCGGACGAGGAGGGCGACATCGGGGACACCGGCTCGACGCTGCTCGAGCAGGCAACCAACCCGACACACAAGGTCAAACAGGAGAGGTAGGCCAACGGACGGTTCACGCGCACGATCCTAGAAGTGGGCAAGCAGGAAGGGGCCAAAGATGACCCGCGTTACTCGCGTATGAGAGCGTGCGAACCGCTCAAAGTTCATCCTTTGCCTCTGCCACGCACTGCCGGGGTACATGGCAGCACAGGCATGACGGAAGCCGGGCTAACCCCCGCTTTGCTTGCCGCACAGCGGCCCGTCGTCCGGGTTCTCGACCGCCGTGGTGATCGCCTCAACCAGGCGATTGAGTTCGTCCATGGAGATCACCGAGAGGATCCGGTTCAGCAGCGCGGGCTCGACCCGGGCCACCGTGCGACGACCGTCGCCGAGCTGGATATAGATGCCGGATACACTCAAGCCGTCGAGCGACTGCTCGAGCGCGGCCTGGTCTGCGGCTGAGAGCACTTCGTAGAGCTCATCGAGTTCGTCCCAATAGGGTTCCGCGGCATCCTCCTCGATGCGGATCACTGTGGCCTGCTCGATGGGCTCCCGCCCCCGCTCAAAAGCGAGGCCGAGCTCGTTGAGCCGCACCACGAAACGGTCTGCCACCTCGTCGCCGAAAAACAGGTACTCGAGCATCACGCCTCCGCTGTTCGCGTCACTTTGGTATTCAGCCTAGGGCGTAGCAGCGAGGTACGCCACGTCCTATATTTAGCAAAAAGCCACAACACACCACCCATCAGAGAGACAAACGTGTACAAACAAGGATCGCTTGCCGTGGCGATAGCGGCGCTTTTGGGCTCACCCGCATACAGCGCGGACTTCACACAAACCTACTTCTTCGGCGACAGCCTAACCGATGCGGGCAGCTACGGCGGCGCGCGCTTCACGGTCAACCCGGGCAAGGTCTGGGCACAGTTTCTCGCCGAGGATCTGGGCACCAACGGCAACGCCTTTGGCATCTACAACCTGACGGTCGTACCTGCACCGCTCGTGCAGCCGCTCGGCGGCACCAACTACGCCCAGGGCGGCGCGCGGGAAACCGACCTCCCGGGCGTCGGGGTGCCGGGTGCCAACCCCATCAGCAGCCAGGTCTCGACCTTTCTCACGGGCTCACCCACGGCTAACCCGAACGCCCTGTACGCGATCTGGGGCGGCGCCAATGATGTGTTCTTCCAGGCCGCACTGGCCGGCAGTGGCGCGATCACCTCGGAGCAGGCGCAGGCCAACATCCGGGCGGCCGCTGCCGCGCAGATTGCCCAAATCGGCCGGCTCAAGGCCGCCGGCGCCCGCTACATCCTGGTGCCCAACCTGCCGGACATCGGCAAGACGCCGGCCGCCATCCTGCAAGGCGTGCAATCCGTGGCGACCACGGCCGGTGCGGATACGGCAAAGACCGCGCAAGCCCTCGGCGCGGCGACGCTCGCGCTGCGTCAGACCACGACGACGGCGGCAACGCAGGCTGCCGCGCAACAGGCCGCGGTCGCGAATGCCGCGGCAGTCCTCGGCGTGCCGGCCGCGACGGTCCAGGGCGCGGTCGATCAGGTCCGCAGTGGCTTCACCGGGCTCGCCACGCTGTTCAACCTCGCGCTTAACTCGGGTATCGGCCAGGTCGGCGTGGAGGTGATCCCAGTCAACGTCACCGGTATCTTCAACGAGCTCATCGCGAACCCCGCCGCCTTCGGCGTCACCAACGTGACGGGCACGGCGTGCAACACGACCTCGTCCCTGCAATGCAGCTCGGCCGCTTTGGGTCAGGTCGATCTCACGCAGCGCTACCTGTTTGCTGACAGCGTGCACCCCACCCCCGAGGTGCATGCGATCCTTGCGGACCTTATCCTCGCGCAGCTCAACGCCCCGCAGCAGGTCTCTTTGCTCTCCTACGTCGCGCAGCGCACCACCGAGACGCAGGTCGGCGCGATCAACGAACAGATCCGCCTGGCCAATGGCCCCGCAGCCCGGTCCGGCAGCAGCGGCGTCAACCTGTTTATCGGCGGCGGGTTTGGCACGCTGGAAGTCGACACCTCGGGCAGCAATGACGGCGTCGAGACCAACCCGGTCAACCTGACGCTGGGCGCGAATCTGCCGCTCAACCCCCGCTCCTCGATCGGCCTCGCCTGGTCGCTCGGCCAGGGCAGTGCGGATTTCTCCCGTGGCGGTGGCTTCGACTACAGCTCCAACCTGCTCGCCGTGTACTACGGCATGAACGGGCCGTGGTGGCTCAACTCCCTGGTCGGCATGGGCTTCGTGGACTATCGCGACATCACCCGGTCGATCAACCTCGGTGGCGGCAGCCGCACCGAACAGGGCAATACCTCCGGCGAAACCTGGCTGATCGGCTTCGAAACCGGCTACGACCTCAACGTGGGCAGTGTGACGACCGGCCCGGTCCTGCACGCGCTCTACCAGGAGCAGCAAGTCACTGGCTACACCGAAAATGGCGAAAGCAGCACGGCAATGGCCTTCGACAACCACACCCGCAAAAGCCTGCTCACTGGGCTCGGCTGGCGCGCCAGCCTGCCCGTGGCAACGAGCTTCGGTACCGTCGAACCCTACCTCAAGGCCAGCGTGTACAAGGAGAACAAGGACCAGGACGGCGGGGTGAGCGCCCGCGTGGTCGGCTTGAGCGGCAGCTTCACGCTGCCGGGCTACGCACCGGACGACCAGTATGCGGTCATCGACATCGGCGTGCGCGCCCGGCTCTCCGCCAGCAGCGCGGCGGGCTTAAGCCTGAGCACCGTCACCGGTCAAGACGACACCACGCACAGCACGCTGAACCTCAGCTATTCCCGGCGGTTCTAAGCCCGAGTCGATCACCATGTGCGGGCCATCCCCAGCGATGGCCCGCTCACGGGCGTGTACTGCCACGCGACGGGCAAACGGTGACGAAGAGTCCCCCAGTGTCCAGGCCATCGCTGAATCCGACGGCGTTTTTCGCTATCTTGTGCCCCCAGTTACCGCGCAATCACCGACGTGAGCACATGGACTGCGTTGCCAACCCCTTGACGTGCCGAGGCCAGCGGCGCCCGCACACGGGCCGCGCAGCGCCCGAACCGCGCACACACGCGATGCGGACGCCCACGGGCCGATGACCTACCGGCGGTACATTTACATCCGCAACGGTCGCATCCTGTATCGGGATCGCCGCAGCCACCGTGCGCTCTGGACCGCCCTACTGCTGGCGGGCGGTGTGGCCGTGGCCGGCCTGACGGGCTGGTGGTGGCAGCACACACGCCGCGCGCCGATCGGTGCCGACACCGGACTCCTGCTCGACATGTCGCCGCTGACGGGGCCCCTCCTGTCGGAATTCGACGAAGTTGCCCGCGACTCTGCGCTCGGCACCGGCTCGCTGGCAGATTTCTCCCCGCGCCCCGCGGCCCGACGCGCGTCCCCACGCAAGCAGGACACACCGAAGCCGCCTGCCGATCCACCCTTGCAGTCCGAGGCAGCGGCAGAACCACGCACGGCCGCGCAGAAAGACACGCACCCCATCCCGCAACCCGCACCGAGCGCGGAAAGCAAACCTGCGCCTGCCCCAGAACCCAACCCTATCAACCCCAAACCCACAGCCACGGAGCAGGCGATCAGCGCCTCACTGCCCGTCACACCGGGGCTTGCCGGCACCCCACCCCCACAACCAGCCGCAGCTGCTGACCCAGCGCGGGCTGAAAAACCACGCACGATCGAAGTCCTGCCGGGAGACAACCTGTGGACCCTCGCGCGTCGCGCCTACGGCGACCCGACTAAGTTCAACCTCATTTACGAGGCGAATGCCCACGTCATGAAAAGCCCGCGGGATCTCAGCGTTGGGCAGGTGCTCATCGTCCCGGATCCACCTCCGCCACCGCCGAAATAACTTGGTGAGCGTCACGCTTTAGCGCCAACGAGAACTTCGTCCCATTTCCCTTGTCGCATTGTGGCAAATGGCGACGAAAGGTAAGGATACTTGGATGAAAGGTCGTCATCGCAGGTTCATCTGTCCCCGGCAAGCGCATCGCTCACGGTCCCGGTTTCGCGGGATGGAAGCCGGCAGGCGTCGAGCGGCACGCGCGGATTCGGGACTGGAATCTACCGATGCCAAGGCATCCGGCGATCTTCCCAAGTTTCAATTCGGCCAAGCCGATCGGCCAAGGCGCGATCTCGTGTCTGCGTTCTCCCAGCAGACGGGAGGTGCGAGGGGGAATGCGCCGACCCAGGCGTGGCCCCGTTGCGCAGTGCCCAAGTAACAATAAGCCCTGACCTGCCCAAGCTGGCGAGCGGATACACACCCGCTCGCCGTTCTTTTCGGCAGTCTCATTCGGGCCTGGCGACACCAAGCGATGTCAATCCTGCGGAGGCGACTGGCAATGTTCACACCAGAACGTCACCCGCAGCGTCCTCCCGAGCGGCTGGCGCACAATCGCGCTGCCACATTCGAAGCACGGCTTATCCGTCCGGGCATAGACCCACAGCGTGCCGCGACCGTCTTCGATCCAGCGGGTCGTACGCGGTCCCCGCCCCAAGTTCTTGCGCAACAGCTCGTGCGCGAGCGTGAACAACCCCTCCAGGCCGGCATCGTCGAGGGCGCCGACCGGCCGCAGCGGATGCTGGCGGGCCAAGAACAGAGTTTCGCTTTTGTAGACATTGCCGATGCCGCTGGCCACGCGCTGGTCGAGCAACACGTCAGCAAGCGGGGTCTGAGGTGTTAGCAAGCTCCGCGTGCGCGCCAAAACGGCCGCCAGATCCGGCGCCTCGCCGCTGAGGTCGGGACCCAGGCGGCCAAGCAGGGCCCGGTGGATAATCCCATCACTGCGCAGGAGCTCCACCGCCTTTGCGTGGAAACACACCAGCACGTCCGTTGCCGTCCACAGCGCAAGCGAAGCGTGACGCGACGGCTTGCGCCAGGGCTCGCCCGGCGCGTACCGGTGCCAGCTGCCATACAGGCCGAGGTGACTGCGGATCGCCACGCCGTCGTCGAGGCCGATGAACAGGTGCTTGCCGCGCGGCCGGACGAACGCCACGTCCCGCCCCACCAGCCAGTCGCGCTCACCGGTGGCGATCCGCGCATCGACGAGCGTCTGCCCGACCAGCAGCGGACGCAACAGGGCCGCGACGTTGAACACCGTATCCCCCTCAGGCATAGCGTGGATCCGGCATCAAGCCCCGGTAATCCGCGATGAAGCCCGCTGCCTTGAGCGCTGCGACGTGCGGCGATTCCGGGGCGGGTACGCCGTCGATGCGCTCGATCAGCAGGCTACCGCGGGCTGCACCGTGTGGCGGGCGCCGCAACGCCCGAAAGGCCAAGGCAAGATCGCGTTCGGGGTCGGGCAGTTCACGGGCAAAGGTCGTCACCTGCCGCGCGTGCGGACTGGCGTACAGCGCCAGCCGGCCGGCAACGAGCACCACCCAGGCACCGGCGATCCGCCGGGCGGGGGCCTTGCCCGGCACCTCCGCGCCCGGCCACGGCAGCAGCGCTCCGTAAGGATTCGCCGGATCGGCAGCCGCAAGAAGGCGCACCTCCGTCTCGCTGTAACCCGCTGCGGGTGGTTCGACCTCGCGCGCCGCGCGCAGGCGCTCGACCGCGCCCGGCAAGGCGAACTGCGCGCCGGACAGACCCTCCACGAAGTAGCCACGGCGCACCTTGCCGGCCTCCTCCATGGACTTGAGGACCTGATAGACCGGCCCGAAGCCTCCGGGCAGGTTCTCCGCGAGCGCGGCCTCGCGGCTCACCACACCGTAGCGGTCGAGCAGCCGGCGGGCGCGGGCCAGCGCCCGGCGTGTCGGGTCGAGCGTCTCGTCGGCCAGATGCGCGACCAGCGACCAGCGTCCGCCCGCCAACTGAACGGCCTGTCTTGGCCCCGTCTGCCGCGGGCCACCGGCGAGGGCGCGCAGTGGTGCGAAACTGTCGTTGGTGATCAACCCGGCCCAGACCAGATCCCACAGCGCGGCACGAAAGCCCTCGCCGGTGGTATCGCAGCCGGCGCGGCGTGCCGCTTCCTGGAGCTCGAGGTAGAACGACGCGCCGCGTGTGCGCAGATGATCCAGGATGGTTTGATGCAGGGCCTCGTCCGGTGCGGAACTGGCATCCGCGGGGATCAGGAGTTCATGGACGTGCTCGCGCAGGTACAGCGTCACCCGTCCGTCTCTCGCCCCCAACGCCCCGGCACCGACCCACACCACCGCGCCGGTGGCGGCGAGCAGGTCGAGCTGGTCCACACGGAAGCCCTCGACGCGCGCGGGCAACACCGTGTCGATCCACACCGACCACGGCAGCGTGAGCCCGTCGAGCTGGTGCACGACCTCCAGGAGCGGCGCAGGCGGACCCTCCTGCCCCTGCCAACGCGGCAAAAATCGGGCGAGCTGCGCACCGTCCACGGGCGCGACCGCGTGGCGCAACCGCGCCAGGGTGCGCCGACGCAGGCGACGCAGCACCTCCGCATCGCACCAGTCGGCCTCGACGCCATCGGGGCGGATCTCGCCGCGCACCAGAGCACCCGCCGTCTCGAGCAGCCGCAACACGGGCTCGACCTGCGCCGGCCGCAGGCCATACCGAGCCGCGACGGCGGTCGTGGTGAACGGACCGTGCGTCTGCGCGAAGCGCCGCACGAGGCGCTCGAGCGCCTGCCCGACCGGCGCGAGAAAGCCCTCCGGTAAGCCCGCCGGCGGCATCACACCGAGCGCGTCGCGGTACAGCCCGGCGTCTTCGGCGGCGATCCAGCGCTTCTCGCCAGCGATGCGCACGGCCGCGGCGCGACGCGCCGTGCGCAGGCGATCGAGTCCGTCGGGCACTCCGGCATCGGCCCGCGCCGCGAGCTCGCGTTCGGTCAGGTCACCCAGACGCCGCAGGAGATCATGTATCTGGTCGATGTCGCGCGCCCGACGCTCGTCGGTGAGGTGCTGAAGCTCGGCCTCCAGCTCGGCGAGCACCTGCGGGTCGATCAGCTCGCGCAGCGCCTCCTGCCCGAGCAGCTCGGCGAGCAGGCCGCGGTCCAGCGTGAACGCCTGCGCCTTGCGCTCGGCGAGCGGGGCATCCTGGTCGTAGAGGTAGTTCGCGACATAGGCAAAGACCAGCGAACGCGCAAACGGGGAGGCGGAACGGGTCTCCACCTCGTCAATGCGCACGCTGCGCGCGCGCAGGTCCCGCAGCAGCTGCTTGAAGCCGCTCAGATCGAACACATCGGCAAGCGCCTGGCGGTAGGTCTCCAGCACGACGGGGAAGTTGAGATACTGGCGCACGCTGGCGAGCAGTTGCTGCGCCTTGAGCCGCTGCATCCACAACGGACTGCGCCCATCGGGCCGCTTCCTCGGCATCAGCAGCGCGCGCGCCGCGTTCTCCCGGAACAGCGTGGCGAACAAGGCCGTCACCGGTAGCTGCTCCTCGAGCAGGGCATCCACGTCGTCCGGATCGGGCACGAGCAAGGACGCCAGATCGGGCAGCTCGTCCACATCGGCAAAGCGCAGCACGACGCCGTCGTCGGTGTACATCGTCTGCACGTCGATGCCGCTGCGCCGCGAGAGCCCGGCCTGCAGCACCATCGCCCAGGGGGCGTGCACCCGCGCACCGAAGGGCGAGAGCAGGCACACGCGCCAGTCGCCGAGTTCGTCGCGAAAGCGCTCGATGCAGATCGTGCGGTCGGTCGGCAGGGTGCCGGTGTGGTCCTTCTGGTCGGCGATATAGCGGGCGAGGTTTTCGGCGGCGAATCGATCGAGCGGCACGTGTTCGAGCAACCAGTCGACCCGCCGCGCGGCGGGCTGGGCCCCCAACTCGCGGACGAAGGCGCCGAGCGCGCGCCCCAGTTCGAGCGGCCGCCCTGGTCCGTCGCCGCGCCAGAACGGCAACCGCCCTGGCTCACCGGGCGCGGGGCTGACGATCACCCGGTCGCGCGTGATCTGCTCGACGCGCCAGGTGGTGGCGCCGAGCAGGATGTTGTCTCCCGCCTTGGTCTCGAAGACCATCTCCTCGTCCAGCTCGCCAAGCCGTGTGCCGTCGGGGCCGAGATACACGCCGTAAAGTCCGCGGTCGGGGATGGTGCCACCGTTGAGGCGCACGAGCATCGCCGCGCCGCGCCGCGCCGCGGAGCAAGCGTGTCGGTGGCGCGGTCCCAGACGAGTTGCGGATGGAGGTCGGCAAAGTCGCTGGAAGGGTAGCGCCCCGAGAGCATGTCGAGGACCGCCTCCAGCGCGCCCCGCGTCAGCTCGGCGTAGGGCCAGGCCCGCCGCACGAGCCGCTCGAGCTCATCGACCGTACGCGGCGCGTCACAAACCATCGCCACGATCTGCTGGGCGAGCACGTCCAGCACGTTGCGCGGCGTGCGGATCGCCTCGATCTCCCCTTTCAGCATGCGCCCGGCGACCACGGCGCACTCCAGTAGGTCGCCGCGGAATTTCGGAAACAGGCGGCCGACACTGACCGCGCCCACCTGATGCCCGGCCCGGCCGATGCGCTGTAGGCCGCGCGCCACCGAACCAGGGGATTCGACGAGCAGCACCTGGTCGATCGCCCCCATGTCGATGCCGAGTTCGAGCGAACTGGTCGCGACGATCCCGCGCACCGCACCACGCTTGAGCAGATCCTCGATCTCGGCGCGCTTCTCGTGCGAGACGCTGCCGTGATGGGCACGCACCAGCTCCTCACCCGCGAGCTCGTTGAGGCGGTGTGTGAGCCGCTCGCACAGCCCCCGGCTGTTGACGAACACGAGTGTCGATCGATGCGCGCGGATCTCCTCCACGAGCCGCGGATAGAGCGCCGACCACAGGCCCTGCTCCTGTTGCGGCGCAACGGCGCGATCGTACAGCTCGGCGAGCAGCGGCCCGCTGCGGGCCTTGCGCTCGGGCGCAACCACCCGCTCCATGTCCGGCACGGGCACGACGATGCGCAGGTCGAGCGCAGGCCGGGCCGAGGCATCCACACACTCCACTGCCCGCCCGCCGCCGAGATAGTGCGCCGCCTCATCGAGCGGGCGCACCGTCGCCGACAACCCGATGCGCTGCGGCTCGACCGCGCACAGCTCGCCAAGTCGCTCCAGCGACAGCGCGAGATGCACGCCGCGCTTGGTCGGCGCCAGCGCGTGCACCTCGTCGACAATGACCGTGTGCACCGAGCGCAGCGTCTCCCGCGCCCGGGAGCCGAGCAGCAGGAACAGCGACTCCGGCGTGGTCACCAGGATGTCCGCCGGATCGCGTGCCTGCTGGGCGCGCAGCTTCTGCGGCGTGTCGCCCGTGCGCACATCCACCCGCACCCCGCGCACCGCCGAGCCCAGCCGCTCGGCCGTACGCTGGATGCCGACCAGTGGCGCGCGCAGGTTGCGCTCCACGTCGTAGACCAGCGCCTTCAGGGGCGAGACGTAGAGCACCCGCACGCCGGGCGACGCCTCCGCCGGCAACCCCATCACCCGGTCGATGCCCCACAAGAAGGCCGCCAGCGTCTTGCCGCTGCCGGTCGGGGCCACCAGCAAGGCATGACCACCCTGGGCGATCGCCGCCCAGCCACGCTGCTGCACCCGCGTCGGCGCATCGAAGGTATCTGTGAACCAGGTTGCAGTGGGCAGCGAGAACGGCAGCGACATGCGCGCGAGTTTAACAGGGGGTTGGAGGTCCGCTGAGGCGTGCCGATGCTGCGGTGAAATCGCCGCAAATGCGCATTTTCAGCGCACACAGTCCGCTTTTTGCCCGCCACTCAGATCCTACTCGGGCATCGCTTGCCAGCCTTCCTGCGCGCGAGCCCGGAGCGCGCCACGGGCCGGCGCAGCAGCGCCACCGCGCGTATGCACTTGGGGGCCGCCCGCGAGGTCCGGGACCATCCGGCGCTGGACATTTACCCGCCGACTCAGCAGAATAACGCGCTCACCAAGACCCCTTGGAACACGTCGGAGTGTAGCTCAGCCTGGTAGAGCACTGCTTTCGGGAGGCAGGGGTCGGAGGTTCGAATCCTCTCACTCCGACCAATTCGTTTCGCACTCGAGCCCGCCATCGGCATCCTTCATCGATTCCTCCCGCACCGGGACTCCGCGCCTTCGTCTACACTCGAACTGCACTTGGGGGTCAAACCGACTCCGAGACGGGCTTCGTAAGTTAAGATCCCGCTCGCCGGGACGCGTGACGCATGACCGAACCCTCACCTGCCTACTTCGAACACGAGGCCGACATCGGCGTGATCGGCCATGGCGCGACCCTGGCGGCGGCGATCGCCGATGCGGCGCGAGCGACGTTTGCGGTGATGACGGATCTCGAACAGGTCGAGCCGCGACTGCACGTGGCGTTCTCGATCGATGAGTCCGACCCGGAGTTCGCGCTCGTCACCCTGCTCAACCGTCTGCTTGCCGAGGCCCGGCTGCACGGGGCCGTGTTCGGCCGGTTTGCCGTGGAGGGCGACGGCGGGCACTGGCGGGTCGAAGCGTGGGGCGAGCCGTGGCGCGACGCCCTGCCGCGAGGGACCGAGGTCAAGGGCGCTACGCTGACCATGTTGAAGGTATCGAAGACCGACACCGGCTGGGAGGCGCGCTGTGTGGTCGATGTTTGAACGGGGGTAAATCATGGACCTGCGTGGACTCAAGGAGGCCGGGCCCCACTGCTGGGCGCTCGACGCCGGGGCTGGGCACGCACCGGTAAGGCTGTTTGCGACGCGGGCGCTGGTCGAGGCCATGGACGAAAAGGTCCGCGAGCAGATCGTCAACGTCGCCGCGCTGCCCGGGCTGGTCGGCGCGGCGATGACGATGCCCGACGCGCACTGGGGTTACGGGTTTCCCATCGGCGGCGTCGCCGCGTTTGACGCCGAGGCTGGCGGGATCGTCTCTGCGGGCGGGGTCGGCTTCGACATCTCCTGCGGCATCCGCTGTCTGCGCACGAACCTGACCCTGCCCGACGTGGCACCGGTAGCTAGCCGCCTCGCCGACCAGCTATTTCGCGACATCCCGGCTGGCGTGGGTGAGGAGGGCGACATCAAGCTCTCCCCTCGGGAGATCGACCGCGTGATGCTCGGCGGCGCGCGCTGGGCCGTCGAGCAAGGCTACGGCGAAGCCGAGGATCTCGCCTATGTGGAGGAGCGGGGCATGATCGGCGGCGCCGTACCTGAGAACGTCTCGGACCTCGCCAAGAAGCGCCAGCGTGGCGAGATGGGCACGCTGGGCTCGGGCAACCACTATCTCGAAGTCCAGCTCGTCGAGCGCGTTTTCGACGCGAAGGCCGCGCACGCCTTCGGCCTCAGCGAGGGCCAGATCCTCGTCTCCATCCACTGCGGCTCACGCGGGCTCGGGCACCAGATCGGCACGGACTACCTCGTCAGCCTTGCTAAGGCGGCCCAGCGGCTCGGCATCCACCTGCCCGACCGCGAGCTGGCGTGCGCGCCGATCCGCTCGCCGGAGGGCCAGGCGTACCTCGGCGCGATGAACGCGGCGATCAACTGCGCGCTCGCCAACCGGCAGATCCTCACGCACCTCACGCGCGGTGCCTTCGCCCGCGTGCTGCCCGAGGCCCGGCTCGAGACGCTGTTCGACGTCTCGCACAACACCTGCAAGCGCGAGCGGCACGTCGTCGATGGCCGCGAGCGCGAGCTCTACATCCACCGCAAGGGCGCTACCCGCGCCTTCCCACCCGGCCACCCCGAGGTGCCTGAGCGGTATCGCGCCGCAGGTCAGCCCGTGATCATCGGCGGCAGCATGGGCACCGGCTCCTACGTCCTGGCCGGCCTGCCGGGCAACCCCGCCTTCGCCTCCGCAAGCCACGGCGCGGGACGCGCCATGAGCCGCCACGCCGCCCTCAAGCAGTGGCGCGGGCGCGAACTGATCGACGAACTGGCTGGGCGCGGCATCCTGATCCGCACGAAGTCCCTGCGCGGCGCGGCCGAAGAGGCCCCCGGCGCCTACAAGGACGTGGACGAAGTCGCCGAGGCCACCGAACAGGCCGGACTCGCCCGGCGCGTGGCCTTCCTGCGACCCAAGCTGTGCATCAAGGGATGAAGCCACCCGCGAGCGGCTGAGACGAGGCCGTCGGACAGGGCCCGGTTTCGCTTGACCGGGAGCTCATTCGAGCCGCACGCGGTAGACCTCGGCCAATGAAATCTTGTGCTGCCGCGCGAGTTCCAGCGCGTTGCGGGTCAGCGGCCGCATCCCGCTCTCGAGCGCTGCGTTGCGGATCTCGTCCGAGGGCGTGTGCGGGGTGATGAGATCGCGCAGTCTGGGCGTCATCACCAACAGCTCGAACACGGCCCGGCGTCCCTTGAAGCCCGTGTTGTTGCATTCGTCGCAACCGCGTCCGTGGTAGAAGACCTCATCCGACGCAACGCCGAGAAACCGCCGCTGGACCTCATCGACCGGCTCGACCTCCAGGCAGTGCGGGCAGTTCAGGCGCACCAGCCGCTGGGCCAGCGCGCCGAGCACGGCGGAGCGCACGAGAAAGGGTTCGACACCCATCTCGATCAAGCGCGTGATCGCGGTGGGCGCGTCGTTGGTGTGCAGGGTGCTGAGCACGAGATGCCCGGTCAGCGCGCTCTCCACCGCGATGCGCGCGGTCTCCTGATCGCGGATCTCGCCAATCATGATTACGTCGGGGTCATGGCGCAGGATGTTGCGCAGGGCGCGGGCAAAGGTGAAGCCCGGCACCGAGTTCACCTGGATCTGTTCGATGCCGGGCATGCGGTATTCGACGGGATCCTCCACGGTGATGACGTTGACGTTCTGCTTAAGGATCTCCTTGAGCGAGGCATACAGCGTCATCGATTTGCCCGAACCGGTGGGGCCAGTCACCAGCACCACCCCGTAGCTGCGGTGCAGCAGATCGACGAAGCGCGGCAGGTCCTCCTCGTCGAAGCCGAGATCGTGCACCGACCCGATCGTCTTGTTGCCGTTCAGCAGGCGGAACACCACGCTCTCGCCGACGACGGTGGGGATCACCGAGATGCGGAAATCCACGGGCGTGCCGTGGTCGTCGATGCGTGTGCGTCCGTCCTGGGGCAGGCGCCGCTCGGCCACGTTCATCCGGCCGATGATCTTGATGCGCGCGACCACCGCCGGCAGCAGCGCCTTGTTGAAGCGGCGTGCCGACACCAGTGTGCCGTCCTGGCGATACAACAGCTCCACATCGTTCTCACCGGGACGGATGTGGATGTCCGACGCGCGGCGCCGGATGCCGTCCGTGAGGATGCTTTGCACGAGGCGCACGATCGGCTTCTCGCGTCCGAGCTTCTCCAGTTCCTCATAGGTATCCTGGCGGGACTCGGGGGCGTTCGCCGCGCTCTCCAGCTCTTGCAGCGCGTCGCTTTCGTCCGAACCGCCGTAGTACCGGTGCACCGCCGCGATGAGGTCGCTCTGGGAGGCGATGCAGATCTCTACACGCCGCCCGGAGAGAAACTGCGCCATGCGGATCAAGTCGGTATCCGCCGGATTCTCCATCGCGACCACGAGGTGCTCCTCATGGAGCATGAGCGGCACGACCCGGTGCTCCACCACGAACGTCTCGGGCAGCTCGGCGAGGATGCGGGCCTCGATCTCAAACCGGCGCAGGTCGACGAGCGGTACGTCGAATCGGCGGGCCAGCGCAAACGGGTCACCCTCGTCATTCGCAGCGGGCAGGGACGGCTCGTCCGCATCCGCCGGATTGGCATCCTGGAAGCGCGACGAAAGCACCTCGCCCAAAGTCGCGGCATCGGTGATCGGCCGCTGGGCGTGGGGCTTGGGCGCAGCCTTCGGCTCATCGGGGTTCGCGCCTACGGCGCGAGCCAGCGTGGCGACTGGCCGGTCCAGCGCGCGGAAGCGCGCGAGGTTTTCATGGGGGATGAACAGGCGGTAGGTGCGGGTGTCCTTCGACACCTTGAGCACGTGCAGCCCGGCTGCGTCCTTGAAGATCTCGCGGTAGTGACAGTTGCGCACGATGCCATTGCGGAACTTGACCCACACTTTGGTCGACTTGTAGCTCGCCCCCGGCCGGAGCGAGTCACTCACGTCCGTGTCGAAGCGCAGGATGTTGATCCGGTCGAACGCGATCGTCTGCGCCTCGCCGCCTGCGCGCAATCTCACCTGCCGGTCGGCGGGCAAGAAGGCGATGAGCTCGCCGTGGACCTGGTGCCCGTCGTCGAGTACCACGGTGACCCGCGATCCGGGTTCGGTCACGTACTCGAAATCCTGCGGGAACCGGGGCGCTGCGGGAACGGGGCTTGGCTGGGTGTTCGGCATGCGCGGCGTTTGTTCTTCGAGTTATGGGCCGACGCGCATGATTGTAGGGATTTTTTCGGGACGGCGCGACGAGCGACATCGTTTCTGCTCGCAAGTCCACGCAGGCTGGGTGGATGCGAGCGACCGGCCGCCAGCCTTCTAGGCAGCGGCAAGGCGCTGTCCGATAATCGCGCGTCATGTCGAGCATCGTGCCAGTCCACACGTTCATTGGAATTGCCGCGACCCTCGTCGTTGGCGCACTGCAACTCACGGGTTGCGCATCCGTGCGCTACGCAGGCGTGGAGCTCGATGCGCGTGGCGTGGCGCGCACCACCGCCACAGAGCCAGGGCTCGAAGCGCGCATCGCGGCCCTGAGCGCCGCCCTCAATCAGCTCGGTCCGGGAACGAACCCGGCGGAGGCCGCTCGCATCGCGCGCGCCGCCGTGCTCTATCCGATGCACCTGGCCAATGAGTATCGGCTCGTCTCCCCGCCCCTGCTGCACAACACGCTGGTCAACTCGGGGCTGCGCCCGCGCGGTCTGTGCCGCGAGTGGACCGAAGACCTGCTCGATCATCTCGCCGCCCTGGACCTGCGCAGCTTCGATCTGTACTGGGGTGTCGCGCACAAAGGCAGCTACTACGGCGAGCACAGCAGCGTGATCGTGACGGCCAAAGGGCAACCCTTCGAGGAGGGCATCGTGCTCGATGGCTGGCGCGATTCGGGGCGGCTGTACTGGGGCAGGGTGCGGGAGGACCGTTATCCGTGGCAGCGCTATCGGGGGCCGGAGGAGCTGGCGGCGCGCCGGCCAATCCGGTTGCCAGGTGCCGGGGATGGTCCGTTCAGCGGAGGTTGAGGGCGCGATCTGGACGGATCGAGGCGAGCCGCGTCCCTCCCCTGGGCGGAGAGGGACGCGGGCCGGGGGCATTACGCGATGCCGACGAACTTCTTGATCTGGTCGACGACGACCTGGCTGGAGGTCGCGTTCACGTCGAGCAGGATGCCTTCCTTGCGGTAGTAGTCGACGAGCGGAGCGGTCTTGGCGTTGTAGACGTCCAGACGGTTGGAGATGGCCTCCTCGGTCTCATCGTCACGCTGCACAACCTTGCCGCCGCACTTGTCGCACACGCCCTCGACCTTGGTCGGCGAGCTCTTGACGTTGTAGATTGCGCCGCAGTCCACACAGGTGCGGCGGGTGGTCAGCCGGTCGAGAATGACCTCACGCGGCACATCGAGGTTGACCGCACCATCGAGCTTGATGTTGAGCTTGGCGAGCAGCTCCTTCAGGGCCTCGGCCTGGGGGATCGTGCGCGGGAAGCCGTCGAGCAGGAAGCCGGCCTTGCAGTCGTCCTGCAGCAGGCGCTCGCCCATGATGTCCATGATCAGGCTGTCGGGCACCAGGTCGCCGGCCTTCATGTAGCCCTCGGCCTTCTTGCCGAGCTCGGAGCCTTCCTTCACGGCGGCGCGCAGGATGTCGCCCGTGGAGATCTGCACGGAACCGTCGATGGCGGTCAGCAGCTTGGCGACCGTGCCTTTGCCCGCGCCGGGGGCGCCCAGAAGAATCAGTCTCATCGTTTACTCCTGATAGGTGTTGAATCAGCGTGAAAAATCTTGCGGCTGCCACCTGCGAGACCGGGATGACAGGATCCCAACCCCTCCCCTGGGCACACCGGGCGCGTAGTTTACAACGGAATGACGCGCTGCGGGCGAGCCCCGGCCTGCTCGGTTAATATCCGTAACAAACCGACACTGCCGACTACTCCCGCCACTGCACCGACATGAGCTGCACCATCGAATTTCTCCCCGAAGCAGGCGTCGCCCACGGCCCCATTGAGGTGGTCGAGCGCAAGGGGCTGGGCCATCCGGACACGATCAGCGATGCGCTGGCCGAGGCGTTCAGCCTGGCCCTATCGCGCTTCTATTTGGAGCGTTTCGGCACGATCCTGCACCACAACGTCGACAAGGTGCTGCTGTGGGGCGGTGCCTCGCGGCCGGCGTTCGGTGGCGGAGAGATTGTGGCGCCGATCGAGATCTATCTGGCGGGGCGCGCGGTCACCGATCTCGGCGGTGTCGCCGTGCCCGTGGCCGAGCTGGCCGAGGCGAGCTGCCAGGACTGGCTCGCCCGGCACCTCCGACACCTAGACGTGCGGCGCGACGTGCGGCTGCACACGCTGGTGCGCCCAGGGTCGGCAGACCTCGAGGAGCTGTTCACACGTAAGGCGACGGCGCGGGCGCCGCTTGCCAATGACACTTCCTGCGGCGTGGGCTTCGCGCCGCTCTCCCCGCTGGAGGCGCTCGTACTCGGGCTGGAGCACACCCTCAACACGGCCGCGGTCAAATCCGCCCAGCCCGCCCTGGGCGAGGACATCAAGGTCATGGGCGTCCGGCGCGGGGCCGAGGTCGAGCTCACCGTGGGCTGCGCGATGGTCGATCGCCACCTGCGCGATGTGGACGACTACCTCGCCGCCAAGGAACAGGTCGCTGGGATGGCGCGTGCGCTGGCCGCCAGCCACGGATTCTCCAGCGCGAACGTGCAGGTCAACGCAGCGGATGCACCGGAACGCGGCAGCCTGTTCCTCACCGTGAGCGGCACCTCCGCCGAGGCGGGCGATGATGGCGAAGCCGGGCGCGGCAACCGCGTCAACGGCCTGATCACGCCGTTGCGCCCGATGACGCTCGAATCCGTGGCCGGCAAGAACCCGATCACCCACGTCGGCAAGCTCTACAACCTGATCGCCGGGCTGATCGCGGAACAGGCTGCGGCGGAGCTCGGCGCTGGCGCCGAGGTGGACTGCTGTCTGGTGAGCCGCATCGGCCACCCGATCGACAACCCGCCGTTGGCCCACCTGCGAGTGCGTGGCACGCAGCGGCAAGACCCCGTAGTGACCCGGCGGCTCAAGGCCTTGGTCGAATCGCAACTGGCCAGTCTCCCATCTCTGTGGCGGGACCTGCTGTCCGGAGCCCTGCAATGCGACCGCTGGCCCCTGCTGCAGGTCGGTTGAGTCATCGTTAGGAGCGGTCACGCAAGCGCCCTCCCGCGACTGCGACGGGCGCACCCGTGCTGCGCCGCCACCCGTTGGCCGTGACCGCTTGAAAAACGACGGTTTTGCCCGTCAACCCACCAGTGGCACGAATACGACCGACAACATCGGGCGCAGCTGCTCGATACCTTGCTCGCCCTTGACGATCAGCGTGAGCTCCTGCACGCCCGACGGCTCGCCAAGCGGCATGACGAGGCGCCCGCCCGCGCGCAGCTGCTCCAACACGGCGGGCGGGATGTCGGGGCTTGCCGCGGTGACGATGGCGGCGTCGTAGGGGGCGTGTTCCGGCCAGCCTTCTCGACCATCTCCGGTGCGCACGGCGATGTTGCGGTACCCCAGGCTGCTGAAGCGCTGCCGCGCCGCGTCAGCGAGCTCGGGGATGATCTCCACGGAGTACACCCAGCGGGCAATCCGGGCGAGAATCGCTGCCTGGTACCCCGAGCCCGTGCCAATTTCAAGCACTCGCGCCGCAGGTGTGAGATCGAGCAGATCCGTCATCAGTGCGACCACGAAAGGCTGCGAGATGGTCTGGCCATGTCCGATGCCCAAAGCGGTGTTGAGATAGGCCGCATGCTGTGCGTCTTCCGGGACGAAGGCATGCCGTGGTACCTCGCGCAGCGCCCGCACCACGGCCGGGCTGAGCCGCGTACGCCCGGTCACCGCTCCGGTCTCGGCGACCTCGCGCTCGATTTCGCGAAGCAGGGCCTCGACCCGCGGGTCGGCATCTTTCGGCTTCACGCCCCCCTCCCACGCAATGGCGCCGTCAATCCCGACTCATACCTGCTCACGCTGAGACTCCGCAAGCACCGACTTTGATCTGTAAGCTATTAGATCAACCCAGCGGAGACCATCTTGACCTCGGTCAGTCTATGCATGATTCCAGTGAAAATTCCCCGGAATCGTAGGCAGCCCGGGGATCTCATCTTAAAACTACGATTCGAGCCAATCCGCGAGACCTGTTCTGATGAAACGCGTTCCCGACTCGACAACCCTGGCCATCGGTATCGTCCTAGTCGGCGTCCTCATGGTCGGTTACTCAGCCGTGGTCCCCCACTACACCACCGGATATCGCCTGGCGGTAGACGTATTGATCGCCGGCATCGTGCCGTATTTCATTTACGGTCTAGCGATCGCAGTCGCAAAGGGGTGGTCCCTGCTCCTGCCCGGTATCGCCCTGGTCGCAAGCGACATAGCGATGCGCGTGGCCGGCACAGTGTGGTCCGACTCCGCGTATACATCCGGTGCCATTTTCGCCGTGCCTTTGCTGGCCGCTTTCGTCATACTGCCGGTGGCCTGCCTGGTGGGCACACAGTTGGACCGACGCGCTTCCGCACAAGCACAGCCCCAGCGCGAGCCCCACCACCAGCTGATCAACGGCGAGCGCAGTCGCGGTTAATGCTAGAATCCGCCGTCTTACCCGCGTGCCAGGCACGCGGCGCTCTATCTGTGTTTCGTGTCAGGGGGCCTCATGCAGCGACGTCAGTTTTTGAAAACCGCGACCGCGAGTGTCGCAGCCACCGCCGTGACCATGACCGTCGGCGCACGCGCCGATCTGCCGACTATCAAGTGGCGCCTCGCCTCGAGCTATCCCAAGAGCCTCGACACGATCTACGGTGCGAGCGAGGTGCTGGCAAAGCGCGTGGCCGAGATCACGGACGGCCGTTTCGAGATCCGCGTGTTTGCCGGTGGGGAGATCGTTCCAGCGTTCGGTGTGCTCGACGCCGTGCAGCAGAACACGGTGGAATGCGGGCACACGGCCTCCTACTATTACCACGGCAAGGACAAGGCGTTTTCGCTCGACACGGCGGTCCCGTTCGGACTCAACGCCCGCCAGTACAACGGCTGGTTCTACCACGGCGGCGGGCGCGAGGTGCTCCGCGAGCTGTTCGCGAAGTACAACGTGCTGAATTTCCCGGGCGGCAACACCGGCACCCAGATGGGCGGATGGTTCCGCAAGGAGATCAAGTCGCTGGACGACCTGAAGGGCCTAAAGATCCGCATCCCCGGCTTTGGGGCGGAAATCTTCTCACAGATGGGCGCGGTGCCGCAGTCGCTGCCGGGTGGCGAGATCTACCCCGCGCTGGAGCGTGGCGCGATCGACGCGGCCGAGTGGGTGGGCCCCTATGACGACGAAAAACTCGGCTTCGCGAAGGTGGCGAAGTACTACTACGCACCCGGCTGGTGGGAGCCCGGTCCTTGCCTGTCGTTCTATGTGAACAACGAGCAGTTCGAGAAGCTGCCGAAGGCCTATCAGGCCGCCTTCGAGGTCGCCGCGGCAGAAGCCAACCTGAACATGCTCGCCGCCTACGACGCGAAGAACCCCGCCGCGCTGCAGCGGTTGGCCAAAGTGGGCATCGAACTGCGCCGCTATCCGGACGACGTGCTGCTCAAAGCCTACGAGCTTGCAATGAAGCTCTATGACGAGGAATCCGCAAAGAACCCCGCCTTCAAAAAGATCTACACCTCGATGCGCGACTTCCAGACCGCATCCGACACCTGGTTCGGCGTCAACGAGGTGACAATGGCGAACTTCATGCAGGCCGCACGGCGCAAAAAATAACCCGCGACTCGGGCGCTACTGCCCGGTTTTCGGGGTGGCGTCGTCCTTACCCTCAAACAAGCCGTCGAAATCCTGCCCGTCGAGCAGGCTCTTGCCGGCTGGCGCAGAGGGCAACTGGATCTCCACGGGCGCGGTGTCGACCGGCTCCCGCACGAGGTTCAGGCTCACAAGCTGGGGAAAGGCGATCAACAGGGCGACCATGCTGAGCTGGATGGCCAGAAACGGCACGGCGCCCCAGTAGATGGCACTGGTGCGTACCGTGGCGGGAGCGACCGAGTGCAGGTAGAACAGCGCGAAGCCGAACGGCGGGTGCATGAACGAGGTCTGCATGTTCACTGCGAGCAGCACCCCGAACCACACGAGATCGATGCCGAGCTTTTCTGCCACCGGCGCGAGCAGCGGCAGGATGATGAAGGAAATCTCAAAGAAATCCAGGAAGAACGCCAGCAGAAACACCAGCAGGTTTACCACGATCAGGAATCCGAGCACCCCACCCGGCAGGTTGACCAATAGGTGTTCCACCCACAGGTCGCCATTCACGCCGCGAAAGGTCAGGCTGAAGATGCTGGAGCCGATCAGGATGAACACCACAAAGCTCGTGATCTTCGCGGTGCTGGTCATCGCCTGACGCAGCACCTCGAGGGTGAGCCGGCGCTTGAGCGCGGCCAGCGCGAGGGCACCGGTGGCCCCCATGGCCCCGCCTTCAGTCGGCGTCGCCCAGCCGATGAAGATGGTGCCGAGCACCAGGAAAATGAGCAGCAGGGGCGGGATCAGCGCGACGACCACGCGGCCTGCGAGTGCTGCACCCCGCAGGGTACGCGCCTCGGGCGGCAAGGTCGGCGCGCTACCTGGCCGGAACGTAGCGTTGAAGAACACCCACGCCATATACAAGCCCGTCAGCATCAGACCGGGCAGCAGCGCGCCCCGGTACATGTCGCCCACCGACCGGCCAAGCACGTCGGCGAGTACGATCAGCACCAGCGACGGCGGGATGATCTGCGCCAGCGTGCCACTGGCCGCGATCACCCCGGTAGCCAGCGAGTGGCTGTAACCGTAGCGCAGCATGATCGGCAGCGAGATCAAACCCATCGCAATGACCGACGCGGCGACCACACCCGTGGTGGCGGCGAGCAGCGCGCCGACCAAGATCACGGCGTAGGCAAGCCCGCCGCGCACGCCGCCGAAGAGCTGCCCCACCGTGTCGAGCAAATCCTCGGCCATGCCGCTGCGCTCGAGGATCAACCCCATGGAGGTGAAGAACGGGATCGCCAGCAGGATCTCGTTCTTCATGATGCCGAAGATCCGGTCGGGCAATGCCTGGAGCAGGTTGGGCGTGAGCAGGCCGAGCTCGATGCCGACCCAGCCGAACAGCAGCCCCACCGCGCCGAGCGAGAACGCGACGGGGTAGCCAAGCAGGAGAAAGACGATGAGCGCCCCGAACATGATGGGCGCGAGGTTGGCCGTCAGGAATGCCTCCATGTCAGTGGCTCGCCGTGGCGGGAGGCGCTGCGCGCCGACCGGTAAGCAACGCCAGGGACTTGATGATTTCCGCGATACCCTGCAAGGCCAGCAACACAAAGGCGACCGGGATGGCGAGCTTCATGGGCCACCACGGCAGCCCACCAGGGTTGGGGGAAGTCTCGTTCTGGCCGTAGGCGATCAGGGAATACTCCCAGGCGTCCCAGGCCACGAGCGCGCAGATCGGCAGGAGGAAGAGCAACCCGCCGAGGATATCGATCACCGCGCGGGTACGCACCGAGAAACGGCCCGAGATCACATCGATGCGCACGTGGGCGTTCTCCCGCAGCGCCCACGGGGCGCACAGCAGAAAGATCAGGCCAAACATGAACCACTGCGCCTCGAGCAGCCCGTTCGAGCCCCAGTCGAACAGGTACCGCAACGTCGCCGTGCCGGCGCTGAGCAGCACGCAACCCAACACCAGCCAGATCACGCCCCGGGCGATCGCGCCGTTGAGCGCGTCGATGGCCGCAGCGAGACGCAGCAGCGCCGACATCGGATGACGGATAGCGCGGCGGGGGGGCCGGCTCACGTGAACGGGTGCTTCAACACGATCGTCTCCTCGCGGTCCGGGCCGGTGGAGATGATCTCGATGGGCACACCGACGATCTCCTCGATACGCTGGAGGTAACGCTTGGCGTTGTCGGGCAGGGCCTCATAGCTCTTCAGGCCGATCGTGGACTGGGACCAGCCGGGCATGTCCTCGTAGATCGGCTCGAGTCCGTCGAAGTCCTCGATGCGCGAGGGCATCGCATCGGTCACCTCGCCGCCGCGGCGGTAGCCCACGCACAGGCGGATGGTCTCCAGCCCGTCGAGCACGTCGAGCTTGGTGATGCACAGCGAGCTCAGGCTGTTGATGATGGCCGCACGCTTGAGGATCACAGCGTCGAACCACCCGCAACGGCGCGCACGCCCCGTCGTGGTGCCAACCTCACGCCCCACCTGCGCGAGGTGCTCGCCCATCGCATCGAACAATTCGGTCGGGAACGGCCCGGCGCCGACGCGCGTGGTGTAGGCCTTGGTGATGCCGATGACGTGATCGAGCATCAGCGGGCCCACGCCTGATCCGGTACAAGCCCCGCCCGCCGTGGTGTTGGAGGAGGTGACGAAGGGATAGGTACCGTGGTCGATGTCGAGCAGGGTGCCCTGAGCACCCTCGAACAGCACATTCGCGCCGCTGCGCTTGAGCTCCGCGAGCCGGCCCGTGACGTCGACCGTCAGCGGCTCAAGGACGTCGGCGTAGGACATCGCCTGATCCAGGACAACCTGGAAGTCGACCGGCTCTTCCTTGAAGTAGTGCTTGAGCGCGAAGTTGTGGTAATCGAGGACCTCGCCGAGCTTGGCCGCGAAGCGCTCGCGATGGAACAGGTCGTTCAGGCGCAGGCCGCGGCGCGCGACCTTGTCCTCGTAGGCCGGTCCGATACCGCGGCCCGTGGTGCCGATCGCCGCCTTGCCGCGGGCACGTTCGCGGGCGTGGTCGAGGCGCACGTGGTAGGGCAGGATGAGCTGGCAGGAGCCGGAGATGCGCAGGCGCTCCCGCACCGGTACGCCGACCTCCTCGAGCTTGCGCATCTCGGCGAGTAGCGCATCGGGGGCGAGCACCACGCCGTTGCCGATCAGGCACTCGACGTCATCGCGCAGGATGCCGGATGGGATGAGGTGCAGCGCGGTCTTCTTACCCTCGATCACCAGCGTATGCCCGGCATTGTGACCGCCCTGAAAGCGAACCACGGCCTGCGCGCGATCCGTCAGCAAATCGACCACCTTGCCCTTGCCTTCATCGCCCCACTGGCTACCAAGAATCACCACGAACTTGCCCATTTTCAAAGGGCCTCCACGACCCATTCAGCGTTGCGTTGCACCAACTGGAAGCCGCAAGCGAGCTCCCGACCCGATTCGCGTTGCCCGTCCAGGGCACAGATCACCACATCCCCCGCGGCCCTCAGCCGCCGCACCACGGCGGCGTCGACGCCACGTGGGGCGAACACCCGCCGCGGGCTGGTGGCGAAGGCTCCCGGGGCGAGCTGCAACAACACGTGCAGATCCGCGGTAAACCCCACGGCCGCACGCGCGCGACCAAAATCTCTGCCAAGGCCGTCATAGCGGCCGCCTCGCGCAATCTCCTGGCCCTGGCCCGGCACGTAGGCCGCAAAGAGCACGCCCGTCTCGTAGTTGTAGCCGCGCAGCTCGGCGAGGTCGTAATGGATCTCCACCGCTGGGAACTCTCGGCTCACCGCGCCGGCAAGCGCCTGCAGGGTATCCAGCGCGGCGTCCACGGCATCACCCCGTTCGCCAAACCGGGCACGAGCCTCTGCGAGTACCTCCCCTGCCCCGTGCAGATCGGCCAGCGCGCGCAAGCCTTCGCGCTCATCGCCCGCAAGGTGCAGGTCCGCGAGAAACCCGTCTATCTCCGGCATGGACTTGCGTTGCAGCATGTCGAAGAGCGCGGACTCCTGCTCACGGTCAAGCCCAGCGCGCTCGGCCAGCGCGCGGAAGATGCCAATGTGGCCGAGGTCGAGGTGTAGCGGCGCGAGCCCGAACGTACCCAGCGTCTCCAGCATCAGGCACAGGATCTCGATATCGCTGTCGATACCGCCGTGGCCGTAGAGTTCTGCGCCCGCCTGAAGCGGGCTGCGCGAACCGCCGAAGCCGTCCGGGCGCGTCTTGAGCACCGTGTCCACGTAGCACAAACGGGTCGGCGCCTCGCGGCGCAGGCGGTGTGCGTCGATGCGGGCGACCTGCGGCGTGATGTCGGCGCGCACGCCCATCATTCGGCCCGAGAGCTGGTCGGTAAGCTTGAAGGTCTGCAGGTCGAGATCGGGGCCGGTCCCTGTCAGGAGGGACTCGAGGTACTCGATGAGCGGCGGAACGACGAGCTCGTAACCCCAGCTCTGATACAGATCCAGGAGGCGGCGGCGGGCAGCTTCAAGGCGCGCCGCCTCCACCGGGAGAATTTCCTCGATGCCCTCGGGCAGCAGCCAGCGTTCGTTCATCATGCGTGCGCCGCGTATCGAAAAGGTGTCACGACCCTAAACGGGTGTTGAAAAACGGAGCAAGAGGAGCCCAAGCGAGGCGCGAGTCCCCAAAGGCGTGCAGTTTACACGGAATAAATGCGCATTTTCAGGTGATTTGCAACGCAGCATCGCCCCCCCCGCAGCAGTTGTACCGCACCTTGCGCCCTAACTGCGCACCCAGTAGAGGAGCACGAGCCCCGCGGTCATGCTAGTCAGGCCGAAAATTCTGAGCGTGCGGTCCGGCGTCTCCAGCGCATGTTGCAGCGCCTGCCTGAAACCAGCAGGGGAGAGGAACGGGAGTATCCCCTCCAACACCAGCAACAACGCGATCGCCGCGCCGAGATCCCCCCAGCTCATTGCTCTTCACACCTTTCGACTCGCAGCGGATCAGCGAGCCGCCTTGGGGGTATTAAAGTACTGGAAGAATTCCGTGTTCGGCTCCATCACCAGAATGTCGGACTTGTCCTGGAAGGACTTCCGGTACGCTTCGAGGCTGCGGTAGAAGTTGTAGAACTCCGCGTTCTTCTGGTAAGCCTGCGCATAGATCTCGGCGGCTTTTCCATCACCCTCGCCGCGCAACTGTTGCGCCTCGCGGTAGGCCTCCGCCAGTAGGACCGAGCGCTGCTTGTCGGCGTTGGCCCGCAGCTTCTCGGCAGCCTCCTGGCCCTGTGCCCGCAGTTCCTTAGCGATCCGCGCGCGCTCGGCACGCATCCGCTCATAGACGGACCCGCTGACCTCATCCGGCAGGTCGATACGGCTGATGCGCACATCGACCACCTCGATGCCAAGGTCGCTGGCCGTGATCTTGGAGTTGTCCATGATCGAACGCATGATCTCCAGCCGCTCGCCGGAGACGGCCCCTTGAATCGTGCGCACCGCAAACTCGTTGCGCAGGCCATCCTTGATGATCTGTGCGAGCCGGCTTTGCGCGGTACGCTCATTGCCCCGCGTGGAACGGTAGTACTGCCCGACGTCGGCAATGCGCCACTTGACATAGAAGCTCACCGAGACGTTCTTCTTCTCGCTGGTCAGGAAGCGCTCGGGCTGCGAGTCCAGCGTGAGGATTCGCGAATCGAACTTGATGACGTTGTTGATCAGCGGGATCTTGAAATGCAGACCGGGCTTGAGATTGTCGTCCTTGATCTCACCCAGGCTGAACAGAATCGCCTTTTCGCGCTGGTCGACGGTGAACACCGACGAGTACACGATCACCGCAACGGTCGCGATGATGCCGAGGATCATCTTGCTCATCAGCGAACCTCCCGGGGACCGCGTTCCGAACTACGCACCGCGGGGCCGCGTGCGGCCGGCGGCGGGGCCGATGCCGTTCCAGCGCCGGGCGACCCCATTGCATCCGCGCTCGCGGCGTGACCTTGCATGAGCCTGTCGAGCGGGATGTACATCAGGCTGTTGCCCTGCTTGGTGTCGACCACGACCTTGCTGGTCGAGGAGAGCACGGACTCGACGGTTTCGAGGTACAGACGCTTGCGCGTCACGTCTGGCGCCTTTTCGTATTCGGAGACGAGCTGCGTGAAGCGGGCCGTGTCACCGGTGGCCTTGGCCACACTCTGTTCCTTGTAGGCGGTGGCCTCGGCGATCATGCGCGCCGCCTCCCCGCGAGCCTGCGGGATGATACCGTTCGCGTAGGCCTCAGCCTCGTTGACGAAGCGCACATTGTCTTCGCGCGCCTTGATGGCGTCGTTGAACGCATCCTGCACCGCCTCCGGGGGCTGCGACTGCTGCAGGTTAACCGTCGTGACCTCGAGGCCAGAACCGTAGGCGTCAAGCATCGACTGGGTCAGCTCCCGGGTGCGCGCGGCGATCTGCGCACGCCCTTCATTGAGGACGAAGTCCATCTTGCTCTTGCCGACGGCCTCACGCAGCGCGCTCTCCACGGCATCCTGCAGCGACGCATCCGGGAAGCGGACGTTGAAAACGTACTGCATGGGATCCTTGATGCGGTACTGGGCGGCCAGCTCGATGTCGACAATGTTTTCATCCTGGGTGAGCATGCTCGCCCGATGCTGGAAGCTGCGCACCTGGTCGATATCGACCTTCTCCACGCTGTAAATCGGATAGGGAATCCGCCAGTGCGGACCGGGGTTCGTGACCGACTTCGCTTCGCCAAACAGCAGCTCGATACCCCGCTCGCCCTCGCTAACGATGTAAAAGCCGGAGGCGAGCCAGATCAGAAACGCGATGCCCGCCAGGCCCAGGATGCCGGACTTGCTGGCCTGCCCGCCGCCCTTGAACCCCTTGAATCCGCCCAGCCGGACGCGGAGCTTCTTCAGCAGCTCATCGAGATCCGGCGGACCGCTGTTGCGGCGACCACCGCTCCAGGGGTCTTTTTGGTCGTCGCCCGGCTGATTCCAAGGCATGCGCTTCTCCCAGAGTTACGAAAGTCACACCCATAACCGGGTTATTGAGGCCACGATCAAGCCTCCCGGAAGGGCATCGCATTGTAGGGGGTAGGATGGGCCGTAGCAACCAAACCACGGAGTTCCCACGGTGTGTGAACAGTCACACCGGGGCGGGCGCAAATCCCTCGCGCAACTCGACGAATCGGGCCGCCAGCTGGTCGAAAACCTTGCGACTGAGCGCGACCTCCAGCCGCCAGCCTCCGTCCTCGCCGTACCGTTCCGCGCGCACACAACCCTGCGCGAACAGCTCAGCGCGCACGCGGCCCGCGCTGACCGGCAGGACGAGCTCCCCGCGCAGGATCTCGCCGCTGAAGTGGGATCCAACCAGTGAACGCAGGAGCTCGAGTCCCGCGCCCGTCCTCGCGGACACCCAGACACGCGGTGGCTGGCCGTCACTCGCCGGCAATGCCTGGCACGTCTGCCCGGTCAGGTCTATCTTGTTGTAGACGTGGATTTGCGGGCGCTCGGCCGCGCCGATCTCGGAGAGCACCTCGTTGACGCGATCGATATAGGCGTCCTTCTGCGGGTCGCTCGCGTCGATGACGTGCAGCAGCAGATCCGCCTCCTCGGTCTCACGCAGCGTCGCGCGAAACGCTGCGACCAGATCGTGTGGCAACTGCCGGATGAAGCCGACCGTGTCCGCCATCACCGCCCACTGCCTGCTCGGCAGATCGAGCCGTCGCAGCGTCGGATCCAGCGTTGCGAAGAGCTGGTCGGCGGCGTAGACGTTGGCCCCGCTCAGCGCATTGAATAGCGTGGACTTGCCGGCATTGGTGTAGCCGACGAGTGCCACAGTGGGAATTTCCGCTTTCTTGCGTGCCTGACGGCCCTGTTCGCGCTGCTGGTTGACCTTTTCGAGCCGTTTTTCGATTGCCCGGACGCGTTCGGCCAGCAAGCGCCGGTCGGTCTCTAGCTGTTTCTCGCCGGGACCCCGCAGGCCAATGCCCCCTTTCTGGCGCTCCAGGTGCGTCCATCCACGCACAAGCCGCGTCGCGAGGTGCTTGAGTTGTGCAAGCTCGACCTGCAGCTTGCCTTCGTGGGACCGCGCCCGCTGGGCGAAGATGTCGAGGATCAACCCCGTGCGATCGATCACGCGACAGCCGCACAACCGCTCCAGGTTGCGCTCCTGACTGGGGCTCAGCGTGTGATCGAAGATGACGATGTCGGCATGGTGCTGTTCGACGAGCTGACGGATCTCTTCCGCCTTGCCCGCGCCAACGAAGAACTTGGGGTCAGGGGATGAACGGGAGCCTTGGACCAGCGCGATCGCGACGGCACCGGCAGAGGACACGAGCTCCTGAAACTCGCCGCAGTCGCGGTCGTCCTGAGGGGAGCCAGCATCCTGCTTGAGCTTGAGGTGCACGAGCACCGCACGCTCGCCACCCGCGTGACGATCAAACACCCGCCGGAACGCACTCCAGCGCGATCAGTCCGTTACTCAGCCTCGCCGCCATCCTCGGACATCGGGAGCTTGATGGCACGCGACGGCACGATGGTCGAGATGGCGTGCTTGTACACCATCTGATTGACCGTGTTGCGCAGAAGAACGACGAACTGGTCGAACGAATCAATTTGACCCGTGAGCTTGATCCCGTTGACCAGATAGATCGACACGGGCACCTTTTCTTTGCGGAGCGCGTTCAAAAAGGGTTCTTGTAACGTTTGCCCTTTAGCCATTGATGCCACCTTTTGACCTTCCACGAGTCGTTATATTTCGCTGAGATTTCCCAATTATACATAAATTTTGTTAATCGGGCACACTGAACATCTGAATTACTTTTAATAATGTAGCATGGAACCCTAAGGCGTCTGGGTCAAGCGTGGTTAGGCTTTTGTCACCGCGAAGCCACGTCAGTTGCCGCTTGGCCAGTTGGCGCGTCGCCGCCACGCCGCGCTCTACCATCTCCCCGTGGCCGTATGCACCATCCAGGTATTGCCAGACTTGGCGATATCCGACTGATTTCATTGACGGCAACTGCAAATTCAAATCACCCCGTGCGCGCAGGGTCTGGACTTCCTCAACGAACCCTGCTCGCAGCATGGCCATAAAGCGCGCTGCAATGCGCTGGTGCAGCGCCGAACGGTCCTGCGGAAACAGCGCCACCCGACGCACTGCGTAGGAGTCCGCCAGGTCCTGCCGCGGGCCGCGCTGCAGCTCGCTCAAGGGCCTGCCAGTCAGTTCGTAGACTTCCAGGGCGCGCTGTAGCCGTTGCGGGTCATTCGGATGAATGCGCCGGGCAGCCACGGGGTCGATCTCCGCCAGCCGGGCGTGCAGGGCCCCGAGCCCCTCCACGCGCGCCGCCTGCGCGAGCCGGCGACGCAGCTCCGGATCAGCGGGCGGCAGGTCCGAAAGCCCCTCGAGCAGCGCGCGGAAGTACAGCATCGTGCCGCCGACCAACAGCGGGACCCGCCCGTGGGCGTGGATGGCCGCGATGAGCGATAACGCGTCAGCGCGGAAGTCGGCCGCGGAGTAGGCATCGGCGGGGTCGCGGATGTCGATCAGGTGGTGCGGGGCGAGGCGGAGCGTCGCTGCGCCCGGCTTCGCGGTGCCGATGTCCATGCCGCGGTAGACCATACCGGAATCGACGCTGATGATTTCGCACGGCAGGCGCTGCGCCAGTTCGACGGCCAGGTCGGTCTTGCCCGTCGCGGTCGGTCCGAGCAGGCACCAGACCGGAGCCTTCTCGCCCTTAGTCCGCGCCACGCGTCACTGCCCCCGCAGAAACATCCGATCCAGCTCCGCGAGGCTGAACTGCGTCCAGGTCGGGCGACCGTGGTTGCACTGGCCGCTGCGCTCCGTGCGCTCCATGTCGCGCAGCAGGGCATTCATCTCGGGCACGGTGAGCGGCCGGTTGGCGCGGACCGACCCATGACAGGCCATGGTCGCGAGCACGTGCAAGATGGCTTCTTCCACGCGCGTGCTGGATCCCTTCGCGCACAGGTCGGCCAATACGTCACGCACGAGACCGCCGGGGTCTGCGCCGTGCAGCAGGGTGGGAATCGCGCGTACACGCACGCTTTCCATGCCGGTGCGATCGACCATCAGGCCCAGACGTTCGAGCAGCACCTGCTCGCGCTCGACGAACTCTGCCTCCCGCGCGCTCACCCGCAAGGTAACCGGGACCAGCAAGGGCTGCAGGCGTTGTGTGGCGTCCTCGTAGCGCAGCTTCAGCCCCTCGTAGGTGATCCGCTCGTGCGCGGCGTGGATGTCAACCAGCACCAGCCCTTGCGCGTTCTGCGCAAGGATGTACACCCCGTGCAGCTGGGCGAGCGCATAACCAAGCGGCGGAACCGAGGGCCCGGCAGTGACCGGCGATTCCGACTGCGCCGACGGCTCACCGATCAACGCGGCATAGGCCGCCATCTGCTCGCGCACCGCGCCGGCAGCAGTCCCGGACTCGGCCCAGTGCCCTGTCGCCCGCGGCTCCGGCTCCGGCAGTGGCGCGTACAACTGCTGGATGGCCCGCGGCGCATCGGGCTGTGGGCCCGCCGTCCGCGGCACCGCCGTCGCGGACGGCCTCAGCCCTGCAATCGCCTGCTGCAGGGTACGGAACACGAAATCGTGCACGATCTGTCCGGCACGAAAGCGCACCTCATGCTTCGCCGGGTGCGCGTTGACGTCCACCTGGGTCGGGTCCATCTCCAGAAACAGCACGAAAGCCGGGTGCCGCCCGTGGTACATCACGTCCTGATACCCGAGGCGTGCCGCATGCGTGAGCAGCTTGTCACGCACCACCCGGCCATTGACGTACCAGTGCTGGAGGTCTGGCTGACTGCGCGAGAACGTCGGCACACCAATCCAGCCCCACAACCGCAGCCCCGCCCCGGCGTGGTCCACGCTGACCGCGCTCTCGGCGAAGGCCTCCCCGAAGATCGCGGCAACCCGTGCAAGGCGGCCCGCCTCATCCGTTGCGGGTGGCAAACGCAGCGCCTGACGCTGGTTGTGATGCAGCTCGAAGGCGACCTCGAAGCGCGACAGCGCAAGCCGCTGGAGCCATTGCTCGAGGTGGGCAAACTCCGTCTTCTCGGAGCGCAGGAACTTGCGCCGCGCCGGGACGTTGTAGAACAGGTCGCGGACATCCACCGTCGTACCCACCGGGTGCGGGTGCGGCTGCTGCACGGGCGCTGCACCCCCGGCGACCTCCACACGCCAGCCCGATGCCGCCCCGGCCACTGCGGAAGTCAGCGTGAAGCGCGACACCGAGGCGATGCTTGGCAACGCCTCGCCCCGAAAGCCGAGGGAGCCCACGCGCTCCAGGTCCTCTAGCTTGGCAATCTTGCTCGTCGCATGACGCGCCAGCGCGAGCGACAGCTCCTCGGCCGGGATGCCCGAACCGTCGTCGCGCACGCGGATACGCCGCGCCCCCCCCTGCTCGATATCCACCCACACAGCCCGTGCACCAGCATCCAGGCTGTTCTCGACCAGCTCCTTGACGACCGACGCAGGCCGCTCCACCACCTCACCGGCGGCGATCTGATTGACGAGTTGGGGGGGGAGCTCGCGGATGGGCATGATTGGCCGCAAGCGTAGCACAGCCTCACTGGAATGCGACGCGAGCGCAGCGTGGGCACGTGAGCGGGCTTTCGGCGCGGGGCTCACTGCAGGGTTTGCCGAGGCACCGGCCCACGCCGCGGCAAACAAAAAAAAGGACCTGGCCTCAAGCCAGATCCAGTTGGGGGAGGGAACCGTGAATCAGGCGTTGACCGGCCGGCGCTCGCTGGCGACGATCGTGCCTTCCGGCGCGTACTCGTTGAAGTATTTGCGGATGCCGGAAAGCAGCGACTGGGCGATGCGGTTCTGAAAGGCATCCGTGCGCAGGCGCTCTTCCTCGCGCGGGTTGGAGATGAACGCCGTTTCCACGAGCACCGATGGGATGTCCGGCGACTTCAGCACGACAAATCCCGCGCGCTCGACGTTGTCGCTGTGCACATCGCTGAGCCGCGCCAGCTCACCGATCAGGCGCGAGGCGACGATGTGGCTCGATTCGATGGTATGCCGCTGGGAGAGATCGAGCAGCACGGAGGCGAGCAGGTCATCCTTGTCGCCCAGGCTGACCCCGCCGATCAGGTCCGCAGCGTTCTCACGCTCGGCCAGCACCCGGGCAGCTTCGGAGGACGCCCCGTTCTTCGACAGCACGTACACGGACGAACCGGTCGCGCCGCGGTCGGGCGAGGCGTCGGCATGAATCGAGATGAACAGATCGGCTTGATGGGCGCGCGCCTTGCGGATGCGCTCACGCAGGGGCAGGAACACATCGCTCGTGCGGGTCAACACTGGCTTGTAGCCGGACTCCTGCTCCAGCAGCGCCTCGAGCTTGCGCGCGATCTTGAGCACCACATCCTTCTCGTAGGTGCCGTTCTTGCCTACCGCACCCGGATCCTTGCCGCCGTGGCCGGCATCGATGGCGATGACGAGATCACGCAGGTTGCCCCGACCCTGGCGGGCCGTCTTGACCGGACGCCGCTCCGACTCAGCCGCGCGATCCTCAGCGGCCACGGCCTCACGGGGTTCTTCACGGCGCACCTCGCGCTGGGGTGACTCCTCCTTGCGCGCGACCTTCGATCCCTCGCCGGCGGGTGCTTCGGCACGGGCCTCGACCTTGGGCTTAGCCGGCGCCGCGGCGGGCGCAGCGTCCTTGGCCTGCGCGAGCGTGATTGCAGGCGCCTTGGGTACGCCGCTGCTGCGCAGCTCGATCACGAGCTGACGAGCCTTGCCGTTTTCTGTCACGTAGTAGCTGCGGGCCTGCGCGGGCTGCGCGAGATCCAGCACGATGCGGAAATCGGCCTCATTGCGCGGTGCGGACCGGAGCTTCAACACGCTTGGCGCGTCCTTCAGCGCCAGCGACACGCCATTGGCGAGCGCCGTCTGACGAAAATCGACGACGAGTCGGTCGGGGTTACTGAGCTGAGACAACGTGTGCGCTGCTTCCTCGCTCAGATCGAAGACGAGCCGCATCACATCCTTGTCCTGCTCCTGACGCAGCTTGAGGATTTGCGCAGACTTGGGCGCTGCCGCTGCCAGCAGCTCAGGCACCTGCAACACCAGGGCGCCAGCGCCCAGCGCCCTCGCCACGTGGCGTAAAAACGCCCGCCTCCCGTGATGCATCGTTGAATCGTTCATTTATGCTTGTCCCCAAAGTCGACCCGTGCCCTGCGGCCAGCCTCGAACACCCGTACCGGCCGGCACGTTCACACCCTTGACCCAATGAAGCCGTGCCGCGCGCCTCGGGACCTCCCAAACGCATCGGCGGCCCCGAGCGCCATGGATAGCACGCCACCCATGCAGCTAGTGTTGACCAAGCGGCGGAACAATTCAAGTTTTTTCTTATTTATTATGCAGGTATGCAGCAAATCTAAAGTGACGGGAAAATTCCTGGCCCCACTTGCCGGTCAGCTGACCAAGGCGTCCAGGGCCGCCACGCCAGCCGGTGTGCCCGGCTCGATCCGCAAGAGGCGCCCACCACCTGTGGCGTAGCTCAGGATCAGCCGCAGATCGGGTCGGCTGAGTCGCTCGTCACCGCGCTCCGGCCACTCGATGAGCGACAGGGCGTCGTCGGCGAGGTAATCGGAAAAGCCGAGATACTCCAGCTCTTCCGGCGAGCTGAGGCGGTAGAGGTCGAAATGATAAACGGCTCGCCCATCGATGTCGTAGGGCTCAACCAGCGTGAAGGTCGGGCTCTTGACCTTGCCTACGTGACCCAGCGCACGCAGCAGACCGCGCACGAGTGTCGTCTTGCCGGCGCCGAGGTCGCCGGAGAGCGTGACCAGATGCAGGTGCGCGAGCAACGGCGCGAGCCGCGCGCCGAAGGCCTCGGTGGCGGATTCATCGGGCAGTGGGATCGTCAGCATGGATTGACCACCTCGCGCAGTCGCGCAATCACGTCCGTGGCAATGAGTCCACGCGGCCAACTGCCTGCGGCCAGGTCCGCGGCGCGGGCGTGCGCGATTACACCGGCGCGGGCGGCCAGACGCGGCACGAGGCCCTGCGCGAGCAGGGCGGCGATAACCCCAGTCAGCACGTCGCCCATCCCGCCGCTGGCCATGCCGGGGTTGCCCGCCGTGCATACCGAAATGTCGCCATCGGCCGCGACCAGCGTGCCGTGCCCTTTGAGCACCACGACCCCGCCGTAGCGGCTGGCCAGCGTCTCGAGCGCGACAAGCCGGTCGGCCTGCACGTCTTTGGACGCGCAACCCAGCAGTCGCGCCGCCTCGCCCGGGTGCGGGGTGAGGATCCAGTTGCGGCCCAGAACGGGACAATCCACCAACAGGTTCAGTGCATCGGCGTCCACCACCAGAGGCTGCGGCGCGTCCATCACGCGCTGCCAGAGGGTGCGCGACCAGTGTGACTGCCCGAGCCCCGGACCCAGCGCAATCACCGTCGCGCGCGCAAGCAGCGGCTCGAGGTCCAGCGCGGCCTTCACGCCGTGGACCATGACCACGGGGCAGGCATTCGCCAGCCACGCCGCATGGGCCGGGTGCGTCGCCACGGACACCAGGCCCGCACCGCTGCGCGCGGCCGCCTCGGCCGCCATGACCGCCGCGCCACTCATGCCTGGCTGGCCCCCCACCACCAGCACGTGCCCGAAGTCCCCCTTGTGGCAGACCGCAGGGCGTGGCGGCAACCAGCGCGACAGCGCCTCGGCATCATCCAGCACCGCCTTGGGCTTGTGCCCGGCGAAGGCCGCCGCAGGCACCTGCAGGTCCTCGAGCCGTAGCTCCCCGCAATGATCAGCGCCCTGCCCGATGAACTGCCCTACTTTGTAGCCGACGAAAGTCACTGTGAGCCGCGCACGCACGGCAAGACCCAGCGGCTGGCCGGTCTCGCTCGACAGGCCGCTTGGTACATCGATGGCGAGCACAGGCAACCCGCTGGCATTGACCTGCGCCACCGCCTCGTAGAACGCGCCAGTCAAGGGCCGCTGCAAACCCGTGCCAAGCAGCGCGTCCACGATCCACTCGGCCTCCGGGAGCTCGCCTGCGTAGCGTTCGATGCGCCCGCCGACGAGCAGCCAGGCATCCCTTGCGCTCGCCGCATCGCCCGTCATGGCGGCCGGGTCGGTCAGGCTCATCACTGTCACGCGGTAGCCCGCTTCGCGCAGATGCCGCGCCATCTCGTAACCATCTCCGCCGTTGTTACCCGGACCGCACAGCACCAGCACCCGGTCCTCGCGGCGCAGTCTCGCGGCGAGCGCCTGAAACGCCGCCCAGCCCGCGCGCTGCATGAGCACGTAACCCGGCACGCCGAGCGCGTCGATCGCGGTACGCTCGATCGCCCTGATCTGTTCCGCGGAGTAGAGGGATCGCGACAGGGTTTGCATGCGGCCATTATACTGATTCTACATTCGACCTCCTCTTTCACACCGCCCGAACCCTGGTGCCCGGCTCCCCTCCCGATTTCAGCGCGCTCGCACGATCGATCAAGGACTGGGGCCGTGATCTCGGGTTTCAGGCCATCGGCATCACCGATACCGATCTCACCCCCCACGCCGCGCACCTCGCCCGCTGGCTCGCCGACGGGCTGCACGGCGACATGGACTACATGAGCAAGCACGGCGAGAAGCGCAGCCGCCCGGAGTTGCTCGTCCCCGGCACGCTGCGCGTGATCTGTGCGCGGATGGACTACCTGCCGCCGGACGCCGCAGACGCCTGGCGCGTGCTCGGTGAGCCCGCCCTCGGCTTCATCTCGCGCTACGCGCTGGGGCGCGACTACCACAAGGTGCTGCGCCAGCGCCTGCAGCGCCTTGCCGAGCGCATCACCGAGGCCGTCGGCACGCATACCTACCGTGTGTTCACCGACAGCGCCCCGGTGCTCGAAAAGCCGCTCGCTGAGCAGGCCGGACTCGGCTGGATCGGCAAGCACACCAACCTGCTCGACCGCAGCGCGGGTTCGTGGTTTTTCCTCGGCGAGATCTACACGGATCTGCCGTTGCCAGTGGACGAGCCCCTTCCGGCGCACTGTGGGCGCTGCACCGCCTGCATCGACGTCTGTCCGACCCGCGCGATCACCGCACCCTACCGGCTCGATGCCAGGCGCTGCATCTCCTACCTGACGATCGAACACCGGGGCGCGATTCCGCTGGAGCTCCGCCCGCTGCTCGGCAATCGCATCTACGGCTGCGACGATTGTCAGCTCGTGTGTCCGTGGAACCGCTTCGCGCGCGTGAGCACACTGCCTGACTTCGCCGTGCGCCACGGGCTCGACGCACCCCGCCTCGTCGCGCTGTTCGCCTGGAGCGAGGCGGAGTTTCTCCGTTACACCGAAGGCAGCGCGATCCGGCGCATCGGCCATGAACGCTGGCTGCGTAACCTCGCCGTGGCGCTGGGCAACGCACCACGGAGCGCGGAAGTGCCCGCGGCCTTGCGCGCCCGCGCCGACCACCCCTCACCGCTGGTGCGCGAACACGTCGCCTGGGCACTCGCCCGCCAGGCGGACGCACCCGTGTGACGGCCGGGGATGCTGCATCTGGTACAATCCGCCGCTCTCAACGACATGGAATCATCCCGATGCTCAGGAAACTTGCCTTGCTCGCCGCGTTGTTCGGCACTCCCGTGTGGCTCGGTGGCTGCGTGGGACAGATCGTTGGCGCCACGGTCGACACCGCGATCGAGGTCGCCAAAGTGCCGTTCAAGGTCGGCGGCGCGGTGGTGGACGTGGTGAGCGGCGACGACGACGAAAAGAAGAAGTAGTCACCGGCGCACTCGCCCACGCACCGAAGCCCTGGCGGTGATTCGATCTCAGCCCCCCCGGCTCACCTCCCCCGCTGACTGCGCGTCGGAGGATCTGCTCCTAGCCCGGAACCCATCGCACCCACAATCCAGGGCCGGTTGTTGAAAAACGACCGTAGGGGCTGGAGCCGCGTCGCGAATCGCCTCGACGAGAGCGCCGATGAACCCCCCTACTATCGGGGTCGGGCCAGGGATGAGGACGACGTACTGCTCAGTCAGGCGCAAGTTGCGCCTCACCCCCCCACACGGGGGAGCGGCAACGGCTCAATCAGCATTTCCCTTGCGCTCGTTTACTCCGTGTAAACTGCGCGTTTTCCACGGTTTGCGCCTAGCCCCAAGCCCCCGCGCCACGTTCTTCAACATCCTGACTAAGCCCCGGAATGCCCACACTCCCCTCCGCCCGCGCACTGTTCCAGAAGGCTTGGCCCATCGTCGCTGCCTATGTGCTGTTTGCGGCCGGCCTGTTCGCGCTGACCGACCAGTTCGAGCGCCACGAGGCCCTGTCCGGCATCCGCTGGCACAAGATCCTGGAACTGCCGTTCGTGCTGTACCTGTACTGGTTCTTCCGCCAGCTGGTGAAAGGCCACCGCTGGGCACCGGTGCTGGCGGCGATTCCGGTCTATGTGGGGTATGTCCTGCTCGATGGTTACTACCTCATGTTCGGACGCGTGTTCCGGATTTCGGAGATCAACGAGTTGCCGGAGCTCCTGGACGTCCTGCCATGGTATGTCTCGGCGGTGCTCGTGGCGGCCATCGCGGCTGTGGTGATTGCCTCGCTGCTGAGCCTGCGGCGCGTCCCGCCCCTGCGCCTCGTGCTCAGCGCCCTGCCGCTCGCGCTGCTGATCGGGGTGGCTGAGCTGCGTCCGGAGTGGTTCCTGCAAGGCTTTAAGGCGGTGGCCAACGGCATCATCGAGTGGTCCGACGAGGAGCATGTCCGCTGGAATGGCCGCTTCACCACGGTGCTGTATCACGAGGCAAAACGTAACGCGGCCATCCGTGCCATCGCCGAGCACCGCAGCGAACCGCGCTATGAGGAACGCCACGCCGCCGCCATGGAGGCTTTACGCGCCGTGGCGAAGCGCCGCAACGTCCACGTCATCGTTTGGGAGGGATTCGTCGACCCCAAGCGTCTGGAAAAGCTCAAGCTCAGCCGGGACGCCGTTCACCCTGAGCTGCGCGCGCTGTTGCGCGAGGGCAAGGGCGACCTTTCGGTGTCCCCCGTGTTCGGAGGGTACACAGCCCAAGCGGAATTCGAGGTGCTCTGCGGGGTGCCAGCGCTGCAGCAGCTCGGGACCATTGAGTTCAACGTGTTCAGCGGACAGCGCATCCACTGCCTGCCCAGCGCCTTGCGCGAGGTGGGCTACCGCACCGTGGCGACCAACGCCTACAAGCCCAACTTCTTCAACGCCATCACAGCCTACCGTGGCACCGGCTTCGAGCAGCAGTACTACGCCCGCGAGTACGTCCCGAGGCGCGAGAGCTATTTCTCGATTGGCGATGTCACGGGCGAGAAATATATGTTCGACGGCACCCTGTTCGAGCAGAATCTCGCGTTCGTGCGCGAGCGGCTGGCCGAAGACCCGGACACGCCCCTGTTCAACTACGTCCTCACCATCTACGGACACTTCCCGTTCTGGATCGATGAGAAGCGCCGACCACCGATGGTTTCGGCACTCAACAAGAACCCCATAGACCGCGAGCTGATGATCATCGTCAACCAGGTCTGGTATCGCAGCGAGGCGCTCGCCAAGTACCTCAGGGGCCTGCGCGAGCTGGACCCCGACGGCATCGTCGTGATCGTCAGCGACCACCTGCCGCCGCTCCAGGACGGTCGCGCAGCCTACGAGCGCCTGGGTTACATCCCGAGACAGCCCAATGGACTGCACCACACACTGCTCGCGGTGTTCGACCGCGGCAAGCCGGTGAAGGCGGGGACGGTAGCGCAGCACGACATCCCTGCGCTCATCTACGGGCTGCTCACCGACGGCGCCTACTGTGCCGGCAACCGTTGCGAGCGTCGCAGCGACGACGACCTGCGTGCCGACTACCTGCAGCTGATGTCGCACGCCGTAGCCAACGACGGCTGAAGCGCCGCACCCGCAGGCCGCGCCGCGCTCTGCCCGGCCCGCCTGGCCGACGGCGCTCCGCTCACGGACGTTGGGTGCTCAAGCCGGGGCCGGAGACTCTCCCCGGCCCGGTTTCACGAGGGTTGCGAATCGGCTGCCGGCCCGGGATCGTCGAGAGTGCCCATCACACCGACGAGGCGCGCCGGCAGGTTGGGCAGCGCACTGACCAGCGCGAGCACCACGGCAGCAAGATACGGCAGTGACTGCACAACCAGCATCAGCGACCAGACCTTCACGTCAAGCATGTCCATCCCCTGCGCCTGCAGCGCGCCGTAGGCGCCGAGCCACAGCGCGAGCATCATCAGCAGCTCCTCGCGCGAGTCGGCGAAGGCCCGCCCGATGGCCGAGACATTGGCCTTTTTCGGTGTGCGGAAGAACCCCACGTCGCGTGTGATGAATCCCGTCACCATGGCGCGGGCGATGGTGTGCGACAGCGCAAGGCCCGCGATGGCCGCCCCGAGGCTCTGCCGCCAGTTCGCGCGCACCCGCTGCTTGTAAAGTAGCGAGAGCTTCAAGAGCTTGAAGACGAACAACACCAGCGGGAAGAAGGCGAAGATCATCAGCGGCGGGTCGATATAATCCGGCGCGGCAATCATGCCGAGCGTCCACACCAGCGCGGCCATGTTGAAGAACAGGTTGATGCCGTCGGCCAACCACGGCAGCCAGCCGGCGATGAAATGGTAGCGCTGGCCCGGCGTGAGTTTCGTCGGCCGCGTGCCAAACAGCGCGCCGAGGTGCTCGCGCATGATCATCACCGCCCCGTACGCCCAGCGGAAACGCTGCTTCTTGAAGTCTAGGAAGGTATCGGGGATGAGCCCGCGACCATAGCTGCGCGCGAGATAGGCCGCCTCGTAGCCGTGCTCGAACACGCGCAGGCCGAGTTCGGCGTCCTCGGTGATGCACCACTCGCCCCAGCCGCCGACCTCCTCCAGCACCTTGCGACGTACCAGGGTCATGGTGCCGTGCTGGATGATGGCGTTGCGCTCGTTGCGGGTGACCATGCCGATGTGGAAGAACCCCCGGTATTCCGCGAGGCACATGGCCTTGAAGGCGTTTTCCTCGCCGTCACGGTAGTCCTGTGGCGCCTGGACGATGGCGAGCTTCGGGTCGGCAAAGGCCGGCACGAGATCGCGCAACCAGTTGGGGCGCACGATGTAGTCGCTGTCGATGACGGCGATGATCTCCGCCTCGGGCGCCGTCTGACGCAGGCCAAAGTTGAGCGCGCCGGCCTTGAACCCCGCAAGCGGATCGACGTGGAAGAACCGGAAACGCGGCCCGAGCTTGGCGCAATGCGCCTGCACCGGCTGCCACACGGCGGGGTCCTTGGTGTTGTTGTCGATCAGCAGCACCTCGAAGCGTGGGTAGTCGAGTTCGGCGAGCGCGTTGAGGGTCTCAATCAGCATGTCGGGCGGCTCGTTGTAGGCCGGCACATGGATCGACACCATGGGCAGCTCGGCATCGGGCAGCGGCTTGGGCTTGAACGGACGCCGCGAGCCCTTCACCCACAGCGCCTCGGCCCACTCGTGGGCCTCGGCAAGCAGTACAAGGATCAGCCCAAAGATCGCCAGCAACATGATCAGCCCGAGCAGGATCGTGCCCCAGGTCAGGTACTGCTGGCTGTAGTCATAGACCATCCACACCGCGACCGTCGCCGCGCCGTAGGTGACGAGCGCGAGGAAGCCGAGCCCGCGCGAGTGCAGGGTGTGGCTGTCGCGAAACAGGATGGTCAGGGCAAAGATGGCGACTAGCACCGACACCGCGGCGAGCTCCCGCCAGTGCGGCACGTCGACGATGGGCGAGGTGAACGGGAACTTGGGTCTCCGATCGACGTTGTACACACCCCAATAGGCGCCGACCGCGCCCTCGACCGTCTCTTTCCAGGGCTGATCGAAGGCCTCCATTACGAAGTAATCCCAGCCCTCCTGCTCCGCGAGGTGCAGGAAACGGCGCAGGAACAGCGCCTGATTGCTCGCCGAGGCCTCCGCGCCGCGGAACATCCGGCCGTTGCTCGGCCAACCCACCTCGCCGATGACGATGGGTTTGTGCGGGTAGGCCTTCTTCAGCTCCTCATAGCGCTGCCTGACGTAATCGACCGCCTGCTCGACCGGCAAGCCTTCCCAGTACGGCAGCAGGTGCACGGCGATGAAGTCTACGTGATCGACCAGCTCGGGGTACTTCAGCCAAATGTGCCACGGCTCAGCCACGCTGACGACGGCCGGTACAACCTTTCGCACCCGGTCGAGATAACCGATGAGCGTGTTGATCGGCAACAGGTCGTGCAGCAGGACCTCATTGCCGACGAAGATGCGGCGCACGGTCCTCCAGTCCTCTTTAGCGAGCTGGATCGCGCGGTCGATCTCCGCCTCGTTTTTCTCCATGCGCCCGTCGATCCAAGCGCCGAGCGAGACCTCGATCCCATGCGCACGGGCTAGCCGGGGCACGTCGGCCATGGTGCTCTCGACCGTGTAGGTGCGGATAGCCTTGACCTTGCCCTTGAGCAGCGCGAGGTCGGCATCGATTTCCTCCACCGTCGGAAACTTGCCCTCGCCCGGATGGTGACCCATGCGCATCGGCGAGAACGAGAAGCCCTGAATCTTCGTCGGCCAAGGCGCCTCCTGCGCAGGACGGTTGAGCAGCCCCCAGACGAGCACCGTCAGCACCGCGACCGCCGCCGCAACCAGCAATTTGGAATCCTTGAACATGGGTGATGTGAGTCCCGGAATTGGCCAGTCAAAGGCGTCGTCCCGCGCGGGATGACGCTCTGCGCAGGATTATTACATTTTTATGACGAACGCGATTGGCAAACCCGCAGCCCCGGGACCGAGCGGGTTGCGGGCGCGAGGCCGCACAGCGTCCCGCCCGCAGCCCGTCGAGGCACCCTTCCGTGATGGGCCCACGGGGTCAGGCCGTCGTGCTACCGTGCTCGCGCGTGGCGTGGAAGCGGATCTCTGGCCATTTTTCCTGGGCCATCTGCAGGTTGACGCGGGTCGGGGCGATGTAGACCAGGTCCCCGCCGTGGTCCAGGGCCAGGTTCGCGATGGCCTTGTCCTTGAATTGCGCGAGCTTCTTCTCGTCGTCGCAGGTAATCCAGCGCGCAGTGGTCACATTGACGTTTTCGAAGGTAGCATCGACGCCGTACTCGTCCTTCAGGCGGTGGGCAACCACGTCGAACTGCAGCACGCCGACCGCGCCGAGGATCAGGTCATTATTGGTCAGCGGGCGGAAGAGCTGGGTTGCGCCCTCCTCGCAGAGTTGCGTCAACCCCTTCTGCAGCTGCTTCATCTTCAGTGGGTCGCGCAGCTGGGCGCGGCGGAACAGCTCCGGCGCGAAGTTGGGGATGCCGGTAAACTGGAGTTTTTCACCCTCCGTGAAGGTGTCGCCGATGCGGATGGTGCCGTGGTTGTGCAGGCCGATGATGTCCCCCGGGTAGGCCTCGTCCACGTGGTCGCGGTCAGCGGCCATGAAGATGAGCGCATCCGAGATGCGCACCTCCTTGCCGAGCCGCACCTGATAGAGCTTGGCGCCCTTGCGGAACACCCCGGAGCAGACGCGCAGGAACGCGACGCGGTCGCGGTGCTGCGGGTCCATGTTGGCCTGGATCTTGAACACGAAGCCCGTGAATTTTTCCTCATCGGCGCGGACCTCTCGCGTCTCCGTGGCGCGCGGACGCGGCGCCGGGGCGTAGGTGACGAAATCATCGAGCAGCTCGCTCACGCCGAAGTTGTTGAGTGCAGAACCAAAAAACACGGGGGTGAGCTCGCCGCGCAGGTAGGCGGCTTCGTCGAACGCGTGGCTCGCCCCTTGCACGAGCTCGATCTCCACGCGCAGCTCGTCGGCCTGCTCGCCGAGCAGCTCGTCGAGCCGCGGGTTATCGAGCCCTTGGATCACCTCGCCGTGCTGTACCTTGCCGCCATGCTGCGGGCTGAACAGATGCAACGTGTCACGCACGATGTGGTAAACGCCCTTCAGGCGCTTGCCCATCCCGATCGGCCAGGTCACCGGCGCGCAGCGAATATGGAGCACGCGCTCGATCTCGTCGAGCAGCTCGATCGGCTCCTTGCCCTCGCGGTCGAGTTTGTTGATGAAGGTGAAGATCGGCGTGTCGCGCAGCCGGCAGACCTCCATCAGCTTGATCGTGCGCTCCTCCACACCCTTAGCCACGTCGATGACCATCAGCGCCGAGTCCACCGCGGTCAACGTGCGGTAGGTATCCTCTGAGAAGTCCTCGTGACCCGGGGTGTCGAGCAGGTTGACGATCCGCCCCTTGTACGGAAACTGCATGACCGAGGTCGTCACCGAAATGCCGCGCTGCTTCTCCAGCTCCATCCAGTCCGAGGTGGCGTGACGTGCGGCCTTGCGCCCCTTGACGGTGCCTGCGAGCTGGATCGCCCCGCCGTAAAGCAGTAGCTTCTCGGTGATGGTGGTCTTGCCGGCGTCCGGGTGCGAAATGATCGCAAACGTCCGGCGCTTGGAGAGTTCGGAGAGAAATTCGCTCATGGACACTTCAGATGGTTCAATCGGGCCCGCGGGCCGGGCCGCTCCGGGAAAACGCGCAGTTTACACGGAGTGAGCGAGCATTCGCTCCCCCACGCCGTCCGATTCGGTCGCACCTGCGTCGAATCACCAGAGCGGTGAATCGGCAGCACATTGCGGCTCGGCACATCCGCGATGCGCGCCCATCCAGCGCCTGCACGAAGGTCGTTGGCCTGTCGCGATCTGGCACGAAATGCGTAACGACATCGGCGTTTATCAGCATTTGCCAATACTGGATCCAGCTTGTATTTTCCCTTTACGCATAAGGCGTGTGGTTTCTTGATTGATCCTTAACCTTTGTAGAAGCGAGAAGGCGAGAGGCTATGAAAAAAATCCTACCCGTGATCACTGGCACTGCGTTGCTCATGCTGGCATCCACCGGCGCGAACGCCTGGTGGGGGAACGACGACTACTGGGACGGCCCGTGGGGTGGCTACGGCCCGTGGGGCTATGGTTATCCGGGCTATTGGGGTGGCCCTTGGGGCTACGGCTACCCGGGCTACTGGGGCGGCTACCCCGGCTGGGGCTACGGTTATCCGGCCTACGGATACGGCTACACCTACCCCGGCTACGGCTACCAGGCACCGGCCACCGTGCAGCAGCCCGCGCAACCGGCCCAGAGCCAGCCAGCCGCCCGCTGAGGTTCGGGCGTAACGGCGGCCATCGGCCGCCGTTTCTGCTTGCGGGCTCCCTGAGCCGGTCACGGCATGAAGCAGAGTCCGCCCTTCCCCACGTGAATATTTCCTGCACCCGTTCGCGCAACGCATAATGACCGGCCGTCGGGTCGATGGCGCAGCTGCGGAGGCGCAAGCGATGGATTTCTTGCCTGTTTTCCTGAACGTTCGGCAACGCGACTGCCTAGTCGTCGGCGGCGGCGGCGTGGCCGCGCGCAAGTCGGCCATGCTGCACGCGGCCGGAGCGCGCGTGGTTGTGGTTGCACCTGAGCTTGCGCCGGAGATCGCGGAACGCGTGCAGGCGGGCGTCTACCAACACCGTGCACGCCATTTCGAACCGTCCGACCTGGACGGCATGGCCTTGGCCATCGCGGCCACCGACGATGAGGCAGTGAATCGCGAAGTCTCCGAGCTAGCCCGGGCGCGGAACTTGCCGGTCAACGTCGTGGACAATCCACCGCTGTGCAGCTTCATCGTCCCGTCGATGGTGGACCGCTCACCGGTGCAGATCGCGGTCTCGACGGGCGGGGCCTCGCCCGTGCTCGCCCGACTGGTGCGCACCCGGCTGGAGAGCCAGATCCCGGCCGGATTCGGCAAGCTCGGCGCCCTGCTCAACGAGTTCCGGGACACTGCGAAGGACGCGTTCGACACCGTGGAACAGCGCCGTGCGTTCTGGGAAGACATCGTTGATGGCCCCATCGCCGAACTGGTGCTAAGCGGCAACGAGGCGGCCGCCCGGACACAAATCGCGCAACGCCTCGACGCAGCGCGCGGCCGCCCGGTTTACGCCGGTGAGGTGTACCTGATCGGCGCCGGCCCCGGCGACCCGGATCTGCTGACGTTCAAGGCCGTGCGGCTGATGCAGAAGGCCGACGTAGTGGTCTACGATCGCCTCGTGTCCGAACCGATCCTCGACATGGTGCGCCGCGACGCGGAGCGCATCTATGTCGGTAAGGAGCGCGCGCATCACACGATGCGGCAGGAAAACATCAATCAACTCCTCGTGCGCCTGGCCAAAGAGGGCAAGCGCGTGGTGCGTTTGAAGGGCGGCGACCCCTTCATCTTCGGCCGTGGCGGTGAGGAGATCGAAACGCTGATCGACGAGGGCGTGCCCTTCCAGGTCGTCCCCGGCATCACCGCCGCCGCGGGGTGCGCCGCCTACGCCGGCATCCCGCTCACGCACCGCGATTACTCACAGGCCTGTATCTTCGTCACCGGCCACCTCAAGGACGGCACGACCGACCTCAACTGGGACATGCTCGCGCACAAAAACCAGACGGTCGTCTTTTACATGGGCCTGCATGGCGTAGACGTGATCTGCCGCGAACTGATCGCACACGGGCGCGATCCGGCCATTCCGGCGGCCCTGGTCGAACGCGGCACCCAGCCCGACCAGAAGGTCTATCTCGGCACGCTCGCTTCCCTGCCCGAGCTGGTACGTAGCCACGACATCAAGCCACCGACCTTGATCATCGTCGGTGAGGTCGTCGCACTGCACGAAAAGCTCAAATGGTTCATGCTCGACCGGGAATTTCTGGCCGCCGAGCCCGCCACCATCCAACCCTGACCGGTACCCCAGCGATGGACGATTTCTACAGCTCCTGTGCCAGCAGCGAACCCTTCGCCTTGCAGGTCCTCGATGACAGCATGGAGCCGGAATTCGAAACCGGCTGCATCATCATCATCGACCGCGCCGGCGTGATTTCGCACGGCTGCTATGTGCTCGCGAAGTACGAAGGGGAGTACATTTTCCGCCAGCTGCGCATCGACGAAGGACGCTGGTCCCTGCATGCGCTCAAGGAAGGCCACCCCGTCCTGCCCATAGCGGGCAAGGAGGCGATCGAAGGCGTGATCGTGCAGAAGGCCGGGAGGCGCAGGAGCCAGCACAAGCACTACGTCTGATCATCCCGTACCCCGCGAAAACACGGAGTTTTCGGAGGGACGACGCTGCGCTACTCAGCGCAGCTCGCCCCCCCGTAAAGGTCGGCTGATGCGCGCAAGCCTCCGCGCACACCGCAGCAGGACCCAGCCAGCGTATCCCGCATCACGCAGCCGGATGGGCTTCGGTACGCTTGGGGCGTCAGGACGCTGCTGAGCGCATCCGTCCGCGCTCCGCACCCAGGAAATGCCGATCAGTTCGCTCTCCTCCCACGCCAGCGGTGCCCTGGCTTGGGGTGAGTGGGCAACTTGTTGAATAAACGGAGCTTTCCCAGGCCGCCAGGGCGTTGCCAACCGCCCGAAACCCGGTGCTGTCGAGGCGACGGACCGATCGTGAGCATCGTCTCTTTCTCAGCCGCAACGGGCGGCTAACACTGACCGTGAACTCCCTCACGCTCGACACCGAAACGACTCCCCAGTTCACACCGAAAGCCCCGAGCCTGTCGCAGAATCGTCGCAACCCTGCTGAATCGCGTTGATCGGAACATCGTTTGGTTTAGCATGCCCCGCATGGCAGGACGCCACGGCGCGGATGCAGCAGCGGCTCAAGGAGGAGTCGCCGCATCCGCACCACCCCATCAACCAGCTCAACGGTGCCAGCCGCTGGGCGCGATCAGGGATACTCGGCGAGGCAAGCGCCGAAGCAGCGAGGCAGGGACGATGGACATCAAACCACTAAACGCAGCGTCAACCCTCTCACCCACCGACGGGTACGACATCGCGACGCGCATGCGGCGGGCGCGCGTTGAGTTCGGGGCCCAGTACCAGGTGGCAGTGCGTGATATGACGAACGGCGAAACCGAACGCCGTGCAAACTTTCCCCAGTTTGCCGCGACCGGCGTGGCACGCCACCCTTCGCGCAGCCGGGGCTCGCTGGACATCTCGATCAACGATGGCAGCCACTACCTGCTCAATGACCACGGCAAACTGGCCTATGGACGAGCGGACAGCTTTTACCTCGACGCCGCAGGCTACCTCGTGAACGCCAACGGCCAGCGCCTGATCGGGCACAATGCCGACGTGGATGGCTATCTCTCCGGCACCCGCAGCGACCTGCGCATCGACGAGACGCTGCTGCCCGCCAGTGCCACCCGCACCGTCGTGACTGCGCTGAACCTGGACCCATCCGCCGAGACCCCGAGCGGCGAGTTCGACCCCAATGACCCGCGCACCTACAACGACCTATTGCCCTTCCGCGTCTACGACGAGGAGGGCCGCGCCCACGTCGGCCAGTTATACCTGCGCAAGCTGGGTGACCACGTCTGGCAATCGCACCTTTACATCGACGGCGTAGCCATGAACGGCGGCGCGGGCGACCGGCTTACGTTCGATGCGGAGGGCGCGCTCGCGAGCGTCAACCACAGTGCCTACAGCACGACCCAGACCGTTACCATCGACCGGCTCGGCAACACTGCGCCACACACATTCACCATCGACTACGCACGGCTCAGCGAGACCAGCGAGCGCGGCGTCGAGGGCGGCATCATCGCCGACGGCCACAGTTACGCGCGGCTCGCCAACCTCGACGTGGACCACAGCGGCTTGCTCCACGGGGTCTACAGCAACGGCGTGACCAAGGTGCTCGGCAAGGTCGCGATGGCCGCGCCAGCTGCCGACGATGGCATCGAACTGATGACGGAAAACCAGCTCGCGTCCCTGTCCGGCAAGGGCATCGGTGGCACGCGCGCGGCCGGCGTCGACAGCAAGGTGCTCGAGGCGATCAACGCCCAGTTCGATTATCTGCACTACCGCGTGAAGAACCGGCGCGATCGCTGACGCGCCGGGCGGGGTCTACTCGGGCTGGGCGCCACGCGCCAGTTCCGGCAGCTCACCGCGCAATCCCATCGCGTAACGCATGAGTTCGTGCTTGAGCGGCGCGAGGCGGTCCACCACGCGCAGCCCGGTATTGCGCGCCCATTGTACCGGCGGCAGAGCGCTGCCAAACAGCAGCTTGAACCCCTCCATCGCCCGCTGCATGAGGTGATTCTCACCGACGCGGGCCCGCTCGTAGCGGCGCAGTACGAGCTCGCTGCCCGGGTCGCGCGACGTACTGAGGATCGCTTCGGCCAGCGTCGCTGCGTCGAGAAATCCCAGGTTTGCCCCCTGACCGGCCAGGGGGTGGATGGTGTGGGCCGCATCGCCGATCAGCGCTACGCGCCGCGCGATGTAGCGCTCGGCGTGCGTGCCGCGCAGCGGGAAGGCCGCACGTGGACCGACCTCCGTCACGGTGCCTAGCCGCGCCGCGAAGGCCTCGGTCAGTTCGGTCGCGAACACTGCATCGTCAAGCGCCATCAGCGACTCCACGCGGTCCTCCCGCACGCTCCAGACGATCGAGCTCACGTGCTCCGTCAGCGGCAGGAAGGCGAGCACGCCGTACGGCAGGAAGCGCTGCCAGGCGGTGCGCTGGTTCGGATGCTCGGTGCGCACCGCGCAGACGATGCTGCGCTGACCATAGTCGTCGCGGCGCTGCGCGATGCCTGCGCGTTCTCGCACCCGGGACTGCACGCCGTCCGCACCGACCAACAGGGGCGCGATGAGGTGGCGCCCATCGGCGAGCGTCACGATCACCTCGCGTGCGTCCACCGCGAAGCCCTGTAGTTCGGCCGGGCACAGCCAGTCCAACGTCGGCAGGCGCTGCCCGACTTGCAACAGGGCGAGCTGCAGCAGGCGGTTCTCGACGATGTGGCCCAGATCTGGCTCGCCGAGATCGGCGGCCGCGAAGCGGATCTCCCCCCGGCCCGCAGCGTCCCACACGCACATCCGCTCGTAGGGCGAGACACGCAGGGCGGTGAGCGCCTGCCAGGCCCCGAGCCGTGCAAGCAGGTTTTGCGAGGCGCGATTGACGGCGATCACCCGCAGATCAAAGGCATCATCCGGGGCAAAGGGCCGCGGGGCTTGCGCCTCGATCACACCGACCCGCTTGCCGCCCTGGGCCAATGCTACGGCGAGCGCCAGTCCGATCATGCCGCCGCCGACAACCACGACATCGTAGCGCTGGATCATGACATCACTCCGGTGAGCGGCAGACCACGTGCGAGTCTGCCCGTCGACGCCCACTCGAGCCCCATGCCGGCCCGCGCGACACGGTGCTTGAGGGACGGCAACACATCGAGCAGCGCCAACCCGAGCGAGCGCGCGGAAGCGAGCGGTGGAAACGGATTCGTGAACAGGCGCAGCAGGCCGTCGGTGGCAGCGAGCGTGCGGTCGATATCGGGCGTGCGCAGGCGCGCGTACTCGCTGAGCACGGCCGATGAACCCGGATCGTCACTTGCGCCGACGAGTTCCGCCAGCGTCGCGACGTCGCGCAGCGCCAGGTTAAAGCCCTGCCCGGCGATGGGATGCACGGTGTGCGCGGCATTCCCGACCAACAGTGCGCGCCCGACCGTCAAGCGCTCGGCGCGCAGCCGCTCGAGCGGATACGCTTCACGGCGGCCGGCGCGGACGAAGTGCCCGAGCCGGTGACCGAAATGCGCCTGGAGCGCGGCGAGATAAGTCGCATCATCCCAGGTCAATGTCACGGCGGTCTGCTCCGGGGTCTGCGTCCAGACCAGCGCCGCGCGGTCTTCACCTAGAGGCAGCAGCGCCACCGGACCCTGTGGCGTGAAGCGCTCGTAGGCAACGCCTCGATTGGGCCGGGCCGTCGTCACATTGGCGATGACCGCGCTCTGATCGTACACACGGCGCAGCACACCGACGCCGAGCAGTGCGCGCGTCGGCGAGCGCGTACCGTCTGCCACGGCGAGCAGTCGTGCCCGCAGCGTACGCTCACCACCCTCCCCCTGAACGGTGAGCGCGACATGGTCGTCGTGATGCTCCACGGCGCTGACCGTGGACGGCGCGAGCATCGTCACGCCGGCCTGCCGCGACAGCCGCTCGAGCAGCGCACCGATCAGATACCGGTTGACGATGACGTAACCCAACGCCGGCAGGTGCTCGTCCACCGCATGCAGCCGCGTGACGCCGAAACGCCCGCGCTGCGAGACGTGCACCTGCGTCATGGGCACCGCAGCATCGGCAAGCGCCGGCCACACGCCCATGCCCTGAAGAATGCGCTTGGATGCGTAGCTCAGCGCCACCGACCGCTCGTTGTAGATATCCTCCACCGGCACTTGCGGAGGGCGCGCTTCGATCAGGCCAATGCGCAGACCGAGCGGCGCGAGCGCGACAGCCAGTGCCGCGCCGACCAGGCCGCCGCCCGCGATCGCAATGTCATAGTCGAGTTCGGTCACGCGAGCGACTCCGACATCAGCCGTTCGACATCGTCCGGCGCGCGCACCAGCGCTTGGGTCAACACCTCGTTGCCATCGCGCGTGATCACGACATCGTCCTCGATGCGGATGCCGATGTCCCACCAGCGCTTGTCCACGCCCTTGCTGTTGGCCGGGATATACAGGCCGGGCTCGACGGTGAGCGTCATGCCCGCTTCGAGCAGCCGCCACTCGTCATCGACCTTGTAGTCACCGACGTCATGCACATCCATGCCAAGCCAGTGGCCCGTGCGGTGCATGTAGAACTGCTTGTAGGCGCCGTCCTTGATCAGCTTGGTAACCGAACCCTGTAGCAACCCGAGATGCTTCAGCCCCTTGGTCAGCACCTGTACCGCGGCGTTGTGCGGATCGTTCCAGTGATTGCCCGGCACGGCCTTGGCGATCGCGGCGTTCTGCGCCTCCAGCACGATCTCGTAGAGCTCGCGCTGAGCGGGGGTGAACCGCCCATTGACCGGAAAGGTGCGCGTGATGTCCGAGGCGTAGCCTTCGTATTCGGCCCCGGCGTCGATCAGCAACAGGTCGCCATCGCGCAGCAGGTCGCTGTTTTCGCGGTAGTGGAGGATGCAACCGTTGGCCCCGCCGCCCACGATCGGCGTATAGGCCGGTTCGGCATTCGCCTTGCGGAACTCGTAGAGCAACTCCGCTTCGACCTGGAATTCGTACATCCCCGGCCGGCAGGCGCGCATGGCGCGCTGGTGGGCGCGCACCGAAATCGCGGCCGCCTCGCGCATCAGTGCCGTTTCGGGCTTGGCCTTGTACAGGCGCATCTCGTGCAGCAGGTATTCGAGGTCGATGAACTGGTGCGGCGCGACCACCCCGGTGCGCACCTTGCGCCGCAGCTGGTTAATCCAGTCCATCAGCCGCCGGTCGAACTGCGGGTCCTTGCCCATGGTGTAGTAGACCTTCGCACAATGCTCGAGCAGCCCCGGCAGGATCTCGTCGATGTCCCCGATGGGAAAGGCATCGTCTGCCGCGAAGCGCTCGATCGCCCCTTCCTGCCCCGCACGGCGGCCGTGCCAGGTTTCCTGTTCGGGGTCACGCTCGCGGCAGAACAGGACAAACTCACCCTGTTCGCGCTTGGGGATCAGCACGGCCACCGCATCCGGCTCGTTGAAGCCGGTCAGATAGAGGAAGTCGCTGTCCTGCCGGTAACGGTACTCGACATCTCGGTTGCGGATGCGCTCCGGCGAGGCCGGAATGATGGCGATCGTGCCCGGCCCCATCTGGCGCATCAGATTACGGCGGCGCCGTGCGTACTCCTTGGCGGGCAGGCGTTTCATCGACCCGGCACTCCTTATCATCGTTCGTTATTGAATGGGCTGCGTCCGTCGCATGGGTTGCAGCTCTTCCTGCACCATCAGCACGCCGACTCGCAGATACTCCACGAGTTCGTAGTAGACACGCTCGTCATCCTCGGACCCGTCGGCGACCAAGTCCATGTTCGCGATGTTGCGACAGTCCGCGAGGAACTCCGCCACGTCCGGGCTCAGGCCCTTGTCCGAGACGATGCCTTGTTCGGCAAGTCCGTAGATCAACCCCCGCGCCCAGTCGCTGGCAGCCTCGACGCGCATCTCGATAGGGGCATCGTCTTCCGGCAACAGCAGGTCCAGCCCCAACTCCTCGTCAAGCAGTTGCTCGCGCGTTGCGCGGTAGACCTCCTCGAGCAGCGCCGCGGCCTCGCCCATCAGCACGTCGCCCGCATCAAAATCACCAAGCACCGTCTTGAGAAAGCGCTGCGAGCCGTTGCCGGCAAAGTTGATCAGTTGCCCGATGAGCACGCCGTGCACCTCGGAAGGCGTGAGCACAGCCTCTGTGCGCTGCAGGGCATCGTGCACACGATGATATTCGGGAAGCTGGGCGTCGGAAGCCATGAGGTGATGAGCGTGACTGTTGTTGCGCGGACGCTCGGATCGGAGTGGCCCGCAGGATGCCCGGCAGTGAACCGGACGCCAAACGACGGTGGAAATATAGCATTGTCGTGACAGCCGACGAATTTTCCTCGCGCCTCGCTATAGTTCGCATGCCGCCGGCCGCACCACGGGTCCGTTTGATTGACCGTCCCAGGCAATCGGCCTACTATCATCGACATGGCTGATTTACTGAATCAACGCACCGAAACTGCACTCACCGCGCTCGAGGCCCACGTCGGGGAGCTCGTGGAGATGTGTGACCGGTTGCGGAAGGAAAACACGCGCCTGCGTCAGGAGAACGCTCACCTGATGGCCGAGCGCAGCCAGCTCCTGTCGAATCGCGACAAGGTCCGCAGTCAGGTCGAGGCCATGATCACGCGGCTCAAGACAATGGAGGTCGCCGGATGAGTCAGCCTACGGTCATGGTCAACATCAAGATTCTGGACAAGGAGTTGCAGATCGCCTGTCCGGAAAGCGAAAAGGAAGGTTTGCTTGCTTCGGCCGAACTGCTTCACCAGCGCATGAAACAGGTGCGCGACTCGGGGAAGGTTTACGGCGTTGATCGCATCGCGATCATCGCCGCTTTGAATCTCACGCACGAGCTGCTGCAACAGCGTGAGGAGCGCCGCGCGAGCGGCGAGTCGATCCAGAAGCGGGTCGAGACGATGCAGGAAAGGGTCGAGCGAGCCCTGCGGAACGCGCGACAGATCGAGATCTAGAGTTTTTGATTTGGGTACCTCTGCGGTGCTCGCGAGCGGCTGGGTAAAACCCTTGAGCCTAATTGCTTGCCCCGGGGACCGGGATGTCAATGTCGGTGTGCATGGCCGTACAGTCGGCAAGCCTAAAGACGTTGCCGAGGTTCCCACTTGAACCTCTGGTTCAAGGTGAAAGGTCGCGGACGACATTGTGGAGTGTACCCTCTCCCTTACCTCAAAAAACCCGCTTGGCGGGTTTTTTGTTTTGGGGCGGTGAGAGGGTCTGATCCACACAGTCGCTCATATGCCAACACCACCTCTACGCTCTGACACGGCCGCCCTGCGCCGGGACCTGCTCAAACGGCGCGCGCAACTCACACCGGCGTACCGCAGGCGCGCGGCGCTTGCGGCCCTGCGCCATCTTGGCCGCTGGCGGGCCTTGCGTGAATTCCGCCGGGTCGCCTGCTACTGGTCGGTGCATTCGGAATTCCCCACCGGGGACTTGCTCGCCTGGCTGCAGCGGCGGGGCCACCACGTCTACCTGCCCGTACTGCATCCACGCGGCGTCGAACACGGGTTGGTGTTTCAACGCTACCGGTCGCATGCCCGGATGCGGCGCAACCGACTCGGCATCCCCGAACCCCCACCACGGGTCCGCGAGCGCCTCCAGCCTCGATTGCTTGATCTCGTGATCACACCGCTCGCGGGATTCGATTCCGCCGGCCGGCGGCTCGGCATGGGGGGCGGGTATTACGACCGCACGTTCTGTTTTTTGCGCGCGGGTCATCGACGGGGAAGACCTTTCCTGCTGGGACTGGCCTTTGCGACGCAGGAAGCGGCACACATCGAGGCACAACCCTGGGACGTCCCGCTTGCCGGCGTACTCACGGAACGCGGACTGCGCGTATTCCGTCGCTCCGGCCCCGCGCGCGCCACTCGGGTTGCGGGCTGACCGTCGGTTCAACTGGACGCGGCAACGGTCGCCCCGCATCGACCCCGCAACAGGGACGGGATGCTCGCAGGCAGTCGAATCCAGACGGATCCATCTGCGACCGCCGCTTGAAAGTTTCATAGACACTTTGCTCGGCCGGGTAGCAACCGGTTGGCTCTGCCGTCCTGCCGGGGCATCAAACCGGGCGGTGCGCCGAAGGATCAACCGCCCGACTGACGAGGAAGGGTTTCAGGAATGTTCGCGCGCCTTTGCCTGAAGCATTTCGTAAAGGCGATCCTTGAGGTGAACGCGCTTGAGTTTCAACTCTTCGGCATAGGCGTCGGAAACGGGTTCCACGTTCTGCTCGATTTTCAGAATCTCCTCATCGAGCGCATCGTATTCCCGATACAGGCTGACGAATTGGAGGTCGGCCAGAAGAAGCTTGTCGATCAGCGCGGCGTGCTCCGGGAATTCGTGCTTGAGATCGTGGCGTTCTCCGGACATGGTCTTGATACCCCTGATTTTGGTTCGCTTTGATTGCATTCTAGCAACTGCGCGCCGGGCTGCCTACGTCTGCGGATCAGATTTCCAACCGGCCCGCCTTACTGTGGAAGAATTGATGCCGGGCGCTTTTTCCGCGAGTCCCGTTCTGCTAGGTTGCAAAATCATGACGGGCGAACGCCAGGCGCGCTTACCCCGCGATAACTGGCGCGAGTGGCCATTTACGCCCCCAACATCCTGCCAACGCAAGAGGGATTTTCATGCCTGCCTACACCACTGAATCCATCCGCAACGTCGCCCTGGTGGGCGCAAGCTTTGCGGGCAAAACGACTTTGGTCGAGGCCATCCTGAAAGAGGCCGGGGCCATTCCCGCCATGGGCAGCGTGGAGAAGGGCACGACCCTTTGCGACTACGATCCGCTGGAGAGGGAGTATCAGCACTCGCTCACGTCAGCCATCGCCAGCACCGACCACGACGCCATCCACGTCAATCTGATCGACACGCCAGGCCTGCCGGATTTCATTGGTCAGTCATTGAGCGTTTTCCCGGCCGTCGAGACAGTGGCCGTTGTCATCAACGCGCAGACCGGCATCGAGCAGATGACTCGCCGGATGCTGGACTATGCTGCGGCGCGCAGGCATTGCCGCATGATCATCGTAAACAAGATCGACGCCTCCGACGTCGACCTGGAGGCGCTCACCGCTGAAATCCGCGACCAATTCGGGCCCGAATGCCTGCCGATCAACCTGCCGGCCGATGGTGGCAATCGCGTCGTGGACTGTTTCTTCGAGCTGTCGGGGGCGGCGACGGATTTCTCGAGTGTCGAAACGGCGCATACGCAGATCGTCGACCAGGTGGTCGAGATGGACGAGGCGCTGATGGAGGTGTACCTCGAACAAGGCCAGTCGCTAAACCCGGCGCAGCTTCACGCGCCTTTTGAGGCCGCGCTGCGCGAGGGCCATCTGGTGCCGATCTGCTACGTCTCTGCGCGCACCGGCGCGGGCATCCCAGAGCTCTTGCACACCCTGGAGCACCTGATGCCCAACCCGCTCGAGGGCAACCCACGCCCCTTCCTGAGCGGCGAGGGCGAGGCGGCGCAGCCCTTCACCGTCGAGCCCGACCCAGCCAAACACGTCGTCGCGCACGTCTTCAAGATCCTCGCCGACCCCTTCGTCGGCAAGCTCGCCGTCTTCCGCATCCACCAGGGCACGGTCACGCGCAATACGCAACTCTTCATTGGCAACGCGCGCAAGCCCTTCAAGGTCACCCACCTGCTCAAACTGCAGGGCAAGCAGCAGATCGAGATCGAAGACAGCATTCCGGGCGACATCTGCGCCGTGGCGAAGGTCGAAGAGATCCGCTACGACGATGTGCTGCACGACTCCCACGACGAAGACCACCTGCACATGCAGCCGATGGACTTCCCCGTGCCGGTATACGGGCTGGCGTTCGCGCCCAAAGCACGCGGCGAAGAGCAACGCCTCTCCAACGCCATGCACCGCATCGTCGAAGAGGACCCCTGCCTCAAGGTTGAGCACGACACCATCCTCAACGAAACCGTGCTGCGCGGCCTGGGCGATCTGCACCTGCGCTTTGCCTTCGAGCGCATGCGCCAGCGTTTCAAGGTGGATGTCGAAACCAAACCGCCACGCATCGCCTACCGTGAAACGATCAACGCACCGGCCGAGGGGCATCATCGTCACAAGAAGCAGACCGGCGGCGCTGGCCAGTTTGGCGAGGTCTTCCTGCGCGTCGAACCGCTACCCTGCGGGGCCGGCTTTGAATTCCGCAATGCGGTGACGGGTGGCGCGATCCCGGGGCAATTCATCCCCGCCGTGGAAAAGGGCGTGCGCCAAGTGCTGGAGGCGGGCGCGATTGCCGGCTATCCGATGCAGGATCTCGCCGTGACCGTGTACGACGGCAAGGACCACCCTGTGGACTCGAAGGAAATCGCCTTCGTCACCGCGGGGAAGAAGGCGTTTCTCGACGCCGTCGCGAAGGCGCGCCCCACCGTGCTGGAACCCATCGTCGCCTTGGAACTCCAGGTCCCCGACGACGCCATGGGCGGCGTGACGGCCAACCTCACCACCAAACGCGGCCAGGTGCTCGGTACCCACGGGTTGCCCAACAACATGCTAAGCATCAAGGCGCTAGCCCCGCTGGCCGAACTCACCCACTACGCCGCCGAACTCAAGTCCATCACGGGCGGACGCGGCAGCTACACGCTGGAGTTCGACCACTACGAACCCGTGCCCCCGGCCATTCAGAAACAACTGGTGGAACAGTTCGGCGGCCACAGGGACGAGGACTAACTCCCCTCCGGCTGCACCGTGACAACCCGGTGGTGGACACCCACCACCGGCAGTCAGTGTCTCACCCGGCCCCCGAGCCGCCTTCTGCGCTACCCGCCCGAGCCCCCACCGCGGGTCCGCTCCAGCGCGCCCAAACGCGCCTCGAGCTCCGCCACGCGCTGCTCGAGCGCCTCGAGCCGTGCAGCGCTGCCGCGGGGCTCATCCGCCACGGGATCCGCCTCGGGTAACGCCACCTCGCCACAGAGCGTGTGCGCATAGCGCGCCTCACGCCGCCCGGCACCTGCGGGAAAGCAGACGGCCAGCGGTGGCGTGCGCGTCATGAAGTCCTCCAGAATCGCCGCGATCTCCTCAGTCCCTGAGAACTCCGCCATCCGACCCGTGCGGACGCGGATATCGGTCAGCGTCTGCGGCGCGCGTAGCATAAGCACGCAGAGCACCGCCTGCTGCTTGACGTCCAGACGCAGCTTGCCCCGCGCCTTGTGAAAGACCTTCTTCGCCCGATCACCGAATTCGATGCTGACGAAACCACGATCCGCCAGCGTATTCACGGTGTGGCCGACCTCACCTTCGGTGAGCTCCATCACCGGCTCGCGGCTCGACTTCTGGTTGCAGGCCAACGTCAACGAGTTGATCGTCAGCGGGTAGTTGTTCGGCGTGGCGAGCTGCTTTTCCATCAGGCAGGCCATCACACGCGCCTCGACCGGCGTAAACAGCGGCCCGTCGTTTGTTTCGTGCTGCATTCGCATCTCCATGTGGGCAGGGCAACCCTGCGAATATCCACCGCACAGCACGAACTGGCAACCACGGGGCTCAACGACATAGGCAAGCTATGCTCTGCAGCGCACGCAGGCCAAAGCGGAAATCCAGCACCAAGGCACTGGATGACGCCCAGCGGGAACGCCTCGACGCCCACGCTGATCGCTCCGCTCGATACCAGGACCTCGTCTACCGTGCGCTCCGCGCACTCGGGCGTCTCACGCGCGAGCCCAAGGCTGGTCGCTCGTTCCTGGCGTTGCACGCCGTGATGGAAAAGGCCGGCGTTGCGGATTCGATCGAAACCTGGGACCGGCAGCGCGCCTTGTGCAACGCCGTGGGCCACGCATATCCGCAGGTGGATCGTATCGTCGACATGTTGAACGGCATCGTAGCCAGCGTTCCGCTTATCCTGGCTTACCCCGAGCGCATCCAAGCACGCTTCGGGCACTTACTCTGACGCAGGGGACTACACCCCTCAGATCAGAAGAGATGAGCGCGCCGCGGCAACCGTCTTGACAGGCGATGCGCGCAGCGGTCAGTTTAGCGAAGGCGCCAACTGACCCAGGTGCAGACAAACGGGCTGAAACGATGAGCAAGGCACTCACACACGAGGTGATCGACGAAGCCACCTACCTCGAGACCGAGGCCGCCGCGCCGCGCAAGCGCGAGTACATCGCCGGCGAGGTCTACGCAATGGCGGGCGCCAGCGCGCGCCACAACCGGATTTCACTCAATGTGACAACGAAGCTTGATGCGCTCACGCGAGGCACGCCCTGCGAAGTTTTCATGGCCGACATGAAGGTCAAGGTCGAAGCCCATCGCGCGTTTTACTACCCCGACGTGATGCTCTGCTGTGACCCAGCCGATGATCACCCGCTGTACCGCACTGCCCCGTGCCTGATCGTCGAGGTACTGTCACTCGCCACCGCCAGCATCGATGAACGCGAAAAGTGGCTGCATTACCGCGACCTGCCGACGCTGCGCTATTACGTACTGATCGACGCCGAGCGCCGCCATGCCCGCATCCGCATCCGCGAGGGCGAAGGCTGGCTTGAGCAGACGCTGGACGACGACGACATCGTGCCCATCACCTGCGGCCCAGTCCAAACCTCCCTGTGCCTCGACGACTGTTACGACCGGACCGGGTTGTGATGGGTGCGTTGCATTGATCGTGCGCGAGCCACCAGCCAGCTGTGGCGAGCTTAGGCTACAACCCGATCGTTCCGGGACTCGGACATCACGAGCTCGGCCACGCGGAAGTCGAGCTCCGTGTCGATGTCGATCGACCGCTCGGGCAGCATCGTGTAGGCGACGGTCTCCGCAGTCAGGAAGCTGCGCGTGCGCTCGAGCCAATCCACGCGGGCCACGTAGACCGCGCCGTTGAGGGCATACACGGCGGGTAGATCCTGACGGCGGGTCGGCAGGCTCGCCTGCTCGATCAATGGGCACATCCTGCCGTCACCGGCGAGCGTGTACATCCAGTAAGGCGACTTGCTCGGCATGGTCACGCTCACGCACGCCGACGCGTTCGCCTCGCGGCAGGTCTCGATCGCGGCATCGATGTCCGCCGCGAGGCGCAAAGGCGACGTCGGCTGCAGGAGCACAACCCAGTCAAATCCCGGCAACTGCGCCAGCGCGTGCAGCACGACATCAATGCCCGGCGTGTCATCCCGCGCGAGTTCCGTGGGGCGCACGAAGGGTGTCTCCGCGCCCCAGTCGCGCGCGGCGGCAAGGATGTCCGCACCGTCCGAGGACACCACGACGCGATCGATGTGGCGCGACGCGAGCGCCGCCTCGATCGTCCAGGCGATCAGCGGCTTGCCCGCCAGTGTGCGGATGTTTTTCCCTGGCACGCCCTTGCTGCCGGCGCGCGCGGGGATCAGGGCCAACGTCCTCACGCCGGCACTGCCCCCGTCGCCTGGGTCTGAGCGACCGTCTGCGCCAGCTCGAAATCCCCCTTGCGACCGATGTCGAGCCAGTATTCGTGCACCGGGAACATGCGAACCTCCTTGCCATTCAGGGCGTGTTGGCGCAGCAACTCCGGCATGTCGAGATAGGCATCGCGCGTCACCGAGTGCACGACCTGGGGCGCGAGCACGTAGATGCCCGCGTTGACGAAGAACTTGTGCACGGGTTTCTCGACGATGTCCTTCAGGCGCTGCCCCTCGAACTCGATCACCCCATAGGGCACCTGGATGTCGTACTGACGGGCGCACAGCGTGGCCGCCGGCGTGTGGCGGTCATGGTCCTGCAACAAGGCCTCGTAGTTCACGCGCGACATGATGTCGCCGTTGACCACGATCAGCGGGCGCTGGATCGCCTCCTTCGGCAGTAGGCCTAGCGCCCCGGCGGTGCCGAGCGGCTGCTGCTCGCGCACGTACTGGATCTGCACGCCCCAACGGCTGCCGTCCTGGAAGTGCTCGATGACCTTCTCCGCCAGGTAGTAAACGGAGATGTAGAAGCGGTAAAAGCCGTAGGAGATCAGGTCCTCGAGGATGTGCTCGAGCATCGGCTTCCCACCAACGGGCAGCATCGGCTTGGGGCAGTCGTCGGTGAGTGGCCGCAACCGCCGGCCAAAGCCACCCGCCATCAGGAACACCGGGTTCTCGATGCGCGGGCGCTTGAGCACGTCGCTCAGCGTCTCCAGGCCCACGAGCGTGCCGTCCGCTTCGACGATGGGGATTTGCAGCACCTGCGCCTTGCCGAGCAGGGAGATGGCGTCCTGCCGCGTGTAGTTTGGCGGCAGCGTGCGCGGCTCGCGGTTCATGATCTCTGCCACCGGGCAATCGAGCGGCAGGTGCTTCAGGATCCCGCGGCGCACATCGCCGTCGGTGACCGTGCCAAGCAAACGCCCAACTTCATCGACGATCAGCGCGATACGCTTCGCGCCCTGGTCGATCACCTCGATCGCGCGCTGGATGCTGTCACCCGGCTTGAGTAGAACATCTCGCCATTCCACGGCCATGTGAGTCTCTCCCTGATTCGTTGTTGCCTGCTTCCTGCAGTTTCTTCAGTGGCTTGCCCGGGATGTAACGCACCCCGGCAGGCAAATCCGCAATGACGGTAGCACCCGCGGCCACCTGTGTCCGTGATCCAATGCGGACGCCAGGTGTCACCACCGCACCCGCACCGATGAACACCTGCTCCTCGATCTCCACCTCACCGCACACCACTGCACCGGGGGCGATGTGTGTGTGCGCACCGATGCGGCAGCCGTGATCGATGCTGGCGCGGGTATTGACCAGAACGTCATCTCCAATGACCGCGCCGGGCTGCACGATCGCCCCCGCCATGACCTGCACGCCCCTGCCGAGCACGGCATCCGGTGCCACGGTCGCCGAGGAGTGAAGAATCACCGGCAGGTCTAGACCACGCGCCATCACCAGGTTGAAGAGCTTGCGTCGAAGCCCGGTGCGCTGCGGTGTGAGCCCGACACCGATCGCGTAGGCGTGCGCGCGCGCCGCCTCACGCTCCAGCCACTCATCATCGCCGAGCACTGGCAGGCCCAAGCGCAGCGATCCCGGCGCCGCGGACGGGACGAGCAGACCCGCCACCTCACACGACGCCCGGCGCAGCGCGTCGAGAACGACGAGCGCATGGCCTCCATCGCCCAGTATCACGACCGGCCGCGGCGTCATCGGGTCACTCATCGATCAGGCTACCTGCCGGGTAGTCTTGCCGCGCCACCCGCCCTATCACGTCCCAGTAACGCGCCGGCGGCAGGCCGGTGCCAGGCCGCAGGATAACGAGATGCTCCGGCGTGATCCGTTCGCCCTGGCGGATATCCACCCGGGCGACCAAGCTCTTGCGGGCAACCGCAGCCGTCGCGCCCTCGCTCGCCGACGGCCGCTTGATGCCGTCACCCAAGGCGGCAGAGACGGCGCGAATGTCGCGTACCATCGCCGCAAGCTCCTCGGGTTCGAGCGACGCCGCGTGGTCAGGCCCCGGGAGCCCCCGATCCAGGGTGAAATGCTTTTCGATCACGCAGGCCCCACGCGCCACCGCCGCCACCGCCACGGCGGTGCCGAGCGTGTGATCGGAATACCCCACCGGCAGCGCGAATGCTGCACCGAGCGTATCCATCGCGCGCAGATTGACCGATTCCGGCGACGCCGGGTAATCGCTCGTGCAATGCAACAGGGTGACCCCCGCGCGTAACGCAGCCTGCCCCTCCGGTGAGGCATAGGCCGCGGCAAACGCCGCCGCACCGGGCCGTTCCTGCGCACCCGCCACGCGGCCAAAGGCGATCACCCCCAGCGCCATCTCGACTTCGGCCAGCGTCGCCATGCCTGTGGAGACGATGAGCGCCGCGCCTGTGCGTGCGTGTTCCAGCAGAAAGGGGGCGTTGGTCAACTCCCCGGACGGCAGCTTCAACGTCGCGAGCCCCAGCTCATCGACGAGAAAGCGCAGGCTCTCACTGTCGAAGGCGGTGGACAGAAAGGCCACCCCGCGCCGCTCCGCCTCGGCCTTCAACTCGCGATGCAGCGCTGGCGACAACTCCAGGCGCTTCAGCATCGCAAACTGCGACTCCCCCGCCCCCGTCGTCCGCTGCTGATACTCGGCCTTCGGCGCGTCCCGCGTCACCAGGTCCTCAGCCTTGAAGGTCTGGAACTTCACCACATCAGCCCGCGCCGCCACCGCCGCCTCAACCAACCGGAATGCCAGCTCCGGCGAGCCGTTGTGGTTGACGCCGGCTTCGGCGATGACTTGGACGTCCCTCATGCAGCCTCCCATGCCAGGTCGAAAAACGGCTTGCGCCGGAGATCGGTCACATCCACAGCCCCGAGGATTTGCAACATCCGCTCACTTGCATTGCCCTTGCCGTAGGGGTTGTCCACCGCGGCCAGTGAGGCTTGGAACGCCGGCTCCAGGGCACGCCGGGTCGCCGCCTGGATCGCCGCCCGCGAAGCCTCGCAATCGATGACGCTTGCGGCGCGCAGGCGCCCTTTCTGACGGTCACCGATATTGACCGTCGCGGTCCCCACGCTCGGCGCCTCGATGATTCCACTGGATGAGTTCCCGATTACGACCTGCGCCTCACGCAGTAGCGACAAGTAGCGTTGCTGGCCCAGTGAGGCAAACAACCTGCACCGCTCCGGGTTGCGCGCGACATAGGCTTCGAGCAAGGGAATGATGGCCCTGCCGCCGGGGTCGGCATTCGGCAGGGTGAACACGATTTTTGCGTGCGGAAACGCATCCAGTGCGGACAGCAGCGCCGCGCACTGCGCGGCAGCATCCACCGCATCCAACGTCGCGGGATGGAAGGTGACCAGGAAATTCACCGCCCCCAGTTCGAACGCCAGCGCACTTTCCAGCGCCGCGCGGTCTAGCAACGGCGTGCGTTGGAGATGGTCGAGACCCGGCGCACCGACGTTGAACACCCGCTGCGGGGACTCTCCCATTTGAATCACACGCCGACGGTAAGGTTCTGCTGCCGTAAAGTGCAGATGCGACAGCTTGGTGATGGCGTGCCGAAATCCCTCGTCCAATGCACCCTCGGTCACCTCTCCGCCATGGATGTGGGCGATCGGAATGGACAAAGTAAACGCCGCCGTCGCGGCGGCAAGCGCTTCGAAACGGTCACCCAGGATAACCACGAGATCGGGCTGCAAACGTTCGAGCGCATTGGCAAACCCCATGGTCCCGCGGCCTACCGCCCGGGCTACGTCGCCTGGCGCATCCGAACGCAGCGCCAGATCGACCTTCGCAGCAATCGGAAACCTGTCACGCTCAATGACATCCACCGTGCGCCCGAACTCCGGCATGAGGTGCATACCGGTGACGATGAGCTGCAGCGCGAACGTCTCCTCGACGTGCAGACCATGGATCAGCCAGTACAGAAGCCCATAATCAGCGCGCGTTCCGGTGACGACGGCTATGCGGCGGGTCATACCGGGAGCGGTGAACTGGGCAGATTCACGACACGGTCAGCCAGTCGATCCGTTACAGCCAGCGACCCTCGCTGACAGGCCCCGTAGGGGTCCAGCCGATGCAGCGGCATCCACAACGGTCGGCACATCACGCCCGCTCGAGTGGCTTCGCCTAGGAACTCGTCGCGATCTGTTCGACCGCTCACAAGAACGCCATTCAGCCAATAGTTACTCACCGCCCCCACCGGCTCGCGGATGAATGACCACCCGTGCGCCGCCATCCACTGCGCGTAGCGCTCGGCGAGATCGCGCTTGCGGGCGAGCAACGCGGGCAGCCGGGCCATTTGCGCCACGCCGAGCGCGGCGTTCAGGTTGGGCAGGCGGTAGTTGAAACCCACCTCATCGTGCTCGAAGGCCCACGGGTGGGGCAGCTTTGCGGTCGTGGAGAGGTGCTTCGCTCTCGCGGCCAGCACTTCATCATCGGTCACGATCATGCCGCCACCGCCGGTGGTGATGATCTTGTTGCCGTTGAAGCTGAACACGCCGAGCTTGCCGAAGGTGCCTGCGTGGCGGCCGTGGTAGCGGCTACCGAGCGCCTCGGCGGCGTCCTCCACGAGCGTGAGAGCGAATTCGGCGCAAACCTCGGCGATGGCGTCGATGCGCGCCGGGTGGCCGAGGGTGTGCATCGGCACGCAGGCGCGAATCGGTCTGCCCGTGGTGCGGTTGTAGCAACCGTCCGCACGCGGCTGCGCATGGCGTTCGAGGAAGTGCCGCAAGGCATCTGGCGACATCCCAAGCGTGTCCTCGTCCACGTCGACGAACACCGGGTCTGCCCCGCAGTAGCGCATGGCGTTGCAGGTCGCGACAAACGTCAGTGACTGGGTAATGACTTCATCACCCGGTCGCACCCCGGCGACGTGCAGCGCCAGGTGCAGGGCGGCGGTGCCATTGACGGTGGCTACGGCGTACCGGGCCCCGGTGAACTGCGCCACGGCCTGCTCGAACTCGCCGACGAAGGCGCCGACGCTGGAGACGTAGGTCGAATCGATGGCTTCGAGCACCTTTTCCTTCTCGAGCCCGCCGAGGGTCGGCGCGTGCAGCGGGATGGTGGCCGTGGGCTCGCAGAAGAGCTCCCGCACAAAGCGCACGAAGTCGGCCACGCTGGCCGACGCGTGCGCCGTCTCGCTCCGTGCGACGTCGCTCTGGCGGCGCGTGCGCGGCCTAAACATTGTAGATACCGGCCTTGTACCGGCGCAGGTTATCGGGGTTGCAGAACCAGTCGATGGTGCGGGCAAGACCGTCGCGCAGACTCACCGTCGGCTTAAAGCCGGTCAGCCGTTCGATCTTGGCGTTGTCGCACCACAGGCGGAACACCTCGGAGTTCTGCGGACGCAGGCGCTGTTCGTCCTGGACGATCTCCACATCGCTGCCCATCAGCTCACGGATCAGCGCGACCGTCTCGCCGATGGAGATCTCGTAATTCGAGCCAATGTTGACTACCTCGCCCACGGCCGCGTCACACTCGGCCAGCGCGATGAAGCCGCGACAGGTGTCCTCAACGTAATTGAAATCGCGCGTCGGCGTGGTGTCGCCGAGTTTGATTTGCCGGGCGCCGGCGGCGATTTGGGTGATCACGGTCGGGATCACCGCCCGCGCGGACTGTCGCGGCCCATAGGTATTGAACGGCCGGGCAATCGTCACCGGCAAGCCGAAGGCACTGTGGAAACTCTGCGCGATGGCATCGGCGCCGATCTTCGACGCGCTGTAGGGCGACTGCGGCTGCAGCGAGTGCTGCTCGTCGATCGGCACGTAGCGCGCCGTGCCGTAGACCTCACTGGTCGAGGTGTGGATCACGCGACGGACACCATGCTCCAGCGCCGCCTGACAGACATTCAGCGCACCCTTGACGTTGGTGTCGATGTAGCTGTCCGGTGCGACGTAGGAATAGGGGATCGCGATCAGCGCCGCGAGGTTAAAGACGGTGTCTACACCCTTGCTGATGTGCTTGCAGAAGTGCGGGTCGCGCACATCGCCGGTGACGACCTCGATATCCTTCAGGTACGGCGAGGACTCGAGCCAACCCCAGTCGTTGAAGGAGTTGTACTGCGCCAACGCCCTGACGGCATAGCCCGAGCGGACCAGCATTTCGACGAGATGGGAGCCAATGAAACCATCGGCGCCCGTGACCAGCACACGCTTGTCCATGCGTATCGACATTCCCTATCTGGCACGGTTAACGAGTCCTGAATGTACCCGATCCCAGGACCCACAACGTTGCGGGCCGTCACGAATGGTCCGAAAGCAGGCTCACGCCTCAATTACGGCCAACCGAAGTCCCGGAATATCCTCGAAGTCCTTGCGATTGTGAGTTAGCACCGTTAACCCATGCTGCACGGCCTGACTCGCAATCCACAAATTCTGGACGCGGAAATCCTTGCCGCGACCGCTTTTCGCAAGCACCGCGCCCAGGTCGCCGAACACTTCGCCGGTACCTCAGTCGATGGGGAGCACGGGGCGCTCCTCGATTTTGCGCACACCCGCCAGCCGCCGCGCACGAACATCGGGATCAGCCGCGATCTCCGCACCATACTTCATCTCGGCGATCGTCACCGGCGAGACATAGACCGGAGCGTCACCCGTAATGGCAACCACCGCTTGCACGCTCATTCGGCCCCGCTCCACGTCGATCCAGACCGAGGTGTCGATCAGGAAGCCCATGAATCACGCAGGCCTACGTCTAACGATTCCCCTGACCGCGCATCCTTGCCCCAATCCTTGCCGGCGTCTTCGCCGACAAGTCCCCATACACCCGCCAGCGCCTTCTCCGCGGTCATCAGCGGTGGGCGAGGTGAGATGGTTGCGATGACGCGTTTGTTGCGCACCACGGCAACGGTGGCGCTTCCAAACTCCACCGCGTTCAGGATTTCGCGCAGATTTCTCGCCAGTTCGGTCGCAGTGACGGTAGTCGGGTACACAGTTGACAATACGTAAAATCAGATTATCCACAGTATAGCATTTGGCAAATGCGGCACGCGCCAGCAAGTCTTGATTTGAGACTCCAGGGGCAGCCTCGCTGGGAAAGAAGGCTGCCGCGCCGGGACGCGCGAGTTAGCGAATCTCGCTTGGCGATGTTCCGTAGTGCAGACGCCGTGAAACGGCACAAACAGGTTGCACCGCCGCTCAGCAGATCACGCCACGGCCGCAAGCGGCGAGTGCTCGAGCAGTGTCTTCGCCGCATGGTTGTCCGGCTCGCGCTCGAGCACCTGCCGGAACGCCATGCACGCAGCGTCCTCGACGCCGCATTCGCGGTAGAGTTGGCCGAGCCGCAACATGGCTTCGGTATCGTCGGGTGCCTGGCTGAGGTAGGCGGTGTAGACATCGATCGCCTCCCCCACCCGGCCCAGCAGCTTGAGCAGGTGGGCATACCGCGGCATGAAACTCGGCGACAAGTTGGCCAGGCTCTCTAGCACCAGGGCCGCACTCTCGTAGGCCTCGGCTTCGAGCGTGATGTTCAGCACGCGGGTCAGCGCCTCATCGACCATCATGTGTCGATCGATCAGCAGTTGATAGTGCGCGAGCGCGTCCTCATGCCGCCGGTCCAGTTCCGCGAGCAGGCCGGCGCCATACGCCGCAGCAACCTCTGCGTGCTTGCGCTCGAGAAGTTCGATCTGAGCGACCAGCGCGGCGAGGTCCTCGCGCTTGCCCGACTCGAACAACTGCTTCATACGCAGCGGCACGCGGCGGAACTCCTGTTCCCGCTGCTGCTCTGTGCGGCGCTTGTGGGCACTGTCCTCGGCATCGAGCACGGCGTCAAACTCGCGTTCCAGTTCTGCGACAAGGCCTCGGTCCGCCTGGTCCAGTCGGCCAGCGGCCTCGGGGCGATGTGTGAGCCACACGCGCACGCGGCCGGGTTGCTGGTCGGCCCGCCACTGCATTGCCAGCGCCCTGAGGTCGGGCGCCGGGGCTTCCTCCGCGAGGCGTGATTCGGTACGCCGCAGGGCATCTTCGATGGCCTGCAGCAGGTCGCTCGCGCTGTCGCGGTAGGCCTCGTAATAGCGGCGCCCGTAGCGCTCCATTTCCTCATCGGTCCAATCTTCCACCGCCACCGGGCTGCTCAGGCCGATGAACCGGGCCATCCCGAAGTTCTTGACCAAGGGCACGAGCTTCTTGAACTGGCGATCGAGCCTGCGCTCGATCTTGTCCATGCGCTTCTTGTGCTTGAAGTCCGCCTTCATGCCGTTGCGGCCGAACAGGCCGTCGTTGCAGCGCAACGCCTCCTCGCTCAGCTTGATGATCTCGCGCAGCTGCGAGCGGGTAGCCCGCAACGCATCGGCCACCGCGCCGAGGTCGCGCTGGCGGTCTTTGCGTGTCTCGGAAAGCAACGCGCGCAAAACCTGCTCGGCGGGGTCTGGCGCATCAACCAGCTCGATATCGTCCAAGGCGCGGTGTTCGACGGAATCTACCTTCGCCGCCCCCAGCGCGGGATTGATCAGCGTGGTGCCCTTCGCCTTCGCGTGCTGCGCCTGATGCGCAAGATTGGTCATGGCGGTGTGGAAATCGGGCGTGGTGGCCGCACGCCAACCGCCGTAGGTCTCCACCGTGATCCCCGTGTCGTCCAGACGCGCCCCTGCCTGATACTCGTTGGAACCCTGCGCATGGCTATGGCCCTCACGGCTGTGGCAGAGATCCATCCCTGCCAGGATGAGCCGCTCCAGTCCGAGATGCACCGCCAGCTCGATCGCCGAGTTGCTCACCGTCGGCCCCGCGCCGTGGATATTGGGGATGTTCAAGGGGCTCTCCCAGGGCAGGCGGTCCCCAAAGAAGACGATCGGCCCGCGCCACTGCGCCATCAACCCCGGTGCCAAGTGGTAGGCAGCGGCCAGCACGACCGACTCGGGCAACCGGAGCATGTCCTTCGACACATCGAACCCCACCTGGTGAGGATCGACGCTCACCACGATGTCCGGCGTGAGGCCCACCGCGAGTAGGCGTCTGGCAATACGAGAGACGGCAAGCACCACCAGTCGATCCCGGTTCATCTGCACCCATGGCAGCACCTCGTCGAGCGAAGGTCCGCCCGCCAGCAGCACGCCCGTCCGCCCCTTGAAGGCGTCTTTCAACACCATCGCCGGCGTGTGGTTCTCAGCGACGTTGCGGATCTGCGGCTCGATGAACTGACGGCTGCCGATGGATGTGGAGACCTGCCAGGTCAACGTCAGCAGCTCGCCATCCAGCCGATTCTGCAGCTCGCGATACGCCTCGAGATGCGCATCGGTTGCCCCGATGGAGGCGATCAACCTCACCCGCCCCAGATAAATATAAGTGCTGATGTCGAGATCGACAGCAGCCTTGCCCCAATCGTCAGGCAGCGCAAGCCGGATCGAATCGGACTCCGTGTCCGCTTCATTCCCAAGCAGCGCCAAGACCTCCGGCAACTCGATGAACAGAAACCGACTGCCCCGCGGCACCCCAGACGCGGCGACATGCCTTGGCAACAGCCCCGAATCCGTGCCGACGACAATGTAGAACGTATTCTCAGACTTCAACGCATCGCCAAAATGGCGCTGGAAAACCACCCCCGAGCCCACCGCGTTGAACACATTACGGTTGACCGCGTAGAGGTAGCGCTCCCCAAACGCGTTGGTCAGAAAATGTCCGAGATCTGCGTCCATGCGATCGTTCCTTTATCGAATTGATGAGTGAGGCGACACGACTGAGTGTAGCGAGACTGGCACTTCACGGGCTTGCGCGAAGTCGCAGACCCACATAATCGCGGCAGCGTTAAGACCGGCCGCTTTCTACGAGTTCCCGGATTCCGCTAGAGTCGCGGGGTTTGCACGTGACGCCTCCCCCATGAGCCACGACCAGAACTTCAAGAACCTGATCCTCGACTACGCGGCGCAGGCGCTCGCGTTCTTCGCCGCCGCGGAGGCCGGGGGCCTCACCCGTGAGCCGGTGCGCATCACCCCGATCCGCCAGGAGCAGTTAC
>CAYSFW010000033.1:0-8255 GCA_964430355.1 uncultured Thiotrichales bacterium
CGTATTTCTTCGCCTCACCACCGTACTTCTTCGACAGAATCGTGGTGATCGCCGCCGTCAGCGTCGTCTTGCCATGGTCCACGTGACCAATCGTGCCCACGTTGACGTGCGGTTTCTTGCGCTCGAATTTTCCTTTAGCCACGGCCGTTAAACCTCATTAAAAATTTCACGAAGCCTTTTTGATAACTTTCTCGGCGACATTGCTGGGCGCTTCGAGGTAGCGTGCGAACTCCATCGAGTACGTCGCACGCCCTTGCGTCGCGGAGCGCAGATCGGTTGCGTAGCCGAACATCTCAGCCAGAGGCACCTCCGCGCGAATGATCTTGCCGGCCGGGGCATCCTCCATTCCCTGCACCAGACCGCGACGCCGGTTCAGGTCGCCCATGACATCACCCATGTAGTCCTCGGGCGTTACGACCTCAACCTTCATCATGGGCTCGAGCAGCACGGGTTTCGCCTTGGCACAGCCCTCCTTGAATGCCATCGAGCCAGCGATCTTGAACGCCATTTCAGACGAGTCGACCTCGTGATACGACCCATCGAAAATGGTCGCCTTCACGTCCACCACCGGATAGCCAGCCAGCACGCCAGACGCCATTTGCTCCTGAATTCCCTTATCAACCGCCGGAATGTATTCCTTAGGAACAACGCCACCTACGATGGCATTGACGAACGCATAGCCGGCACCGGGCTCTTGAGGCTCGAGACGTAGCCAAACATGACCGTATTGACCCCGACCGCCAGACTGGCGTACGAATTTACCTTCAACCTCGACCGAGTTGCGGATCGTTTCGCGGTATGCGACCTGGGGCGCCCCCACATTGGCCTCCACTTTGAATTCGCGCCGCATACGATCAACGATGATCTCGAGGTGCAACTCGCCCATGCCCGAAATGATCGTCTGACCGGATTCCTGGTCGGTGTGAACGCGGAATGACGGGTCCTCCTGCGCGAGCTTCGACAGCGCAATACCCATCTTCTCCTGATCGCCCTTCGTCTTCGGCTCCACTGCGACCGAGATGACAGGCTCAGGGAACTCCATGCGCTCAAGCGTAATGATGCTGTTAACGTCGCACAGCGTGTCGCCCGTAGTGACATCCTTGAGGCCTACAGCCGCCGCAATGTCACCCGCGCGAACCTCCTTGATCTCCTCTCGTGTGTTCGCGTGCATCTGCAGCAAACGACCGATACGCTCCTTGCGATCCTTGACCGGGTTGTACACCGTATCGCCAGAGTTCAGAACGCCTGAGTAGACGCGGAAGTAGGTGAGCGTGCCGACGAAAGGATCCGTCGCGATCTTGAACGCCAGCGCCGCAAACGGCGCATCGTCGGAGGCAGGGCGCTCAGCCACGGTCTCCGCAGCGTCATCAAGCACCCCTTTGATCGCCGCGACGTCACCGGGCGCAGGAAGAAAATAAATAACGGCGTCCAGCATCGCCTGGACACCCTTATTCTTGAAGGCGGAGCCGCACAAGACGGGAACGATCTCGTTCGCCAGCGTCCGCTTGCGCAAGCCGGTCAGGATCTCGGCTTCGGTCAACGCACCCTCACCGAGGTACTTTTCCATCAGCTCTTCATCTGCCTCGGCCGCGGCCTCAACGAGCTGCTCGTGGTACTTCTCACATTCGGCCTGAATGTCGGCGGGAATGTCGCCGTAGCGGAACGTTGTACCCTTGTCCTCCTCGTTCCAAATGATGGCCTTCATCTTGATGAGATCGACGACGCCCTGGAACTTGTCTTCCGCACCAACGGGCAACTGCAGCGGGACCGGGTTGGCGCCCAAGCGGGTCTTGATCTGGCCAACGACACGCAGGAAGTTCGCACCCGCACGGTCCATCTTGTTGACAAACGCCAGCCGCGGCACACCGTACTTGTTCGCCTGACGCCAGACCGTCTCGGACTGGGGCTCAACGCCACCCACCGCGCAGAACAACGCGCACGCGCCGTCCAGTACGCGCAGCGAACGCTCGACCTCGATCGTAAAGTCAACGTGGCCCGGCGTATCGATGATGTTGATCCGATGCTCGGGAAACTGCTGCGCCATGCCCTTCCAGAAGCACGTGGTCGCAGCGGAGGTGATGGTGATGCCACGCTCCTGTTCCTGCTCCATCCAGTCCATCGTCGCGGTACCTTCATGCACCTCGCCGATCTTGTGTGACACACCGGTATAGAACAGGACGCGCTCGGTCGTCGTCGTCTTACCAGCATCAATGTGAGCCATGATGCCGATGTTGCGATAGCGGTCGATAGGAGTTTTACGGGCCACGAGTGGGTTCCTTTGACGTCGGTATTACCAGCGATAATGCGCGAAGGCCTTGTTGGCCTCGGCCATGCGGTGCGTATCTTCACGCTTCTTGACTGCGGCGCCGCGGTTTTCAGCAGCATCCATGAGCTCGCCGGCCAGCTTTTGAGCCATGGACTTCTCGCCACGCTTGCGCGCCGCATCTGAAAGCCAGCGCATCGCCAGCGTGCGTTTGCGCGATGAACGCACCTCGATCGGGACTTGGTAGGTGGCACCACCCACACGGCGAGATTTCACCTCGACCATTGGACCAACATTGTCCAGCGCCTTTTCTAGCACGACCAAGCCGTCACTGGTTTTCTGACGCTGCTCGATCGTGGCCAGCGCACCATAGAGAATCTTCTCGGCCGCCGACTTCTTTCCGGACTTCATGACGATGTTGATGAATTTCGCGACATCCAGACTCTTGTACTTAGGGTCCGGGAGGATCTCACGCTTGGGCGCTTCAGTTCTTCTCGACATGATTGAAATCCAATTATTTCTTGGGGCGCTTCGCACCGTACTTGGAACGCGCCTGACGGCGCTTCTGCACGCCTTGCGTGTCCAGGCTACCGCGGACGGTGTGATAACGCACACCGGGCAGATCCTTTACCCTGCCGCCGCGAATCAGGACGACTGAGTGCTCTTGCAGGTTGTGGCCTTCACCACCGATGTAGCTCGTGACCTCGAAGCCGTTTGTCAGCCGCACACGCGCCACCTTACGCAACGCAGAGTTGGGCTTCTTGGGCGTCGTGGTATACACACGCGTGCAAACCCCTCGACGCTGCGGACAACCCTCGAGCGCCGGCACGTTGGTTTTTGAGCGCTTCTGTACGCGTGGCTTGCGCACGAGCTGATTAACCGTCGCCATGCAAAACTTCTCCTGCCCTGATCAAAGAATGCGGACGCAGGTCACAACCCGGTCAGCGAAAGGCCGCGGATTGTAGAGACCCACTCCAGTCGTGTCAAGCAAGCTGCTACCGCGCCGCGACGGTAGCCAGCCCGTTGCTGATCTATTACTCCTCGGCATCATCTCCACCACCGATGGAGGATTCGGCCATCTCCGAGACGAAATACGTCCGGAACGTTCGGCTCTCACCCCGCGGGTCGGCGCCACGCTTGCGCCGCTGCTCGCGATGATAGGCAAGCCCGGTGCCTGCCGGAATCAGTCGTCCGACGATAACGTTCTCCTTCAACCCCCGCAGGTCATCGCGCGCGCCGCGGACCGCGGCCTCAGTCAACACCCGGGTGGTCTCCTGGAACGACGCTGCAGAGATGAACGACTCCGTGACGAGCGAGGCCTTCGTGATGCCGAGCAGCAAGTTGTTGAACTTCGCCGGCAACTTGCTCGCATCGATGCATCGATCGTTCTCTTCCATGACACGCGAGCGATCGACCTGCTCCCCGCGGAGGAAACGCGTCTCGCCGGGATCGGTGATCTCGACCTTGCGCAACATCTGCCGAATGATCACCTCGATGTGCTTGTCGTTGATCTTCACGCCCTGCAGGCGATAGACGTCCTGGATTTCCTTGACGAGGTACTCGGCGAGCGCCTCTACCCCGAGCAGACGCAGGATGTCATGCGGATCCTGCTCGCCATCGACCAGCACCTCGCCCTTCTCGACGTGCTCGCCCTCGAAGACGTTGACGTGCCGCCATTTCGGGATGAGCTCCTCATGGTGCTCGTTGTTCTCGTCGGTGATGATCAAGCGCTGCTTACCCTTGGTCTCACGCCCGAACGAAATCGTGCCCGAGCGCTCGGCCATGATGGCCGGCTCCTTCGGCCGGCGTGCCTCGAACAGGTCCGCAACGCGGGGCAAACCACCGGTGATGTCACGCGTCTTCGCCGACTCCTTGGGGATCCTGGCGATGACGTCGCCGACATTCACCCAAGCGCCATCCTCGAGGTTGACGATAGCCCCACCCTGGAGAGCGTAGTTCGCCGGCATGTCGGTGCCCGCAAGACAGAGATCCTCGCCGCGCTCGTCGACCAGCTTGATCATGGGCCGCAGGTCCTTGCCCGAGGAGCCCCGCGCCTTGGCATCGATCACGACCGTCGAGCTCAGGCCCGTGATCTCGTCCACGTGCTTTCTCACGGTCAGGCCGTCAAGGAAGTCGTAGAACTTGATGCGGCCCGCTACCTCCGTGACGATCGGGTGCGTGTGCGGATCCCAGCTCGCCACCTGACGGCCCGCCTCCACGGGCTCGCCATCCTTCACCGAGATGATCGCGCCGTACGGCACCTTGTAGCGCTCTCGCTCGCGTCCGAACTCATCCAGTACGCCGATTTCGCCCGAGCGCGAGACGGCCACCAGGTGGTTGTTGGAATTCACCACCGTCTTGATGTTGCTCAGGCGCAGCACACCTTTCGATTTGACGGTGATGTTGCTGATGACCGCTGCCTGACTCGCCGCACCCCCGATGTGGAATGTCCGCATCGTGAGCTGCGTGCCGGGCTCACCGATGGACTGCGCGGCGATCACGCCCACCGACTCGCCTTCGTTGACCAGCGTGCCCCGTGCCAGATCGCGCCCGTAGCACTTCGCGCACACACCGTAGCGCGTATGGCAGGTAATCGCCGAGCGCACCTTGATCTCGTCGATACCCGCATCGACGATCTGTTGCACCAGGCCCTCGTCGAGCAGCGTGCCGGCGGCGACCATCACGTCATTCGAACCCGGCTTGAAGAGATCTTCCGCAACCGTACGCCCGAGGATCCGGTCGGCCAACGTCACGACGACCTCCCCGCCTTCGATGACGGCACTCAGGGTGATCCCGTCGCTCGTGCCGCAATCCGCCTCGGTCACGACCAGATCCTGCGCGACGTCGACCAGACGCCGCGTCAGGTAACCCGAGTTCGCCGTCTTGAGTGCGGTGTCGGCCAGACCTTTGCGCGCACCGTGCGTCGATATGAAGTACTGCAGTACGTTCAATCCCTCGCGGAAGTTCGCGGTGATCGGCGTCTCGATGATGGATCCATCCGGCTTGGCCATGAGGCCACGCATCCCGGCGAGCTGGCGGATCTGCGCTGCGGAACCCCGCGCCCCCGAGTCGGCCATCATGAAGATCGAGTTGAACGACGGCTGCTTGTGCCTGTTGCCCTCGCGGTCGAGCACCTCTTCGCTGCCCAGCTTTTCCATCATGGCCTTGGCAATCTGGTCGTTAGCGTGCGACCAAATATCGACGACGCGGTTGTAGCGCTCGCCATCGGTGACCAGACCCGAGGAGAACTGTGCCTGGATCTGTTTGACCTGCTGTTCGGCCTCACTGACGATCTGCTGTTTGGCCTCCGGAACGACCATATCCTCCAACCCGAAGGACACGCCTGCCCGCGTGGCATAGTGGAAGCCGACGTACATGAGCTGGTCGGCAAAGATTACAGTCTCCTTCAGACCGACCTGCCGGTAACAGGCATTGATCAGATTGGAGATTGCCTTTTTGGTCATGACCCGGTCGATCAGTTCGAATGGCAACCCTTCCGGCAGGATGCGTGAGAGCAGCGCCCGCCCTACGCTCGTCTCGCGCACCGCGGTGACGCGCTCCTTGGTGCCGTCTTCATGGACCCGTGTTTCGGTAAGCCGCACCTTGACCTTGGCGTGCAGATCGACATGCCCGCTCTCGTAGGCCCGGTGCGCCTCATCGATGTCCGCAAACACCATGCCCTCGCCCCGCGCGCCGATGCGCTGACGGGTGACGTAGTAAAGCCCCAGCACGATGTCCTGCGAAGGCACAATCACTGGCTCACCGTGCGCGGGTGAGAGAACGTTGTTCGACGCCATCATCAGTGCACGCGCCTCGAGCTGGGCCTCGATCGACAGCGGAACGTGCACCGCCATCTGGTCCCCGTCGAAGTCTGCGTTGAACGCCGAGCACACCAACGGGTGCAGACGGATCGCCTTGCCCTCGACCAGCGTCGGCTCAAAGCCCTGGATCCCTAGCCGGTGCAACGTCGGCGCGCGGTTGAGCAGCACCGGGTGTTCGCGGATGACGTCTTCGAGGATGTCCCAAACTTCCGCCACCTCGCGCTCGACCATCTTTTTCGCGGCCTTGATCGTCGGCGCATGCCCCAGGCGGATCAGCTTGCCGAAGATGTACGGCTTGAACAGCTCCAGGGCCATCTTTTTCGGCAAACCGCACTGGTGCAGCTTGAGCGTGGGCCCGACCACGATCACCGAACGACCGGAGTAATCGACCCGCTTGCCGAGCAGGTTTTGGCGGAAGCGCCCCTGCTTGCCTTTGATCATGTCCGCGAGCGATTTCAGCGGACGCTTGTTGGTGCCCGTGATCGCCCGGCCGCGACGGCCGTTGTCGAGCAGTGCATCGACCGACTCCTGAAGCATGCGCTTTTCGTTGCGCACGATGATGTCGGGCGCGTTCAGCTCCAGCAGGCGCTTGAGACGGTTGTTGCGGTTGATGACGCGCCGGTACAGGTCGTTGAGGTCCGACGTTGCGAAACGACCGCCATCGAGCGGCACCAGCGGGCGCAGATCCGGCGGCAGCACTGGCAGCACGGTGAGGATCATCCACTCGGGCTTGTTGCCCGACTCGATGAACGATTCGATCAGCTTGAGGCGCTTGGCGATGCGCTTGATCTTCGTCTCCGATCGCGTCTCGCTCAGCTCCTGGCGCAGCTTCTCGGCCTCGCTTGGCAGCTCCATGGTACGCAGCATGTCGAGGATGGCCTCGGCGCCCATCTTCGCCTCGAACTCATCGCCGTGCTCTTCAATCGCTTCGAGATAGGCCTCGTCGTTGAGCAGCTGCCCCCGCTCGAGGTTGGTGAACCCCGGATCGATGACCAGGAACGCTTCGAAATACAGCACGCGCTCGATGTCGCGCAGCGTCATGTCGAGCATCAAGCCGATACGCGACGGCAGCGACTTGAGGAACCAGATGTGCGCCACCGGGCTCGCCAATTCGATATGCCCCATGCGATCGCGACGGACCTTGGCTTGAGTGACCTCTACCCCGCACTTCTCGCAGACCACACCCCGGTGCTTGAGCCGCTTGTACTTGCCACACAGGCATTCATAGTCCTTGACCGGCCCGAAGATCTTGGCGCAGAACAGGCCGTCACGCTCCGGCTTGAAGGTGCGGTAGTTGATGGTTTCCGGCTTTTTGACCTCACCATCCGACCAGGTGCGGATCATGTCCGGCGAGGGCAAGGAGACCTTGATAAAGTCAAAATCATCTTCCGCGGTTTGCGGCTTCATCAAACTCAGCAATTCTTTCATAACGTTTCTCAGCGCGTTGTCACTCGATGCTTACCGCACAGGGTCACCCCCTGTGCAGTGAACGACCCAGCGGTCGATTAAAGATCGTGTTCCTGTTCCAGTTCAATATTCAGACCCAAAGAGCGGATTTCACGCAGCAAGACGTTGAACGACTCGGGCATGCTCGCTTCCATGTGGTGATTGCCGTCCACAATGTTCTTGTACATCTTGTTGCGGCCATTCACGTCGTCTGACTTGACGGTGAGCATTTCCTGCAGGGTATAGGCCGCGCCATAGGCTTCCAGCGCCCAGACCTCCATCTCACCGAAACGCTGACCACCAAACTGCGCCTTACCACCCAGCGGCTGTTGCGTGACCAGGCTGTAAGGACCGGTCGAACGGGCGTGCATCTTGTCATCCACCAAGTGGTTGAGTTTGAGCATGTACATGTAACCCACCGTGGTGGTGCGCTCAAACGGCATGCCGGTGCGGCCATCATAAAGCTGCATCTGGCCGCTTTGTGGGCGCCCTGCCAGCTCCAACATGCGCTTGATTTCACCTTCATTCGCCCCCTCGAACACCGGCGTCGCCATGGGTACGCCTTTGCCCAGGTTTTTGGCCAGAACGATCAGCTCATCGTGGGTGAGACTGTCAAGATCAACCGCCTTCTCGCCGCGATTGTTATACACCTGGTCGAGGAATGCACGGATTTCGCTCAGCTGCTTGTCGCGTTCAAGTTGCAGCATGGCATTGATCTTGTCGCC